>DAOUET010000128.1:0-44048 GCA_034430155.1 Anaerolineales bacterium
CCCCCCCCAAAACACCCCCATCCTCCCACCAACTGCGCAAGTCCTAAGCTTTATATTTTTACGTTTATACCCTGATTGTGTACAACCGTGAGAAAGATTGGTAAAATCTTAATTATTTACTCTTCAGTTTCCCATAAATTATGTCTGGCATGCTATAATGTAATTATCAGGCGTTAAGGGTAAAAGATCATGTTCCCACATTTTTTCCTTTCAGCCAGCCTTGGTAACATCGATAATAATAACGGTTGCCCCCGTCGGGAGGGAGGTCGCGCTTTACCTGGCTGGTAGATCACAGCTTGGCTGACTTATCGCCCGACGCATTCGCTGCGGAGGGCGATTTATTTTATATTATGGAGGATTGGTCATGTACAAATCACATTCTTGTGGGGAGTTAGGAGTGGATCAGGTTGGAGAGATTGTCACCCTGGCAGGTTGGGTCAACCGGCGGCGCGACCATGGCGGCGTGACGTTCATTGATCTTCGCGATCGCGATGGCGTCGTTCAGGTAGTTGCCAACCCAGAATCTTCTCCCGAATCCCATCAATCTGCCGTTGACCTAAGGGCAGAGTGGGTGATCCAGGTCGAGGGAGTTGTAAGACGACGACCTGAAGGTATGGAGAATCCTAACCTGACTACCGGGGATATCGAAGTTGAAGTACATGAACTAAAGGTGCTCAACCCGGCGAAAACGCTGCCTTTCCTAATTAGCAAGGAGGAAGAGGTGGATGAGCAGACCAGATTGCGATATCGCTATTTAGATCTACGCAGAGAACGCATGCGACGAAATCTTGTCTTACGCCACCGGGTTGTCAAGTTCATTAGGGATTATTTGGATGAGCGTGGTTTTATCGAAGTTGAAACACCGATTCTATTCAAGACCACACCAGAAGGAGCCAGAGATTATCTAGTGCCATCCCGCGTGCATTCCGGTGAATTTTATGCCTTACCCCAATCTCCCCAACAATTGAAACAATTATTGATGGTTGCCGGAGTCGAGCGTTATTTTCAAATCGCCCGTTGTTTCCGGGATGAAGATCAGCGTGGCGATCGTCAACCCGAATTCACCCAACTGGATTTGGAAATGTCCTTCGTGCAGCGGGAGGATGTCATGCAGGTGATTGAAGACATGTATACTAAGCTGGTATCTGAGGTTGTGCCCCACAAACGGCTTTTATCCAGCCCTTGGCCGCGATTGACATACCAACAAGCCATGGATCGATTTGGTAAAGATAACCCTGATTTAAGATTTGGAATGGAGTTGAAGGATATTACCGATCTTGTGGCTGATAGTGGGTTCAATGTTTTTGAGCACGTGGCTATCAGTGGAGGGAGTATACGCGCGATAAATGCGGGTGGCCTAGGAGACTACAGCCGCAAGCAAATCGATGAGCTGACAGAGTTTGTGAGCCAATTCGGTGCGAAAGGGCTGGCATATCTGGCGATTACCTCCTCAGGGGAACAACGCTCTTCCTTTGCCAAATTCCTTCCACTGGAGATTCTGAGAGCTATCACAGACCGCCTGGAGGTTAATAACGGAGATCTATTACTGGTCGTAGCAGGCAAATCCGCAGCTGTATACGAGTCGCTAGGTCGTTTGCGCGTTCTATTGGGAGACCGCCTGGGATTGCGCGATCCGAATATTCTGGCCTTCTGTTGGATCACCGATTTCCCTTTTGTTTTATGGAACGAAGAGGAAAAACGTTGGGATCCTAGCCACCATCTATTCACCGCTCCTATGCCTGAGGATATTCCCTTGCTCGACAGTAATCCGGGAAAGGCACGTGGCCAACAGTATGACTTAGTGGTCAATGATTACGAGACTGGCGGTGGTTCCATCCGAATTCACAACCGGGATCTTCAAGAGAAAGTTTTCGAGTTGATTGGGCTTGATCCAGAAGTGGCGCGCCAACGTTTCGGTCACATGTTAGAGGCTTTCGAATACGGTACGCCTCCCCATGGCGGGATTGCTTCCGGGATAGATCGATTGTGCATGATTCTGGCTGATGAACCCAACATACGCGAAGTAATCGCCTTTCCGAAGAATCAGGCAGCTCGTGATGTGATGGCCAGCGCGCCTTCACCAGTTGAGTTAGAGCAGCTAAAAGAATTGCATATCAAGGTAATCCATTAAAACTTACTAGAATTCCTACTCATTGATTGAATTATGTGGTATAAGAATAATAACCCTGCTGTGTACGTGATGCTGCTCTACGTTCTGAGCCAACACTCACTTTTAGGGTTTCAATCTCTCGACAGTAACGCGATAGGCCTGAGCCAAGGCGGAGCTGTCGAGGCGAAACCCACCTGCGAAGGCAGGTTCAGAACTTCGCTGCACACGGCATAGTGGGGTCATTGCCACAGGCATCCTCTGGGTGGTTGGGGCAAATATGAAAAATACACTGCTTCTCGAAGATAGTCTTCGAGAAGCAGTGTATTTTTATGGTCATGAAGGCTTACGAGTATTAATTGGTTTTATCGAAACAATCGCCGGGCTTTTACTACTGGTATGGCATCTGTGCGGTATCGGTATAAACGGGCAGGACGGCCTTCTCTAGTGCGATGATGGGGTGTGGCTTCAATGCAGGACGAGGATGGGTATAGGAGTACATAGGAAGTTCTCACAATCGGCGGTGATTAATTAAGGAAATAAACTATACGATGGAAAACCATCATTGGAAAGTAAACTTTTTACTCTTTTGGGAACTTGAAGTGGATATTTACCGTCTTAGCAGTAAGCTATTCTACTCAGTCGCTAGTAGATGTTTAAAACCTATGAAAATGGCTTAAAATATAGTTGAGCCAAATAATGAATGATCGATTGCAGTAATTAAGCACCTGGAGGAGAAATGGGTAAAAACGCGTTACAAATTATGATGGTCGGTGCAATCCTGATCTTGACGGCGATATCCTGTAATCTACCAGGCTCAGAAGCGCCAACTCCCTTTGTTTTTCCCACACCGAATTTGACCATGACGGCTATATTCAATCCAACGCAGGTCATGCTACCAACCACCACCCAGCCGGCTACCGAGGTTCCAACCAGCATGCCTGAAACGGTTGCGCCCTCCCCAGTACCGAGTGACACTGCCACTTTCGCTTTGCCAACAGCTGCGCCTACCAGCACGCCTGTAGCAACCCAATCTTCTGCAGGACCGGGCATGCGCCAGAATTTTAGTGTGGCAGGAGTCTATTTTAATACCCCACCCACCATAGATGGGAGTCTCGGAGAATGGGGATTGGATAAATACCTGGTGGATAAGGTGGTCTATGGTGCAGATATGCGCCACGATCCCAATGATTTGTCTGGTAACATGATGATCGCCTGGGATAATGATTATTTGTATCTTGGCATGCGCGTAAAAGACGATCACTATGTGCAAAATGCGTCTGGTATTAATTTATTTAAAGGAGACAGCATTGAGGTGCTGTTTGACACAAATGTATCCGGTGATTATTATCTAAAGAAGCTGGATGGCGATGATTTCCAATTAGGGATTTCGCCTGGTTCACCCAAGCCAGGGAAAAATCCCGAATCTTATTTGTGGTATCCAAACGCCTTGGAAGGTCCTAAATCCAATGTAAAGATTGGCGCACAAAGTACGGATGACGGGTACCGCGTTGAAATGGCGATACCATGGAGCATTTTCAGGGTGACGCCTAAAAATGGTGCACATTTCGGGTTTGCGGTCTCAATATCTGACAACGACAAATCCGGAGAAAACGTACAGCAGAGTATGGTTTCGAACGTTCCCACCCGGCATTTAACCGATCCGACTACCTGGGGAGACCTGACTTTGATAAAATAACCTGTGGTATTGTGATAAACACAGCCAGTCCAAAGACTGAGTTAGAGCGAGCCATCCAGCATTCTGGTTCGCTCTTTTTACTTATTAATTGGCGTGTATAATATCCTGTTGGATAGTATATCGGCAGGAATTTGTGATATATATCCTGATGGGTTCACAACTCGTGTGGGGATGAATAGAGTTTTACCAATGGGAAGCCACCGTAGTGATCGATCCGGGTGAAGAGGAAGAAGAAGGAGTATTAATGGTTGAAAGGGATTTAAGGCAGAATGGGTGGTCTTCTCATGAAGTGACCCTAAGCCGTGACTTAAATTTATTTACGATTACGATGATCGGCGTGGGCGGGATGATCGGCGCGGGTATCTTTGTGCTCACCGGGATTGCCGCCGGAGTAGCTGGTCCCGCGTTGGTCTTAGTTTTTATTCTCAATGGGATCGTGACGACTTTTACTGCGATGTCTTACGCCGAACTGGGATCTGCCTTTCCTGAAGCGGGTGGCGGTTATTTGTGGGTTAAAGAGGGCTTGGGAGGGACTCAAGGTTTTATGGCAGGTTGGATGAGCTGGTTTGCTCACGCAGTCGCTGGCAGTTTATATGCACTAGGATTTGGTCGCTTTGCCACAGAACTTTGGACTATTGCCGGCATGCCGACATTTGGATTAGATGTGAAATGGATGACATTGGTATTTATGACCAGCATCATTCTCATTTTCACCTACATTAACTTTCGTGGCGCTTCAGAAACGGGAACGATTGGCAATGTCGTCACACTAACTAAGATTAGTATTTTAGGCTTATTTGTTGTGTTTGGCGTCCTGGCAATGTTGAGAACAGACGCCTGGCACACCCGCTTTACCACGGGGTTTATGCCTAATGGTTTCTTGGGCGTCTTTGCTGCCATGGGATTAACCTTTATCGCTTTCGAAGGATATGAAATCATAGCCCAATCAGGTGAGGAGGTAATCAATCCTAAACGTAATATCCCGAAGGCGATCTTCTGGGCGATTGGGATTGCGGTCACCATATACATTTTTGTAGGGATAACTGCCATCGGGGCGACCACCCCACCGCCTGGCTTGAAGACTTATCAGTATTTAGGGAGACTTAAAGAAATAGCTATTGTCGATGTTGCCCGCCAAACCTTTCCCTGGGGGATAGGGGCAGTTATGCTGCTGTTCAGCGGTCTGGTATCGACCATGTCAGCGTTAAATGCGACTACATATTCTTCATCGCGAGTTTCTTTTGCCATGGGACGTGATCACAATTTACCGTCTTATCTTGCCAGAGTTCATCCGATTAGGCATACACCTTATTGGGCGGTTGTATATTCGGGAGCATTAATGTTGATAATGGCTTGGCTACTGCCTCTTGAAGATGTAGCGGCCGCTGCGGACATCATGTTCTTGCTACTCTTCCTGCAAGTCAATTTAGTCGTGATGAAGTTGCGCCATATGATGCCAACCTTGGATCGAGGCTTCAGAGTTCCTTTGTACCCATTTTTGCCGGTTATCGCAATTATTTTGAATGGTTTATTGGCATTACATTTATTTACAGTAAGCCCGAGAGCCTGGTATGCCGCTTTAGCCTGGATCTTAATCGGTTTACTGGCTTACTACCCATATTTTTCAAAGATTGAAGCGATGGAAAGGCCTAAGGAGATTTTGTTGGAGGAGGTGCTGGTCAGCAGGGATTATTCAGCCTTGGTGCCGGTCACGACACAAGAGCAAGCCCGGATTCTTGGCGAAATCGGTGCAATCATAGCCAAGGCAAATCAGGGAGATGTATTTGCATTGCACGTCGTACGGGTCCCGCCACAATTGACTTTGGGCGAAGGTCGCCTTATGTTGAAGGAAGGTCGCCCATTCCTGGATACCATTATCAAACAAGCCAAGAGCCTGGATGTTCCTGTCCATACCATGATCCGATTGGGACGCAATGTAGCTGATTCGATTCGTAAGACAGCTGAGGAGGATGCTTCTGATTTGATTGTCTTGGGTTGGCCTGGCTATACCAATACAGCCGGCCGCTGGTATGGTTCGGTGATCGATCCGATTGTTGACGATCCTCCAACTGACATCGCAGTGGTCCGCTACCGCGAGCGCCGCCCTTTGAAAAAGATCATCGTGCCAGTAGCAGGCGGTCCGAATAGTCGGAGAGCAGTGAAATTGGCTATTAATATGGCAGAGGGGGGTGCAGAAAAAAACGTGAAAGTGACTTTACTCCATGTCGTGCCTATTGGGGCAACCAGTCGAGAGGTTGTAAAAGCTGAACAGGTTTTCAACTATGTCCTGGAAGGCATTAGCTTTGAAAACGTGGAACGCAAAGTGGTTGAAGGTCAGACAGTGGTAGATTGTGTTATGGAGCAGGCTAAAGGTTATGATTTAATTGTCACAGGAGCGACAGAGGAGCCTTTATTCAAAAACCTGTTATTGGGAAATATTGCAGAGCAAATCGCTACGCGGGCACATGTCAGCGTTATTTTGGTGAAAAGGCGAAGCGGTGCCTTGCACTCGTTTTTACGCCAGACAATCTTGGAACCGACCACAGCGGGGAAGATCGAAGATTCAATTGGGGTTAAGCGAGATTAGACCTAGACTTATTCTTGCTCAGGGTCGATCATCCCGGGTTGTTCAACATCAACTACATCCCCATGGACGTTGATTTTTATCCGGAATCCCAACATGCCCATATAAGCTCGACTTTCTTCGGGGATACCGGTCTCCAGGAGGGTGTCGAATTGTTTATCGATATTCTTTAACTGGTTTGCGATCAGGGCGCGTGAAAAAATGTCTTCTTGTCCAAGCATCTTAGCAGCTTGATCGCCAAGGATATCTTCGTGTCCTTCGATGCTCTCCAGCATCATTTCAAGTACCTGGCGGTCGACTTGCTCAGTGGGAATGTGGCGATGAAAACCTGCATCATCAACAACATAGAAGGGTTCATCACCAATGTAAACGACCGCAACAGGTTGTTCGAATTCGTCAACGATCAATCCAGCAAAAAGTGGTTTCTTCGCCATATCCTATATAACCACCTGCGCAGGTGGCTTGCCCAAACCCCCCGACAATCTGAGGAAAGGGCCATCCTTATGAAAAACAGCACCTGCGCAAGCTATAATAACACTTTCTATCAGGGTTTTTGGTAAAAGTGCGATTTTTAATTTAAATCACATCAACGGCAGTGCCGTAATCCTCGTAAACCCGTTGCTGGTCAGGTGGTACCACGGGGAGAGTCCAGCGATATATCCATTTTGAAGCTTTAGGGGTCAGATTTATACACCCATGACTGCGGGGCTGACCAAAGTCGTTGTGCCAGTAGGTCCCGTGGAAAGCCACGCCACTATCGGTGATATATGCGATCCAAGGGACGCCTGGGAGATCAAATCCATTGGCGGCTAAGTTACCGGCTGTCATGTGACGGGAGGGGCGTTTATGAAAGGTAATGTGTCTGCCCGGCGGCGTACGGAAACGTCCATTGCTGAAATCTGCTCCAGTGGCAGCACGTGCCATGAATACTGGCCGGTCCCATTCATAGGCAATTACTAGCTGCTCATTAGTTCGAACCTCAATGCGCTTACCAGCAGGATGTACGTCAGGAGAAATTGGTGTGAGTTCGTCTCGGGGGATTACGCGCAAATGGGTAGCAGGCACATAGAATGTAAAATCCCATTTGTCATCTAGAATTCGATACCAGGGATCATCCCGATTGTCATGCACAAGTTTGGTAATCCAATAAGTGGTCTCGTAATAAAAACGATAGGCAAAGGGGTGATTTATACCGGGACCCCAATGGGCATCAGTATAGGGGACAGTTACCTCAGCTAACACACCCTCTTTGGGGATATTCTCGACCGGTAGGTTGGGAAGCGTTTTTACGGGTTGGATTCCGCCAGAATGCGCATAGCCTTCCTCGCCCATTCGATACCAGATACGGTTGTAACCGGGTTCTTTGTCACCCACTATCGCATCGACGATTGGTAAAACAGTGTCCTTCCAATAGACTTTGACCTCTCGACCCTTGAATGAGGGTACGTCGTAAAGGGTTATTTTTCCACTGGCAACCCGACCTTGCTGGTCAGAAATTAAATCTCGAAAATCTGCGATGGGGGGAAGGAAGAACCCAAACAGAGAGAGCCCACTAAGGCTTAAAAAATCCCTGCGAGAGAGCTGTGCTCCTTTTTCAGGAAAGGTTTTAGAAGACATTGGACTAATAGTGAATATTGATTAGAGTACCAATTGAAGCGAAGTCGAAAAGCCAAGCTGAATCGTCAATGGTGAGGTTAATACAGCCGTGGCTCATTGGTGTACCAAAATTGTGATGCCAATAAGTTCCGTGGAGGCCATAACCCTTATAAAAATACATCACATAAGGGACATTGGGCAAATAGTAGCCGGGTCCAGCCATGTCAGCGTAATGGTATTTCACATAAATTTTGTACTGCCCAGTAACCGTAGGGTGATATTGAGTCCCAGTTGAAACGACAAAGGACCTGAGGAGATCATCTCCCTGGAAAGCATAGGTGCGTTGAGTCGAAAGGTTTACATCGATCCAGCGTTCCCTAAGGCCTATATCGGGAGGTATTACCGGATTTTCTGGATTGGTGACATTAGGACGAGGTGTTGCAGTTGGTAGAGTCGTTTCCGTGGGAGTTGGGAAAGGCGTGTCGGTTGGAGTAGGAGTGGGTGTATTGGTGGGAGTCGCTGTGGGAGTAGGTGTGAATGTGGCTGTGGGAGTTGGCGTCCTGGTTGCCTTGGATATATTTACTTGAGCAATGGCCGGAGGCCTTGCCTCAGAAAACGCCAAGGATATCGATGGCGACCCAAACCCTACATATAAGCCGACTACGATTAGCAGCAAGAAAACTGCCCAAGGCATCAAAGCCGGTCGGGTGACCATCATGGTCTGAGCTGTCGGTGGCTCGACGATTATCTGGTGACGAGCTCGCTCTCTTAACTTGCTGGTCCGTATCCGCCGAATGGCCCAATGCATGCCCTGACGGGCGCGCTTGCTGCCGGGATTGATTTCTAAGGCACGCTCTAAATAGGCAAGGCTGGCTCTTGGGTTGGCCAAAGCGGCCATCAATAACCAGGGTTCTTCCCGATTTGGAGCTAAAATCAGAGCCTGCTCAGCCCAATGACGTGCGCTCCGGCGATCCCCTGCTCGTAAAGCTACTCGACTTTGTCGAATAGCATGTAAAGCCTGAGCGGATATTTCTTTCATGGTTGATCTGGTGACGAGATATCCTCATTTCGCACGTAGCACAGAATGCCGTCCGTGATGCCTTTAGCGACCATGTCTTGATGCTGTGTTAGCATCTGTCGATCCAGATTTAAGAAGCCGGTTTCAATGATCACCGCGGCAGTCTCTCCATCGATCTCATCAAATGCGTGGTAGCTGGACATGTCCGCGGTAACGCTGTTACCATGGAAGCGCATCCCGGTGGCTTCGATATAACGATTCCTCAAGCACGATGTGAGGCGCGCCGCTTTTTCTGGGTAAACGGTTGATAGGGCTGCAGAAACCTTGAAGCCGGTGGCTTCATCGTTTACATATTCGCAAGAATCGGCATGAATAGAGACCAGTGCCAGGGCTTTATAACCACTCAAACGGGGATCAAACTCTTTCAAAAGGTCGACGTTGAAATCCTGATTGACTAAATTATTCTTTACCAATGTAGCGATGGCTTGGTTGACTTGAAATTCTGTTAGCCCATCAGGACAAACTGCACCTGGATCATTCGTATCCGCCCAGTGACCGACCACAATTCCAATTAAAGGGTGAGGTCTGGGTGTGGCTGTTGGATAATCTGGTGAGGGCGTCTGGGCTCTAGGCGCTAAAGCTTCAGAGAGTTTTTTAGTGAGGTCGCTGGGCAATAAGCTGGCAGGTGCCCAGGCAGTGAAGAGGGTCGCAAGTACAAATGCCACGCTCAAGGTAACCTGAATGAAGTAAAAAGTGCCTCTATAAGGCTGATTTTGGTTGGATCTGGGAGCAGGTGAAGGTGAGGTTTCCATTTCAGACAGATAGTACCTTAATTAGGTATTAAACGCAAGGCTTTTTATATTTTATATTATTATCAAAAGATTTATTGCTTTTAGTCATAACCCGTAAGAGTTGTTATCGAAGAAAAGTCATGCCTAACAAAAGTAGGTAACAAAAACATGGGTTTATCTTGACGTGTTTTAAATGGACATGTATCATGAGTTGAATATGGACTGCTAATATCCTGGAGAAATAATCTTATGACGGTCAATTCACTTGAACATCGTTTAGCACTGCGGCATTGGACGACGGGTGTCACAATTGTAAGCGTTAACTTCCAAGGAGTTCAACATGGCATGACGGTAAGTTCTTTTACCTCAGTCTCATTATCTCCACCAACTGTTTTGATTTCAATAGAAAAGACGACACGCACCCACCAATTGTTAATGAAAGCCGGTTTCTTTGGTGTTACAATTTTAAATAGCGATCAGAAAGAAATTTCCGACCGCTTTGCTGGAAGAAAAACTGAATATCAAGATCGATTTGAAGGATTGAAAGTCCATACAATTCTCACCGGTGCACCGTTCCTGGAAGGTGGGCTGAGTTATCTAGATTGCAAGGTTATCGACGCGCATCTGGTGGGTACCCATACACTTTTTATCGGTGAAGTATTGGCGGTAGAAATCAGTCATGATGGTGAACCACTGGTACATTTCAACCAGCATTATTGCAAGTTGCAAGAATAAGTCCAAACCAGACTCAATTGTATGAAAGGGGTTAGACCAACCGGAGGGGATGCCATGCCGAAACAATCTCAAGCAACCTCTACCTCTGACCTGTTGAGTTCTGAAGATGGTGAGCAATTATTAGTATATGCCCGACAAGCATTAGAAACGTGGTTGTATGAAGGCACATTTCCCATACTCGATTTGAAGGGTGTAGCCGCTCGCTTGCGACACGTTGGCGCCTCATTTGTCACATTGACAATTAACGAGCAATTGAGGGGGTGTGTGGGTGCTTTAGAGCCAACTATACCGCTTGCTCATGATGTTCAGCAACACGCTATCGCAGCGGCAACCCAGGATTTTCGATTTCCTCCGGTACAGCCATTCGAATTAACAGAAATCGTAATTGAAGTTTCATGTTTGACCCCCCCACGATTATTGGGATATCAATCCCCAGATGATTTGTTCCACCTATTACGCCCACAGATTGATGGTGTGGTTGTGATGGATGGGACCAGACGCGCCACCTTCCTCCCGCAAGTATGGCAGAAAATTCCGGATCACAGATCCTTCATGAACCTACTTTGCCAGAAGATGGGATCGCCAGCTGATATCTGGCTCAAAAAGAAAATCGAAGTATTGACCTATCAGGTACAGGTGTTTCAAGAGAGTAAATGAACAAACCAGCGGTTTTCCTTGATGAAAGGTAAATCCAGTATTCAACCCCGTCTCTATCGTATCGGGTTCAAGGATACGTCAAATCTATATTTGTGAAAATTTTTCGACATTAAGTACAAATAAGGTGGCTCGTTTCAGACTGGGTTCAATCGTAATTGTGCAATTGTCTCTGACCACATCCAAAGCCTCATCGACCTTTTCATCTTCTACACCAATCATGAATGTGGTCGATCCTCTTCGAAGAAACCCGCCAGTAGAGGCGATGCGGGTTACCCGAAACCCTGAGGATACCAGCGATTGAGAAACTTGATCGCTATCTTCATCACGAAGAATTGCCACAATTAATTTCATGGTTTAAATCCTTTGAGAGAGGCTGGTTATGAATAGATTTTACCAGCTTCTCACCTTTTATCGTCCAGAGTGTCCGGTTATACTCAAGGCAGGATAGCCTCGAGCGACCTTACTTGAGGTTGGCAACGTTCGAATATGAAATCAGTAGTTGTGCAGGTGCGTCCTCGGGGATTGGTGAATCTTGTGCGCTATATTTGGCCAGTCAGGGTTGGCGTGTGTTTGCCACTGTTAGAAAGCAGGAACAGGCCGATCGTCTAAAGCAGGTCACTCCAGATAATCTGTATGCCGTTCTCCTCGAAATCACCGACCAATCTTCGGTTCGTCAATTAGCTAAAGCGATTTTGCGCGAACTTGGGGATGGGACCCTGGATGGATTGGTTAATAATGCGGGTATCGTATTATCGAATGCAGTCGAAATCTTAGATATTTCTGACTTGCGCCGGCAACTTGAAGTCAATTTTTTCGGACATGTGTCCGTGATAAAGGCGTTTTTACTGCTTTTACGAAAGAGTGGAGGTCGAATCGTAAACATTAGCTCGACCAGTGGGCGGATAGCATTGCCCTTTCTAAGTCCCTATGCTGCCTCGAAATTCGCATTGGAAGCGATGTCTGATACGCTGCGCGTAGAGCTACGTCCTTGGGGAATATATGTTTCCATTATTGAACCTGGCAGCATCACAACCCCAATTTGGGATAAATCCATCCAAGCTGCGCATGAACGCATTAGGGATTTACCCCCCGAAGCTTTAGAGCTGTATAGAGCAGTGATTTATAGGGTTCAACAAGCGGCATCCGAAATCGGAAGGTCTGGTCTGCCACCTCTGGAAGTGTCAAGAGCAGTTGAACATGCGCTCGTCTCGCGGCACCCAAAAGCACGCTATGTCATCGGGAAGGGAACCCGCTGGGTACTCCTGGCAGAGCGCATCGCGCCTGTCTGGTTAAGAGATTGGTTTATTGCCAGGCAATTGAGAATTGAGTGAAAGATCTGTGATTTCTCACTGTACAGGGTGATAACATCCTTCACATTTCTCCCAAAATCGTAAAAGGATACATTCAGGAATAGGATTATGAAGGTAACAGATAATATAGAATTGATTCCTAAGGTTGTGGCTAATTCCTACCTGATCATTGAGCCTCAAAGATTAACTTTAATCGATTCTGGACTTCCTAGAAGTGGGAAAAAGATCCTTAAGTTCATCGTGGATCTTGGATTCTCAGCGGATGATTTAAAGATTTAGTAGTTACGCAGTTCAGGGAAAATCGGGGGTGTTTGGGCGGGCAATACCCACCCAAACACCCCCATCCTGCCACCAGCTGCGTAAGTCCTAAGATTATTGTGATCACGCACGCAGACCTAGACCATGTCGGAGGTTTGGATTATATAAAAAATAGGGGGGATGCGCACGTTTATTGCAGCGCTATTGAAGCAGACGCTGTAGAAACTGGTCGCCAATCTCGCGAATTGAAGTTGAGAGGTTTGTTTAAATATCCCTTTGGGATTGTCAATTTGTTTGTAAAGGCTAAACCTGTGAAAGTTGATAATCGCTTAGTGGATGGGGATATCCTGCCAGTATTGGGTGGTCTTCAAGGGGTTGAGACACCGGGTCATACACCCGGGCATATTTCTTTATTTCTGCCGTCGCGAGGGGTGTTATTTGCTGGTGATTCATTACGCAGTGACACTTCTGGGAACTTGATCGTGTCATCTGGTATGAATACCTGGGAAGAATTCGAGGTGCGCAGATCGGTAGAGAAAAAAGCAAAATTAGGCGCGGCGACAATTTGTCCAGGACATGGACCAATAGTGAAAAATGCAAGGGAAAAGCTCCCTATTCATATTTGAGTAACCATAAATTAGTGATAAAAGGCACATATTATATGTGAAAAAAAGCACAAATTGATGGACTTGAGGGGGTCTCAATGCTATAATGCTCACGAGGGATCTGTAATTGAGAACTCCATAACGGTTGAAGACCTCTCAAATTTAAGCATTATACGGAGTATTACTTAGCTAAAACCTTATACTTACCGTCTGAAGAAAACTCTTTCCTGTGGGTGACGATCGCCTACAGGAGTATCTATTTATATCCGGAACTAGAAAAGTTGACTGCAATCGACCATTCTTCAAAGAGGATTGACAGCAGGTTAAGTAATCAATCAGATTGCTTGTCAGGTATTGCTCCAGATAAACATCAGGCGCTATGGCGCTAGACCGATTGTTGGTAGGAAAGGAGGGCACGTGAATGTATCCATCAGATAAAGTCGGGGTCTATATCTGCCATTGCGGCACAAATATTGCCGGATCTGTTGATGTTGAGCAAGTAGCTGAGTTCGCGGCGGGATTGGAGGGTGTTGCGTTAGCACGGCACTATACCTATATGTGTTCTGATCCCGGTCAGGCTCTCATCAAAGAGGATATTAAGAACCGTGGTCTTGACAGGGTGGTGGTGGCGTCCTGTTCGCCTCTCATGCATGAGACGACCTTTAGGGAGGCCTGTGCTGAAGCTGGATTGAATCCATATTTATTCCAAATGACGAATATTCGTGAACATGTCTCCTGGGTAACCGAGGATCGCGGTAAGGCTACTCAAAAAGCCAAGAGCTTGGTGGCTTCGGCAGTGAGACGCGTAAGGCTTCAAAAGCCGCTTGACATGCGACAGGTAGCGATGAAGCCATCCGCTTTGGTAGTGGGGGGAGGTATTGCGGGAATTGAGGCAGCTTTACGCCTGGCTGATGCTGGTAAGCACGTATATCTGGTTGAGCGCCAACCTAGTATTGGCGGGCACATGGCTCAACTATACAAAACATTTCCCACCCTAGATTGTGCAGCTTGAATTCTCACACCAAAAATGGTGTCCGTGGGACGCCACGAAAACATCACCTTGCTGAGCTATAGTGAAGTTGAGTCTATTTCTGGGTATGTGGGAAATTTCGAAGTGCGGGTCCGTAAGCGGGCGCGCTTCGTCGATGAGGATTTATGCACTGGTTGTGGCACCTGTATAGAAAAATGCCCATGGAAAAAGATACCCTCGGAGTTCGAATTAGGTTTAGGAAATCGCCCGGCAATCTATATTCCTTTCGCTCAGGCAGTACCACGTACTCCGGTGATAGATACCGACCATTGTGTCTATTTCTTGCGAGGCAAATGCAAAGCGTGTGAGAAATTCTGCCCGACCGGGGCGATTGACTTTGATCAAGAGGATGAGTTGCTCAACTTGGAGGTGGGAACGATCGTTTTAGCAACAGGCTTCCGAGATTTCGATGCCCGTAGAACACCCCAGTATGGCTATGGAACCTTAGAGAACATCGTGACCGGAATGGAATTTGAAAGAATGGTGAACTCAGGTGGGCCAACTTCTGGTCAGGTAAGGCTCAAGGATGGAGGGGTACCAGAAAAGATCGCCATCCTGCACTGTGTTGGCAGCCGTGATGCTGATCAGCACGAATATTGTTCGCGAGTGTGCTGTATGTATTCCCTCAAGTTGGCTCATTTAGTCAGGGACACCCTCCATGCTGAAGTGGTCGAGTTTTATCGGGATATGCGAACATTTGGTAAAGGATATGAGGCTTTTTACGAGCGGGTGGAACATGAGGGTGTGGAGTTCATCCGTTATGACCGTGATATCCATGTTCTGGCAGCCGAAAACGGGTACCAGGGAAAATTGAAAGTGATGACTACGGATGTTTTCACCGGTAAGCAAGTTGAAGAAATAGTCGACATGGTAGTGTTGGCTACTGGGATGGAACCACAACCTGATCAGGCGGAGATGTCGAGCATTTTTGGAATCAGTCGGAGTTCGGATGGCTTCTTCCTGGAGAAACACCCGAAGTTGGCACCCGTGGAAACGGCAACTGCAGGCGTATTTCTGGCTGGAGCTTGCCAGGGACCTAAAGACATCCCAGACACAGTGGCGCAAGGAAGCGCGGCTGCCGGAGCTGCTCTTTCCTTGATAGATGCCGGGTATGTGACTTTAGAGCCTTTCACCGCTTATATTGATCCACAACTCTGCAGTGGCTGCCAGACCTGTGTGAATATGTGCCCGTATGGCGCGATCGAATTAGTTCAACAAAATGGAAGGAAGGTTTCTCAGGTCAACGAAGTGCTTTGTAAAGGTTGTGGCACTTGTGTTTCTGCCTGTCCATCAGGAGTTGCTATTCAACATGGTTTCACTACCGAGCAAATCAATGCTGAAATCGTTGGTGCCTTAGAGGAGGTTATATTGTGATACTGCCGTCATTCAGAATATCAGCCCATTTGTTATTGTTGGAAGGTATTACCAGGTTTATGTACCTTGAGGAGAAACGGTCATGAACCTTTCCAAGGTAAGAACCGGTGTATATATCTGCCATTGTGGCACCAATATCGCCGCGACTGTTGATGTGAGCGCTGTAGCGGAGTATGCGCGCGCCTTGGATGGCGTAACCCTGGCGCGGGATTACTCCTATATGTGTTCAGATCCTGGTCAGGATCTAATTAAGGAAGACATCCAAGAACACGCTCTAAACAGGGTTGTGGTGGCTTCATGTTCGCCATTGATGCACGAGCCGACCTTCAGACGGGCGTGTGAAGAAGCGGGATTGAATCCATTCTTCTTCCAGATGGCGAACATTCGGGAGCAGTGTTCATGGGTGATCGACGACCGGGAACAAGCCACTGCTAAAGCCAAAAGCATGGTTGCGGCTGCCGTTCAACGGGTTTACTACCACGTACCACTATCAATGCGCCATGTTGATATTAAACCATCTACGTTAATCTTGGGCGGTGGCATTGCTGGAATCGAAGCGGCACTCAAACTAGCCGATGCTGGCAAGCAGGTCTATCTGGTCGAGCGGGAAACGAGCATCGGTGGCCATATGTCACAGCTGTACAAGACATTTCCAACCCTCGACTGTTCGGCTTGAATACTCACCCCTAAAACGGTGTCCGTGGGACGCCACAATAACATCAAGCTCCTAGCCTACAGTGAAGTTGAATCTGTTTCCGGTTTCGTGGGTAATTACAAAGTAAAGGTACGGAAAAAGGCGCGTTACATCGATGAGGACCAGTGTACTGGCTGTGGTAAATGCGCCGAAGTTTGCCCGATCGAAACTTCCAATCCTTTTGACCTGGGCTTAAGCACGCGCAAAGCTTCCTACCGCCATTCAGCCCAATCTGTTCCAAACGCCTTTGCAATTGAAAAGCGGGGCATTGCGCCGTGTCGGGCAGCTTGTCCTACCGACCAACGGGCCCAAGGGTATATTGCCCTGGTACGCCAAAAGCGGTATGCAGACGCCTATTGGGCGATCAGACGGGAGCATCCTTTCCCCTCGGTATGCGGCAGGGTATGCAATCACCGCTGTGAAGATGCTTGTAGCCGGGGCAAATTTGATGAGCCTGTCAATATTATGGGTATAAAACGATTCGTCGCCGATTGGGCTTACGCGAATCGCGATCAACTACGAACTTTGCGCGATAAGTCGATTATAGGCACACCGTTCCAACACCATCATGCTCCTACCAACAAGAAAATTGCCATTATTGGCGCTGGTCCAGCCGGTCTCACCGCTGCGTTGGACCTTGTGAGACTGGGACACGCTGTTACAGTCTTTGACGCTTTACCGGTTGCAGGCGGTATGATGCGGGTTGGCATCCCCCCGCATCGCTTACCGACCGAGCTCTTGGATTGGGAGATACAACAGATCCTAAATGAAGGTGTTGAACTTCGCCTGAACACCCGTATCAATGATATCCCCGGATTGCTCGAGAATATATCTGTCGAGTTGGGAGGTCCTTATGATGCAGCGCTTATCGCAACAGGCGCCCACCGCGCTAAAAAACTACAGATCCGTAATTCAAACCACCCTGACAATTGGCTGAGCTTAGATGTACTCAGGAAGGTTGATTTGGGAGAGAAAATGGACTTGAGGGGCAAAAAGATTGCCATTTTGGGTGGCGGCAATGTCGCCCTGGATACTGCCCGCGTAGTTATTCGACTGGGGGCTGAGCAGGCGAACATGGTTTGCTTGGAACCTCGTGGTGAGATGCCAGGCTTTGAGTGGGAAGTCGGCGTCGCGGAGGAAGAAGGGGTTGTTGTTTATCCGGGCCGCTCTTTCAAAGAAATTGTGGTTCAGGAAGAGAAAATTGTTGGAGTTCGCTGTGTAGAAATCGTCTTTCGAGGATTTAAGCGAGGTCTTCCGGATATTGACGAGATCCCAGGTAGTGAGCACACTCTACCAGCTGATCTAGTCATTTGGGCAATTGGGCAAGGTCCAGATTTTTCCTTTCTGCCGCCGGATGGCAGTATCAATACCCGCTATCCTGTCGGCATCCAGACAGACCGTGAGATGATGACCACTATGCCGGGCGTGTTTTGTGCAGGTGATGTCCACCGGGGTATGACCTTCTTTGTGGTGGATGCAATCGGAGAAGGGCACAAAGTAGGACGGTGTATCGATCGTTACCTACGAGGAGAAGAAGGTTTAAAAGAGCCACACGAAACACCAATCGTAGAGCTAACCGAACCTGAAATCCAATCCAAATTATCACTTGGAGAAGCTTCAAAGCGAGGGCGTGTACCCATTTCAAGCATCCCTGTTGAAGAACGCATACATAACTTCCGGGAGGTCGATCTTACACTTAGTGAATCCGAAGCCATCGCCGAGGCAGAGCGCTGCCTGCGATGCGGAATCTGTTCAGAATGCTTGGAATGCGTGGCTGCCTGTGAGCGCGGGGCGATTGATCATGACATGCAAGATCAGATAATTGACCTTGAGGTCGGCACCATCATACTTGCGACCGGGTTTAAAGACTTCGAACCTGCCTCAGCTCCAGAGCTGGGTTATAAGGTTTTAGATAACGTGATCACCGGTTTGGAATTCGAGAGGCTGATCAATTCCAGTGGACCGACCGGTGGGAAAATATTGTTAAAGAATGGTGAGTCTCCCAAAAGCGTAGCGATCTTACATTGCATTGGTAGCCGTGATGATAAATACAACAGTTATTGCTCAAGAGCTTGCTGTATGTACTCCCTTAAATTTGCCCAACTTGTTAGGGATTATGTAAAGGCTGAAGTATATGAGGTTTATCGAGATATGCGATCTTTTGGAAAAGATTACGAGGAGTTTTATAACCGTACCAAGAAGAAAGGCGTTCACTTTTTTCACGGAAGAGTGACTTCTATTGAAGGGAATAATGGCAAATTGTTGGTGAAATGGGATGAAAGCTTCTACAATCAGCCTGATCATATCGAAGTAGATATGGTCATTTTGTCGACTGGATTTGAACCCCAGTCAGATACAGCTCATGTGGCCAGTTTATTTGGAATCAGCCGCAGCCGGGATGGCTTTTTCTTGGAAAAACATCCCAAGCTGGCCCCTATGGAAACCTCTACCGAAGGTATTTTCTTGGCAGGAGCCTGCCAGAGCCCGAAGGATATCCCTGACAGCGTCGCTTATGCTGGTGGTGCTGCGGCTGCCGCGCTCTCCTTGATTGATCGAGGGACTATGTCTCTGGAACCCTCTATCGCTCAGGTGACTGATTTGCGCTGCGCTGGTTGTGGACAATGCGTGGAATCCTGTCCATACGAGTCGATTTCGCTGGTAGATGGCGTCGCGGTTGTAAATGAATACTTATGTAAGGGTTGCGGTACTTGCGTAGGAGCCTGTCCAGACAAAGCCATCACCTTGATACATTTCGAAGACCACCAAATCCTGGCGGAGATGGAGGGTGCTTTGAGAAAGCTTTCTGCAGCAGCAGAGGTGGACGGATGAATGGTAAATTTGAACCGAAGATAGTTGGCTACCTGTGTACATGGTGCAGTTATACCGGCGCTGATACCGCTGGTATCTCACGCATAAAGTATCCTGGCAACCTGCGGGCGATTCGCGTCCCTTGCTCTGGACGAGTGTCACCAGAATTAATCATGCGTACTTTTGACCAGGGTGCAGATGGTGTGCTGGTTCTAGGTTGCCATATTGGGGAATGTCACTATGACAACGGCAATCATCGTACAGCAAAACGCCTGCCGATCCTTAAAACCTTAATGGAATTTACTGGCCTTGAACCGGAAAGGTTACGTCTAGATTGGGTTTCTGCTTCAGAAGGGGAGCGTTTTAGCAGAATTGTGACTGAATTCACCCAGGAAGTGAGTGCTTTGGGTCCTACCAAATGGCAAAACCACACCGAAAGTACAGGATTGAGGTATGTTGGCAGCCGAAGTGCTGAGATGAGCCAGCCGAGGGTAGCTACCTTCTCTTCACGATTCGATCAATATGTAGAAAAAACTGAGGCTATTCAAGAGAAAGCCAGGGAACTGTTGGCTAAAGATCAGGTCAATTGTGTAATTGGTTATGAGGTGGGACCACGCGGGCGTACTCGTCCCGCCTTTATTCACCATGTAGATGAAGTTGACCGGTTAGTTTGGAATCAAGATTGCAGCCATAATCTGGCTACCTACCTGCGTCAGAAACTTCACCCGAGCCAAAAAAGCAGTTCGGATGAAAAACGCCAGAGGGTGGCCATAGTGGTAAAACCGTGCGATAGCAGAGCTATAAATGTCTTGTTGTCTGAAAATCAATTCGATCGCGAGCAGGTTTATGTGATTGGAATGACTTGCGAAGGTATATTCAACAAAGAGGGGGCTTCGAGACAATTCGCCTCTCACCATTTGCCTGAGAAGTTTTCAGTGCAAGATCGGTGCGTACATTGCACGGAGCGGACGCCGGTCCTTTGCGATTTTTTGATCGGTGACCCGCCCGACTCCTCAATAATTCCCGAATCCCCTGGTGATGATGAACTAGAAGGCATCTTGTCGCTTTCTCCTGCTGAAAGGGCAGCTTTTTGGACTGAGCAATTTGATCGGTGTATACGCTGTTATGCCTGCCGACAGGTCTGCCCGCTCTGTAACTGCCCGACATGCTTGTATGAGCGGGACGATTCTCTTTGGGTTGGCATGGGAACTGGAATTAACGAAAAACGCGCTTTTCACCTCGGACGCGCCTATCATCTCGCCGGTCGTTGTGTAGGATGCAACGAGTGTGAGCGAGTATGCCCGATGAATATCCCGATTAGCTTGCTTAATCGAGTGTTGGCCAAAGAAATGGAATCGTTATACGATTTCAGGGCAGGAATAGCGCTAGGACCTTCGCCATTATTAACAGTCTTGAGGGGAGTGGAGGGGTAATTATGTCCCTGATCTCGAAAGAAAAACTAGATGGTTGGTTGTCAGCAATTGCGAAGGAAGCCACCCTCATCGCTCCACGAGAGATAGGTGGGGTGTTGCTCTACCGACCTGTTGCCCATAGCAATGATATTGTGTTTAATTTTACGCGCCCAGAGATGTCTATCAAGGAATGGCTGTTCCCTGCTACTGATCGGTTGATGGTCATTGAAAAATACAGACAACAGATCAGATTGACAGAAACTTTACCGAATAATCGGCAGGTGATTTTCGGTGTGCGTCCATGCGATGCAAGCGGCTTGAAGGTGCTCGATACACTCTTCACAGATACGGATCCTGTTGATCTTTATTACACCAAAAGAAGAGAAAACACGACCCTGATCGGACTAGCCTGCCAGGAAATGGGGGAGAGCTGCTTTTGCAAGAGTTTAGGTGGTGAGTTGGATGATCCCAGAGATGTAGATATTATGCTGGTTGAGCGTGAGGGTGGATATGAAGTGCAGGTCATCACCGAGAAAGGGCGAGATCTCCTACCATCTGACTGGCATGATCTCGATAATTGGGATGAAAGAGAAACTGAGCGAAGGGTCTATCCGGATTTCAATAGTGCCTCTTCACCAGCTTACTTGGAGACGCAAGCATGGCCACCTTTTTTCAAAGATGATTATTGGGAAAAGCTGGCCGAGCGTTGTTTGAGCTGCCGTATATGCGCATATGTATGCCCTACCTGCCGATGTTTTGATATCAGAGATGAAGTGCTACCATCTGGCGTTGGATTTGATCGTTTCGAACGGATTCGTTGTTGGGATAGTTGCGCAAGCGAAGCCTATCGACGCATTGCTGGAGGGCACAATCCGCGCCCTCTTAAAGGGCAACGTATGAGAAATCGTTTCTTCTGTAAATTTTATTACTACCCAGAACAATATGGTCCAATTGCCTGTACTGGTTGTGGACGCTGTGTGGATGCCTGCCCTGTAAATATCGATATAACCGAAGTATTACAACATCTTGTGGAGGTGAATTCATGACAGCAGCCACACAAATTCAAGGACAAAACGCCATGACCCCCTACCTCGGTAAACTGGTCGAAGTCAGGGATTTGGCTGAGGGAATCAAGCTTTTTGGTGTGGGAATGTTTAATGGGAACAATGGTGTCATTCAGGATTACAAACCTGGCCAATTTGCTTTCGTTTCAGCTTTCGGTTTGGGTGAGGCACCTTTTGGGATAGCCTCCACGAAAGAACGCGGAAATGTGCTTGAATTCGCCGTTCAAAGATTGGGTTCGGTTACTACCGGATTGCATGAATTGGGGGAGGGTGACATTGTAGGTTTGCGTGGCCCTTTGGGGAATTGTTTTCCAATGGAGGATTTGAAAGGAAAGGATCTCACCCTTTTGGGAGGTGGTATCGGGGGTGCGCCGTTACGGGCAGTAATCCATACGGTGCTGGATAACCGTGAGGCTTATGGACACTTAACCATACTTTGGGCTGCTCGAAGGCCTAATCTGTTGGTTTTTAGAGATGAATACAGTGAATGGCGCAGCGCGCCTGAGACGCAACTGCATCTCACTGTTGATGAACCAGATCAGAGCTGGGATCACAATGTCGGTCTGATAACCGATTTATTGGAAAAGGTATCTCCGTCGCCTGAAAATACTTTCACGATCACCTGTGGTCCCCCTATCATGATCTATTATGTTAGCAAGATGCTCGATAAGATGGGTTTCTCCCCAGAACAGAATTACATCACCCTGGAGGCGCGCATGCATTGCGGGATCGGTAAGTGCGGTCGCTGTAATTTGGGTGAGAAGCTGGTGTGTGTAGATGGGCCGGTCTTTACGATGGCGGAGGTAGGAAGCTTTTTGGAAAGCTTCCTGTAGTTAGCACTCTTCATATCGATCGACATCAAATATAAATATGGTTGCTCCCCCCACCGTTATGGATACTGGGGTAGGGAGGGGTAGAGGTGTACCTTCCAGGGGTGTTGAGACGTATTCCACCCGACGCTGGCAGCTACGTTTTAAGGCGCTCACGATAGCTACTTCCTGACCCTTCTCAAAACCGATCAGCAAGGTAACATTCCGGCGTCCCAGAAACCCACCAACTGTTGGCAGGTGCGTGATGGAAATTCCCAGCTTAGTCAGGGCACTTAAGGCGTTTTCATAATCCTGTTCTTGAATCACTACTGCCATAAGCCGATCGATAGATGATCGACGATTGTCTCGATGGCGAATCAGTTCAGGCCATTTAGAGGTTGGGTCCGATAAAGCCGCATCCACTTCGCCGACAAGTTGAGAGTAAGTTCCATCCGAAATGACGCCATCCTTAAATAAGTCAGAGAGTGTACTTCGTTGAGCGCGCAAGGCCTCACGGCGAGCGATATCGAGTTCTTCAGCTTCAACGTTTGGATCAGCTACCATGACTTGTTTGACAGCTTGCACCAGCGACTGGTTATGTTCTTCCAGAATGGGGGCCAGGGTTTGCCAGGTATGCTCTGAGATTAACCCATCTTCGACTAAATTTTCAAGATGATCGTACGCTGACTTTACTGCAAAAGCACGGGCGTGCCGGCGTTCATATTCGATTTGCATCGCACTGCGTTGGTTGAGGCGTAAAGCCCGAACCAATGGACCCATGCTAAAACCTTGAACGAGCAAGGTAAAAACCACAACGCCAAAAGCCATCACCTGTAATTGATCACGACTTCCAAGAGCAAGCGGGAGTCCCAAAGCCAAGGCCAAGGAAATCGCACCGCGTAAACCACCCCAGAATAGGGTGTGTTGCCATTTCAAGGGGATGTCCCTCCCTATCCAGGCAAAGCCATATACAGCCACTGCTCTGGCAACCAGTACGGCCAGGATGGCAGTTGCGATGGGTTGCCAGTAGGTAAATAGGACTGGCAAATCAATCTGTAGGCCAATCAGCAAGAAGGCGAAAGAGTTTGCCAGGAAACTAGCATACTCCCAGAAATTGAATACTACTATGCGAGTGGTAGGTGACATGCCCCTTGGACCAATGTTACCGTTAACCAAACCGGCAGCGACCACAGCCAAGACGCCGCTCGCATGAAATACTTCTTCTGCCACTAGATAAGATCCGAATGCTAAAACACTGGTCAGGGTAGTTTCTATCAGGTGGTCATCGATACGGATGATCAATTGAGAGACTAATCCAGCCAGGATTAGTCCCACTAACAAACCCCCACCGGCGATACGCATAAAATCGATCAGGCTCAAGCCGAAATTAAATTGTCCCGTGAGGGCAACTGTAGTCATAAGCCCGAAGAGGACAATGGCGGTTCCGTCGTTGAAAAGGCTTTCACCTTCTAGTAGCACCTGCAGGCGTTTCGGCACACCAAGGCTGCCAAAAAGGGCAATCACTGCTACAGGATCGGTAGCAGCCACCATTGCTCCAAAAACGAGAGCGTGGGTGATAGGTAATTTTGTTCCCCACGCCACAACGCCTCCCACCATAAACATTGTGAGAATAACACCGGGTATCGCCCAAGCCAGGATTGGCGCCAAGTTTCGACGTAAATCGTTGATATTCAAATGAAAAGCTGCTTCGAAAATAAGAGGCGGTACCAGCAATCCAAGGATCAAGTTTCGGGGAACATCCACGTTGACCTGGGGTAGCAAAGCGAGAGCTAGTCCCATCAGTACTAATCCAACGGTATAAGGGACACGTAATCTCCTGGCGAGAATCCCTACAACGGTGGCAATAAAAAGTAAGGCGATGACGATCTCTTCGATGACGATAATGGTTTCGTCCTCGGTTGTAGTTCCGACACTTTCTACTGATCCCCCTTCTGAGGTTTCTGAACCCAAGCTTATCGAGGGCACAGGAGTAGCTCCGCCTTGATCCTTAGGTTGAGTAATTGTTCCAAATTGGGAAGTCGTGCAGGCTGAGAGAAAAGCAATTATGGCGATTGCAAGGATGGTTTTTACCAGGCGAGGTTTTTTTATTAAGATCATCGGGTCTCTAAACCGGTGCCACGTAGGATAATATTTTCCTAGTTTGGAAAATACAGGAACTGACCTTGATTATTATCCCACTAATTTATTAGAAGAGTGGGTATTTATTCGAGCGAAATAATTTGCGGTTCTGAGTCGCCAACAGTGACAGTCTGACCATCCGGAAAGATTATTTGGGTATTTTCTTGGTTGCGAAGGATCGTAAGTCCTTGATATTTTACCGTAATAGGCCAGGGAAATGGATTCGAGCCAACTAAAGCTACTTTGTGAGATGAAATTAAGCGGACGCCTAAAACTTTTAAGAATAGACCCATGGGGGCCAATCCGTAAATAGAATCGCGATCCCCAATGCCCTCACCGGTTTCCGCATGATAATACCTGGAAAAGGCTCCTTTTGACATTAGATTTTGGGTGATTGCCCTCATCAAGCGGGTAACAAGTTCCGCAGCTTGAGCGCGATAGCCGTAAGCTACCAGACCTTCTCCGATCATGATATTCCAGGGCAGATGGACGTTCTGGCATGTACTTGCATCAGTCGAGGGCAGGGGCAAAGGACATGCGGGGATGCCGAAAGGACGCCAGTAACGCATTGGATTGGTAATAGCCTTCTCTATCAAGTCGCTTGCGCGCCTCTGATCAGGTATGTGTGCCCAGATGGGCGATAACAAAGTCTGGTCTTCACATGCAAAATTTGTGCTTTGAACCAATAGGTGATCATCGGATTCCAATCCCTGGATTTCCATATAATCCAAAGCGGCGTAAGTACGCTCACTGGTAGCATTACCCAATCCAAGGAACCATTGGAATTTATCAGCTGGTATCCGTTCGATGCGATGGTTTCCGGATGGGCTAGTGCCATGTAGAAAAACTAATGGGCGCCTGGTCGATTCCCCTGCTGATTTCAGGCGAAATTGAACCCGGATCGGGTTGGAAAATTCCCTATGTAGAATTATCTTACCAGAGCCATGCCCCTCTGCCAGATCGACCTTGCTGGGATAAAGGTGGGTGTCTCGATCCCAATAGCGATAGGTATTAGCTTGCTCATCCCAGCAGGCTTCCAGAGCTTCGTGTAATTTCTCACTGATCGAACGAAGGGAGGGGATGCATTCGGTAAGCCTTAGGGTTTCTGCCATGTGGATAAGCGCCTGGCAATCCCGGTACAGGAAAGTACACAATGACGGACTTTCCGCAGTGGTGATATCGACGCCTTGAGCCCAAGAATGCCATCGCGAAAAGATGGGATGATCTTCGAAACCAGATTGCATAGGATGGTCCCACTCAGGCAAGCCGTCTCCATCCCGATCGCGTTCGAGTGTGAACCAGGCCTCAAAAAACCGCAATAAGCCAGGGAAAACCTCATCTAAAAAGGTTATATCTTCAGTGGCCTGGTAGATACGCCAGGCGAGAGTGGCTAATATAGGTGTGGCCAATCTATTACTGGCTTGCCCACCAAGACCGGGTTTCCAATCGATAAAACCATTTTCATCTTGGATAGATAGATAGTTGTACAATAGACCTTGGGCGAGATGAGGGTAGCCGGGCAAGATCAAGCTCGATAAGATGTAGGTATCGAGAGGTGATTGGCCGTTCCACATGGGGCCATAATCGCTGCCATCTCCCCGAATGGAATTGCCTTGGTCCGTTGAGCGAGCAGATACAAAGGAAGCGTATGGTAAATAAGCCGTAGGACCCATGAAAAAACTATAGGCGATCTTTTGGGATAAAGCGAAAGCCAGATCCCAATTGGGATCACCAGTGTAGATCTCGACCTGCCCAGCGTTGAGCATTTCAATTTGGGCGCGTTCAGCCTCCCAATTTCGGGAGGCTAGCCGGCGAGCTCTTTCGAAGGATTCCTCCGGTGTGGGGTAGGCAGCCTGGCTCCAGACGAATTGCCGGGAGGAGCCGGAATCTAAATCTAGACCAATTATCAAAGCAGGGAAGGGGCCTGGCGCTATCAGAGGACCTCCGGTCATAAATACAATTGGAGAAAGACCACCTGTTTGTCCGCAAAGTACCGGTGTGGCTTGCATTTCTATAGGAGCCATGCGCTGCCCACTTTCAGCAGATGTGAGCATCGCTACCAGCTCCAAACTTACCTGGCGAGTGATGGTAGATCGATTTGTAATGCGCAGACGTCCCGAAACGATTTGGGATTCGGGAACCCAATACTCTGCGACGACGTCTATATCTTGAATTGGTGAAAATACGACTTCTAGGAAGTTCGGATAAAAACAGCGAATGACGGGTTGCGAGGCGAACTCATTTGGATTCATGCGACTTGTGTCGTTTTCGCTGAAGCGAGGAAAGATGCGCATGTTGCGGGCTCGTAAACCATAAGTGGTTTGCAGTGCCACTGCAGCAGGATCACCTCCGTGCAGGTGAAGTTCCCAGATTTGATCATTACAGTAATCTGGTGTAGCTAGCCGGGCATCTGCAGCCAGGGTTATAGAACTAGGATTATTTTTATCGAGTTTCCATTCTCGCATGGCTAAATTGTACGGGTAGTTGCCAAAATGGTCAAAGGGTGATTCAGTCTGGGTTTATGCTAGAATATAACAAATCGTGCTCTTAACCCTGGCTATGGTAATTCGTAAATTCTAACAAATGGAGGCTTCCTTGATGAACAATATGGTAACGGTCCAGCGCGGCCTGTATTTTGAGGAATTTCAAATAGGGCAGAAGATCTTCTCTGCAACCCGCACTGTCACGGAGGCAGATATTGTAAATTTCGCAGGTCTTTCAGGTGATTATAACCAGATACATACAAGCGAGGCGTACAGCAAATCCACACCTTATGGAAAACGCATTGCTCACGGATTGCTCACATTGGCAATCGTATCCGGCTTGGCAGTACAAACCGGGTTCATGGAAGGTACTGTAATCAATTTTCGAGAGATCAGCGAATGGAAGTTCGTGAAACCAGTGTTTATCGGCGATACGATTCGTGTCGAGTTGGAAATATTGGAGACCAAGGCGTTGCCTCGGATTAGCGGTGGAGCTGTTGACATCCATTTAGAAGTGATGAATCAAAACAATGAGACTGTCTGTAGGGGGACATGGAAGGTTTTAGTAGCTGGTAGACCTGAAGGATAAGGTTAATAACTGGTTACTTGGTCCATAGCGGTCAAAACGAAGAAATTATGCCTGATCTTAATACCAACAACCCTGAAGAAAATCCTGGCGAGCGTCTTCGGCGTTTGTTATCGGACATAGAAGAAGAAGCAGAAAAGATCCCTGAGGATCTGCCTCTTAATCGTGCTTCTATAGAAGAACTCGATTCAAGTGAAGGCGAGCATGAACCTCTTGAAGATAAGGAGGGGGAGGCTGGTTTAGTTGGAGGAAAGGTCCAGCGAGACGATAGCTCGGAAGCCTCCCGGGAGCAGCCAGAAAGTGAAAGGGAGGAAGATGAAGACCTTCCCACGATCACACCCACCGAGGAAGGCTCAAATACCTTTGAAACACAGGCTTCCTCACAATCTATGGAGGACACTCACCCAATCGCGACAGGGCATTCCTCGATTACTTCTCATACTGATACTGAATCAGGTGTAACCCCACCTTCTTACCGCCCAGCGTTAGACAACGAAAGTATGCCCCTACCCCGCCGTGTAGATGAAATCGATATAAACGCTACCCGAGTCACCCCCTCAGCATATAGAAACCACCAGATGGGTGGCGCCACCAAGATCTCTCCAAGCTACGAACAGATGCGTCAACCGCTCACCAAGAAGGGTATCAACTGGCGAAAAGGGTTGGGCTGCCTGGTGCGTCTAGTTATCCTGGCTCTATTTATTCTGGTGGTTATTATCCTTGGTGTTGGATCCTTTGCGCTCTTCCAATATTATCGCATTGCCGCCACTTTACCGGATCTAAACGATCTACGCCAGCGTTCCGCTCAATTCGAGACTACTCGCATTCTTGATCGCAATGGAAATACTCTCTACGAGATATTAGATCCTACAGCTGGCCGGCGGACATATGTCCCGCTTGACAAAATATCTCCGTATCTTGTAGCCGCCACAGTTGCGACGGAGGACAAAGAATTTTATAGTCATCCGGGTTACGATGTGATGGCGATTGCGCGGGCTTTTCTACAGAATTACCAGAGTGGTGATACCGTTTCTGGTGCTTCAACCATTACTCAACAACTGGCGCGTGCCTTGTTGTTCTCGCCCGAAGAAAGGAATGAACGTTCATACCAACGCAAGGTAAGGGAAGCCATCCTGGCTGCCGAAGTTACCCGCCGGTACACGAAAGATGAGATCCTGGAACTATATCTAAACGAAATTTATTATGGGAATCTGGCCTATGGTGTCGAAGCAGCCGCCCAAACCTATTTCAGAACATCGGCTGATAAGTTGACTCTATCTGAAGCAGCATTTTTAGCAGGATTGCCACAAGCGCCCTCGGTTTATGACGTATATACCAACCGTGAGGTCACTTTACGGCGGCAGGAGCAGGCCTTGTTCTTAATGTATCAGGCGAGTAAAGAGCAGGGTTGCATTTATGTGAGTAATAGCCCTCAGCGTGTATGTGTGGACGCTTTGTCGGTTGCTACCGCCTCGGATGACATGAAAGATTATGAATTTAAGTCTCCATACGTGGAGATCCGATACCCACACTGGGTAAACTATATCCGTTCTTTGCTGGAGGCCCAATTCGACGCTCAGACAATTTATCGTTCAGGGTTCACCGTCTATACGACCCTGGATCCTGGTTTGCAGGATGCAGCCGAAAAAATCGTCAAGGCTCAGGTTGATTCCCTGGCGGATAAACACGCCACAGACGGTGCTCTAGTTGCCATACGACCAAATACCGGGGAAATCCTTGCGATGGTTGGATCGGCAGATTTCTATGATGAAAATATTGATGGGCAGGTGAATATGGCGGTCAGCCCGCGCCAACCCGGATCGTCGATAAAGCCTTTAACTTATTTGGCTGCATTTGAAAAGGGTTGGACACCTGCGACCTTGATCTGGGATGTGCCTTCTGAATTTCCGCCATCGGGGGACCCAAACGATTCAAGACCACCTTACGTACCGGTCAATTATGATGAACGCTTTCATGGACCGGTAACGGTGAGGACAGCTCTCGCCAATTCATATAACATACCGGCGGTGAAAACCTTACAATTTGTCGGTATTTATGACAGCCCCGATACACCACCGGAAGACGGTTTGATCGCCTTCTCCCGCAGGCTGGGTATCACGACGCTCACTCGCGACGATTATGGTTTATCACTCACATTAGGTGGTGGGGAAGTTTCTCTCCTGGAACTGACCGGGGCATACGCGGTTTTCGCCAATGGAGGTCGCAAGCTTCCGCCTGTCGCCATCACACGTATACTGGATTTCAATGGCAACATGGTCTATGAATACCAACCCCCCAATGGTGAACAGATTGTACGTCCAGAACATGCGTATTTGATTTCCTCGATTCTCTCGGATAACCAGGCTCGTACGCCTGCCTTTGGCCCTAATTCGGTATTGAATCTACCATTCCAGGCAGCTGCCAAGACAGGTACGACTAACGATTTTCGTGATAATTGGACTTTGGGTTACACGCCTGACATTGCGGTGGGTGTTTGGGTCGGTAACGCAGACTACACACCCATGCAGAACACATCTGGGTTAACTGGTGCAGCACCGATATGGTCTGAGGTTATGAAAACCGCAATCCAACAACTAACTGGCGGGAATCCTTCCTCCTTCGTAAAACCAGCCGGAGTGGTTGAAAGAGTGATCTGTTCGCTTTCTGGCACAGAGCCTTCTAAGTGGTGCCCGAATCAGCGCAGTGAGTTTTTCGCAGCTGACCAACCTCCGTTATCCAAAGAAGACGACTTGTGGAAGGAAGTTTTCATCGATACCTGGACGGGATTGGCAGCCTCCCCAGCTTGTAATGATTACACCGATGAAAAATTAACATTGAATGTGACCGACCCGTGGGCGGTTAAGTGGATCAAAAAAGATACACAAGGTAAAAACTGGGTCGAGCAATTGGGTTTATCCAAGCCAATTTTCTTTGTTCCAGAAAGAGCATGTAAGACTGATGACGCTCACCCACTGCTTCAATTTACTGCCCCGCAAGAAGGCGAAATGATCAAAACGAACCCTCTGGAGATATTTGGGCAGGCTGGCGCTACCGGTGATTTCGAGAATTACGTGCTGGATTATGGATTGGGTGATGATCCCGTTCGATGGGAGCGATTAAAGGAAGACAATTCACAGGTGGATCCCGCAGGTAAGATTTATGGGTGGGATGTAAGTGAATTACCCTCGGGAGAAGTGACCTTAAGGCTGGTAGTGAACAGTGTACACGAAACTTTTGCTGAAAAAAAGTTGCACTTAAATTTACAGGTGCCCACACCCACCCCCACGCCGACAGAAACTCCAACACCCACGCCTACTCCAACCAACACCCCAACCCCGACACCTACCTTCACGATAACACCGACACCCACTCAGCAACCTACCCCAACGGAGTCAGCAACTCCCACAAACACGACCCCCCCTTCACCAACCCCGGTAGACATCACTTGGACACAACCAGCACCAATCACCCTCAGCCCACCCGCACCGTAAGTAACTTTTGTGTGGGGGCTAGTGAAAATAACCCTATGGGGGTGATCTTCGTACGTACATATCTTTGCTCCGCTACCACTCAGGAGTTGTACTGTGTTTTAAGGAACCATGCTCCTTTTATTAGTCGTCATCATTGCCCTGATCTGAGGTACTATAACAAGCGCATTTGGGGAGCGGTATCCGTGAGAGGGTCAAGGCTCAATTGTTCAACTAGGTTTTCTCGAGTAGGTATGGTTGATTCCGACAGCCGCCGAAGATGACGATATTTTAGAAAACGCCAGCCATCGTTTATGACTTGACTCAGATGGGCATCATTGCGCAGCCGATAGGCAGCGATGGCTGCCCGGCCTCCTGGGAAAACAATCAGTGATTTCTGGGGAGGATATGGATTTGTAAACACGATTTTCCCAATGGCAGCTGATGCTACCACGTAGAAAACATAAGCGACCCGCCCTTTTTGATCTATCCAAAGCAAGGGGATTTCATCTTGGATCTCAAAATCAAGATGGCTGCCGAGATCGCACAATAGTTTTCGCATAGACATGATTTCGGCGAGACGATTTTCTGGTAGGTCTTGCTCCCGGAGATGCCATTGACCGCTTTCAGGTGGCTCCTGGTCGCCATAGGAAGCTAGGCAAGTTTGAACCAATTCAATATCTGGAGTGAGCAAGCCAGGCAGATCAACACATAGGGCTGCGTCTAAATCTGAAAATCTACAACCAGGGTGGCTTATTAAATAATGGACGACCTGATTTTCCAGGCGGTCTGACAGGGGTGTAGCAGTAGTGTAAAGATCTTGAGTATTTCGAAGCCACCATTGACCTACCTCTAATGATTTTTCACTGCCGCCATACCGAAGAAATCCTCTGCGATAGGTGAAGGCCTCCTCAAAGGCTTCCTGGATGGTGCTGTAAAGATCTAAGATCGAGCGACCATGGATGTAAGTCAGCAGGCGTTTTTCAGAGATCTCTGTTAAAGCTGTGGTGTGAAGATGTATATAAGAAGCTGGTTCGGCGCGTTCTAGTAAATAAAGTCTAGCGGTATCAGCAGCCAGATCAGGAAGTTTTTTTTCAAAATCATCTAACGAATCGCTTTCTGCAATTAATGGTTTTGAGTAAGACCAAACCATTTGTGCTTGGTCCATTTCGGCCCGAAGCGCTATTCCCTGCAGTTCGAAATGGGCGGTTTCGAATGCGACCATCGCTGCCGATAGAAAACCCGGTTCTGCTTCCCCCATTAACGCCAAGAAGGGAATTTTTTCGGAAATTAATGGAACCAAGGCTTTGAGCGTTGAATATAGGGCAGATGTATGCCAAGCCCAATCGTATCTTCTACGACGCAGAACGCTTTTAAAAGGTCCTGCAGCTTCTCGACCCCATAACCAGCCAGCCCACAAAGCCGAAAGAGTCCAGAAGGCTTGATTTGGACGGGGCAGAGCTGCCAGTAACCCTCCTAATTTCAATATGTCCGGAGAATCGGGATCGAATATGGTTGCTTTGCGTTGGATAAGATCTTTCAGCCGGCCTTCAAAAATGGTTATTCCTCCGCTTGCTGGCGGGCGTTCTGGCCAAATGGCCAGGGGGATTGTAGATTTTGAAGAAGCAATGAGTTCGACAGCCTTTTCCAGAGCTAACCAAAGGTTGTTCTCCCGAAATTGAGGTGGAACTGTGATCTGGCGGGGTCTTGCCCGGGCGGTCGGATAAGGCCATAAGGTGTTTGCCTGGTCACAAGCATACAACAACAGGGCTATCAATGGGCGGTGAACCTCAGGTGTGAGGGAAAAACCTTCAAGTTTATTGAGCAGGGTAAAGATAGCGTAAACAGCCCGGGGCAGGTAAGCAGCTAGGGCCTCCTCGGCGTGAGCCCGATCCGGGTCGTTGGGTGGAGCCACCCGTTCAAGGGCGCGCGCCCGGTGCAATCCGCCTGCAGAGAACCGAGCGGCTCTACTCGCATCAGCAGCAGTGGCAGATCGTTCTCCTTTATCACCACAATATGGACAGGAATAAATTCTTGCAAAGGGTGAGGGGGCATTACGTTGCCAGAGGAAGGCTTCCGCCATAACCTCTTGACCGCACTGAGCGCAATCTGTAAGGTACAGGTTGCGGATGTGAGGTTCCAATCTTTCATGACCCCTTCGTGTAGCCGCCAGTTGGGCGAGTGCGGTGCGTAATTCGTTTTCAGACGGTGGCTGTGTAGATAGTTCTAATAAAAATCGGGCTACTGGATTGTTGGCAGCAACCAAAACCCGATAGCCAGCATCAGCAGCTTCAATGGCCAATTGGGGAGAAGCCCCAAATGGGTCGAGTACCCAACTACCCAAAGGGATATTATCACGTAACCAGTTAGCCCCTGTTCCTAAAGGTATGGGAGGAAGGTAACGGGAAAGTAATCCTGGTTCTGCAGATCTCCAACCTGGCCGGTAAGCAATCTCTCTGGACATGCAAGAATCTCTTCGAGAACTTCTTGATGGGTGGGTCAAAATGGACTTTCAGGCCACCATCATTTTAGGACAAGATACGTTATACTCTCTTCTCTAGTATAATGTTTTTCCGATAAAATGCAAATTATGAATGCATGCAAACCCTCGTAAAAGGACAGAACCAATGAGATCCCGTTGGGATTATTTCCTTATTATTTTGATTTTCCTGGTTACTGCCTGTAATCTGCCCTCAACAGCCGATACAGCGACGCCTTTGGCAACCCCGTTGCCTCTCACTCCAACGCCAGCGGAGGCCACGCCAACAATCGAAATCTCGCCAACGCCGACCAACACAGTTACGCTAACAACAATCCCAAGCCAGATTTCCCTGGAGCCGCGCTGTGTACTAACCAAATCACCTCAAACCTTGGATACCACCTCTTTCAATAATTATCCTGAATCTATTCAGGGATTTATCAACGGCGGTGCCACACCTAAGGAACTGGACCAGGCTTTGTACGAGGCTGGTGTTGAAAACCAACCGATCGGGGTAGCCTCTGCCGATATGACGGGGGATGGAAAAACAGATATGGTTGTCTCAATTTTTAACCCTTCCTCTGATAACATTCCCCCCAGTGGGAAATTACTTATCTATATTTGTGAAAATGGTCAGTATAAACTTGAATATGAACAGATTTCAGAAAAGGTTTGGGGTGCACCAGGTATCCGTTATCTTCAGGATTTAGATGCTGATGGCCGCGCTGAGCTCGTGGAGAGTTCACCGACTTGTGGAGCTTCGACATGCTTTGAAGACGTTAAGGTGCAAGTCTGGAATGGAAGTGGCTTTAGGAATCGTTTTGAAGGAAATTCGACGGATTTACCCTTTCCAGACATACACATCAGTGATCCGGAAAACGATGGATATTATCAGATAGAAATCGTAGCAAGCGGTTTTGGTTCAGTGGGAGCAGGACCTCAACGCAATGTCAGCCGCGTTTGGAGTTATCATCCCGATAGCGGGCTTTGGGTTCCTGGAAGAGATATTATGGGACCATCAAATTACCGCATCCACGTCCTTTATGATGCCGAATCTGCCACAAGACAGGGAAATTATCCGGAAGCGCTGCAGCTTTATGGTCGGGTGGTCCACGATACAACACTCGATGATTGGGTTGATCCTGAGAAGGAGAGGTCTGATCTGGGTGCTTATGCATTATTTAAAACTGCCATCGTTTATCTGTTGCAGGGTCAGGATGACTTCGCTCAGACGACTTTTAAGCAGCTGGCGTCTGCATATCCTGCTGGCACGCCACAACATGCTTATGTGGAAATGGCTGCTACATTCCAAAGCGCCTATCAAAACAATGATTTCGCAGCAGCTTGTGCTGTCGCAAGGGAATTTGCTGCAACTCATGATGAGCAGATTTTTACCCCGTTAGGCTCGCTGAGTTTTGGTTATGCAAATCCGGACTACACACCTCACGATGTTTGTCCTTTGCCTTAAGCACCCCATTCTTCAGACTTCGTTTATGAGCTAAAACCGCTGTTGCTAGTAGTGTCGTTTTAATTCTGAAGCATAGCGCCGGCCAATCTGGCCTGCGTTTTCTTTTAACCATGTGCTTAGAGAAGTCTGACCATTTGGGGGATCAGTCGATACCAGGAGATTGTCCATTAATCCGTGTACCTCATCCCTGGTGAGCAGTATATCTCGCAAGACAAGACCCACCATTCCCGATAAGAACAGGGAGACTTCGGGGGGGACGTGAACCAACCATACCCGCTGGTTGATCATTCTTACAATTAAGTGAATTAATCTATTGAAAGTAAACACCTCTGGGCCGACAACGTCCAGGATGAGGTTCTCCTGCAAGCCTCCTAATCTGACCGCTATATCGGCAAAATCCTCAACATAAATCGGTTGGAGTTTGTATTCTCCTGATCCTGGCACTGGGAAGATCTTGAATTTTCGCAGCATATATGCGATGTTATTGATCAAGAGATCCCCTTGACCGAAGATCACGGTTGGCCGCAGGATGGCGTATGTCAACCCTGAATTTTGGATGGTCTTTTCAAGCAGCGCTTTTCCCTGGAAATATAGGTAAGGCGAATCCTCGGATGGGTTGGTGATGCTGACATGAACAATGCGGCGAAGGCCGGCATGTTGTGCGGCTTGTATCAGTGTTTCAGTATTTCGAACAGCTCGGGTGTAATTTTGTTTCCCGTGATTGAAACGGACCCAATAGGTGTTATAGAGTGTGGAGACGCCATTCAGGCTTTCAGCCAGCTTATCGGGATATTCGAAATTAAAGGGGTATGCTCTCACCTGATTCCTAAACGGATCAAGATTATTTGGATGACCTGTCAAGGTGATGACTTTCTTTCCTGAATCTAACAATCTCTTGGCGATATATTTCCCTGTATAACCAAAGGCACCAGTTACAGCGATGACCTCACCATCCATGGTTCGAGTATCCTCACAGGGGCTGATCAATCGAGACCTGCTCACCTTTACTTAGCGCTTTCCGATAGTGTGTAGTAAGGCAAGATTGGGAGGGCACATAGCTCCTACCGGGAAGCCCGAGATCAAGACAACTTGTTGTCCGGGTCGAATCGAAGTGGCCATGACAATGGTTTCTTCGACCACCTTCAGCATCTCCTCTAAGGTGTTAGCAAAAGGTACCAGGTGGGGGATAACCCCCCAAAGCATGGGTAGTTGGAAATAGGTGCTTTTATCGGGGGTAAACGCGAGTACCGGGGCGCGGGGGCGTGCTTTGGCCATAAGCTCAGCAGTGCGTCCAGTTTGGGTGAAAACCGCAATGGCGGCGACATTACGATCATCTGCCAATTCACGAGCTGCCCGCGTAATGGATAAAGCGTCGTCATGGGTGACATCACCAAGGGCTATCTCATCTGATGCGACCTCACTCAGATTGCCGTCCCAATGCCCCCATTTGCTTAATTGGGCTTCCGCGTTGCGGATGATCGCAGCCATCATCTCGACAGCTTGTACTGGATATTTTCCCACAGCGGTCTCGCCGGATAACATGACCGCATCGGAACCATCGAAGATGGCGTTCGCTACGTCAGAAGCTTCGGCGCGGGTTGGTCGTGGGTTGTGGATCATCGAATCAAGCATCTGGGTGGCAGTAATGACCAATTTGGCGTGCTTGTTAGCGACCTCGATTATTTGTTTTTGGGCGATGGGCACTGCTTCAGGAGGCATTTCTACGCCCAGGTCGCCGCGGGCGACCATAACACCGTCAGCCGCTCTAACAATCTCATTCAAGTTAATAAGCGCTTCTGGTCGTTCCAGTTTGGCGATGATCGGTGTGTTTTTGCGATCAGGAGCCAAGCGAGCAATGGCCTGGCGAATGTTGAGTACGTCCCGTCCCGAACGTATAAAAGACATGGCGACAGCATCTATCTGCTGGTCTAAGCCGAATTTTAGATCTGCTTCATCCTTTTCAGTAAAAGCAGGGATGTTCAGATTCGCTCCAGGTAGGTTGACACCTTTATGTGGTTTGAGCTCACCGCCCAGGACAACTTTAGTATCGATTTGATTTTCTGCAATGGAGACCACCACCAATTCTAAATTGCCATCATCGAGGAGAATACGCCCTCCTGGTCTGACACTCTGGGGTAAATCGTTATAATCTACCGACACTTTTTTCTTATTGCCCAGAACCTTCTCGGTTGTCAGTATCAGAGATTGACCCTGGTCAAGCATGATAGATTCTGATTCCAATTTTCCAGTACGGATTTTAGGACCTTGCAGGTCTTGAAGCAGCGTTATAGGATGGCTAGCCTGTTGGCATAAATTGCGTAGGATTTTGATGCGAGCTTGATGTTCTTCATGGCTACCATGAGAGAAATTCAAACGCACCACATCCATACCTGCCCTGATCAGCCGTTCAATCATAGTCCGATCACTGCTGGCTGGTCCCAGGGTTACCACGATTTTTGTGCGTCTATCCATGTTGCCTCCATTGGTGACGACTATACCCGGCCTCATTTGTTGCTGCCTGCCCGGATCAAATATAGTTCAATTCGTTCGCCTGGTGGGTGAGCTCCTGGCGAAATTGAGGATGGGCAATATTAATCAGGGCTTTGGCGCGTTGGCGTATAGTTTTGCCATATAGATCGGCAATGCCATATTCGGTCACCACATAGCGAACATGGTTGCGGGAGGTAACAACGCCTGCGCCTTGTTTCAACATTGGCACTATCCGGCTGAACTGTTTGGCTGTACTGGGCAGGGCGATGATGGGCACGCCATTCTTCGCTCGCGAGGCTCCATAAATAAAGTCCATCTGCCCGCCGACCCCACTATAAATTTTCGGCCCAATACTGTCAGCGCACACTTGGCCGGTCAGATCAATTTCGATGGCGGAATTGATAGCCACCATGCGTTCGTTCTGGGCGATTACAAAGGGGTCGTTGACATACTCGGTAGGATGTAGTTCTATCAGTGGATTATCGTCCACCCATTCATAGAGCCGGCGAGTGCCAAGGATAAAGCCTGCAATGATCTTACCGGGATGTAAGGTCTTGTTGGCGTTGGTCAGGACACCCGCCTCTACCAGGTCAATAACGCCATCTGAAAAAAGCTCGCTGTGCACCCCCAGATCTTTCTTTTCAAAAAGATATTTCAACACTGCATCGGGAATGGCACCGATCCCCATCTGCATGGTGGCGCTATCCGGAATCAGCTCAGCAATATGGCTGGCTATTTTTTCGATAACCTGGTTGGCTTCACCATCACCCATGGGCATTTCGGTAAGGGGGTAATCAACGGGCACGATGTAATCAAGTTTGCTGACATGAATGAACGAATCACCCAGGGTGCGCGGCATTTGCTGGTTGACTTCTGCAATGATCATTTTGGCTGATTCGGCCGGGGTTTTGGTTAGCCCTACCTCTAAACCAAAGCTACAAAAACCGTAGTTGTCCGGTTGGGAGACGTGTATTAGGGCGACGTCTAATGGAAGGTGGTCGCGCTTGAAAAGCAAGGTAAACTCGGACAGTAAGACCGGAGTAAAGTCAGCACGACCTGTCTGCACCGCTTTACGTACATTAGGGCTGACAAACATGGTGTTTACCCGCAGATGCCCTTGCATTTCGGGGCTTACGTAATCGGCTGGACCGATGGATAGCGCCTGGGTGATTTCGACGTCCTGCAACTCAGGGGCGTAATCAACCAAGGCAGCCAGCAGCGTTTGCGGGACAGAACAGTTGCCTGTAAGAAATACGCGATTGCCAGATTTTATCTTTCTTACAGCTTCATCAGCAGAAACAATATGGGATCGGTAACGCTGATTGAGTTCCATACCTCACCCCGCCTCTTGAGGGTTCAGACGTGATATGTTATGTAGTTTTCCTTTATGGACGACAACGCTATGCTGGATGGCTTTGTTTTCACCAATGGCATTTTCAATACCTTTGTTGGCAATTTCCAGAATATAAGGGAAAGCAGCATTTATGAAAGCATAAGTGGATGTGCGGGCAACTACGCTGGGGATATTCGGAACACAGTAATGGATTACTTCTTCTTCGATAAAGGTGGGATGTTCATGGGTGGTTGGCCGAGAAGTTTCAACACAACCACCTTCATCGATGCTGATGTCCATGATGATCGAGCGTGGCTTCATGGTCTGAACCATTTCACGCGTTACCACGATAGGTGTATTTGCGCCGGGTACTAGGACCGCTCCGACCACCACATCAGCAAATGCACAGGCGCGTGCCACATTGAGAGGGTTCGAGAGCATAGTTACAATTCCGCTGTGCTGTTCAAATATCCTTTGCAGGGCGGTTAAATTTGCATCCAAGACCGATACATGTGCGCCCATGCCAATGAACGCTCGGGTAGCATAAGTGCCGACAATCCCAGCTCCAATAATCACGACTTCGGCTGGGGGTACCCCAGCAATGCCCTCCAAGAGAATACCCTTGCCACCCGCGTTATTCTGAAGCAATCTGGCAGCGATCTGTGCCACAAGGCGTCCCGCGATCTGGCTCAATGGCCGCCGGACAGGCACAGTTCTATCGGGCAGTTGGATTTGCTCGTAGGCGATGGCGGTAATCTGGTTTTGGAGTAACAAATCGATTTTTTCCTGTCGGGCAGACCCCAGATGGAGGAAACCAGCTATAGTCGTGTTGGGGCGCAGCCATTCGATCTCATCATATAAAGGTCGAGCGACTTTGAGCAGAAAATCCGAACGGCCAAAGACTTCATGGGGTGAATAGACGATACGAGCGCCAGCTTGCTCATAGTCCCGGTCGCTAAAGCCAGCACCGAGACCGGCATTATGCTCTATATAGCAGGTATGCTGGTTCTTGGTGAGCATTTGCACACCTGCAGGTGAAAGACCAACGCGATATTCAAATGGCCGCCGTTCTTTAGGAACGCCTATGTTCATTGCTTCACCTCGGAGAATCCTGGTAACCCAACAAAATTATTGTCAGGATATTTATGTAATCTAACACTCGTAAAAGGAGACTGGCTTATTTCCCACAGAATTTTTTGAACTGATAAGGCTGCGCCGGTGACCGCCATCGCCCGATGTGGGTTCTTCTGCTCAAGAAGGATTTATTCGGCCAACAGCTTAACCAGGATGCCTTTTTGAGCATGCAAGCGGTTATGGGCTTGGGGAAAGATCACAGAGTGTGGTCCATCAACAACTTCATCCGTAATTTCCATATTGCGGTGGGCCGGTAAACAGTGCATGACAATCACGTCTGGCTTGGCCTCGCCTACCAGGGCAGTGTTGACCTGATAAGGAGGAAATAACTTCTCACGGATGGTGCTTTGTTCTTCCTGCCCCATGCTGGTCCAGGTATCTGTGTAGATCACATCTGCGGATCTAACCGCGATGTGGGCATCGCGCAACAAGGTGATAGTGGTGCCGCTCTCTTGGGCGAACTGCCGGCCCTCTTCGATAGCAGGTAAGGGCATATCGTAGCCTTCAGGGTTAGCGATGGTGAAATTAGCGCCTAATTTGGCGCAAATATGCATCAAGGAAACAGCCACGTTATTACCATCACCCACGTAAGTCACGTTCAAACCCTTGAGCTGGCCCAATTTCTCCTGAATAGTGAGGGCATCTCCAAGTGCTTGGCAAGGGTGGCTGTAATCACTGAGACCGTTGATCACTGGGATTGTTGACCAGTGAGCAAGTTCAAGAACATGCCGGTGGTCGAAGACGCGGGCCATGATAGCATCCACATAGCCAGACATCACCCGGGCAACATCAGCGATAGCTTCACGTTGACCTAAACCGATCTCATTGGGCGACAAGTAAAGAGCGTCTCCGCCCAGCTGGCGCATGGCCATATCGAAGGAAACTCGGGTGCGTAGGCTGGGTTTTTGGAAGATCATGCCAAGAACTTTATTTTTCAGCAAAGGTGGGTTGCCGCCACCAGCCCACTCATGCTTTAATTCAACAGAAAAATCGAGCAAATCCTGAAGCATTTCAGGGGTGTAATCGGCGATCGAAAGGAAATCCTTCATACTTTCTTGCTCCTGAAGATAAAATGATGGCTGTGGTTGGATGCTCAGCAGTATAACATAGATGATTGCACTGCAATTACAGTTCTTTAACAACCGATGTAGGCCTTTGACAGCGCCATAAACGATCTCTTGCCGGTCAAAAGCGCCTTCAGAAACGAGGAAAAAGAATTACCTTGCTGTTCAGGGGCAGCTTTCGCACTCATTTCTGCGGCCATTTTCCGCCTTTCGTCCTTTCTTTTCACTTCCCAGTAATGGTGAATTCGGCGCGTATTGGTCATGGCAGCCGATCCGACTATCAAACAGGTCATGCGGAAGAGACCTCTGACCGGCAACTTGCCGGTCGGGAAAGGATGTTTCACTTCCCGGATTGTGCCTTCGAGGGCTGCCCGGCGGTTCTTGCCTTCCTGCTTGCTCAGCTGCATTTTGCGTCGCCGTTTGGCCACTGCGATCTGGGAGGCAAGAAAGGTCAAGCGGAAGGAGGGGTGCTTTTTCCCAGGCTGAGCCGGGCAGCGCCCTTCGAGATGAAACGGACAGGTCAGACAGAGCGACGGGTCGAAGTCCGCCCGGTAACTACGTTGGCGACTGCTCAACCTGACCGGCACGCTTTGTCCCCGGGGACAGGTGATACGGGTTGGAACGCCTTGCTCATTTTGCTCGATCTCGAAATCGGCTAAGTACAGTTTGGTGGGGGCCAACGTTGGGCCCTTGATGCCGGTTTGGATCTGTTCGACCTGATGTTGCTGCAGGGCTGGATCGACTTCCGCACCCGCATATGGTCCATCCGTGTAGATCGTCTCCAACCCGGTGCGTTCCTTCAAGTCGGGTAAGGCTTCTAATAACAGGGCATTGTCGTTGGTGTGGTTGGGGGCGACTTGCACTTTAGTGATCAACAGCAACGCATTGTCCGGGTGGCAGGTTTCGCTCAGGTTGGCCACATAGCCTTTATAAGCCCGCGAGCCCTTCTTGCGGTAAGTGGTTTCCAGATCATCCACCGATTGCAATCTGTCGGCCTCCAACTCTTGGTTGGCCTTGGGGCGTACAGCCTGGGCTTCCAGACGGAAGTTGTCGTCAAAGAAACGCTGCAGCACCTGGTAGGTCGGTTCTTGAGCGTAGCCTTCCCGCAGTCCTTCCAGGAGAAGAGCGATCACTTCCCCAACCTGCTGCAAGTGCGCCTGCGTGGCCTCTTGGCCTTTGATCCGGTACACATACTGCCCCGAGTGGCCTTGCAGATAAGGGGCTAAGGTTTCGGCATAGCGCTGCTGGTCGGCTTCCGAGAGGCTGTGGTGCAGTTGCTGCAAGGCTTCCACCAACAACTGCAAGCGGCTCATGTCCAGGATGTTGCTGGCGATCTGGGTGCTGTTCATGCGCTGCTTGCCGGTTTTAAACTTCAAGATTTGCAGTTGCTGGTCGGTGATCTGCTCGAAGGCTTTTGTGAGCAGGTTCACCCCATGCGCCAGATTGTAGTGGCTCAGATGTTCGCGGAAGTAGTATAAGGTGCGCAGATCGAAGTCACTCTCGTTCAGATCATGGATGCCCAAGGCGTAGCGGACCTGCAGATCAAAGCAGAAATAATCGTACAGTTCTTCGTCGTTCCAGCCGAAGCCTGACTTGAGGGTCTCCCGCCCGACCAACCAGTTGATCGGCATGTTCGGCCGGGAAGGTGATCGACATAGAGGACCGCAAAAGCATCTTCGTCGATGCGGCTGAAGAAGTGGTGATAGAAGTCCTCTGCCCAGGAGTTCTCTAAACGCTTGCGTTTCTTATCCGGCAGATCGTTGACGTTGCTTATCAACAGGGGCTGCAGGTGGCGCTTATTGGGTTTATACATGCTTCAGACCTTTCGGTATCGGTTGGGTCTGATTATATTAAGAAACCTCCCTTTTGAGGAGAGTAGATATTGTACTAGTTTGGTCTGGTTGTTTTTGCAGTGCGATCAGAGATAAAAAAAGATTACCGACTTCTATCTAACTAGATAGGAACGGTAACCTTGTGAAGTTCGGAGGTTACTTACCCTCCATGAGCGGGTGATGGGACTCGAACCCACGAATGGTAGCTTGGGAAGCTACTGCCTTACCACTTGGCTACACCCGCTTATTAGACGTGAATTTAGCCTATTTTTCTTATCTAAAACCTCATTTTAATTACTAAGCTAACGTGCATTTTATCACGAATTTTTCTGTTGATGAAGAATCTAAGATTTTTGTGTTTCTTTATAGCTTGAAATCTTTTCTTGTAATAATTCTCTTACATTTGGTTCTAGTGTGAATTTTACTGTGATTCCAACACCTTTGTGAAATTTAAATAAAATATCTGAAAAATTCGCTAATCCAATAAGTAACCCTGAGCCAAGATAAAAGTTGAGTCTTTCTCTTATTTCAGTACCATCGTATGGGAAAAAACTTTTCGCCAATAATCTAGTAATCTCAGTAGATTCCAATTCAATATTTTCATAATCATATAAAAACCGAGCTATATCAATATTTAGTTTATTGATGATGGTTTTTTGTGTTTCTGTAGTAGAAATCGTTTTATCTTCTTTTTTTTCTTCTAATATATGACTCCACTGCAAAAACTTGCACTTTACCAATTCACAGAGAGCGTTTGCGGCTGCGCCAGGCTGTGGAATGCCGCCAAGGTGGTTTTTACGCAGGCAAAAATAGAAACGTCTGGCCGTTCCTGGGCGCTTTTTCCTGCCCCAAGGGCAGCATCCTGCGGTTTTTCTGCCTTCTTTTTGCCTTCCAGGTAGCGTTGAATACGCCGTACGTTGGCGACGGCGGCGGAACCGATCAACATACAGGCAACTCGGAACTTACCTCGCACGGGTAACTTGCCAGCCGGGAAGGGGTGTTTGACACTGCGCACGGTGGCT
>DAOUET010000129.1:0-15072 GCA_034430155.1 Anaerolineales bacterium
TAAACCGAAATTACGCGCCATATCTGAGACCGCGCTGGTCAGTCCCTGATTGTAGAGGTCCAGTCCAATATGGTAGAAGTAAGGGTTGCAGGAGCGCATCAGTCCCTCGGGCAGGGTTAGTGGACCGCTGGCGCCTACCCCCATTCCGTACGTCCAATCGTAAAGCGTGACGCCGGGAATTTCGGTGAAGGTATGCCCGCACTCATAAATTGTGTCGGCGGTATAAAGGTGGCTTTCCAGGGCAGCAGCCATGGTGATGATCTTGAATATCGATCCAAGCGGGTACTGGCCTTGGGTTGCCCGGTTAAGCAGGGGGAGCGAGTTTGGGTCGAACAGGTCTTGAAGTAAATAATCGCTGTTCAGGTTGCTGGGCTCAAACGAGTTTGGATCAAAACCGGGCGATGACGCCATAGCTAACACCCGACCGGTATCGCGCTCAAGCGCTACGATGGCCCCTTTAAATCCTGCGAGGGCTTGCTGGGATTGCAGTTGAAGGTCTTTGTCTAGGGTGGTGTAGATAGATTGGGCGGGTTCTGGAGTAGTCTCGGCCAATTGCGTGATGACAGTACCATCCGGATTGACTACATAAAGGACCCCGCCCCGTTTTCCAGAGAGATAAGACTCCCCCCATTTTTCCAAACCTGCTTGGCCTACCCTTTCATCCTGGCGGTAGCCAAGGCGTTTATAGGCCTCCAACTGCTCTGGAGGGATCGCGCTGACATAACCCACCACATGAGGAGCGATACCGCCCTCAAAGTAGTAGCGCGACCGGAAAGGACGCATCACCAGCCCTGAAAATTCAGAGAGTTCATTCTCATGTTGCTGGACTGCATTGGCGGAGACTTCTCCTAGAGGCAGGTACCAGCCAGCCCCTTCTGGGAAGTTCGCATACATCTCTCGAATGGCGTCTGGTCGAATGCCTATCAGGCTCCATAATTCATCCAAGAGATTATTTTCCTGGTCTGGGTTGATCTGGTCGGGAATGAGACCTAAGGCAGTCGCATCTGCCTGGGCGACAATGGCATGACCGTTGCGATCGTAGATGTTGCCGCGCGAGGGGATCAGGTAATCCATACGCAGGGAATTACCGCCGCTTAGCTCGGGTAGGATCAGGGCTGCATCCCATTGAACCCGCCATTGGTTGTTTTCAAAGCTGAGATTCATCATGGCGTCCCGTTCGATGTCTCCCACCAGAACGCTATGCATGATCACCCGGTAGGAGACCTGCGCAGTGCGTATTTTGGTCAGCGAAGATAGAATGTGTGCCTCCACATTTTTTAGAGCTGCCTCAGCAGCAGTATCCCGGTAAAATGTGGTGAACTGCTCTTCTGTAAGCGCATCCTGACTGATCGAGGTCAGCAAGGTGTACATGCTCGGGTAATTTTCAGATTCCCAGGCATGTAAATAAGCTAGTGCGGTTACCTGCGGGTCGGGAACCTGGGTGAATTTCACCTCTGGAAGGGGCAACGTCGGGGAGGTTGTTGGTTGAGAGGTTATCTCCACGGTTGCTCCCGATTCACCACACCCGGTTGCCAGGGTCAAGAATAATAGAAAGGCTAACCCGTGATATGGCTTAATCATTCTTCCAGTACCAGTGTTCGGATAGTGCAGTGATAATTGGTCGAGTCCAGGCAGATACCCGCGGCATCTTTTTGAGGGAAGGTACCAAAATCCGCCAGCAGGTGGGTCAGATGGCACACCGGCAGCCCGACGACATTGGCATAGCACCCATCCAATCGCTCAACCGGGTTAAATCCACGATGCTGGATCGCATAGGCTCCGGCTTTATCTAGCGGATCTCCGGTAGCTATGTATGTCTGCATTTCTGATTCGCTATAATTCCGCATCCACACATCCGTGACACAAGTATCTGTAACCAGTTTACCATGGGGGCATTGAATGAGAGCTAAAGCCGTGTATACTTGGTGAATGCGGCCGCGTAAGCCTCGTAGCATACTGAACGCCTCGGTCTCATTGGTGGGTTTCCCTAGGATTTTTCCCCCATCTATAACGGCAGTATCAGCTGCGATTATGATACTCCCGGGAGGGAATTTCTGAGCCGCACCAACTGCTTTATTCCTGGCTAACCGTAAAACGTAGTCAAGGGGTGTTTCCCCCGGAAGCGGGCTTTCGTCTATTTCAACTGGGCATAACTGGAAACTCCAACCACTTAGAGCCATTAGCTGCTTTCGGCGGGGAGAACTGGAAGCTAAAACCAGCATGAGGGCGATTCTAACACAGTCTTGATTTTCAAGGTCTTCGATATGGGCGGTTAGAAAAAGGCTAATCGTCCAGTAAACTGTGAGGTAAGCCCGGTGACCCCTCTAGCAACCGTTTTCCGGTCCCCTGGGTGGGACCTTTAGAATTAGGACTTACGCAGTTGGTGGGAGGATGGGGGTGTTTGGGCGGGCAACGCCCGCCCAAACACCCCCGATTTTCCCCTGAACTGCGTAACTACTAAGAATTTAAATCGAATGCCTGAGTTAAAGGATTACAATAGGGAATCTCGAGACCGGATCCATTAAAGGAGATTGGTAAGCGAGCTTCAGGAAGCCTCTGGCTTCCCGCTATATCTGAGGAGGTGAACATGCAGGCTTTGAAGGAAAGAATCCTGCGTGAGGGCAAGAATTTAGGAGATGGAATTCTTAAAGTAGATGGCTTTATCAATCACCAGGTCGATCCCGTCCTGATGGATTCCTGTGGGGTGGAATTAGCTCGACGCTTCAAGAATGTCGCTGCCACTAAGATACTAACTGCTGAAATCTCAGGCATAGCCCCGGCATTAACCACCGCTATGCATTTGGGATTGCCGGTGGTTTATGCTCGCAAAAATAAACCAATTACGATGCCCGACCAGGTTTTTCTTACGTTGACACCATCCCATACCAAAGGACGTATGGTGGAATTGATCGTCTCCCCTGAATATTTGTCTAGAGGAGAGCGAGTCTTAATCATTGATGATTTCCTCGCCACGGGTGCGACAATCTTAGGGTTAGTGAGGCTTGCTCAAACCGGGGGAGCCACGATTGTTGGTATAGGTACATTGATTGAAAAGGTTTTTGAAGGTGGGCGCGCCGCATTGGCTCACCTTAATGTACCGGTTGAATCCCTGGCTCTGATTAGCGCCATGCATGGGGATCAAATCGTTTTTGAAGATTGAAACGCCTTAGCCAATCTCTCTTTTATCGATGGCTGATTCTGTTGCGGTTTTAGATTTTGGCTCGCAGTATGCCCAATTGATCGCCCGCAGGGTGCGCGAGGCGCAAGTTTACTGCCAGCTATTTCCTTGGGACGCTGATCAGGAAGCCGTAATGGCTATCCGTCCTAAGGGGTTTATCCTTTCTGGGGGTCCTGCATCAGTCTACCAACCCAATGCACCTCGGTTACCGGCTTATATTTTACAGAGTGGTCTGCCGATTCTGGGGATTTGCTACGGGATGCAGGCCCTTACCCAGGCACTCCATGGTAAGGTGACCTCTTCTCCTGAACGAGAGTATGGTCAAGCCCTGTTGCAGGTCCTGTTGCCCAATCCCCTCTTGGCCTCTGAATCCCAGCGTGTCTGGATGTCCCATGGTGATCGGATAGATGAACCTCCTGTTGGTTTCCGCGTTCTTGCTACGAGTGATAATTCACCGGTTGCAGCTATAGGTGATATGCGCAGGGGCTATTATGGAGTTCAATTCCACCCTGAAGTGAACCATACCCCTGGAGGTTTTGAAATATTGCGACGCTTTGTGGTTGAAGTCTGTGAAGCGAAGACAGACTGGACCCCACAATCGATTATTTCGGAGGGTGTGGCCCGGATTAAGGCTCAAGTTGGGGGGCAGCGCGTGCTTTCCGCGGTGAGTGGCGGGGTTGATTCCAGCGTTGCCACTGCAATGGTACACCGCGCCCTTGGTGAGCAACTGATAGCCATCTTTGTGGATACCGGCTTGCTTCGCCAGAGGGAGGGCTTTCAGGTCGTTACCACTTTTCAGCGCCACATGGGAGTGGAATTGGTGAGTGTGGATGCGAGCGACGAATTCATGCAAGCTTTGCGGGGGGTTACCGAGCCGGAACGAAAGCGGAAAATAATCGGCGAGCTTTTCGTAAAAATATTTGAAACCCAGGCTAGGCAGCTGGGTATGCCCCGTTATCTGGTTCAAGGGACCATCTACCCAGATGTGGTTGAATCGAGCGCTCCAGATCGCGCCAACGCCGAGCGCATTAAAACGCATCACAACGTGGGTGGTTTACCTGATGAGATGGATTTTGAACTGGTTGAGCCGCTACGTTACCTCTTCAAAGATGAAGTAAGAGCGGTTGGTGGAACCCTGGGTCTACCGGTCGAGTTGCTCTGGCGTCAACCTTTTCCTGGCCCGGGACTGGCGGTACGATGTCTGGGTGAAGTTACACCTGAGCGCCTGGCTCGTCTGCGGGCCGCCGATGATATCCTGGTGAGTGAACTGGATGCAGCCGGGTTGCTGCGCATGGAGACTCGCGCGGGGGAACTCTATGGTACTGCCCAAGCTTTCGCAGTATTATTACCGGTTCGCTCAGTGGGTGTGATGGGCGATCAACGTACCTATCAGGAAACGGTGGTGTTACGGGCAGTCACCACGCAGGATTTCATGACAGCTGATTGGGCTCACTTACCCTATGACCTGTTGGGGCGGATCTCCAACCGTATCGTTAATGAGGTGGCAGGAATCAATCGAGTAGTGTATGATGTTACCAGCAAGCCTCCTGCTACCATCGAGTGGGAGTGATAGCTCTTAAACGTTGAAGAGAAAGGAGAATGCTTATGGATTTCGGAGAAGTTTTGTCACGTGCTTGGCAGGTAATTTGGAAGCACAAAGTTTTATGGATATTCGGAATTCTGGCAGGTTGTGGCAGTACGGGTGGGGGCGCGGAGGAAAATTTCAGGATCACATATCGAAGCACGGCTCCGGAGATAGAGCGCTACTTCAATAATTTTTTTGGTCGCGTTCCCAATTGGCAGATTGCATTGATCGTCGGCATTTTGATCCTGATCTTGCTTGTCCTGGTGATCTTGGCGATCTTTCTGGGTACGGTGGGTCGCATTGGATTGATACAAGGAACCCGGCAGGTTGACCAGGAAGCTGAACACCTTATTTTTGGAGAGCTCTTCAGTGGCAGCCTGCCTTTTTTCTGGCGAGTTTTCGGTCTTAATCTCCTGGTTGGTATTGCCGGCTTCGTCCTCGCCCTGATCATCATTATCCCGTTGGTAATTTTTGCTGTAGTTACCTTAGGTCTCGGGTTGCTTTGTATCATTCCCTTGATATGTGTATTGATCCCATTGGCGTGGTTGGTAGGTGTCATCATTGAGCAAGCCAACATCGCTATCGTCATTGAAGACCTAGGTATTATAGCTGGATTACAACGTGGTTGGGAAATCTTCCGGTCCAACCTTGGTACGATGATCGTCATGGCGCTTATTCTCTATTTGGGTGTTGGTCTGATAGGAGGTTTCCTTATCGGTTTGCCGCTGGCCCTGGTAGCTGCGCCATTTTTAACGGGTTTGTTGGTTAATACAAATCAAGCAGTTGGGGGTGGTTTGTTGCTTTCCGCCCTTTGTTTCGTGGTCTATCTGCCCATTCTGATCATCTTGAATGGCGTCTTAAAAGGCTATATTGAATCGGCTTGGACGCTGACCTACTTACGGCTGCGATTCAAACCTTTTCAAGAACCGCAACCACTCCCAGAGTCAGCCTGAAGCAAATCGTTTTTAGGGGCAGGTTGAATGCTGATTGCCTGCCCCTATTCTCTAAAAGTCAAACGAGCAAGATACTTCCCTTCGATTACATCAATAGCCAAACCTCGCCTAAAAAATTGCGTTTGCCCTCTTAGGGTGTTTTCAATCGACTCGATCAACGCCCTTTCGAGCAGGCTGGTGTGCTAAAATTCTGCTATGCTCCCTAATGTGCGTAGGATTATCCTGGCGTTATCCACTGTGACTTTTCTGTTTTTCGCCATAATCGCGTTAATGGGGGATATCTTCGTGGCGCATGCTCAGCAAACAGAATTGGTCAGGTTGGTAAACCCTAATACGGATACCTTTCCGCAAATTACCAGTTTTCTGGATGTGCGCGATGCTCAGGGGAATTTTGTGCATGGCCTTGAAAAAGCCGATGTTAAAGTAGTGGAAGATGATGTTACCCTGCCGATCAATGAATTGAACCAGATGCGACCGGGAGCTCAGGTGGTTATTGCTATCAATCCGGGTAGATCGTTCGCGATCCAGGATGTGCAGGGGCTGTCTCGCTATGACTATTTGGTGCAAGCGTTGCAGGCCTGGGTGAATTCCCGGCAAGGATCATCCATAGACGATTTGAGTATTTTGGCAGAGGAAGGTCCTGAGGCAACTCACCTCGATGATATTGAAAATTGGTTCGCCACTCTAAAGAGTTACCAGCCAAATGCACGTATAGCCGTGCCTCAGTTTGATATCCTTGGGCGCGCGATGGAGGTCGCGGCTGATCCTACTATACGCCCTGGCATGGGGCGCGCTGTATTGTTCATCACTTCATTACCGGAACAGGATATTGGTTTAGTATTTCAAAGTCTGGCTTCGCGGGCCAGGTTGAGCAATACGCGAATTTTTGTGTGGTTGGTGGCTTCTCCCGAACAATTTGCTTCCTCAGACGCACAACAACTGGCGGACTTGGCTGACCAGACAGGGGGAAGTATCTTTTATTATTCAGGTCAGGAATCAATACCGGACCTCGAAGATTATCTCGAGCCTCTTAGGAATACATATTATTTGGTATATGGTTCTCGCATCGCTACCAGCGGTAATCATCGAATTTCTGTACAGGTTAAAACAGAGGGATTTGAAGCTACTTCCTCTGAGCGGGATTTCGAATTGGAAGTATTGCCACCCAATGTGGCGTTTATTTCACCTCCGCCCGAAATTGATCGGAAAAGAGATGAGAGCCGGATAGACGACCCTGATGCTATCACTCCTGGAATGCAATCTCTCGAGGTCTTGATTGAATTTCCAGACGGTCATGAGAGACCGATCAGACGGACCAGTTTATATGTCGATGGAAACTTGGTTGACGAAAACACCTCTGCTCCTTTTGACCATTTTACGTGGGATCTGAAGGGATATATAAATAGCGGACAACACACCTTGAAGGCTGAAATTGTGGACAGCTTCGGATTGAGTAATCTCAGTGTGGATACACCGGTCTTGGTGCTGGTTGAGCGTCCTCGAACGGGTATTATGATGGCGCTTTCTCGCAATCGTTCATTGCTGGCTGGATCTGCTGTGATTCTAGCGGGAGCAGTATTACTCCTGGTATTGATCGTAGGAGGGCGGGTAAGACCGGGAGCGATGCGAATGCTCAGGCGAAGGCAGAAACGCTCTGATCCGGTGACTCAGCCAGTCCGAGTCAAAGCCGAACCAGTCGTGAAGCGTATTCCAGGCTGGGTCAACCGGTTTCAGTGGCCTCATCGCCGGGCTGCTACCAATGCGTATGCCTTTATGATCCATTTTTCCGATTCAGAAGAGTTAAATAGTGCACCTCCTATTGCCCTCGTGAATGACGAGATTACTTTTGGGAGCGATGCTACCCAAGCGACCCAGATCCTTGACGACCCCTCCGTAGATAGTTTGCATGCCCGTCTTCGCCGGCTTGAAGACGGTTCCTTTCGTTTATCCGATGAAGGATCTGTGGCTGGAACTTGGATTAATTACAGCCCGGTATCAAAAGAGGGGGCTGGTCTGCAGCACGGTGATTTGATTCATATCGGGAAAATGGGCTTCCTTTTTACCATGCGGAATCCTAAGCATGTGCGTAAGCCGGTGATCACTCGAGAGGAAATCCTTCCGTGATACCGATAGAACGAGCTCATCTATACGTGGACGCAACTACGCATGCGGGGATGAAGGGTAAGGACAACGAAGATCGCTATGCGGTTTCAGCGTTTCGAACCAGTCGCAAGGATTCTACCCCTTCCGTATTGGCTGTCGTTGCTGATGGGGTTGGGGGACACCGGGCAGGGGAAGTGGCTGCGGAAATGGCAGTTGAAATCATCAGTGAAACCGTTTCCAGGAGTAGCGGTCAGCAGCCAGATGCAACCCTCAACGAAGCCATCGTTCAGGCAAGCCAATCCATTTACACCCATGCGCAAGCTCACGCTGCCTACCAGGGGATGAGTTCCACATGTGCCTGCGTTTGGGTGGTAGATGATCGTCTTTACACCGCCTCTGTCGGTGATTCGCGCATTTATCTGGTACGAGGGGATATCATTCGCCAGTTATCCACCGACCACACTTGGGTGCAAGAGGCCATCGAAGAGGGAGTTTTGACCCCGGAACAAGCCCGCAGCCACCCAAATGCGCATGTTATCCGCCGTCACCTCGGTTCTGCTCAACCAGTAATCCCTGATTTGCGATTGCGTTTGAATCCGGGTGAAACTGACGCTCAGGCGCAAGCCAACCAGGGGTTGCGCCTACAGCCAGGAGATCAAATCGTATTGTGCAGTGACGGATTGACTGATTTGGTAGAAGATTTGGAGATATTGGATGTCCTTAGATCTACCAGGGAGGATGGTGCTCTTGAGGAGTTGGTGGCTCTGGCGAATTCCCGGGGTGGACACGATAACATAACCATTATAGCTTTACGTGTGCCTTTGAAGAAGAGTACTCTCATAAGGTCGGCGAAGCAGGGAAGTCGTTCGCCGGTTGGTTGGTTCTTGCTAGGAATGGGCTCTTTTGTATTGGTTGGCATGCTGTTGGTTGGTGGTTTGATTTGGCTTCAGAGAGGTCCCTTACCAACATCTACACAAGGTTTGGCAACAGTTACAACGCCCTCTTCAATTCCGCTAATCAAAGCCAGCTTTGCCCCCACGACTGCTATAACAGCTTCAGCCACGCTTGCCAAAACCGGTACAAATCCAGCACCTACTGACTCTCCCCAGCCCGCCAGCCCCACCAGTATCCCTCCCACCTACACACCCTGGCCTACCTCCACGCAAATCCCCGGTCTCAAATTTCTTTCAACGCAATCCAAGCCTCAAACTCTGCCTTGATTTCGTAAATGCCTCCAGCTGGCATTGTAAAAAAAGGGTAGACCGCTCCGTGATTAAGGTAAAACCGCGTAGTAAACCTGGTTCCCAATCGCCATGAATACCATGCTGTTGCCTAGATTTAAAGCGAAAGCTGTCGCAGGGGCCTCGCTAAGAGCGGCATTGGATCGATACTGGCGTTGCATGGTGAGCTTTACGCTGAAATGGTAGATCGCTTGAGAATCTGGATCGAATAAATATATTGAAGGGTCAGGGGGAGGGCTGAAGAGGATTTGGGTGTAATTCGTGTCTTGGACTACCGCACTATTCTGGCGCCCAGGTCTGGGATCTGTGAAATTGGTTGGGTCTTCGCAACGTGTTGGCGACTCAACTACCGCGCTAAAGGTGCAAGTTGTCAGGTGGCTGTCCTCATGTAGGAGATAGAGATCGTTTTGGTTGACAGCTAAACCGATCACATCTTGCATGGGTGGAATCTGATCACCGAAGAAGAGACGTGGTTGTTTTGTGACATCCATATTACGGTATATCCATACTGCGTTGGTTTGTGGATCTAAAATGTACAGGTCTCCGGTGTCTTGTGTGAGCCCTTGCGGTGTTCCCCAATTGGTATCGGGTGGGATCATGGCGAGAGCCAGTGGGGCGTCGCCGGGGATGCAATAGAGCAGGTTGCCGTTTGCATCCATTCCAAGCAAGGTGGATTGCATTTCATTACCTCTTGGCATAGGAGCGATGTCAGTTATCGCCCCAACGATGTAACTGCCATAGGGACCCGGACCACACTGAAAGGTTGGATCGAGCACAAAGCCATTGCTGGTTAAAGTCGCCCGTAGGACCACACCTTCTGTCGCGTTGAGCAGATATAGATCGCTCTCTGTAACGATCATGCGGGTGATGATGGCGTCTTCTTTGAGGCCGCTGCTTAGAGCTGGTTGATAAGCGAGGCGCTCCACATAGTCTAGGCTGTCGAGCACACCTTGAGACTCACTACGCAAAGCTTTTGAAACGCTGGTGGTTTGATAGACTTCAGCCTGTGTGAGCAAATTCAATGTAAAAGACCAGGCCTCGCGTTGTTCTTGAGGGTCGCTCTTTGCTCTGGCTAGCTGAGCAGCACCCTCGGCTTGGCTGAAGTAGACCTCATATTGTGCGGCGCGACCGCGCTGGAAATAAATCACGCTTGCTGCTGTCACCACGATCAATGGAACGGCTATTGCCACAAAAGCCATTGTGGAGGCGGGCAGGCTGAAGAAGCCTGTGTCTGGAAGCACCCTTCGGATGAGCGTACCGATTGCCCGTCCTCCTCCCCGGACAACCCTATCTAGTGTCCCTCCCATAACTGAGAAGACCTTGGCCATAGGGGCAAAATTGACTTTAGGTATAGAAGATTGCCTGGTGGCCCTTTCCGGAGGTGAAATTGGCTGGCTTTTTGGGGGCGACTCAGGTGAAATCGTTCCATTAGCCAAAGTGGGGTCCGGAGTCATTGGAGGGCTCGCCTCAGGAATAGGGATAGGGGAGCTCTCGCTGGAAGGAGTCGTCTCTGCTGTAGATTTCTTTTCACTTTGAGGTGAGGGAAATGGTTCAGGCCTGGCTGGCTCTTCTGAAGGGATAGTTAGTTGTTCGGGTTTTTGCTCGGGCGATGTAGCTCTCGGTCGGGCTGCCCGGACCGGTCGAAGAAGGTGTATCTGGCCCTTCCCAGCTTGTGCCTGTATCAGCACTGCAGATAGCTCTGGATGGGTTTGTTTAAGTAGCCTGATCCGCAGGCTTTCCGGACCTTGTGCATGTGCGCTTTGTAATGTGGATATTGACCAGGGTGGCGATGGTTGAGGCGTGAGCAGCACAGCATCATTCACCTGCAGCGACGTTTGCGAGAATCGTATTGCGGTGGTTCGTGTGAGACCTAAGCCTCGACCGGCCAGATGAGGGTCGTATAAGTAGCGAGCTTCGTTGATAGATAGCAGATAGGCGTGAGTAGGACCCGATTGTCCCAAATAGAGTGAGTCGTCGTGCAGCACAACCTGAGTCAATAGCCCGATTGCCTGTTGGCCGGTACTTGCACTTTTAAGATTGCGATCTAGTAAGTAAAGGTTGAGGGACTCTGCTGCCGCCCGTTGAGCGGCTGTAACTGATCCGGAAGTCTTGTAAAAGGTATGCGCCAGGCGGTATAAGATTTCCTTGATTTGCTGGTCTCCTAGGGGAGCATTGCCTTCCAAGGCAAGGTAGAGGATCAGCTGGTCACGGTCTCTATTGCGGGCAGGGCGGCGGGGAGAGCTGGCGATGTACAATCCTGGCAGCGTGGGTTGCTCTTGACCGCTAAAGTGTACCAAGGGCAGTAAGATCAGATCAATGGAAGAAGTCATCTTAGAAGTAGGTTATTACAAGTGATCAATGCCGACATTATACTGGTAAATTGCGGTGCGGTGGGCTGGCTACTTTTTCTAGGATCAAAATGGAGAAATCTGTTCCATGAAGCTCGATGTCCTACGCACTACCATGGAATTTAATCAGCTGACGGAGGAGTGGGATCATTTATTAAGAGGAAGTGCAAGTGACGTGCCATTCTTACGGCACGAATACCCTGCTATATGGTGGCGGACCCTCGGGAGTGGTGAGTGGTCGCATGGTGAATCCTTTATTGTAACCGGACGACAGGAAGATGGCGGGCTGATTGGGATCGCCCCCCTGTTTTTCACTGACAATCGCAGGGGTGAATCTGCCCTGGTTTTACTGGGGATCTCGAAATGTCGGATTTCTTGGATGTGATCGTTTCCTTGTATAATGTACCGTCCTTCTTGCTAAACCCGCTCTACTCCCTGGACGGTCCCACGACTCCCAATTGGCAGGTCTTGGATTGGTATAATCTCTTGGAAAGCTCCCCAACCCTGGCAGCTCTCCTTGAAGGCTCTTCGTCCGGGTGGGTTCTATTGAATTATTGCTTATATGGGCAAATTAACATAAGCGTACTTCTTTTGATTTCAGGCGCGACGATGTAGCGTACGAGTACTGTTAAGGGGGGATTAACCGTTTTGTGACCCGGGCGATCTTCAGGCGTTAGCAACAGTATTTGCCTAACTCCAGACCTTTCTCGGCATTCCAAACCCCCCGATCTGCACGCTTTCAGGTTTATCTGTCCAGATACCTGCTATTTTTGTCCCGCATTTCGGGCAAGTTCCCTCGGAAGTGATCTGGTAATCGGCGATGACATAACTATAGCGCTTTATCAGGAGAGTCTGGCAATTAGGGCAGACAGTGTTCTCATAGCCTCCCACCCGACCAGGGATATTACCGGCATACACGTAGTTTAAACCGGCTTCCTGGCCGATCTCGGCCGCTCTAATCAAGGTGTTCACCGATGTGGGTGGTGGATCAGTCATCTTATAATCGGGATGGAAAGCGGTCACATGCCAGGGGATGTCCCTGGAGACCGAGGCGATAAATCGAGCTGCATCCATGAGTTCGTCAGTGCTGTCGTTAAATCCGGGGACGATCAGGGTGACAATCTCCAACCAAAGGCCCAATTCATAAACCATTCGAATGGTATCTAATACATGCTCTAATACGCCGCCTAACTTGCGATAATGACGGTCTTGCATGGTTTTTAAATCAATTTTGTACCCAACAATGTAAGGACGTAGATACTCCAAGGTCTCACGGGTGCCATTGCCATTGGAAATATAAACGCACTTTAGCCCTGCCTTTTGAGCGCGCTGGAAAATCCCAACGGCCCACTCTGAGGTGATCAAAGGCTCGTTATAAGAAGAAGCGATGATGCTTGCCCTGTTTCGGAGAGCGTAATTTACCATTGATTCCGGGGTTACGCGGCGGATAAAATTCCCTGAGGCATCCGATGCCGGATCTCGCATGGCTTGTGAGGTCAACCAATTTTGGCAATACCCGCAGTGAAAATCACAACCCAACATGCCAAAGGTAAGGGCATCTGTCCCGGGTAACAAGTGGAAGAAAGGTTTTTTCTCGATCGGATCAGCTTGTAAGGCGGCCACATAACCCCACGGCGCCATTAACTTTCCGCCTTGGTTGAATCTCACCTGGCAGATGCCGCGCTTGCCATTTCTAATGAGACAACGATGACCACATGCGTAGCAACGCACTGCCTCATCGGGCAGAGTTTCGTATAACTCTGCCTCTACGGTCAGTTTATCCAATTGGTTAGCTAGTGTTGACATAAAAACTCCAGATAGTCTATACACCAATAAAGTTGAGAAGTCGCTTTTCATTCTCTATTATAATCAAATCTATGCTCACTGTTTCGATTCAATCTGGTGGGTCTTCAAGCCGCATGGGTCAGGATAAAGCTCTGATGCCTTTTCTAGGGAAACCGTTAATCGCCCGGGTGTTGGAGAGGGTCAGGTTCCTCGCAGATGAAGTGTTGGTGACCACCAACCGGCCGGCTGAATACACCTTCCTGGGCGTCCCTCTTTTCTTGGATATTATCAAGAATCGGGGCGCATTGGGGGGGTTGTACACTGCCTTGAGTGTCGCCAAATATCCCTATGTTGCGGTGGTTGCCTGTGACATGCCTTTCGTCAATCCAGATATCCTGGCGCTCAGTCGCGATCTCCTGGGCGTGAAGGATTTCGACGCCGTTATCCCCCGGACCGAACATGGATTGGAACCCTTTCACGCAGTCTATCGACGTACAGCCTGTTTGCCTGCGGTTAATGCAGCTCTCCAGGCTGGCAAGTGGCGGTTGATTTCCTGGTTATCTGAGGTAAGGTTATATGAGTTAAGCCGCAAGGAAATGCAGCCATTTGATCCTGCTGGTATGGCCTTCTGGAATATCAATAACCCCCAGGAATTCCGTCAGGCCGAGCACTTATTGGATGAATCTAAAGAGTGAATATGTTTCATAACCCCCTCAAATACAAATTGGGATATGGAGAAGAACGATGGCGCTGGATTTAACTGAGATTAGAGCACAGTTCCCTGCTTTAAACCGCGAAGATATTTTCTTCGATAACCCCGGTGGCACTCAAATCACCCAAAAAGCGATTGACCGGATGGAAGGTTATTTGATCGATAGCAATGCAAACCAGGGAGGCGCCTTTGCAACCAGCCGTAGATCTGATGCGGTCCTGAAAGAGAGCCGGAGAGCCGTGGCTGATTTCTTGAACGCTTCCTGCCAGGATGAGATCATCTTTGGTGCGAATATGACTACCCTGACCTTCAGTATCAGTCGCGCTCTAAGCCGTACCTTCAAACCTGGCGATGAAATCGTTGTAACCAGACTGGATCATGACGCCAATATAACCCCGTGGGTGATGCTGGCTGAAGAAAGAGGTTGCCGGATTCACTGGGTAGATTTTCATCCGGAAGATGGCACCCTTGACCTTGAGGATTTTCAATCTGCCTTAAGCCGCAAGACTTGCCTGGTGGCAGTGGGATACGCTTCAAACGCTCTAGGCACCATAAACCCGGTGAAAAAAATCGTCCAGATGGGACATGAGGCGGGCGCACTGGTTTATATTGATGCCGTGCAATACGCACCCCATGGTCCCATTGACGTGCAGTCATTGGGTTGTGATTTTCTGGTCTGTTCGGGGTACAAATTTTTCGGTCCGCACATGGGCGTGCTGTATGGGAAATATGACCTGCTCGACCGGCTCACCGCCTATAAGGTACGACCTGCCCCCTCAGACCCGCCGGGTAAGTTTGAGACGGGTACGGGTAACTTCGAGGGCATGGCGGGAGCTCTCGGGGCGCTGGAGTATATCGAATGGGTGGGCGAGACTTACGGAGATGAACATGCCGAGCGCTATTCAAGCGAGTACACTGGGCGGCGCTTGCACTTCAAGCAAGGCATGGCTGCCATCCGCAGCTACGAGTTCGAGCTCAGCCGGGCGCTGCTGGACATCCTGGCGGAGACACCGGGCGTGACCGTTTACGGCCTCACCGATACCCGCCGGTTGGAGGAGCGCGTGCCCACCTGTGCCTTTACCCTGAAAGGCAAATCTCCCCGCCAGGTGGCCGAGCAGCTGGACGAAGCCAATATCTACGTGTGGGATGGGAATTACTACGCCCTGG
>DAOUET010000130.1:0-7279 GCA_034430155.1 Anaerolineales bacterium
GTGTTGGCTGTGCCCGCCCAACACCCCCACATCTAACCTTTACCACGGGGATTCCCAAAGATATCTCATCCTGGCGATCATATTTCAGATAGATCATCCGAGCCTTAATTCACCAAAAAGATGCCGGGCGGTGTCAACTGCATCGAATGAGCCTATCAGGGTGAGATGATCGCCGCATTCAAGCAATGTATCGCCATGAGGTATCAATAACTCCCCATTCCGCCGCAAGGCTACCACCAGCACATCCCCTGGCAATTCCATCTGGCTGAATTTTTTGTCCTGGCAATGGGGTGCTCTCACCAACACTTCACCCACCTCTTTGTTGTCGTCGGCACGAGTTAGCAGGCTGTAAACCGCTGGGTTGCGAGCTAAGATTGCCATTATCGCTGCTTGGTCCATGGCTACATTCACCGGGTTTACCCCTAATCTTCTAAAACGAGATAACTCTCCTGGTTCGTTCACTTGCGCCACCAGATCGTCAATCCCATAAACGCTGTGAGCAGTCTCGCAAATACGGTAATTCAGCTCAACGTCTTTATGTGTACAAACCAGTGCACGCGACTGTTCCAGAAACTCACCTGCTTCTGGATTGGGGCTTTCCAGGTTAGCGCGTACTGTCTCAAATCCACACCATCGGGCGCGTGCCACTCTGTTTTCATCCGGGTCTATCGGCACTACTCTCTCGTTATGCGCTTGTAATTGCTCGGCTACACGCAGTCCCAAATCCTCGGCACCCGAAACGATGATCGGTGGTCGCTTTTCCACAATAGCCTCCTGGCTGAACCGCAGGAACATCAACGGTGCGCTTGTCACCGTGATCACCGCTACCAGGATAATGGCTGCATTGACCGTGTCGCTGATCACCCCCATCTGCAGCCCTATCGCTGAAGCCGCAATGATTAAAGAAAGCCGGGCGGATAGCAGTGACCCGGCTGCTAACGTCTCGGCCCAGCCAAATCTCAACCGGAAAATCAGTGAAGGGATAACTTTTACAACGATCGCTGCGAGCAACAAGATTGGCACCAACAATAAGGCTTGTGGGGAAGCCATCAATGCCGCCAGGTTGAAATCTACCCCCAACATGATAAAAAATATCGGGATAAAGAAGCCAAATCCGATCGCTTCTAAATTAAGTGCCAGATCATCATCTTCCGGAGTTCGTAATAGCGCCACAATCGCTCCAGCTAAAAACGCCCCCAGAATCACCTCCGTTCCTAAGACCTCTGACAACACCACGAAGATGAGCATCATTGTAAAAGCTGCCCGTACTTTGATCTGGGCAGACGCCTGGCTAAGTTCTTCTAAGGCGTGTCTGACTCCCGGGAGCTGTTTGAAAAACAGCATACCAAAGTGGTACATCAAGAAGAAAGCCACAAAGAGTATACCGATCAATAAAATGTCAAAGCTTAAACCGGTTGATAAGATCGTAACCACCACGCTAATCAGTAGCATTGTGGCGAAATCGGCAATCAACGCAGAGATTAGTAGGGTTTGGCCAAACAAACCCCTGCTCAAGCCTCTTTCCTTGAGCACCGGCATCACCACTCCCAGTGAGGTAGTGGATAGAATCAATGCCATTATCCAGGGATTTCTTACCAGCTCAAATCTGACCAGTGCAAATCCTATGATCAAAGAAAACAGCTAAGTCAACCCAAAACTGATCATACTCAACGGTACCGGTTGCCAGACGATTGGCTTTCCCTTAGCCTTAACGCTACGAGACAGGCGAAAACTCGAAAAATCGATCTCGATCCCTGAGAGAAACATCAAGAACACAAAGCCGAAATCTGAAAGCAACCCCAAAACCGGGTCGTGGTGCTCAACCCAAACCGCTCCTGCCCACAATGATCCCTGCCAAGATCTCTCCCACGACGATGGGAAGGCGCAACCTTCTGAAACGCGATAGCACCAGCGGTACGATAAACGCCAAAAATACGACCAGCAGCAAGGGTGTAAAAGTGCGAGTTTCCTCCATAAAATCAATTTCCCTCGATTAACTCAAACTCAAAACGCAGGTTTCGCACCCACCTGCCATGGGAGCAGCACAGCTCGACTACTTTCCCCTTTAAATCGGCATCGTCGAATAGGCCTGGCGTCAGGATAACCCCATCGATTTCTCTCTGGTCCAGCAGCGCTTCGAGCGAATTCAGATCCCCAAGCACTTCAACGCCATGGATCTGCTTGCCGGCTTTAAAAACATCATTATCCAGGAAGCCAACCGGGCTGAAGCCCATCTCGGGATTCATCAATATCCAGCGTAAAGCCATTTCACCTGCGTCTCCTGCGCCGCAGATCAATACCCGTTGCTCTTGCCCTCTGATTTGTGGCGCAAATACCTGGTCTAATATCTTAAAGGAAGTCCTGGATGAGGTTAGAGCCAGGAGAAGCAGGACAACAAAATAGATTAATATGACGGGTGGGTAGGATTGCGAAGAGTATAAGATTAGAACAGGGGCTGCCATTAGCGCTACCCCACCGATCACAGCCTTGATATATTTCATCAAGTCATCAACGCTCACATATCTCCATAAACCCCGGTATACCCCGAATACAAAAAACGATATGTAGGTGCCTCCCCAGGCTATCGGCAGGGTCCGTAGATAGACTTCCAGGTTCTCGAGCCTGGTCCCCAGGCCAAAACGTATTAGAAAAGCCAGGTAGTAAGCAATGGCGATCAGGAAGAAATCCAGAATCACTTCCAACAGCCTACGCCGGTAAGTCAAATCAAGGATGAAGCGGGTGATCGCCTTGGGCTGGTTGTTCCCCGTCGCTGGTGCCAACACTACTTTTAAGCCACCCAGGTATGCTGTCAATAGGGTTAGGGAGAGCACCACAAAGGGTACCAACACCAGGCTGAACCAATAGTTCAACGATTCCAGCACTGCCGCGATCACACCAGAGATCAAAGCGATAGCATACAGCGTCAGTACCGCTTGTCGTTCTGTCAGGCCGAAGGCGATCAATCGGTGTGAGGTGTGATCGCGCCCCCCTTGGGTTGGAGATTGGCCTCTTAGTACCCTGGTAAAAGTAACCAAAACTGTATCTAGGATCGGTAGCAAGAATAGCAACGTCGGGACGCTCATAACCGCGAAGACATTTGAGGCTTGCGGTTGCCGTGCGATCGCTAGCACCGCCAGTGTGAATCCCAGGAATAAGCTGCCGCTGTCACCCATGAAGATCGAGGCGGGAGGGAAATTGTATACCAAAAAGCCCAAGGCGCTCCCCGCCACAGCTGCAGCCACTGGCAACAACGCCTGGTCGTTTACTCTCCAGAAAAAGAAACCAAGTATCCCCGCCGTGATAAACGCCAAACCTCCCGCCAGGCCATCCATATTGTCAAGCAAATTGATCGCATTGCTGATTCCGACTACCCAGATGAAAGTCAGCAGGATATTTGGGATTTGCGCCAGGATATCATTTGAGATCCTAGGCAAAAAAAAGTTGGTAGTGTAACCCTGAAAAACCACCAGCGTCGTCGCCAGGATCTGTCCTACCAGCTTGGCTTGCGGGGTGATTGGCTTTAAGTCATCATACAACCCAACCAGAAAAATTACCGCCGAACCCGCCAACAAACCCCAACGGATTTGACTCCCGCCACCATTCACCAGCGAACTCAAAGCCAAACTGGCTAAAAAAGCCAGGAAAATCGCGATCCCTCCCAGCGTGGGCATCGCTTTCCGGTGCCAGCGGTCTTCTCGGGGCTCGACAACGTAATTCATTCGGGTGCTAGCCCATCTGACCACTGGCACCAGCGCCAGGGTAAACAACAGAGCCACGGCGAAAGACAACATTGACATATGGTTCACTTCTGGGCTTGCAGTTGTCCAATCAGAGTTTGGAGGTGCTCCCTTTGGTCTGAGGGAGCCAGAGCCAATGCGTTCCCGAGATGGTTAAGCGCCTTGGTGGCGTCGCCAATTTTCACATACAACTGCCCGATTGTCTCCTCGATTTGCCACCGCTCAGCTGTGTTGGGTACCAGCTGTAAAGCCGTTATATAACCGCTGATCGCCTGGTTCGGTTGGTTCAAACGCACATATACCTCCGAATAACCGATTGCGTAGTTGTACTTGCTCTGCACATCCGCAGGATCGGCCGCATCCATCGCCTTGTGGTACTCTACAGCCGATTTTTCCAAAGCCCGGTTCTTATCTGCTTGACCGTCGGTTGAATTCGCCAGGATCAGATAGTAATCTCCAAGTAGCCCATGCGTCCAATCATATTCCGGATCGATCTCCAACGCTCTTGAGAAACGCTCGTAAGCCTCTTCAGGAGCACCCAGAATGTTCATATAAAGCAGTCCCCATTCATCCCAAATCCTGGCGTTTTTCGGGCTGAGGGTGACTGCTTTCGAGAAATACTCAGCGGCAGTTTGGCCACGTTCCTGGCGAGTCTGTTGATCCTCGGCAAAGGATGCCCACAAACTGTACAGGCGAGCCAGGTTAGCTGTGTGGTCCGTATTTAACGGATTGAGTGCTTGAGCCTTCTTCAAATCGTCTTTCGCCTGCTGGATCAATTTCTCCCGTTCGTTGGCATCATCCAGGGATCTGCCATATTCCAGATAAGCCCGGCCCAGGAAGAGGTAGTAGAAATCCTCCGTTGGAGCTAATTCGATCGCATGGTCATAAATCTCGATTGCTACCGGCCATGCCCCCTGTTTGACATACGGGTCTGCAATCTTGAAAGCGATGTCGGCCTGCACCACCCGCAAATTGGTCGAGAAACCCAGGTAAGCGGTTATCACCAAAGCTATGGGTGCCAGCATCACTCCCAAGCGCCTGGGATTGCTCGCCCGCCGGGGCCATTCTTCTGGCACAAGCGCTGCCAGTCCGGCTATGAGGATAGCAATGAAGATCGTGTATTTCGTCAATAAGTTTTCGAATCCACGTACATGTGCTAAAACCCCTGCCAGGTCTGCCGTCGTGTCTTGAGCTATGCTAGCCAATGAATGAGCCTGCCACACCCAAAAAACTCCACCGATCGCCGCTGAAACCCCCAAAACGTTCAAGAATGCCAGGACCCAATTGCTTTCTGGTAGGTACTTTTCGGTTTCTGAAGCCCATACCACGCCGGCTGCCAACCAGGTTAGCAAGATCAAGCCGGGAATAGCATAAGAAACTGCGTTATTCGCCGTCTTCAACCGGGTAAGAGAGCTCCCCAGGATGCCGATCGTTGAATTCACCTCGGGTGATAACGTCAGGTATTCATACCCCAGAGTCGCTATGATCAACCCCACCAGCACACCCCCCATCAGCGCCTGTATGAGCCACCCGGGTAAACCCTGCTCCCACCGCGCCTGATGCTTCTCGTTCCTGCGCCGTCTGCCTTTGGATTTCCTGGGCGAATCGACTCGTCTCTCTCTCGTGATCTCTGGCCCCACCTCGCCTGGCTCTGGTGACAAGATCATATATTCGCCGTGCTTTGGCAAGATATACCCCACCAGCAACAACAGACCCGCATAAGTCCAAAAATAAGTGCGGGTCACTGCAATAGCAATGCCAAAATTGATCTCGACAAAATGCGCCATAATCGCCGCCATCAGTACGATCATGATCAGAGAGCGGGCTGACTGGCTGCCAATCTTCGCCGGTTGCTGTTCTCCAAATATCGCCGCCATCGCCAGGTAGATAATCAAACCAATAGCGATGCCAAATGGTAAGCCCACACCCATATATTCAACCCCCCTCCAGACTGCTAATCCGACCGCACCGCTAAAACCTCCACCAAAATACAAGGCAAAAAACAGTTTCCTTCGCCCGGTGTTAGGGATCAACCCCAGCCACTTTAATCCATAATAAAACACAGAGGTGAAGACCGCCAGGTAGGCGATAAGTCCAGCCAGTCCCGTGATCACCAGCGAATCCCAGGTTTCATTGTGCGAACGATCTGGTGAAGCATTGCGCCGTTCAACGTATGCTAATTCCGGTCGGTAGAAAGGATTGTAGGCCACATACATGCTCTCAGGTCCGTAGCCAATCAGCGGTCGCAGGAAGTTGAAGTGATCTACGCTGCCATCCGGATACTCGAGCGGTGCGTGTGGGCTGACCAATTCCGCCGCTCCCTCCCAGATGTATTTCCGTACCAGTGCGCTGTTTGCCCCGGGATCGAGCAGCTGGCTGAACCGCCCAATCTGTGGCAGATTACGCAAGCTCTCAAGAGGCCCATGCGGTAAGTTGAATACAAAAAGGAAAGCGCCGGCCCCCAAGGCAACCCCTACAATTCCGAATACCAGCCTGCGCTTGCGCCAATATAAGGCCAGTAATAAGAACAGGAAGAACGAACCTGCCATCCAACCCAGCGTTGGACCCCGGCTCCCGCTCATGTATAAAGCCACCAGCTGCACCGCACCGGTGAACACGTATAGCGTCGATCTGGCGACATGGCCTGCCAGGTGCTGGTCCTCTCGCAAGATCGCGTCAAAAGACTCGACGATCCTACCAACCGTCAGCGGGAATACCATGATCAAATAAGCTGCTACGAAAATCGAATTGCCCATATTGGCTGCAATTCGGACAGAGACATCTCCACCCCAGGGGATCGGGTCAAGTTTAAACCGCTGCAAAATCCCGTATAGCGCGATGGGTAAGCTGGTCAGGATAATACTGGTGACCAGCCGTTCCACCTGCGTTCGTTTTTGTAGATTACCTACCAACGCTGCGAAGATCACCAAATAAGAGAAGGTCGTGTAGGTGCCCTGCAGCCTCTGGTATGAGCCCCACAAACTGGCGCTGGGTGTTACTGAAAATATTGTAGCAACCAGATACACCGCTGCGAGCCCGACAACCGGCGCTATCATTGGCATCCGTAATATATACTTTAGAGTGGATTCCTCAGGCTGCAGGCGTTCCCAACGCCAACCTCCTTCAGACACAAGCTTCACCAGCCAGGCAGCTAGACTCACCAGGGCTAGTGTCCGCATTAGTGAAATCTTATCGGGTTCAAATATTCTGCTGGAATAAATGTTGAAGAAAAGAGGGATCAATATCGCGGCCGCTAACCAGCCAGCTTCCATAATCCCTTCGCAATATCGGCTCAACCTTGTTTGCATCAATGATCACCTGGCTCTTTTTACGCCGACAGGTTATCCGTGAATCCAGTCGCTGCAGTAAAGTTCGCGCTCTTGATGGTTGCACCTCGCTCAAAAAACCCAATTTCTCGCCACGCAATTATCAAGTTACCATAACACAAATCCACATAGATAGCAAGATTTGTGTCTTTGGGAATCCCCGTGGTAAAGGTTAGATGTGGGGGTGTTGGGCAGGCGCAGAGCCCGCCCAACACC
>DAOUET010000131.1:0-10487 GCA_034430155.1 Anaerolineales bacterium
GCGGTCATTGGTCTCGCGGCCAAAGAAGCATACTACCAGGGAGGAGGCAGCTCGCACATCAATCCAACCCAGCTGGACAATCCATATGAAGAGCTGCAAGAAATGGCTGGGGATACCGAGCTGAGTTATGCTGAAGGCTATCCTTCAGATGAAAGTTTCAACCAGGCTCTTATCGATGAGGCTGTTTCGCACGCCCGTTCAGCTGATGTAGCCTTGCTTTATCTTTCCCTCCCTGCAACCAAAGAGTCAGAAGGGTATGACCGACCTGACCTCGACCTGACATCGCATCAGGTTGCGTTGATCAAAGCGGTTACCGCTGTCCAACCTAATACTATTGTCATCCTTAATAATGGCGCTCCGGTGGTGATGAGTGAGTGGATTGATGGTACAGCTGCTGTCCTCGAGGCCTGGATGATGGGACAGGCTGGCGGAGGGGCAATTGCCGATGTGCTTTATGGTAAGGTCAATCCGTCTGGCAAGCTGGCGGAAACCTTCCCGCTAAAGCTGATAGATACACCTGCCTATATAAACTATCCTGGAGAAAATGGCGCAGTGCGCTATGGTGAGGGGATTTTCATGGGGTATCGTTACTATGATACCAAAGAGGTTCCGACGCTATTCCCCTTTGGTTATGGGATGAGCTATACCACATTCGATTATCAAAACCCCAAGGTTTCCTCGCAAACCTTCCGAGATGTGGATGGCTTGACCGTTTCTGTGGACGTGACCAACACCGGCAAGATGGCAGGCAAGGAAGTAGTCCAGGTGTATGTGCAAGACCACAAATCAGGACTGGTCCGCCCTCCCAAGGAGCTTAAAGGCTTTGCCAAAGTTGAGCTCCAGCCAGGTGAGACCAAGACCGTAACCGTGTCACTTGATTTCCGCGCCTTTGCGTATTACCACCCGGCTTACAGACAATGGATTACCGAGGATGGGGAGTTTGACATCCTGATCGGGGCTTCATCTACCGACATTCGCCATACAAAGACGGTTACGTTGCATTCCACGCTTGAGCTGCCCAGCATATTAAATCGCGAATCGACCCTGCGTGAATGGACAGAGGATCCACGCGGTATGAGTGTTTTAGCTTCACTCTATCAGCAAATGAATGGTCAGATGCGGGCTAACTTTGGTGGGAATGATAGTGAGCAGATCGGAATGGATCCGATGGGCTTTTTGATGGACATGCCTTTGATGGATTTACTACACTTCCTGGGCAGTTCTATGCCAACATCGCCTGAAAAGATGGTGGATGAATTGCTGGCCAAGGTTTACAGTATCGCTTGATGGGTGACTTTCCCTACGGACGGCGGTAATAACAATGTAATTTGTAGTTTTAAAATAATGATTTTGCTGAGGATACGATGCAGTTTGGTTACTTCGATGATGAGCAGCGTGAATATGTCATTACTCGACCTGACACCCCCTTGCCATGGATCAATTACCTGGGTTGCGAAGAATATTTCGGCATCATATCCAACACCGCCGGCGGATATTCATTTTACAAAGACGCCCGCCTTCGGCGGCTAACTCGCTACCGTTATAACAACGCACCTTTGGATTCGGGCGGGCGCTACATCTATTTGCGTGACGACGGTTTCCCTTCCAATTCAAACGGACCTTTATTCTGGTCTCCAACATGGCAACCAACCCGCCACCGGCTTGATGAATATGAATGTCGTCACGGGTTGGGGTATACGGCCATTCGGTCCAAACTAGCTGGCATAGAATCTCACATCCGGTACTTCGTGCCCCTTGGCGAGAACCTAGAAATCTGGGAGCTGACCCTCACAAATCACCGCTCTAAGCCCGCTAACCTATCAGTGTTCTCTGCAATAGAGTTCTGTCTATGGGACGCCTGGGACGATGCCACCAACTTCCAGCGTAACTACTCTATTGGTCAAGTCGAGGTCCTTGATGGCATGATCTATCACAAGTCGGAATATCGCGAGCGCCGTAACCACTTCGCCTACCTGGCTTGTTCTGAGAAATTAAGCGGATTCGACACCCAGCGCGAAGCCTTCCTGGGTGCCTACCGTGGCTGGGATTCGCCTTCGGCGGTAGAAGCCGGCCGTATGTCCAACTCAATCGCCTATGGCTGGCAACCGGTTGGCACCCAGCATATCAAGCTCCGGTTGAATGCAGGGGAAGGTAAAAAAGTCATCTTTATCCTGGGATATCATGAGAACCCGCAGGATGAAAAATTCGATCCCCCGGACTCGCAAACCCTAAATAAACGCACCGTGATACCGATCATCAGACGCTATTTGCAAGCCAACCAAGTGGAACACGCTTTTCAAGCGCTACGGGCTTATTGGGATAGGCTGCTGGAAAAGTTACAGGTGACCACGCCTGATGGACACACGAACCGCATGGTGAACATCTGGAATGCATACCAGGTGATGGCTGCTTTTAATCTCTCACGTTCAGCCTCCTATTTTGAGTCAGGCGTGGGACGTGGTATTGGTTTCCGCGACTCTAACCAGGACCTGCTCGGCTGCGTACAACTGGTCCCTGAGCGGGCACGCCAGCGCATCTTCGACCTGGCAGCCACCCAACTTCCCAGTGGTGGCGCTTACCACCAATACCAGCCCCTGACTAAGCGCGGCAACCATGAGGTAGGCAGTGATTTCAACGACGATCCCCTCTGGTTGGTTTTATCTGTCGCCGCTTACATTAAAGAGACTGGTGATTGGGAGGTTCTGTGCGAACCAGTGCCTTACGACAACCTCCCGGGCTCGGAAGAACCTCTCTACAATCACTTGGAACGCTCAATCCAGTATACGCTTGACCGCACCGGCCCTCACGGATTGCCGTTAATTGGCCGCGCGGATTGGAATGATTGCCTGAACCTGAATTGCTTCTCCGATACGCCCGGCCAATCTTTCCAAACTACGACCAACAAAGATGGCAAGGTCGCCGAAAGCATTTTCATCGCCGGCCTGTTCGTGCTGGCTGTTGATGAAATGGCCGGGATCGCCCGGCACTACCAGCATGGGCGGGAGGCGGATGAATTCTGCGACGCAGCGCAGGAGATGAGGACAGCCATCTGGGCAGCAGGTTGGGATGGCGAGTGGTTTCGCCGTGCTTACGATGATTTAGGCCATCCGGTCGGATCGAAGGAGTGTGAGGAAGGCCAGATTTTCATTGAACCACAGGGAATATGCGTTATGGCTGGATTGGGTATTGATGATGGCCGTGCAAAGCAGGCCCTCGATGCGGTGGCAGAACGATTGGCCACACCCCACGGCATCGTTCTGCACCAGCCGGCTTACAGCCGCTACTATCTGCACCTGGGCGAGATTTCATCCTACCCGCCCGGATATAAAGAAAACGCCGGTATTTTTTGTCACACGAACCCCTGGATCATCATCGCTGAAACCAGAATTGACCGGGGGGATTGCGCCTACGATTATTATTTGCGCATCAACCCATCGGTGCGTGAAGAGATCAGCGAAGTGCACAAGTGCGAGCCATATGTCTATGCCCAGATGATTGCGGGAGGCGATGCGCCAACCTTCGGGGAAGCCAAGAACTCCTGGCTCACCGGTACGGCTGCCTGGAATTACGTCGCCATCACGCAATGGATTCTGGGGATCCGTCCGACATTCGAGGGGCTGGAGATCGCCCCGGTTATACCGTCAGCATGGAGCGGCTTCGATGCAGTCCGCCACTACCGGGGAGTCCGATACGTAATTCAGGTCATGCGGAAAGGGTCAGGCAATAAAGTCCAACTGGAAGTAGATGGAAAAGCCATTGAGGGGACAGTCATCACGCCCCCACGAGCAGGAACGAAGGAAGTTCAGGTCACAGTGAGAGTAGCTTAGCACCGCAAAAGAGAATCTCATGCAATTTGGGCATTTCGACAAAGGGACTCGCGAGTATCTCATCACCAATCCACATACGCCGGTCAAATGGATCAACTACATCGGTACACGCCAATTTGGTGGATTTGTGGACCATACCGGTGGCGCTCTGATTTGCAAGGATGATCCAGCCTATAATCGCATCACCAAGTACATCCAACAAATGCCCGCCTCGGACTTCAAGGGCGAAACACTGTATCTACGTCTGCATACTTCTGACGGCTATCGCCTATTTTCCCCGTTCTTCGTTCCGACCCTTGATCCGCTCGACCGCTTCGAATGCCATGTTGGCCTGGGTTATACCCGTATCATCTCCGAATTCCTGGGTTTGCGCACAGACGTCATTATTTTTGTTCCCCTGGATGATCACCGCGAACTCCGCAATATCCACATCACCAACATTTCTGACAAGCCTCTCAGTGTGGACGCCATCCCACTGGTCGAGTACACCCACCCCGATGCTCTTATGCAATTCACCAATGCCGACTGGTTACCACAAACCATGCAGAGCCGGGCAGTGGATGATGGAATCTTAAAAATCCTGGTGCAGTACCCTTTCATGAATCGAGACACGAAAATCAATTACTTTACATCCAACCTGCCCGCCTCGTCCTTCGATACCGACCGGAAAAAATTTCTCGGCGAGGACCAATCCGGCACATTCAAGTCTCCCCTCAGCCTGTTCCAACCCGAACTGAATAACTCCGAGGCCTTGCGCGGGGACAACATCGCCGCGCTACTGCATCCCATGGGAGCGCTTCAACCTGGCGAAACCCACCGCCTCATCCTCCAACTCGGACAGGATTCCAGTATCCAGGCCGCCCGCCCGGGGATTGAGAAATATCGCCAACCTCAGGCCGTTGACGCAGCTCTGGAGGAGATGCGTGCTTTTTGGGATGGTTATCTCGCTTCTCTACAAGTCGACACGCCCGACGAGAATATGAATGCCATGCTCAACGTCTACAATCCACACCAGTGCTATATCACCAAAACGTGGTCTCGCTACCTTTCGTACTACCAGCTTGGCATGGGCTCACGCAGCATCGGCTTCCGCGATTCTTCGCAAGACTTGATGGCTGTACTGGCCTCCGCCCCCCAGGAGGGTAAGGACTTCATCCGCACGCTGCTCTCCTTCCAGAAGCGCGATGGTTCCTCCATGCACCAGTTTAACCCGCTGACCATGGAAGGCAACGTGGGTCACTCGATAGAAATGGAAGACCGCCCGCACTACTACAGCGACGATCACTTGTGGGGTATCCTGGCGGTCACCGCCTATATTAAAGAAACCGGCGATCTGGCTTTTCTGGATGAAATCGTCCCATTCTATGAGAAGGATAAAGGGGGGAATCCTATCGAAGCCGGCTCGGTGCTTGAGCACCTGAAAGGTGGGTTGGACTTTACCCGCCACGACCTTGGGGGACATGGCTTACCTCTGCTTGGCTTTGCAGATTGGAACGATACGGTCAACCTGCCAACTGGGGCAGAGTCACTATTAACGGCTAACCTCTACGGCAAAGCATTGTTGGAGATGATTGCGTTATTAGAGCATCTTGGCGACAAGTCCGTGATGAACCGGATGTTCATTGAAAATCAAAGTCTACAGATTCAAGGCGCTGCCCATGAATACCTGGCTGCTTACGACCAGATGAAGTCTCGCTTTGAATCTTTCGCCTGGGATGGTGAATGGTACCTGCGTTATTTTGACGCCCAAGGAAATCCGCTTGGCTCGGCTAAGAACACCCACGGGCAGATTTATCTCAATGGACAGTCGTGGCCGGTCATTTCTGGTTTCGCTTCTCCAGAACGAGGCCGTCAAGCGATGGATGCGGTTTACAAAAGGTTGAACACGAAGTATGGCATCAAACTGACCGTCCCTGGTTTCAACGGTTACGATCCCAAGTATGGCGGGGTAACTACCTATCCTCCTGGCGCCAAGGAGAACGGCGGCATCTTCCTGCACCCCAACCCCTGGGCTATGATCGCTGAAGCGATTCTCGGGAACGGCCAGCGTGCCTACGAATACTATGCCCAGATCAATCCTCTCGCCAAAAACGACATGATCGAAGTCTACGAGTGTGAACCCTACGTCTACGCTCAAAACATCCTGGGTGACGAGCATCCGCAGTTTGGGCTGGGGCGCAACTCCTGGCTCTCAGGCACGGCCTCGTGGTGCTATCAAGCCGCGACCCAGTGGATCCTGGGCATCCGCCCTGAATTCGCGGGGTTGCGTATTGACCCCTGTATCCCATCGGTCTGGAACGGCTTTTCGGTGGTGCGTAGATTTCGAGATAGGTGGTGGCACATCACTGTCCACAACCCGCACAGGGTTTGCAAGGGCCTCGCCAAGATGACCATAGACGGGAAAGAGGTCCCGGGAAATCTCATCCCAGCGGATTTGCCGGGCGACGAGCACCAGGTGGTAGCCTGGCTTGGACAATAACAAGATGGGCTCTTCGGGAATTGCCGGAATTGGTCACTTTCTTCCACGGGAAATCCCGTAGAGCCGAAAAAATCAGGTATGATTATGAGCATGGATACCGGAAAACCTATCCGACGCACATTTCCACCAGGCTTTCTGTGGGGATCAGCCACTTCGGCCTATCAAATTGAGGGTGCCTGGAACCTGGATGGCAAGGGTGAGTCTATCTGGGACCGCTTCGTACACACACCAGGCCATGTGAAAAATGGGGATAGCGGCGATGTAGCTTGCGATCACTACCATTACTGGCAGTCTGACATTCAGTTGATGAAAGAAATCGGCCTAAAGGCCTACCGCTTTTCGATCGCCTGGCCGCGGGTTCTGCCGACCGGTCGGGGTCAGCTTAACCGGGCCGGATTGGATTTCTACGATCGTCTGATAGATGGATTGCTTGAGGCGGGCATAACCCCCTTTATCACCCTGTACCACTGGGACCTGCCCCAGGCACTTCAGGATGAAGGCGGCTGGGTTAAACGGAGCACCGCCGAAGCCTTTGGGGAATATGCCGGCCGGGTCTCCCGCTCCCTAGGCGACCGCGTCAAACACTGGATCACACATAATGAACCGGAGGTTGTCGCCACTCAGGGTTACCATACCGGCAGGCACGCCCCCGGGCTGCGCGACCTGAATAAGGCGGTGTGGGCCAGCCACCACTTGCTGCTTTCGCACGGTTGGGCTGTGCAAGCCATCCGGAGCTACCACCCACATGCAGAGGTAGGAATCAGCATAAACACCGGATGGATCATGGCGGCTTCCAACGGACAGGCTGACCTGAACGCTGCCCGCCAACGCGATGGCGAGTTGATCCGCTGGTTTACTGATCCGCTCTACGGGCGCGGCTACCCGGTGGATATCGTCTCTCACTACCAGGAATCAGGCGGACTGCCTGATGGTTTGAACTTCATCCAACCCGGCGATATGGATACTATAGCCGTTCCAACCGACTTCCTGGGTATTAACTATTACTCCCGTGAGGTAGTACGCTCCCCTCTACCGAACAACGCCCCTCAGCAGATCTTTCCGGCGCCTAAGGACGACCAGCGTTGGACCGAGATGGGTTGGGAGATATATCCCGATGGGTTATTGGGGTTGTTGGCGCGTCTATACTTCAATTACCAACCCCTCAAGGTGTATGTCACCGAAAACGGCGCCAGCTTTTCTGACACCCCAGACCCTAAAGGGCGTGTTCCAGACTCCCGTCGCCGGGATTACCTGCGCGCCCATTTTATCGCTGCACACCGCGCCATCCAGGCTGGCGTTCCGCTGGCAGGTTATTTCATTTGGTCGCTACTGGACAACTTTGAATGGGCATATGGTTACTCCCAACGTTTTGGGATTGTATGGGTAGATTTTGAGACCCAGCAGCGCCTGCTCAAAGACAGCGCCCGGTGGTACCGCCAGATAATTGCTGAGAATGGGTTCTAAGATATGGCAACGACCAACCAAACTACCCTCCCCAACCTTCCCTGGGAAGAAAGACCAGCGGGGTGTGCGGAGGTCGTCTGGCGGTATAGCCAAAACCCGATCATCCCGCGCGATCTAATCCCTTCCTCCAACAGCATTTTTAACAGCGCGGTGGTGCCATTTCAGGATGGCTTTGCCGGTGTTTTTCGTTGTGACAATAAAAAGCGCGAGATGAACCTGCACTGCGGCCGGAGCATCGATGGCATCCACTGGGAAATCAATCACGCACCGATTGAGTGGGCCAGTGACGATGCAAGCATCGCCCGTTTCCAGTATCGCTATGACCCCCGCGTGGTCTGGTTGGAAGACCGCTACTACGTCACCTGGTGCAATGGCTACCATGGCCCCACCATCGGGATCGGTTATACGCACGATTTCGAAACCTTCTACTTCCTGGAAAACACCCTGCTGCCCTACAACCGGAACGGTGTGCTCTTCCCCCGAAAAATCAACGGTAAGTACCTCATGCTCAGCCGCCCCAGCGATCGGGGACATACTCCTTTTGGCGACATATTTCTAAGTCAGAGTTACGATCTCATTCATTGGGGAGAACATCGCTTCGTAATGGCTCCTAAAGCTGGTTGGCAGAGTACGAAAATCGGCGCTGGCCCGGTCCCGATTGAAACCTCAGAAGGCTGGTTGTTGTTTTATCACGGGGTGATCACTTCCTGCAACGGGTTCGTTTACAGTTTTGGCGCAGCCCTACTCGACCTCGACCAGCCCTGGAAAGTGATCTACCGCACCGCTCCATATCTACTCTCCCCACAAACCTATTACGAGTGTGTTGGCGACGTGCCCAACGTGGCATTTCCCTGCGCAGCCCTTTACGACCAGCCCTCCGGGCGCCTCGCTATATACTACGGGGGCGCCGATACCGTGACGGCTTTGGCATTTACTCGGATGGATGAGGTCATTGAATTCGTCAAGAACAACTCCGAATTGTAGCTAAAAAATCTAAGGGTTTCCTGCTGCAAAGGTCGAATCCAATCCCTCCAGAGCTCTAAATACTCCAATATCCTGAGGCGCCTGTTAGACCATTATAAAATCTCTTTCCTCTCTAACAGGATGCAGCAACAGGTGGTGGAGATTCAGCCTGACAAGGTTACCGGAGTAAATTTCACCATCAAATAGCCTACTCGATATCGTTAAGCAAGGCCCTGGCCACCGCTCTCAATCAAAGGTACCTTACATCAAATCGTTTCTGACTTGGTTAAACAGCTTAGGTTTCAAGTCCAGCCATCTTTACGGTAAACCGATTAATAAACTGTTTAGGGACGACTTCGTCGACATCCATGATATATATTAGAAAAGACGATACCAGGGATTGGGTCATGCTTGTATTAATCATACTTCCGGGAAAAGCACTTTCTGATTATCTTTGATGGAAAGGGCCATCAGGGCTGTTGGTCTTATCCACGACCAAGAAATCAGGATAGAAATGGTATAAAATATAGGGAAAGTGAAAAACAATGGAGAAAGTATATGAATAAAGAAAAAATATTCAAATCAGACAAAGAATGGAAACAAGAACTAACCCCAGAACAGTACTGGGTGATGAGGCAGAAGGGCACAGAGCGACCCTTCACCGGTAAATACAACCAGACCAAAGAGCATGGCATATATCGGTGTGCAGCCTGCGGTAATGTGCTCTTTAAGTCCGATACGAAATACAACTCGGGCAGCGGCTGGCCCAGTTTTTGGGCTCCCGCCGAGGAAGACAACATCGAGACCCACGCTGATGATAGTCTGGGCATTCACCGCACCGAGGTGGTTTGTAGCCAATGCAGCGCTCACCTGGGGCATGTGTTTGAAGACGGTCCCAAGCCTACCGGATTACGCTACTGCATCAATTCGGTAGCTCTGAACCTGGATAAAGGTTCGGACGAAAATGGAAAATAAGCATGCCTTACGACGAAAACTTAGCGCAACGCCTCCGTGAAATCTTTATTAAACAGCCTGATATAGATGAAAAAAAGATGTTTGGCGGCGTCGGGTTCCTGCTGCACGGCAACATGGCCTGTGGTGTGTATAAGGATGATCTGATCGTGCGCGTAGGAGCAGACCAGCATGAGGCTGCCCTGAAACGAGCTCACACCAGGGTGTTTGACATCACCGGCAGGGCCATGAAAGGCTGGATAATGGTCGAACCCAGCAGCCTTTCTTCAGACCTTGATTTGGAAATGTGGGTGCAGAAAGGTATTGACTATGCCCTATCCTTGCCGCCGAAATAAGTCGAGCATTCATGGGATCATGATTACTTTTCAACCAGAGGAAACCACACCTTCCGGGCGATAAGCTATCCCCAAAAGAGCTTCACAAGGCAATTGTAAAATCGGGTCGAAAAAGGGGGCCACCCATCCTTAGAGGGCTCATTTCCTCTAAAATAACCACAAAAAAAGCCGGTACAAACCTGAAAGATAAGACTATAATCAAAACCGGTCCCCGAGCAAGGAATTATTCATCAAGACATTTCATCTTGCCTTGAACCTGATGACTGGTATCTTGATTTACCTTTTCCATTCTTTAAAGCTAGTAGTTACGCAGTTCAGGGGAAAATCGGGGGTGTTTGAGCGGGCGATGCCCAAACGCCCCCATCCTCCCACCAACTGCGTAAGTCCTAAAAGCATTAAAACCACGAGCAAGGGAGCGTAACAACTATGTCGACCTTTTTCATTTTT
>DAOUET010000132.1:0-2391 GCA_034430155.1 Anaerolineales bacterium
TTCCGGTTGAGTACGAAAAGGATGGCCAGTACAAATTTGGTTACGTTCCTGCCATGAAAATCCGCCTCATGCCCATGCCGGCAGGTTGAGCGTTGAAAAACACATTCTCCCTTACTTTTTTTCTGGATATCAATCTATATTTGGGAATGAGCCTCTGGTGGATGACCTCCGCCAGGTAACTGTTGCCCAATCATCTTAACATCCAGCGCAGAGGACTTTTTCTGGGGAAGTAAGAACCCCCGTTTATACGCTCCCGTCGAGAAAATTGTTCACGCCCCATCGAAGCAAGTACATGCCGAACTCAACTTCTTCTTCAACCTCACGCCGCAGCAGTTGAATGCTCTCTAAACCACGAATGTTTCTATTGAGGATGCCAACGAAGATTTCCTCTTTGAGCAATGTCTCATAGGCAAAATCGTCATAGCCCTGGTGATTCACCAATGGACGCCAGACACCCTGTTTGCGGGTGTCTCGGGTGAGGGAGTGTATGTCTATCACCAGGCGCCTTGAATCTTTACGGGGGCCAGGGCGCCCGATGGTGAGATTTGATCCGCAAGCGCTTATGGCCCGATCGCAAACGATTCGTCCAGTGTGCCGTCAGCATTCAGCCGGACAATACTGTGTCGCACCTGTCCATTTATCTTACTGTACCCACCCCCGACCAGGATCTTGTTGTCTGGCTGCACAGCCAGTGCATAAATATCCGCATTTGGCGCGGGGTTAAATGCAGGGTTTAGCGTGCCATCCGTGTTCAACTGGGCAAGATTTTTAATTAGCACTCCATCTAATTCTCGGAAGGCACCCCCAATAATGACCCTGCCGCTGGTCTGTAAAGCGACGACCCCGATACCACCATCGAGACCTTCATTTGGTAAGGGGGGAGTGAAGCTGGTGTCAAGATTGCCCTCGGAAGTAAAGCGAGCCATGGCGTAGGGATCTAGTTGAGGGGAACCCACAACCACGATTTTACCGTCTGCTTGAAGAGCGAGCGCATTGGCATTGATCCCAAAATCCGGTTGGAAAGAGGTGTCGAGTGTCCCATCGGAATTTAACCGGACAAAATTGTCAGCCCAATACTCCCCGAAGAGATTGTCGAAATTGCCCACCACCAGTATTTTGTCGTCAGATTGCACCACTAGCGCATAGACGGGGTAATTCGCATCTACATTGAAGGCAGCATCCAGCGTGCCGTTGGAGTTCAGGCGGGCGAAATTGCGGTGTGGCTCTTCATTTACAGTTGAGAAATAACCGCCAACCAGGATCTTTCCGTCGGACTGCAGCGCCACGGCAGCAGCCCAACCGTCAATTTGCGGGTTGAAGCCAGTATCCAGGCTGCCGTCCGGGTTGAGGCGGACGATGCCGGCGTGAACCTGTTCATCCACCTGGGTGAAATCGCCGCCTACCAGGATCTTGTTGTCTGGTTGGATTGCCAGCGCATTCACGGTATCATTCAAATCGGGGTTGAAGGTGGCGTCCAGGCTGCCATCCGGGTTGAGGCGGGCGATATTATTATGCGGCTGCTGGCCCACTTCTGAGAAATCGCCTCCTACCAGAATCTTGTTGTCTGGCTGGACCAGCAATGCATAGACAGGCCCATCCGCCCCTACAACTGGATATGCTTCCCAGGTGCCAGAACGATAGCACCTAGTATTCCCAAGATAAAAATCAACATAAAAATTCCCATCAGCCATATCTGATGAAGTGAACTCACCTGGTACGCGTACATAAGCACTAGTTGCGGAGAATTTGTTATCTGTTATTGGAAAGGCTAATGCATAAGTGGTTGTGGCATATCCACAAGAGGCGGTCAGGTAGCTAATTTCCAAAGAACCGGGCGCAATCTGGCATTGAGGCGAATTTTCAACGATATAAGATATGCTTAATCCCTGGCTGGTGGTACCCTGCCAGCTCCCAGTTTGTGGGCAGGCGGGCGGGGTCACGCTGACCGTAACCGACTGGGCGCTGCTCCACCCGCTGCTGGCGTAGGCGTTGGAAGCCATTACGCGATAATAATAGCTGCCTACAACTTTCCCGCTGATCGCCTTCGTGGTAATTGAACCCTCGTAGGCAGTACTTGGACTGGAGAAGGCTGCATGATCGTCCTCCTGCAGGAGGTAGGTCTCAGCTCCTTCAGCTGCGCTCCAGGTAACGGTGTAGTTCCCATCGCCGTCATCGTTGCTGATCGGATCTAGCACTGGCGCTGGGGGCGTAAAGGGAAAATTCTTAACTACCAGCGGAAGGTAAACATCAAACGGCAGGTCGTTCGAGGGAGATGTCCATTCGGGTGCATGGGCGGCTCCGCCAGATAATGGAATGTTTAATAGAACAAAAAAGGCCAGCAATATGATGATTGCCAGCCTGTTTTGAAATAGAAATTTATCGGTACTCACC
>DAOUET010000133.1:0-3254 GCA_034430155.1 Anaerolineales bacterium
ATCAAGTCTCGCTTCTACCAGGCTTCATCCAGTGAGATGTATGGCAGCGCTGCTCCTCCTCAGAATGAGAACACGCCTTTTGCACCTCAGAGCCCGTACGCAGCCGCTAAAGTATATGCCTATTGGGTAACCAGAAATTACCGCCAGGGCTATGGCATTTTTGCTTGTAACGGAATTTTATTCAACCACGAATCCCCACGTCGAGGTGAAACTTTCGTGACTCGGAAGATCACCCGCGCAATAGCCGCCATCCTCGCCGGTAAACAAAAATACCTTTACCTGGGAAATTTGGACGCAAAGCGCGATTGGGGCTATGCTCCGGATTATGTGGCAGCCATGTGGAAAATGCTGCATCTTGACAAATCGGATGATTTTGTGATTGGTACGGGGGAAGCCCATTCAGTACGCCAATTCCTGGATGAGGCTTTCAACTATGTAAATCTAGACTGGCACGATTACGTTCGTATTGATCCACGCTATTTTCGACCGACCGAAGTCGATTATCTCCTGGCAGATGCAAGTAAGGCTCGCCAAGTCATAGGCTGGGAACCACGCGTTTATTTCCACGACCTGGTCCATATCATGGTGGACGCAGACCTGGAATTGGCTGGCCTCCAGTCTCCCGGTGAAGGCGAGCGAATCTTAGAAAAGCATCATGGAGAATGGCACCGTTGGAAAGATCAGGTGATCACCATGGATATGCGCGCGAACGATCATGGTGAGATCAACGTTTGAATTAATTTGGCCTTCGCCGCGGTCACTAGGCTCGGCGGAGGCATTCAGCATTACCGGCAAAATAAAGTTCCATCCAACACAGAAAGGCACTCAGGAACAGAATATGATTCGAATTCATCCGACAGCAGAAGTTTCCGATTCAGCCATTGTCGGTGAAGGCACATCCATTTGGCATCAAGCACAGGTTCGTGAGAATGTAAGAATAGGAGAAGAATGCATCATTGGTAAAGGAGTCTTCATTGACACGAACGTGGCTATCGGAAAGAGAGTAAAAATTCAGAATTATGTCTCGGTTTATCATGGCGTCGAAATTGAAGATGGGGTATTTATTGGTCCTCATGTATGCTTTACAAATGATTTACGACCAAGAGCGATTAACCCTGATGGCTCTTTAAAAGCAGCAGATGATTGGATCTTGAGCGAGACACATATTCGACGGGGTTCTGCGCTGGGTGCAAATTCAACTATTCGTTGTGGTGTCACAATTGGGGAATGGGCAATGATTGGATCAGGCAGCGTAGTAACCCAGGATATCCCCGATTATGGTCTGGCGTGGGGAAATCCGGCCCGATTGCATGGATTTGTTTGCCCGTGTGGTTCCAAGCTGGAGGTCGATGGCCATCAAGAAGATGTAGAACAAAGCTCTTTCATGATTGCCAGGTGTCCTCTCTGCAATGAAACAATTAAAATAGATAAGGAGATGTGGGAGAAAGCAATATGATATCTATGGCAAAACCTCAAATGGGGGCAGAAGAAAAACAAGCTGTGCTCGAAGTATTGGATTCTGGAATTATTGCCCAGGGACCACGCGTAAAAGCATTCGAGCAAGCATTTGCAGATATGGTTGGGGTCAAATATGCTATAGCAACAACTTCAGGGACTACGGCTTTACATACGGCGTTATTGGCTCATGATATTAGTAAGGGTGATGAAGTCATCACCTCCCCATTCACATTTATAGCATCAGCAAACAGTATTCTCTATACCAGCGCTCGTCCTGTATTTGTGGACATCGATCCGGTCACCTTTAATATCAACCCCGAATTGATCGAAAGCGCCATCACGCCGCACACACGCGCCATATTACCAGTGCATCTGTACGGATTAATGTGTGATATGGAGAGGATTTTAGCTATCGCTCAAAAATACAATTTGCTCATCATCGAAGATGCCTGTCAGAGCCATGGAGCAACCTATAATGGGCAACGAGCAGGATCCTACGGTACCGGAACGTTCTCCCTTTATCCAACTAAGAATATGACCTCCGCCGAGGGAGGTATGATCACCACGAATAATCCCGAGATCGATGAGGAATGCCGGGTGATACGCCAACATGGCATGCGAACAAGGTACTATCATGATGAATTGGGGTTCAATTTCCGGATGACTGATGTTCACGCTGCGATTGGTCTGGAACAGCTGAAGAAGTTAGGGAAATTTAACCAGCAGCGCAGGGAAAATGCCCAATTCTTCACTGCGAATCTACGGGGCGTAATTACACCTTGCGAGCCGGAAGGATTCCAACACGTTTACCACCAATACACAGTTCGTGTACCCGATGGAAAGCGAGATAGTTTACGTTCTTACCTTGCGGATCATGACATTGGCTCGGAGATATATTACCCTGTACCTGTTCATCGGCAATCCTTTTACCAAAGAGAATTTAACTACCATATCGAAATGCCAGAAGCTGAAAGAGCTGCGACTGAAGTACTCTCATTACCTGTTCATCCAGGCCTATCGCATTCCGATCTGGAGCATATTGTTACTGCTGCCAATCAGTTCATGGGATATTAGGCGGTCGATTTCATGGAGAATATTACAACCCGTGTTGCAGTTATCGGTGTGGGAGCTATGGGCAGAAATCATGTACGGGTTTTCAACGAGCTTCCCGAAGCCGAATTGCTGGCTGTCTCCGACAGCAGCCCAGAAACAGTACATGCAATTGCAAACCATTACAGTGTGCAGGCATATACCGATTATCGAAAAATGCTCGAGCTCGAAAAACCTGAAGCCGTTTCGATCGCGGTTCCCACGGTTTTTCATGAAGAAGTAGCATTGGCAGCCATGGAAGCTGGGGCTCATGTGCTTGTTGAAAAGCCTATTGCCGCCAGCTTGGATGAAGGACGAAGTCTGATTGAAAGATCTCGATTACTTAGCCGTCAATTTATGGTAGGGCATATTGTGCGTTTTAACCCCGCCATCCAAACCCTCAAGAAGAAGCTCGAAGGTGGGGATTTAGGTCAGATTTTCCAGATTTCGTGCCGCCGAGTGGGTCCTTTCCCTCCTCGGATTCGAGACGTAGGTGTGGTTGTCGATCTTGCTCCCCATGATATAGACATCATGCGCTTCCTCACCGGCTTGGATCCAGAACGGGTTTACGCTGAAACGGAGCAGCGCATTCATACCAACCATGAAGACCTCGTATTTGGGTTATTCCATTTTCCCGAGCATATTACCGGGGCGCTCGAGATCAACTGGCTTACCCCTACCAAAGTTAGGGAGATTACTGTCTTAGG
>DAOUET010000134.1:0-2835 GCA_034430155.1 Anaerolineales bacterium
TGTGTTCGAAAATCCTTTCAGGCAAATGTTGGTTGAGTTGGCCACCATTCCTGGCTATAATGAGTATTTGAACTGGCTTTCGGGTCGGGTCAAGGTAGACCAATCGTGGCAGGCTGAAATTAAATCATTGTATGAAATAAACAAGAAGAATCATCCACTGGTCCACATCTGTAGTCCTGATGAAAATGAGCCGGAAGGTATATTTCTTATTTCTGGGAAACAAGGGATACTTGAAGCGGCTTACATTGGATACAAATTTGACGCCAATGTAAAAAAAGAAAAATATGCCAATCTATCTACAGGACTCTTCCATAACTTTAGGGAAGTAACGGCCGAGAGCAATTGGCTTGTAGTAATAATTGCTTCGGTTGATTCACCACCCTCGCTTGATGATGTCGCCATTATCAAGGGACATTTAACAGGTAATCAAGCGGATAATAACTTGAAAAAAATTTCATATGGCTATTATGGTTATTTTGATTCGCAACCCAATCCAAAGCAAATCGAAGAATTAGTTCCGCAATATGGTTTGGGATTTGTATATAACAAAAATGGCTCCTTGTTTATAAATTTGCCATGAATATTCTTGAAGGTGTGCCCGTTAAAAAACAAAAAGATATGTCAAATCAGCAAATGACGGATTCCTATCTTGAGCAAAAACTATCAGAGCGTTATTCTTGGGTAAAAGATGTTTATGCAAACATGTCTGGCTATGTTCATTTGTCTGAAAAGCACATTTTGAACGCGATGCAATCTGCCGAAAAAGAGTACCCATCAAATCTTAAGGTAACTGATGTAGATGCTTTTATCACCGAGAATATTTATCTTGGAGCAATATTGGATTTTCAAAGGTCAACAGACGTTCTTTTTGATCATGTTTATGGTTGGGCATATACCAAAGATGATCCAGAAAAAGCGGCAGAATATTTGCGCAAACAGTCCATTACAAAAGAGCAGGAGCAGGGCTGACACAACGTTCATCGGACGCGGACGGGCTGCACCGCCCTTCTGGGGATTCTGCCCTAAAAGTAGGCCCTACTTTCGGCTTTTGTCTGCCAAATCCCCTGCCCGCCCGGTAACGCCAGCCATTGGGCGCTTATTCTTGGAACGATAAGGATATTTCCCCAATGAATATTACTCGTAGGTTCTTCAATATCATTTTAACAATCGCCATTATCCTTACAATCCCTGCATTAGGGGGGTGTTCTTCTGCACAAGCTACTACCAACCAACCAATAGACGCCATCAACGAAATCCGCCAACTATTAGAGATCCCTGAACTGCCTTTAGATTTTGTTGAAATGACAGGCATGATTAATTCGCCCAGTGGAAATTTAGAGGTCGCACTTCATCAAGACAACGATGGGCGAAAATACTTTGTAAATCCTGAAACAAACCAGGTTGTGGAAATTGACGCTCGAATAATATTGACAGATATTTCTCCCAACACCCCAACTCTATCAGCAGACGAACTTAAAGCCAAAGCAATGGAGTACATTAGGGCTACCATTTACAACTTTGATTCCCTGCAATCTTCGTGGCAATTTGAAGAAGGCCCAAAAGGAGACAATTTTTTCTTCACCTGGTATGGTGAGATTAAACTTGGCTCAATGAATCGTCCGTTTGCACAAATTGGCTTGCACAAAAGCGGTGGGTTGTTTGCGTACTACAACACAATGTTACTTGGAAGGTAAAAAGCGTCTAACAAAACATGCAATGGACAGTGGGGATTCGCCCCGCCAAATTGGGTCCTATCTACGCCCAAACAGTGTTCTGCTTCGACGTTGAGTCCAAGTCTCACCCCACTGCCACTAACGCAAACCCTGGGGGGCAGGCTAGCACCCATCTGTCTTAGGCACAGGATCAGATCTCCTGCGGCCCAGATGAGGTTTTGTCTGGAACCATCCGCCTTCACGCTATCCCTCCCTTTCTCAGGTTTCGCAGCTTTGATTTCCCCTCTGCCTATTGCCAAAGTGTGCCGAAGTGGCTACAATCTTGTTGAACTACACCATTGAAAGGCAGAGGACCCCATGGGGGGTCTCCAACTTAAATCCCAAACAGGACGGTTTGTCCACCCAGATCCGTTCTCGTCACCGTTCAACCCGGATCATGGGCGGCTTCTCGCCAGGTGAATCCTTAACCGATAGGCGGCCAGGGTCGCGGTAATTCCCAGAGGCTTCGTACAGTATGGATGTGACGTATAAGGCTATTGGTGTCATCCGGTCACCGTTCACCGACCTCAAGCAGATGCCGATCCAACCGAGCGGTAGAGCTAGTGCGCCTGGTTCTGTGGAGGTGTTTGCCCAATTCGCCGAGGGACTCAAGGATCTGGAAGGTTTCTCCCACATAATCCTTCTATATCATCTCCACCAGGTCCGCCGAACGGATTTGACGGTGATGCCATTTCTCGGGTCGGAGGCCCGCGGCGTATTCGCTACCCGGGCGCCCACCCGACCCAATCCGATTGGCTTTTCCATCGTCCAATTGCTCCGAGTGGATGGCAACCGGCTCGAGTTGGGGAATGTCGACATTCTCGATGGCACGCCATTGCTGGATATCAAACCCTATGTTCCCGAGTTCGACCAGCCCACGGATGGCCGGGTTGGTTGGCTGGAGGCGGCTCGGGGCAAGGTCAAGGACGCCAAGTCCGATGACCGGTTCAGTTGATTTCCGTCCGGTGAGAGGTACCCCTAGACCATGGGAGACGACTGACCACCCGCCTCCCTGAGTCCTTGGGGGCAGGCTATGACCCATCTGTCTCAGGCAGGGGATCAGGTTTCCTGGCGACTGAAGTCGCTGCGACAAGAACCCAAAATCCGCCCTTCGTCGTGCTGG
>DAOUET010000135.1:0-83945 GCA_034430155.1 Anaerolineales bacterium
AACACACCCACATCTAACCTTTACTACGGTGATACCCAAAGATCCAAGATCATTTGACCATATTCAGGAAAACTACCATGTAAAATTAAACCTCCGGAGGAATTGCCCGATGAGATCAATAAAAATTAAAGAACTGGACCAACCATGACCGAAAAAGCCTTTCAAGATTACTACCCAGACCAGATGAGCTACTGCTTCGGCTGCGGTCGCCTGAACGAGCACGGGCTGCAAATTAAGAGCTACTGGCAGGGAGACGAAACGATTTGTACCTACCTACCGAAGCCTTCTCACATGGCTATACCCGGCTATGTCTACGGGGGCTTGATAGCCTCGCTGATCGACTGCCATAGCACTGGGACAGCCGCAGCAGCTGCCTACCGCGCTGAAAATCGTAATATGGACAGCCAACCACCCTTGCGTTTCCTGACCGCCTCGCTGCACGTGGATTACCTGCGCCCTACACCCCTGGGTGTGCCTTTGGAAGTACGAGGGCGGATTAAGCAGGTCAAGGGGCGAAAAGTTGTCGTAACATCGACCCTTTCTGCTAATGGAGAGGTGTGTGCCCGCGGCGAGGTGGTAGCTGTGCAAGTGCCAGAGGGTTTAATTCCCGTTGGAAAAGGAACCTGATGAAAGCAATCCAATTCAACGCCAACATCCCTCGTTATGCTCTTGGTTTGATTTTGGGGAAGTACTTCCCTAAGATCCTATGGAGCGGTATGTCATGCACTTACCTGGCCGAGGTACCGGAACCGCAGCTCCCAGGTGACGATTGGGTGCTTGTGAAAACTCGCTATGGGGGTATCTGCGGAACTGACATGGGCACCATTCACCTGCATACCAGCCCTTATTACTCGCCGCTGAATTCCTTTCCCTTAACCTTTGGCCATGAAAATGTTGGTACCATCGCGCAGGTCGGAACACAAGCAGGGAACTGGCATGAAGGCCAACGTGTGGTTGTCGAGCCACTGCTCTGGTGCCAGCCGCGTGGCTTCCAGGATCTCTGCCGCTATTGTGCACAAGGTGAAATCAACCGCTGTGAACGCGTTACCGATGGCGACCTGGCACCTGGTATTTACACTGGCTTTTGCCGGGATACTGGCGGCAGCTGGAGCCCGTACTTCTTAGCACACACCTCACAGATTTATCCTCTCTCAGAGCGGATCAACGATGAGAACGGCTTGATGATCGAACCCTTCGCGGTAGGCCTGCATGCCGCCCTTATTGGCTTCCCGCATGACCACGAAACTCTGCTGATCATTGGCGCTGGCACTATTGGCTTGTGCACCCTGGCTGCCTTGCGCGCCTTAGGTTCCCACGCTGAAATCCTGGTGCTGGCACGCTACCCATTCCAGGCCGAAGCTGCCCAGAAACTAGGTGCAAGTAAGATTATCTCAGCTGCACGCAACTATGATTATTTCACCGATCTGGCAGAGCATACCGGAGCACGATTGTTCCAACCCATTATTGGTAAGCGAATCATGGTAGGGGGTGTTGATCGCACATTCGAATGCGTCGGCAGCGATGGGTCGCTGGATGATGCCCTCCGGCTGACTAGATCAGGCGGTCAGGTGGTATTAGCCGGGGTTCCAGGCATCGCAAAAGGCGTTGATTGGACTGCCATTTTCGCCAGTGAACTGCAGGTATGCGCCGCTTCTGGCTACCATCATGCTGAAGAATTTGGCGGCGAAAGGAAGCCAGCATTCGATATCGTCATCGATTGGTTGACACGCGGAGAGGTTGATCTGAGCTGGATGGTGACCCACAGGTACAGCTTGGACCACTATGACCAGGCTTTAATTCAGCTTTCCAACCTCGGTCGCAACCAGGTCATCAAAGGGGTGTTTGCCTTTCCGGATTGAGCAAACATCACAGAGTAAGGGCGCCAGGACATAGGTGTTGCATTCGTCTCACCTGGTATCAAATCGCGATTCGAGCTCCGTTATGATGTGGAGGGCAAGCTAATGAGATCAAAGATTGAGTTAAGCCGACATATACTGCAACATGCTTATCAAACCATGGCAAGTAATGTAGAAAATTTGACGCTCGAAGAGGCGCTTTTCGTCCCAAAAGGTGGCTATCGCTCGGTGTTGGGGACGCTAAAGCACGCGGCTGGGTGGAGTCAAGTATATCGATCCTATGCGTTTGACCACCACCCCCAACACTGGTTGCAAATCGATTGGCCGCACGGGCTACGTGATGAGGTCATCAAGTCAGAGAAGTATTTAGATGACGTGATTGCCTGGTTCGATAACACACACCAGCAGTGGATGGAAGCGTTATCAACCATCAAAGAAGAACAATTGGACGAGCTACGACCAGTACACTGGGGAGAACAAGCTCCCCTTTATGACATCGTAGTTTTGATCGCTGGCCACCATATCTACCACGCAGGAGAGCTGAATCAGGTGCTCTCCATCTATCGAGGCGAGGCTTGGGAAGAGGGAGAAGAAGTGGAGGAAAACAACGTATCGACCATCGGGCACAGGGTCGCGCCTCCCTGGATGACCGGGTCTTGAGGCTGGTATGAGACCACCACGGCGAGGAGAAGCTTTGACTTTGGGTTTAAGGATTGCCCTTCGAGAACCTGTCCTGCAGCTTGATAAGGATCAAGCTGCTCCAGCGAATCTCGCCTGGAAAGGTAGGTACTTGGCTCAGCGTGCTCAGTATCGGTTTGGGCAAGGAACGCCTCGGTCAGAGCGTACATAAAAGTTGAAAGTCCTCCATAAGTAAGGATTCTCCCATTCTATGAGGAAAACTATGAAGAAGATAGAAGGATTAAATGACGACCCCTTGCCCTGGTTACTGGAGATCGACCCGCAGAATCCGGGTGTACGCTACTTCGTTTTAACTGAACTACTGGGCCATTCACCACAGGACCCGCAGGTCATCACTGCCCGGAGGGAAATTATGAATACCGGACCGGTACCTGCCATTCTGGATGCTCAATCATCCGAAGGGTATTGGGTGAAACCCGGCCCCGGTTATGGCCCTAAATACAAATCCACTGTCTGGGGGATAATTATGCTCGCTCAGCTCGGCGCCGACGGTTCGGACGACCGCCTTCGAGCAGGCTGCAATTATATCCTCGATCATTCCCGCGCCCATTACGGAGGCTTCAGCATTGATGGTAGACCTCCGGGATTGATTCATTGCCTGCAAGGCAATCTGGTCGCAGCCTTGATTGACCTGGGCTGGTTGGAGGATAAGCGTCTCCAGGAAGCTCTAGATTGGCTGGCGCGCAGCATTACCGGTGAAGGCATCGCGGTTGCGGGTGAAAAATCAGCGCCGGAACGATATTACCGCAGCGGAAACAGCGCCCCCGGTTTTGTTTGCAGCGCCAATAACCAATCACCTTGCGCCTGGGGTGCCGTCAAAGCTGTCCTGGCGCTTAGTAAGGTGCCAACTTCCAAGCAGACGGCTTCCATCCAATCTGCCATCCGGGTTGGGTTGGATTTCTTGCTGGGGCATGACCCGGCCATAGCTGACTATCCTATGGGGTATAGTTCCAAACCGAGTAGGAGTTGGTTCCGCTTTGGCTATCCAATTTTCTACGTCACCGATGTCCTGCAAAACCTCGAAGCCTTGACTCGCCTCGGCTATGGAGACGATCCCCGTTTGAAACCAGCCATCGAACTCTTGTTGAATAAACAGGACTCCTTTGGGCGTTGGAAAATGGAATACACCTATAATGGCAAAACCTGGGTGGATGTGGAGCAAATGGGCCAGCCCAGCAAATGGATTACGCTCCGAGCTCTGCAAGTTTTGAGCTATAAATGATGTAATTTATTAGAGGTAGGGAAGCTTGTATAAGCCTGGTCGCCGAGTCAAGACAACCGGATGGTTTAAAACAGGAATTTTGACACTTGTTGAGATCGCCTTTATGCTTTATTCTGGAGCTATATGGTGTTAATAATCAATCTCCGACAGCCTGGGGATTGTCCCAAGCGACCTGCACATGATTTCCGCTCTAAATACCTCAATCTGACCGCTGAGATCCAGGCCTAGCCATTGCCATGATTCTAAAAACTGGGTAAACCCTTTCGGTAATAAATTTAGGACTTACGCAGTTGGTGGGAGGATGGGGGTGTTTGGGCGGGCGTTGCCCAAAAACCCCCGGTTTTCCCCTGAACTGCGTAACTACTATAATTGTTAACCCTAACGTTACTATCTACATGAGAGCGTAAACAAGGATGGATAAATGAAGATATCTGGATTACATCTACTGTTAACTTATCAATGCACATTTGAGTGTGATCATTGTTTTGTTTGGGGTAGCCCCTGGCAAAGCGGCACCATGACACTTGCCGACATCGGTATTATCTTGGACCAGGGTAAGCAGCTCGGCACCGTCAATTCGATCTATTTTGAAGGGGGAGAACCTTTTCTCTATTACCCTATCTTGGTGAAAGGGGTTACTCTGGCAGCTCGGATGGGGTTTGAGGTTGGGATCGTTTCTAACGGCTATTGGGCGACGACTTTAGAAGACGCGCTCACTTGGCTGCAGCCTTTCGCAGGGTTGATTGGGGATCTCTCACTGAGCAGTGATCTTTACCATTATGACCAAGAAATCAGCCAGCAAGTTCATAATGCTACAGCTGCCGCGCAAGAAATGGACATCCCGGTGGGCTTGATCAGCGTGGCTCAACCAGAAACAGATGAGGCGCATCCATCGCACGGACAGCTCCCCCCAGGTCAATCCGGGGTCATGTTCCGAGGGCGCGCCGCCGAAAAGCTGGCTCATCTCGCCTCACCCCAACCGTGGCATAGTTTTACCGAGTGCCCTCATGAAGACCTGCGAGATCCTGGGCGAGTGCATATAGATCCCTTGGGTTATGTGCATATCTGCCAAGGAATCTCATTGGGAAATATGTTCCAAACCCCCCTGCGGGAAATTGTTAAGAACTATAATCCCGAGACTCACCCAATCACTGCCCCTTTATTGGAAGGGGGGCCAACTCGATTATCCGAGTTTTACGATCTGCCTCACCATATCGAATACGCAGATGCTTGTAATTTATGTTACCAAGCCCGCCTGGCGCTACGCTCACGTTTTCCCGATATCTTGGCGCCAGACCAGATGTACGGCGTACCTGGGTAAACAGATATAAATTTATCGCGATCACAAGAAAACCAAAGGGGAAACTAACCTCTAACTATGAGAGTCTCACAAGCCAGAGAAACCGGAAAACGGATACAGACAGCTATCCATGATGGCAATTTGGATCAAGCCTATCAAATTCTCCAGCCAATTCTCGCCCAACGCACGCCCTTCCGTTTGCTGGATCTAATCGCAAAACCCATTGGTAGTGAGCCTCTACCCCATTTGAGCTCATTTTTAAAGTGCATCGCCAGCAATAGGACTGAAGGCGTGTGGGTGGTGATCGCAAGTGCCCTAGGTCAACAGCTTGATAGAGATATTGCCAGTGCATTTTCCTTATCCCGCCAGTTCATTATCTCAACCGATGTCTGGTACGCTGCAGATATTTTCGGTGAGCGCCTGCCCGGTCCAGCCCTGATCGCCAACTTCCAAGACGCCCTCGACCAATTGGTTGCCTGGCGTGAAGACCCCAACCGCTGGGTTCGCCGGACTGTTGGAGTGGCTGTTCACTTCTGGACAAAACGTTCGGGCGGAAAACCTGACAAGCTCGATCAGGCGCGGGCATTATTGGCATTTTTAGGGCCTATGTTCGAAGAGTGGAATATGGATGCCCTCAAAGGCATAGGATGGGGTCTGAAGACTATGGGCAGGTATTATCCTGATCTCCTGACAGATTGGTTGCATTCGCAGATTCTTCTTCACCGTCGCCCGCATCGAACCTTGATCCTTCGGAAAGCTTTGACCTACCTCTCCGATGACCAACGGTTACGGGCGATCGGTAGGAGGCTGAATGAAATTGGAGTTTGAAGAATATCGAGCACGCACAATTGTCAATATCCATAAACACGTGGATGGCCCCTGGTTTTGGGACAAATACAGCGCCAAACCCTATGTGGGCTGCCGCAGTGGCTGTGAATTTTGCTATTTGCGCGGAAGTCATTATCTGGGCAAACGTCATCCGGATACCTTTGACAACCTGATACAAGTCAAAACCCATGCCGTTGAGCTCTTGCGTAAGCAGCTATCTCGCCTGGAGCGGGACGTGATCGTTTCCGGTGATTGGCAACAGCCTGCTGAGGATCGTTATCGGTTATCACGTAAAATGTTGGAAGTTGTGCTTGACTTGGCCTTTCCATTATTGATCATAGAACGATCCCCGTTCTTAACCCGTGACCTGGATTTGCTGGTTGAGATCAACCGTAAGTCCTGGGTAGGAGTTATTTATAGCATCAGCAATCTAGACCCAACCCTAAAACATGCCTTCGAACCACATAGCCCTGCAGTACGACGACGCCTGGACGCCATGGAAAGGCTGTCAAGTGCGGGTATTTTGATTGGTACGTCTTTGATACCCATCATTCCATTTTCAGGCGATGATAAACACCATTTAGAAGAAGTAATTCGTGCAACCGTAGACCACGGCGGTTCTTTTGTGGTAGCTGCTGGAATGACTATGCAGGGAGTTCAGGCAGAACGTACGCTTGAGGCTGCTCGACGGTTTGATCCAGCTCTGGAGATTTCTTGGCGAGAGCTCTACAGCTGGGGGAAAAACGCCCAGTTGAATTACGCTACCCCACGGGCTTATACCGCTGAACTGGGACTGATGGTCCGGGAATTATGCTCCAGGCACGGCTTGCGGGACCGCATGCCACGCTATCTACCGCCGGGACCTTTAGCGATAAACAAACGCATCGCGGAACAACTCTTCCTCAAGACTTACGAATTAGAGCTACAATTGGCCCAAGCGTATCGCATCTGGGCTTACCGTAAAGCAGCCTGGACGGTGGATGAGTTGCCTATAAGTATTGAAGATCTATATAAATCTCAAGGAGAGCCAGCCTTACTTGCCCTGCCAGGTATTGGTAAACGTATGTGTAAGGAAATTATCGAAAAGTTTGGAGAATATTCATAATTATTAGATAACTATCTATTCCTGGGTATCCAACCGAAAGGTTGACTGCCCTGACTGACATAGAAAACATCCAAGCTCAGAAGGTACTAGAGCATGCCGGCTATCATCGCGAAGGTTTGCTACGCCGTTCCACCTTCCGCAATGGCACGTGGAGCGACCTAGTGGTATACAGCCTTATAAGGGATGAATGGAGCCAGGTGGAAATTAATGTTCCAGGATCAGATTAAATCTAATTTGCCCTAAGTGAGTATAATTCTCCGTGTTATCCCCTTGGAGGCCCTATGACTGTCGACAGCTTTAAATTTTTACCGCGCCTGATTGCCCTATACTACCAGATGACCGAGGTCCACCCAGAAACGCCCATCCCTTGGACGCCTCTACCCCGTCCATTATCAGAATGCAAAATAGGTCTGGTCACCTCTGGGGGACTATTCCAAGAAGGTGTGGAACCAGCTTTCGATCTTGAGCGTGAGGTTTATGAGCCCACCTGGGGGGATCCAACCTACCGTACGATCCCTTCCGACATCCGCCAGGATCAAATCGGGGTGGCTCACCTGCACTACAACCCCCAAGATGTTCTCCAAGATCTCGATATTTTACTGCCAGTTCACAGGATTCAAGAGCTGGTTGAGGAGCGGCGAATTGCAGGCCTGGCACAACGGGCTTATTCCTTCATGGGCTACCAGGGTTTTCCACCGGATAGCAGCCAATGGCGCCAGGTTTACGGACCACAGGTGGCCCAAGAATTAATAAATGAGAGGGTGGACTGCGTTCTGTTAACGCCCGCCTGACCTGACTGTGCCATCAACGTGCCCGTGTTGGCGCGTACCCTGGAAGCTGCTGGATTGGCGACCATTCTGGTGACCATGATGCCTTTCTGGGCAGAAAGGATTGGAGTGCCACGTTCCTTAGCACTGGAATTTCCATTCGGGCATACCCTGGGACAGCCCCACAATATACCCCAGCAAAGAAGGGTGATTACACAAGCACTAAAGGTATTAGAAGGTGCTGAAAGCCCCGGTACGGTAGTGCACTCACCAGAGACCTGGCCAGTATCCCAGAGAGAATCTATCGCCCAATGGCAACCCGCCGAAACAACGCCCATCATTAAAGTGATGGCTCCTAAAATACGCGTACTGCTGAGAGGACAAAGAAAAGCTCAAAGTCGCAGATAAACCGGTCAAGAAAAGTGTGTTTATCCAACATCGCATCTCTCCATATTTAATGTTCATATGACCACTTCTTTTCCTTATCTGTCTCTATTCGAAGGATGCCTGGTTTCGCTTATTTGGGCCTCATCCTTTGTATTCGTCAAGATCGGGATGGAATACACGGGGCCATTCACCATAGGTGGTTTGCGTTACTTCCTGGCTTTTCTATTGCTGCTGCCTATCATGGCTATTAAACGCAATAGTAAATCAGCCTATCATCTTTCCAGGCAGATGTGGGTACGACTGGTTGCTATCGGGTTGGGCACCTATACGATTGGTAATGGTGCTTTCTATTGGGGGTTGAAATACCTGACTCCCACAACTGTTTCCTTCTTATTGAATCTCTCACCTCTGGTTGTACTGATTGCCAGCTTATTGTGGATGGAAGAGTTCCCCACCCGGCGTCAAATCCTTGGTGTCATTATTACTCTTTTGGGAAGCGCTCTTTTTTTCTCACCCGGTTTGAAATCTGGTGAGCCATTAGGCATTGCAGTCGTACTCCTGGGGCTGTTGGGGTTCAACTTATTCGGCATCCTGGGTCGAGGGGTTGCTCGAGAAGATCAATTGGATACATTTTCGCTGACTGCTCTTCCATTGGGCATTGGTGGGGCATTAATGTTACTGATTGCACTACCTCTAGAAGGTTTGCCCATATTTGGAATTAAAGCGTGGCTGGTAGTTGGGTGGCTGGCTGTTATCAACACTGCGCTGGCTTATTCCCTGTATAATCATTCTCTTAAGGAGTTGACTGCCCTCGAGATGAACGTGTTGCTATCGCTCTCACCTCTTGGTACGGCTATTATGAGCTGGTTTATTCTGGGAGAAGAATTGACCGCGGTACAGATTTTGGGTTTGGTGATCGTGATTGTTGGCGTACTTCTGGTACAGCACTACCGGGCTGTAGTAATAGATAACCCTGCCGTCTCGGTGGAAATGTATGAAAAAAGCGATATGTAGTGGGTGACGTGATTATGAAAGGATAAACTGCTTGAGGTAACCCAAATTTATTGATTTCTATCTGTAAATCCAGACACTGTAATTCCAGTGATCTTTATTTATCCATAATGTCGACTAAATGATTTATCAAAACGACTATTAGGTAATCTCAATGGATCCAAAAATAAAAATTCACGAAAAGGACATATATACCCTTGATCTTAACTTCATGGGTATTCCGGGCACAATCGCGAGTTATCTTATCCCTCACACCCAGGGCGTGGTACTGGTAGAAAGTGGTCCCGGATCAACCCTACCTGCCTTGCAAAACCGCCTCACTGAATTTGGCTTGAAAGTACCTGACATAACCGATGTATTGCTCACCCATATTCACCTCGATCATGCTGGGGCAGCTGGTTGGTTAGCCCGTCAAGGAGCACGCATCCATGTACACCCCGTCGGTGCTCCTCATTTGCTTGATCCAACCAAATTACTGGCCAGTGCAGGCCGCATTTATGGTGACATGATGGATCAACTCTGGGGAGAATTTCTGGCAGTCCCACCAGATCACCTATCAATCCTCGAAGATAATCAGGTACTCGAAATAAGCGGATTACGGTTCCAAGCTTTAGATACACCGGGGCATGCCAACCACCACTTTGCATATTTATATGAAGATGTCTGTTTCTCCGGTGATATTGGGGGAGTGCGGATACAAGGACCCCGGCATCTTCGACTGCCAATGCCGCCCCCAGAATTTCATCTCGAGAAATGGCGACAGAGCCTGGAACGTTTGCGTTCGGTAAAATTCAATCGCATTATCCCGACACACTTCGGCATCTATCAGGATCCTGATTGGCACCTTAATGCCATTGTACGAGCTCTCAACGAAATTGAGGATTGGATGGGAAAAGTAATGCCCGCCAACCCATCCTTTGATGAACTTAACAAAGAATTTCTCAATTGGATCAAAAATCGCTCTCTGGAAGAAGGTCTAACCACAAGTCAATTGGAAGCTTATGAGACTGCCAACCCTTCATGGATGTCAACCTACGGTATCCAAAGATACTGGAGAAAATATAAAAGCCCCCAAGAGAATAAATCGATATAGCGAAGAGAAGGTAAAACATATTACCCAACCACCGCAGCTGGCGACTCGCCAGAGACAGGCATCCTAACCTCCAAAAAAGCCCACAAACGAGTGATGGCGCATTGGGGATTCCCAGACCATCTCAGAACATCATATCGTTCACATTCTTTATGGATTCCTTGGAGGGTCGAAGGAGATTTTTCGGTAACCGGTTAAGGGGTGTATCAGGCAACTCGTAGAGATCCAGTAATGTGGGGTGGGTTGTGTTGATATATATCAACCCGGTAACTAACCAGTTCTTAGCATTGGCTTCTTCCAACATGCACAATACTTTGCTCCGATCTGTGGGATCGTAATCTTGTTCTAACTTTTTTAAAATGATATTGGATCCATCGTGCAAAGTGACTTCTATGATCTCGCCTGATTCGTAATCTATCATGATGTCTTCCCGGGGAGGGACATAAGACAATTCATGCAATGGCGCCTCATGATCTTTACCCCAGGCGTATGAATGCATCGAATCATCCCTATTGTTGAATGTCACACATGGGCTAATGATGTCCAACACCGCTATACCGCGGTGGCTCAGCGCAGCTTTTATCAACTCCTTAACCTGTTTGGGGTCTCCTGCAAAAGATCGGGCCACAAATGTGGCATTTCCTACTACAGCTTCCCAGGCGATATCAATCGGCATGTAAGGGTTTCTGCCGTGACCCTTGAGGGTCAAACCGGGTTCTGCAGTGGCAGAGAATTGTCCCTTGGTTAGACCATAAACACCGTTATTCTCAACAATATAGACCAGAGATAGATTTCGGCGCATGACATGTTTGAATTGTCCCATGCCGATGCTGGCAGTGTCGCCATCGCCACTGACAGCAATGCCGATCATTGAGCGATCAGCGAACATGGCGCCGGTGGCAAGCGATGGCATACGTCCATGCAAGCCATTAAATCCAAATGATCGGTTTAAAAAGTATGTTGGGCTCTTGCTTGAACATCCAATACCACTAAATTTTATGATCTTTTCTGGCGCGATGCTTAGTTCATAACACGCAGCGATGATCTGGCTGGAGATTGAATTATGACCGCAGCCTTGGCATAGCGTACTTGGTTGCCCCCGGTAATCTGATTTTTCTAACCCTATCAGATTCACATTTAATCGCGACCGCGCAGTTGTAGTTTGATCGGCCATGCTTACAAAACCTCCTTGGTTTTGATGGATTCTTCAACCCAGCTTGCCGTCAATGGCAGGCCATCCAAATGAGCCATTGAGGTCAATTTCGTAGAATGATCGGGATAGCGCATCCTCAAAAGCTGGCTCAATTGTCCGTCCCTATTTAATTCAATGACATAAAGACGGTCATGCTCCTTGATAAACTCTGTAACTTCCGTGGTGAAAGGGATGGCGCGCACTCTTAAATAATCACTTTTTAATCCTTCCTTGGCAAGATGGTTACGTGCTTCTTCAATCGCAGGTTCCGTCGATCCAAAAGCGATAATCCCGATCTCAGCACCTGCCTGAGTCTTTACGATAGGTTTAGGCACCATAGATCTGGCTGTTTCATATTTCTTACTCAGGCGATCCATGATCCGTTCATAGTCCTCGGGGTTCTCAGTATATTGGGCGTACTCGTCATGACCGGTTCCTCGAGCGAAGTATGCGCTGCTTGGATTTTGATTACCAGGGAGTGTCCGATAAGGAATACCATCCCCATCAACGTCCAGATAACGTCCCCAATCGGGCATCTTCTCGATATCATTTTCCCATAAGACTTTACCCCGCTCTAAAGGGCTTTGGGGGTATTCGAACGGGGTTGCCATCCATTGATTCATCCCTAGATCAAGATCACTTAATACAAATACCGGAGCTTGCAATTGTTCAGCCAGGTCGAAGGCTCGCCAACCAAACTCATAACATTCATTGGCAGAACCGGGAAACAAGATAATTTGCTGGGTATCGCCGTGGCCCAAGAAATAAGTCATGGTAAGGTCACCTTGGGATGTGCGAGTCGGCAAGCCAGTGCTCGGTCCCACACGCTGAACATTCCAGACCACAATGGGTACTTCGGAGTAATAAGCTAAGCCTGCGTATTCTGTCATCAAACTGAAACCAGGCCCAGAGGTGGAAGTCATCGCTCTTAAACCAGCCCAACCAGCTCCTATCGCCATACCGATAGCTGCCAACTCGTCTTCAGCTTGAACTACTGCAAAGGTGTTCTTACCGGTCTCTGGGTCTTTGCGCAACATGGGGAGATATTCATCTAATGATTCCGATAAACTTGAAGCTGGCGTTATTGGATACCAAGAAACGAATTGCACGCCACCATATATCGCTCCAAGGGCAGCGGCCGTATTACCATCTGTCAGTATGTAATCATGAGTCTTATCCATGGGTTCGATTAGATATGGATCGCGTTTTTCCAGATTTTCAGCTGCCCAGCTGGCGGCTTTCTCAATTATGTCGTAATTGAGCTGGATGGGTCTCTGCTTACCTTTAAAGTGGAATTCCAGGGCCTGGAAGATTTTTTCAAGATCGATGCCCAACATTTGAGCTACCACGCCAACATAGACCATATTTGAAACGTAGTTCCTCAGGCTGGTTGGTGCCTCCGATTCATTTACCAGTTGCTTTACTGGCATGGGGTAAGCGACAACATCTTCACGCCCAATTTCCAGCTTAATATCATCAGGATAGAAGAATGCTCCTCCCGGGAGTACCTCTGCCAGATCTTCGCTGAATGTGTTCGGGTTCATCGCCACGACGATTTCATGTTCATCCCGACGTGCCAAAAACCCATCCTTGCTTACTCGGATGGTATACCAGGTAGGCAGGCCTTGAATGTTGGATGGAAACAGGTTTTTTCCAGATATTGGGATCCCCATCTTGAATAAGGCGCGCAGGATAGTAAGGTTAGATGTCTGGCTTCCCGATCCATTTACTGTGCCGACTGTGATTGAAAAATCGTTCACTTTCGGCTCTAATTCTTCCGACGGTTTTAGGTGTTCTATGGATTGAACAGCACTCATTTCTTTGATCACTCCTAATATCCAGATATGACGGTTTCGATTGTCTTGATTCTATGAATGGTCTAACAAACTACCTTATCCAGGATTAGATACAGGTCGGTGATAAATTAAATCTGTATGATCCAGTAATGCTTTGAAACCAGCCTCGAAATCTCCTTCACAAATGGCGTCTACCATGCTCTCGTGATAGTTCCAAACTTCTTGCAGATAATAATAATCAGCATACACATTCAATCCGACCGCTTCGTATGCGTCCCAATACGCTTCTAAAATTCCCAATACGAAGGGGTTATCCAAACGGCGGTATATCAGCAGATGGAATTTCCGGTGTTCGGCTTGAGGGATCTGGATCGGATTACCTCTTAATTTTTCCCAAGCCTGAGCTAGCAAAGATCGTAAAGATTCGTGATCTATCAAGGTAAGGTGACTAACAGCCTCGTGCCAATAAGTCGCTTCAAGATGCTTACGTAAATCAGCAAAAGCATCGAAGTAACTTTTATCCAAGGCAATCGCATAGGAAAGGCTCTCTATTACTGCCGGCAGGAAAGTATACGGTCGGCGTCTTATCCCAGTGCGTGGACGCACTTCTACGAATCCCAAAGCCCTCGCTACCTCCATCTGTTCCCGCAAGCGCGAGACGCTAACTCCTAGCTCTTTGCTCAATGCGTTCAAGGATGGCAAACGAGGTAAAGCATTTTCGCCATTCCCATTCTTAGCTAAATATTCTAAGAATTCATAAGAGAGTAGCTTGCGGCTCCTGGGACTCATCGCTTAACCCTTCAATGTGATTAATATGATCATTCCTATTATTAGGATGATTATTATTTTATCATTTCTTCAATACGGAGTCAAGCAGTACTGAAAATCTCAAACTTATGTAAATAAAAATGGTAATTCTCGAAATGCCTTGCCCATTCTGGTTCCATGCCAGGTAAGCAAACTTCCATCCACCAATACTATCCGCCCTTTTGCTACAGCAGGTGTCCCCTGTAATAATTTCATAAATTCATCGTAATGGGTCTGATTAAACGCATATGGTTCGTTTGGAAGCAAAATAATCTCCGGTTCTAATGCTCGGATTTCTGCTAGAGAGACGCGTGGATAACGAGTATCCCGCTCACCGGTGTCGATTGGATTACTCAATCCCAAATCCGCCATTAACGGATACTGTCTTTCCCTTTCAGCGAAGATGTTTTTTCCCCCAACAATCCTTAATAGGTCATGCACATAAGTATGTTGATTGAAAGTCATCCACCATCGCTGACCATCTTGCGTTTTACCCATCCAGATCGGACAAAAGTAACGCAACGGTGCATGGTCATCTGTACGAGACTGCAACCAACTAAAAGTCATTTCTAATGTTTTTATGCGCATAAAGGCGGTTTGACGGGAAAACATCCTGGCTATCCTAATAAGTACATCCAAAGCCTGGCGAACGGTTTGCGGAAATGTCACCAATACTGGGATCCCCTTTTTCTTCAAATCCTCCACGATTCCGCGTGGGTTTTCCTCTTTATTAGCGAGCACCAGGTCAGGTGCCAGGGATAGAATTCCCTGTAAATGCGGGTTTTTCGGACCACCTATTCGGGTAAGACCCTTGACATCCTCGGCAGGATGAACGCAGTAATCGGTGATGCCAATGACAAATTCCCCCAACCCTAAATCGAACAAACTCTCTGTCAAAGAGGGTACTAAAGACACTATTCGCTCTGGGGGATGTGCGATTCGAACAGCGTCATCCGAGCCATCGCTTACTACACTCATAACGGTCTTCTCGTTAAGATTTCAATAAATTTGCTACAACTGAGGCCATCAAAGCGATAGCAACTGGTAGAGCTTGCTCGTCAAAATCAAACCGGGAGCTGTGATGAGCCCCGTCCAAACCCTTTTTATGATTCGCAGACCCTACGAAGAAATAGCATCCTGGAATGGCCTCCATCATATAAGCCATATCCTCAGAACCCATTGTACAGAAGGAAGTATCCACCTGGCTTTCTGGGAACATTTCAGCAGCTATCTCTTTGACTTTTTGGGTAATTTCAAGGTCATTTCTAACCGCAGGAGTCAATTTTTTCAACTCGATTTCCGCAACACAACCTAATGCCTTGGAGACACCCTCAACAATCTCCTGAAAGCGGTTTAATACCATTTCCCGAACTTCGAGTTTAAAAGTTCTAATCGTTCCCTTGATTTCGACATACGCCGGTATCACGTTGAAAGCCTCTCCAGCATGCAAGCTGGAAACCGTCACGACAGCTGTATCCAGTGGCGATACATTACGGGAAACAATCGTCTGTAAAGAAGTGATAACCTGCGTAGAAGCCACTATGGGATCAATGGTTAAATTCGGTAAGGCGCCGTGCCCTCCCCTACCCGTAATTTTTACACGAAATATCTCCGAAGCTGCCATAATAGGACCAGGTGTTATCCCAAACCATCCCAATGGCTTCTCATTCCACAAATGCAAAGCCAGGGTGATGTCTGGTTTCGGATTTTCCAATACCCCAGCCGATACCATCCCTTCGGCACCACCTAACCCCTCTTCAGCCGGCTGAAAAACAAACTTCACAGTTCCAGCCAATTCATTCCGGTGATCGTGTAACAACCGAGCCACGCTAAGCCCAATGGCAGTATGCCCATCGTGACCACAAGCATGCATGACGCCAGGCACCTGTGAAGCGTATTCTGCTCCGGTTTCTTCCAGGATGGGCAATGCATCCATGTCAAACCTTAACAAGACTACCGGTCCCGCTCGAGAGCCCTCCAAAAGAGCCACGACACCTGTATCAGCGATTCCTGTGCTGACTTCCATATTGAGTTCGGTCAATTGGCGCGCCACGATCCCTGCCGTTCGGACCTCCTGAAAACCCAGTTCGGGATGACAGTGGAAGTCACGCCTTAAAGCTTGAGTGAGGGGAAAAGCCTCGCGGGCCTCTTTTAGAAAACTGTCCATTCGAATTCAGTGAGTGAAGTGGAGAAAATGCCTATCTCAAATTCGGGCCTATTCAATCGAACACGATCCTGCGAAACGGTTCCTCATAACGTGGATTTTCGGGGGTGGTATCCCCTGTGGTGCGTTTTCGCATCCGTTCTGCCAGGGCTTTGAAATCATCGATCTGGCTCTTATGTTCAGATAATGCGCGGATTTTCACCTCCCAATATTCTGTCACGTCTAAACGGACATTTGGTTCCAAGGGGAGGGAAACCCAAACCTCTCGAACGATGTGTGGTTCTAAACCTTCGTCTCTCCAAAGTTCGACAAAATTTAGATGATCTCGAGCAGCAGGAAAAACTGCGTCCAAAGCCGCCTGTCCAGCTGCACGATGGTCTGGATGGTTAATATATGAATCGTGGATATACAGGTTAAGCGGGTCGCACGTGACCAGAATATCCGGTTTTTCCCGCCGAATTTCGCGGGTGATGTCCTTTCGCAAGTTCAGATCGGGGACCAGATACCCATCAGGATAGTCTAAAAAACGAACCCGAGTTACACCAAGGATTTTTGCAGCTGCCATCTGCTCTTCGTGACGGATACCACATAAATCCTCAGATGTGAGCGTTCGATCTTTTGTTCCTTTATCGCCACAAGTCAGCAGGCAATAAGAAACCAGATGCCCGGCATCTCTCCACCGGGCAATACTCGCCCCACAAAAAAATTCAGGGTCATCGGGGTGGGCTAGCACAACCAGAATGCGTTGAGGCTTACCCCAATGATCAGGATCTTGCGTTTCGCTCATTTTTCCACTTTCCCTCAATCGCAACCGCCATTTTCGTGTTTATCACAAGGTCCCTCAGATTTTCTTCGCAAGGCCTCGAGCTCATCCCAGGGTTCAAGATCCTCGCGGTTGAACTCAAATTCCCCTATATCACCCAAATCGACCAAGACTGCGTCCTTCAGAGGATAAACATCCACGACTTTACCCTCGCCTTGGGGCGAGATCACTCGCTTACCCCGTTTTGGGAGTTGCTTACGAGCCCGGACATACTGTTCATATTCGTAAATCAGGCAGCATCGCAAGCGCCCGCACATCCCGGTGATTTCCGAAGGAGACAAGGAAATGCCCTGCTCCTTGGCCATTTTGATCGATATCGGGCTGAATTCGGTTAAGAACGTTGAGCAACAGCGGGTTTCCAGGCCGCAGGCGCCCATCCCACCCAAAATCTTGGCTACGTCGCGCGGGCCTATCTGGCGCATATCGATGCGTGAACGCGGATACGCCCGGCGCATGGCGCTCCTCAGAGATCTCAGATCGACCTTTTCTCCCGTCTCAGTGCTATATAGAAAAGAAAGCCGAACGCCATCAAAACTGAATTCAGCTGCTACGATCTTTACCTGGTCTATTTTCAATTCAGCTGCTTTAGCTCGGCAGTTAATCATGGCCTCCAGCTCTTTACGTTGCCATAACTGTCGAATCAAAAGATCTCTTGGGGTTGCTTTGCGTTTAATCGGTTTCCAGTCACCTTCAGAAGGTCCATTTAGATTGTGAATTATTTGCACGATTTCCCCGAGTTGACGCCCTCGGCTTGTTTCCACTATCGCAAAATCCCCAGTCTGAATCTCTGGATTACGACTCGCATCGAAGTGATAAATCTTTCCGGTTTTTTGAAAACGAATACCTACAACATACGGCTGCATGGTCACTTTAACATCACACTCCCTGAAAAATCATGCTTGTTTTTCTACCGATAAAAGCATCAGCCGCCTTATTTCAGCCGATCATATTGATCGGGATTACGTTGCTTTGTTGTACTGCGGCAACACTTACTTTTGCGGCTATGTCTTCAGCAACTGCGATTAAAGCTCGGGCGACAGGCGAGTCAGGCTTGCTGATTACAACCGGCACACCCGTGTCTCCACCTTCTCGTACGGCTGGATCCATCGGCACCGCCCCGATAAAGGGAACGCCGCTTTCGTGGGCTAGTTTTTGACCTCCACCAGACCCAAATACATCCATGTGGGTGCCGTCTGGAAGTTCAAGATAGCTCATATTTTCCACGACACCAAAGACTGGCACATTCAGCTCCCGGAACATTTCAAGACCCCGTCTGGCATCATCCAAAGAGACCTGTTGAGGCAGGGTTACGATTATCCCACCGCTAAGTGGCATCGATTGAGCCAGACTCAAACCAGCATCACCGGTTCCAGGTGGGAGGTCCACGATTAAATAATCTAATTCACCCCAGAACACATCGCTTAGAAACTGCCGGATGGCAGAATGTAGCATCGGACCACGCCAGATCAAAGGTTGGCCTGGCCTCACTAAAAAGCCAATCGACATCATCTTGACGCCGTAAGATTCGGCCGGTAAAAGCTTGCTATCCTTCGGGGGTGGTAAATGGTCAACCCCCATCATGGTGGGGATATTCGGTCCATAGATGTCAGCGTCCAACAAACCTACCTGCGCACCGCGTTGTGCCAGCACCACAGCTACATTCACAGCCACCGTGCTCTTTCCCACACCACCTTTCCCAGAAGCCACTGCTACAGCATTCTTAATGGGCAACTGCAGGAGACCCCGTTGCCGTCCATCACTGGGAACACTGGAATCCATCTTAATTTCCACCGAAGAGACACCTGGCAATCCAGCTACTGCTTCCCTGGCTTCTCTCTCTATTTGAGTCCTCAAGGGGCAAGCTGGCGTAGTCAAAATAATTGCAAAACTCACCTTGCCCCCATCTATCTGTAAATCTCGTATCATATTCAAAGTGACCAAGTCTTTATCCAATTCCGGCTCCTGCACCCTGCTAAGTGCAGCCATGATTGCATCCTGGTCGATTTTTTCTTCTCTAGCCATACATATCATCCTTTAATACATGCTTAAATCCATCGATCTGTTTATCACACAAATAACGATCGATTTCCTGTCTGGCATCCACAAACAAATCCAAAAGTTCTAAATCGCTTCCTTGAAAACGACGCACCGCCTGTCTGGCGCATTCTGTACATCCACGCATCGCTCGATAAGAATCGGCACTACACGAAACACAGCCACTCAAACGAATCATAAAGAGCACAAAGGCACAACGCTCAGGATCAAGCGGGTCTTTTTCTAACAATCCATCCACGAAATCATGCCAAATCGCGCCTCGCAAGTTTCGCAATGAGGGGATTACACGTGGCGGAAACAGTATTTCTGTATCGCTATTGTACATCGAATCAAAGATTGACGGTTTAACCCGATCCGCACACATACAAAAGATCTACCTCATGTTGTTTTTACAATCGCTCTTCGTTCTCATCATCGTAAGGAATGGCTAACTTTTCTCTCGTGCAGCTTTCCTGGCTGCTTTGGCAGCTTCCGCTTCTGCTCGAGCAGCTTCTTCGCGAGCGTAATTCTTTGGACGGATCGAAGCATAATAAGAAACTGGACGCGATAGCTTCTCCTTGTTGTAGATATTCCGGCTGTGGCGGTCATAAACCGACAGTTCGTAATCGTGGTCCATTTTAATTGCGTCGAATGGACAATATTCAGCGCACAACCCACAGTTCATGCAAATATCAACATCGATATAGAATTCTTCTGGCTCAGGGACCGGTCGGCCGGTTTTTGGATCGTTGGTACGCACAATCCATATACATTGAGGCGGGCATACCTTGGCACAAATGCCACAAGAAGTACAGCGATCTTGCTGCTTTCCATTTCCATCCTCCTCATAAATCAAGAAGGGGATGAAGCGAAATTCCTCGGGGACTGGCAGTTTCTCCTCTGGATACTGAACCGTAAAAATCCCATCGGTTTTCGTGCTCGAACGATGGGCAATACCTTCAGCAGAATAATATCGATTTTTGCCCAACCATTTCAGATCATCCAGGTATGTTCCAATAAAATGCCTAAAAGTTACGCCTAATCCTCTTAAAATTCCCTTTCCGTACATAAATTAACTCCGTTTACGGTCAATGTTGGATAAATCTTATGGTTCCTTATCGAACTGTAATTTCGACATCTCCATTCTATTTGGGGTTAAGGATAACCTGATGAGGTCTCCAGGTTGATCCAGTAAATAGTTATTTATTATCAACGATCCGTCTCCCCCAAGACGATATCAATTGATCCTAATATGGCCACCACATCTGCGATCTTGTTTCCTCTGCACATTTCGTTCATCGCTGTCAGGTTGATAAATGATGGTGCCCTGACGTGATATCGCCATGGGTTTGGTTTACCATTCGAAACCACGTAAAAACCCAATTCCCCTTTGGGTCCCTCCACTCGACCATAAGCCTCACCGGCAGGTACTCTAACCTGATATTGAGGTTTTCCTTCCTGGATAGGTCCTGCTGGCATATCGCTTACCACCTGCTCCAGGATTCGCAGGCTTTGGCGGATCTCATCCATCCTGATCAGGTACCGGTCATATACATCGCCATGGTAGCGAACTGCTACATCGAAATCGAACCGGTCGTAAATGCCATAAGGGTCTGCTCTCCGCACATCGTACGGAACGCCTGAGGCTCGTAAGACCGGTCCAGCAGCCGAGTAAGCAATGGCTTGTTCAGGCGTCAAGATTCCCACTCCTTCGCATCGAGTGCGAATGATCTCGTTTTGGGTCAAGAAAGCGTCCAGCTCATCAATTTTACGGGGGAGGCGGTCGAAGACCAACTCACGGATTTTTTCAAAAACACCCTCCGGGAGATCGCGGGCGACCCCACCAAAACGAAAATAATTGCACATCATCCGAGAGCCGGCGACTGCTTCAAAAATATCTAATATCAGTTCTCGTTCCTCGATGGCATATAAGGCTGGCGTAAAAAAGGCGCCTAAATCGTTTAATAAAAACCCAATTGCCCAAACATGGTTGCTGATACGGGTTAATTCCGCCATCATTATACGAAGATATTCAGCGCGTTCGGGAGGGGTAACTCCCATCAACTTCTCTACTGCCAGTGCGTAGCCGAAATTATTGCTCATCGAAGACAGATAATCCAGGCGATCGGTGAAAGGCATATTCATGAGAAAAGTATTGCGTTCACCGATCTTTTCATGGTTTCTGTGCAGATAACCCATCACTGGTTCCAGATCCATGATGGTTTCACCTTCCAACCGGACGACCATGCGGAATACCCCATGGGTAGAAGGATGTTGCGGTCCTAGATTGACCACCAGATGGTCAGTGCTTATTGCAGTTTCACTTACAGGATGTTCGATCTTGCCAACGCCGGCATAAATAGCCGCATCCCCTATGGGAGTCCAGGTATCAGGGTTGAAATCAGCCGGATAATCCACATTTTTATGAAATACATTTTTATCCTCGGCTCTAGAGACGTGTCCATCAGGCCAGCGGCTTTTGAATGGTTTGCCATCCTCTTCGTGATATGCTTCTCGCCAGTCTTTTCTTAGCGGGTGACCGTGAAAGCCTTCCCACATCAAAATGCGCTTGAGATTCGGGTGGTCCTCAAATAGGATGCCAAGTAAATCCCATGCTTCCCGTTCCTGAAAATCAGCACCTGGAAAAACGGAAACAAGGGAAGGCACTACCGGATGCTCTCTTGAAACCTGAACTTTTAATACCAATGCCGGTCCCCCGGTGCTTCTATAAGCATGGTACACCACTTCCATCTGATTATCCGGGAAATAATCCACACCTGTCACCGAGGAGAGGAAATCATAACCTAGCTCATCACGCAAGGTGGTAGCGCATGACACCAAGTCCTCAGCATTAACCACATATCCTTCGTAACCCTTACGTTCGTCGACGGTCACAACTCCAGGAAATCGTCTTTCTAAGTCTGATTTTTCTTGGATAAGTATTTCTTCATTCATAGGATCGCTCCGGTTCAGGCCTCTTCTTTTTCAATAACCGGTTGCTCACCGAGGGGTTGATCAGCCTTTTCACGAGCAAAATTCTTGATGGCCGTATATTCTCGTGGATCCATGATATCGGGGCCGAGCACTGGAACAGGGATCGGCTCTAGAGGTTCTCGGCGATACCATCGTACCGTCTTGATTGATTGCGTATCGATTTTTTCCTGCAGCTTTATCAATCCATGGAGCAGCGCCTGCGGGGTTGGGGGGCAACCCGGTATATATACATCCACTGGCACAAACTTATCCACTCCCGAAACCACGTTATAGCCCTCTTTGAAGGGACCACCACCCGATGCACACGCCCCCATAGCTACCACATATTTCGGTTCTGGCATTTGGTTGTACAGGCGAACGATTTGCGGGATCATCTTCTTGGTAACTGTTCCCGAGACGATCATCATATCGCTCTGCCGGGGGCTTGGTCGCATAATCTCCATACCAAAACGGGCAAAATCGTAACGACTTGCGGCGGTGCAGATCATCTCGATAGCACAACAAGCCAAACCGAACATCATCGGCCAAAGCGATGATCGGCGTCCCCAGTTATAAATCTTATCCAGGGTGGTTATAGCCACCTGACCCTGCATCTCAGGGGGAATATCGTAGCCAGGAGAATTAATATCATCCGTCATAAGGAATTTACCTCCTCATACCATTCTTGATATATGGCTGCCAAAATGCCATCATTAGCTAATTCCGGCTCATCGTCGAAGTCAGGTAAAGCGACTGTCCATTGAAAGATCATATTTAAGGAGACATCTTCTAATTCAACCTGGGGATATTTATCAATTAAAGATCGAGCAATAGCGAAAGAATCTTCCCAGAAAAGTGGATTTTGCATATTAATCACTCCGGTGCTAAACCCTGTTATTATACCTTAGGGGCAATTCCTGTCAATGCATATTAACGCAAATTATTATTTGCGTTAATTATTTAAAAGGTATAATACCGATTATGAAAAGCACGCGCCAGCGTCTAATCGAATATTTGGAAACCCGCAATGTGGCTACACCGCTTGAATTAAGCCACGCCCTTCAGGTTACAGCTGCAGACGTACGCCATCACTTGGCGGTTTTACGAGAAGAAGGCTTCGTGGAAGTCGTGGGCGAACGAAGACCTAAAGGTCGCGGTCGGCCTGGTCAGCTCTATAGCCTTTCTCAACAATCCTTGGATGATAATCTTGATTTATTGATAGGTATTCTTCTAAGTGAACTGATAGGAGAATCTATATGCTCATCAGAGGCAGCCCTGAGACGCATTGCAGCAGGCTTAATGGGCAAATCCAGGTCATATGGCAATCTGACCCAACGCCTTTATCTGACTATTTCACGGCTTAACCAATTGAATTACCAGGCGCGGTGGGAAGCTCACTCCGAGGCACCACGGGTAGTCTTAGGTCGCTGCCCTTATGCCAGGATCATTGCCGCCCATCCAGAATTGTGCCAGATGGATACGATTTTATTAAATGACATGCTGGATAACCCCGTCGAACAAATTGCTAAACTCGCTAAGGACGATCGCGGTGCGACTTATTGTTTATTTTTAGTAGATATCAAGTGAATTATCCCATTATGAGGTGGTTAACACGTTTTTATGAGGACTTTTGTATAGTTGATATATGACAGTCATCACTTCCCAAAGATGCCAAATGTAATAATAATAAAGATGACAATATTCACCAGAGTTTATCCAACTTCTCGGAAATGGAGGTCGCTTTATGCCAGTTAAGGGATGGATTGAAGTCAGTGATAAATATTGTAAAGGCTGTGATCTTTGTGTGAACGCCTGTCCTCAAGACGTTCTAGGCTTAGATTTAGAGCATTTGACCTCAAAGGGATATCATCCAGCTTACTTAATATCCGAGGGCTGTACCGGTTGTGGCATATGCGCTATCGTATGCCCTGAAGCTGCCCTGACAGTATTTCGCGAGATGCACGCCCGTGCTGCTCGTACTGCAGTTTAGGAGGGAAGACATGCCTCGTGAGCTTCTAAAAGGAAATGTCGCCATGGCTGAAGCTGCCATCCGTGCAGGCTTGCAGGCCTACTTTGGTTATCCCATAACTCCACAGACAGAGCTACTTGAATGGATGGCGAAACGAATGCCGGAACTCGGTCGCACATTCTTACAGGCTGAAAGCGAAGTGGCTGCGATCAATATGGTTTATGGCGCAGCCTGCACCGGTATACGGGTGATGAGTTCCTCTTCCAGCCCCGGTGTAAGTTTAATGATGGAAGGTCTATCCTATATCGCTGGTACAGAAGTGCCGGTGGTTTTAATTGATGTCGTGCGCGGCGGTCCAGGATTAGGAAATATCGCCCCCTCCCAAGGAGATTACAATCAAATAGTGCATGGCGGTGGCCATGGAGACTACCACCCTATCGTATTAGCGCCTGCCAGCGTGCAAGAAGCGATCGACCTAACCGTATTGGCTTTTGATCTCGCCGAGAAATACCGCTCTATCGTGATTGTGATGGCAGACGGCAGTATAGGACAAATGATGGAACCAGCCGAATTACCGCCCATGCACCCGCTTCCTAAAGAATATCCAGATTGGGCAGTACGCGGGGCAATAGGTCGTGACCGTCGCATCTTGAGCTCAATTTACATTGACCCTCAAGATGAAGAAGTTGTCAATTTCAGGTTGATGGAACGTTGGAATGAAATCGGAGAAAACGAAGTTCGCTACCGGGAATATTTCCTTGAGGATGCAGATATCGTCATCGTAGGATTTGGAACGGCAGGGCGAGTGGCTTTATCAGCTGTACGGGCAGCCCATTCGCAAGGGATCCGTGTCGGCCTTCTCCGCCCCATATCACTCAGTCCTTTTCCTTATGCAAAGATCGAAGATATTGCTAACCGAGCAAAAACCATTTTGGTGACAGAGATGAACAGCGGTCAAATGTTAGATGACGTGTTGCGGGCAGTGAGAGGAAGGATCCCAGTAGAGTTCTACGGGCGTATGGGAGGCATGATGCCTTTTCCAGACGAAATCACCGCAGAGATCCAACGCTTAGCCACTCAAACCCCAGTTCCGGATGGAGACCCCCGCAAACAGTGGATGGAGCGATTTGGAATTACCTTGCATGGCTTGAAATCGAATAATTAACCAGGGAGAGAGAACCAATGGTATCGACTGCACCCTTTGAAACGGTTTACCAGCGCCCAGAGTCACTGACCGATTTTCCCACTCATTATTGCCCCGGGTGTACCCACGGTATAGCTCATCGACTGATAGCTGAAGTACTTGATGAAATGGGATTGCGTGAAAATACAATCGGCGTTGCTCCGGTTGGTTGTGCTGTATTTGCATACAATTACTTTGATTGTGATTTCGTTGAAGCAGCCCATGGTCGGGCGCCAGCTATGGCTACCGGCATTAAACGGGTATTGCCAGACCGGACGGTATTCACCTATCAGGGCGATGGCGATTTGGCTTCAATTGGCATGGCTGAAATTATCCATGCTGCTGCTAGAGGTGAAAACATCACTGTCATATTCATCAACAATGCCATTTATGGCATGACTGGCGGGCAGATGGCACCAACCACACTTCCCGGCCAGAAGACTACCTCCTCCCCCAATGGACGTGATGTCGAACAAATGGGGTTTCCCATCCGAATGGCGGAAATCCTCTGCACGCTCGATGGGGCTGGTTATGTTGTGCGCCGTAGCCTGCATGATCCCAAAAATATCCGCTTGGCCAAAAAAGCAATTCGTTTAGCCTTCGAAGCCCAGCAAAGGGGTTTGGGTTTCTCTCTGGTTGAACTGCTTTCTACCTGTCCAACCAACTGGGGCATGACCCCGCTCGAATCACTCCACTGGGTAGAGCAACATATGGTACCTTTTTACCCTTTGGAGGACTTCAAAGTCTCTCCAACTCTGGCTGGGCTTCGTGTCAGATAAAGCAAGGATGGAGGATCAACAATAATGCAAACTGAAATTGTGATAGCCGGGTTCGGAGGCCAAGGAGTTTTGTTTGCTGGTGAAGTATTAGCTTACGCCGCCATGGATACCGGGAAAGTAGTCACCTGGATACCTTCTTATGGACCGGAAATGCGCGGGGGTACTGCAAACTGCACTGTCATCATTTCTGATGAAGAGATCGGATCACCCCTGGTGCTAAATCCTCGCGGGGTGATCGCCATGAACCTGCCTTCATTCGATAAATATGAACCATTGGTGACTCCTGACGGCGTGCTGGTTGCCAATGCTTCTTTGATAAACCGGAGCGCCAAACGCTCAGACATCACTGTCATTTCTATCCCCGCAAACGAAATTGCGGAAGAGTTGGGCGACAAGCGTTTGATGAACATGGTGGCATTGGGCGCCTTTTTAGAGAAGCTGCCGGTCCTTTCATTGGAATCCGTCGAACAGGCACTAAAAGACCATCTACCAGAAAGGCACAGGAGGTTGCTGACTCTGAACTTTGAAGCCTTGCAAGGGGGTGCCGAGTTTGCGCGAAAGGAATCCGTAAAAGAATCGGTATCGTAATTAACCAAGTCGATCCTTTAATGGATGTGAAGGATTCCTTGTTGCCCGCTATGATCATCCACCTTTAAGAAGCGCCTCACCACGATTCAGGGGCAATTTGCCAGGTTATATACGCACTCCCTGCATTCTATCTTATTCCAAAACCAACTTCTGCTAATTTCTCAATAATGCAAGTACAATATAAAGGATATCTCTGGGTTGAGATATCTGAGCACGTCAGTTCGGGTTAACCATTATGACCATCAATCAAGAGATTTGATGATGGAAAGTGAAAGGAAAGCAGATGGATAACGAGAGAATATTATATATTTGTCCGATATGCTTTCGAGTATGTGATACCGATCAAGAATGTCATGAACACCAAATGATAGAATGCAACCCAGGCAAAATTGGCGATGAGCGGCGGAAACCAGTCACCGATAAATTTGGCAATTACGTATCGCGGGCACCGCGCTGGTATTTAGAAGCGGTGGGTCGGATTCAGAAAAAAGGTCTCGAAACCTGATCATATTCTTAAATTGTATAAGGAAAATCCCCGTTCTCATTGGCTTCAATAAAGAGCACACCGAAAACGGGGATTTTTGGTTTTGAAGATTATTTTAGGCTGCTTCAGGGACGGTAGCCCCCTTGTGTTTGATGGCTGCATGGGCCGCAGAAAGCCGGGCAACCGGCACCCGGAAGGGTGAACAGCTGACATAATTCTGGCCGATCATATGGCAGAATTCAATGGATGCGGGATCACCACCATGTTCCCCACAAATGCCAACTTCCAAATTTGGACGTGAGCGACGACCCTCTTCAACTGCTATGCGCATCAAACGCCCCACCCCGTCCCGATCGATCGTCTGGAATGGATTCTTAGGAAGAATCCCATCTTCCACATATTTGAGCAGGAAATTTCGCTCGGCATCATCACGGCTATATCCGTAAGTCATTTGAGTCAGATCATTGGTACCGAACGAGAAAAATTCTGCTACCTGCGCGATTTCAGCTGCGGTGATTGCAGCTCGGGGTATTTCTATCATAGTCCCAAATTTATAGGGAAAGGAAACGCCTTTCTCAGACATCACCTTCTTAGCGATTTCTTCTAAGCGCGGCTGTATGACCTTCAGCTCGTTTACATGCCCGGTGAGTGGGATCATAACTTCAGGTTTGGCCTCAACACCCTTCAAAGTCGCATCCGCTGCGCCTTCGAAGATTGCTCTCACTTGCATCTCAACGATTTCAGGCATCATGATACTCAAACGCACACCACGTAGACCCATCATAGGGTTGCTTTCATGCAAGGCCTGCACGTTTCCAAGCAACTCTTGTTTTTCTTCCAGACCTTCAACCTCTCCCTTGACCTGCATTGTAATAACTTCTTCAAGAAGTTCTTCAAAAGATGGGAGAAATTCATGCAGCGGCGGGTCAATCAAGCGTATGATGACTGGATAACCATCCATAGCCTCGAAGAGGCCCTCAAAATCCGAACGTTGGTAGGGTAGTAATTCGTCCAAAGCAGCCTTTCGCTCATTGCTGGTTTTCGCCAAAATCATACGTTGAACAATAGGTAAACGCTCCTGTTCGAAGAACATATGCTCAGTACGGCAAAGGCCAATGCCGACTGCCCCATAAGAACGCGCCCGTCGCGCATCAGCTGGGTAATCAGCGTTTGCCCACACTTGTAACCCTCTATTGGGCCAACTCTTCGGAGCCTTACGGATGCCAGGAGAGGCAGAGATCTCATCTGCCCATTTAAGTAATGTCAGCAGGTCGGTTTGTTCTTCGAGAGTTGGTGCAATTGTCGGAATCTTTCCGAGAAAGACTTCACCACTGGTGCCATCTACGGATATCCAATCGCCTTCTTTTACTAATGCACCGTCAACCTCCATTTGCCGTCGCTCTAAGTCAATGCGAATGGCTGCTGCCCCAACAATACACGGCACGCCAAATTGCCGGGCAACCACCGCTGCATGGGAGGTGGCTCCGCCTTCACTGGTTAGAATACCCTTCGCAGCTAGCATACCGTGAACGTCATCCGGCTTCGTGAAGGGTCGCACCATGATGACATCATGTCCTTCTTCCTTAGCCATGCGTTCTGCCGTATCAGCGTCGTAATAAACCTGCCCAACTGCTGCACCGGGAGAAGCATTAACACCAGTGGCAAACATCCGCCCTTGATCCCTGGCCTGGTTTTTGGCCTCATGATCAAACTGCGGGTGTAGCAGCGTATCGACTTGCTCGGGGGTAACTCGTAATACCGCTTCTTCTTTTGTGATGACACCATCATCAGCCATATCCACTGCGATTTTCACCGCAGCTTTAGCAGTTCGTTTCCCATCACGAGTCTGCAGCATCCAAAGCTTACCGTTTTCAATGGTGAATTCCACATCCTGCATCTCGCGATAATGTTCTTCTAGGGTATCGCAAATATCTGTGAACTCTTGATAAACCGCCGGCATCTCTTCCGATAGGTTATCAATCTTCTCAGTGTTTCGGATCCCTGCGACGACATCCTCACCTTGAGCATTGAGCAGGTAATCCCCATACAAAACCTTTTCTCCGGTTGCTGGATCTCTTGTAAAAGCTACTCCTGTTCCAGAATTCCAACCCATGTTTCCAAACACCATCGTAACGATATTTACACCAGTGCCCAAATCATGAGGTATACCAGCTGCATTGCGGTAGTCCACCGCCCGTTTTCCATTCCAGGACTTGAACACCGCTTCTGTTGCCATTTTTAACTGCTCATAAGGATCCTGAGGAAAATCAAAACCCCTGTGTTCCTTCACAATGGCTTTAAACTTCTCGGTCAGTGCTTTCCAATCATTGGCATCCAGATCAGTATCCAGACTTGCCCCTCTTTTCTTCTTGTACTGTTCCAAAACATCCTCGAAGGCTTCGTCCGGAATCCCTAAAACCACCGAACCGAACATCTGTACCAAACGGCGATACGCATCGTAGACAAATCGCTCGTCTCCTGTTAGTTCTACCATGCCTTCAGCAGTCTTGTCATTGAGACCCAAGTTGAGAACGGTATCCATCATACCGGGCATAGAAAATCTAGCTCCTGATCGACATGAAACCAGTAACGGATTATTTGGATCACCGAACTTTTTTCCTGTTTCAGACTCAACTTCCTTGAGAGCCTCCAATTCCTGATCCCACATGCCTTCAGGAAATTTCTCTCCAGCTGCCAGATAGGCATTGCATGCTTCCGTGGTAACAGTAAAACCAGGGGGGACTGGCACGCCAATGCGCGTCATCTCAGCCAAATTAGCGCCCTTACCTCCGAAGAGGGCTCTTACACCCGCCCATTCTCCCCCCACATATTTTTCAGCTTCATCTACCTCCTTAAATAAATAAACCCATCTCTTCTGTGACATCATAACCTCCTGCATAATGGTTTAGAACATATTTAGAATAGCACTACAACAGCATATAGTTTACCACTCCAGCATAATTTTCTCACAACTTGATAGCAGGCCAAAGGGAAATAAAGCTTTTTGATTAAGGTAGTTTAATGAAACTTGCACGATTGATGGTTATTTCAATTTGACTTGCCAAAGATATCATGCTAAAATATGACCAGTCCGAAAAGGCAAACCCGGCGAAAGCCGGGGGCGCAAAGCTATGGGTCTAAGACCATTCACTCGGATGGTTATGATCGCCAGGCCGCCGAAGATAGTTGATTATATTTCTGTCTCAGCGTTTTAACAAGCCTGGCTTCCAGGCTTGTTTTTTTTGATGCTCACACTAACCGGAGAAAAGCAATGAACCACACTACAAATTCATGCCCCTCAAAGCGTCTAATAACTATTGCAACCTCCTTGATCGTGATATTCTCGTTGGTTTTAGCGCCATCACCCAAAGACACCCATCAGGCTTCCTTCATAATCCAAGGGAAGAATGTAGATGAAGTTGCCCAAACCGTAGAATCTTATGGAGGAATAATCACCACTCGATTGGAAATAATCAATGGTGTGGCTGCAAATCTGCCTTCAAATGCAATCTCGCCCTTACTCGCCAACTCAGCCATCACTTCCATTACAGCAAATTCCTCGGTGAACTTAGCAAAGAAGAGTGGAGATGTCCCCACTCCAGAGACAGATTATCCGGATGTCGTTGGAGCAGATATTGTATGGGAACAAGGTACGATCGGTACGGGCATCTCGGTTGCAATATTGGACACAGGTTTGAGTAAAGAATCCGGCATCTTCAAAGACATAGATGGTCATCCCAAGGATCGCATTGCGGCTTGGATTGACTTTGTCGATGGCTACAAAAACCCCCGGGACCCGTATGGACATGGCACCCACATTGCCGGTATCATCGCTAACAGCCAAAATGGCAGCGATGAAGAGTGGAATGGCATTGCTCCGGGTGTTAACTTGGTTGGTGTAAGAGTACTGGATGAACAAGGTTCTGGGTCTTACGAGCGAGTAATCCAAGGCATCCAATGGGTTATCCAACATAAAGATGACTACAACATCAAAGTGATGAACTTGTCTCTCGTGTCCCAAGTGAGTTCTCCTTATTGGGCAGATCCTCTCGATCAAGCCGTGATGAGAGCGTGGGCAGAGGGCATCACCGTCGTCGTTGCAGCTGGAAATGACGGCCCCGATCCCATGTCGATAGGCGTTCCTGGTAATACCCCTTATGTAATCACTGTCGGCGCTTTTACTGATAACTTCACACCTTATGATTGGAGCGATGATTACATCACTCCATTCTCTGCTGCCGGTCCAACCCTGGATGGTTTTGTCAAGCCAGATTTAGTCGCGCCGGGTGCCCATATGGTTTCGACTATGTCCCCAGGTAGCGAACTCGTAAAAAGCCACCAGGCTAACCGGATAAATTCCCATTATTTTTCGATGGCCGGAACCTCTCAGGCGACCGCCGTAGTATCTGGTGTTGCTGCTCTAATGCTTTCTCACGATCCAGACCTCACACCTGACGAAGTAAAATTTCGCTTGATGTTTACTGCCTTCCCTTGGTTGAATCTAGAAACCACCGATGCACTCTATAGTATGTGGCAGCAAGGGGCTGGCAGGGTCAATGCCTACGATGCAGTAAATGCGGATCTTATAGGGAAAGCTAACGATGGGATGGATATCTGGAGCGACCTTTCCGGTGACCAGCATTATGAGGGTTTTTCCTACTACGACGAAGAGATTGGCGAGTTTCGCCTCAAAGGGATTCTTAACGATTGGGCCGGCGGCTACGGCAACTGGGCCGGCGGCTACGGCAACTGGGCCGGCGGTTACGGCAACTGGGCCGGCGGTTATGGCAACTGGGCCGGCGGCTACGGCAACTGGGCCGGTGGCTACGGCAACTGGGCCGGTGGCTACGGCAACTGGGCTGGCGGTTATGGCAACTGGGCTGGCGGTTATGGCAACTGGGCTGGTTCATATGGTGATCCCAGCTTTGCGGAGTTTTTTACAAATTGGCAAGATGCATTCAATAGTTGGGCAGGGACAATCCCTTGGATAGGAACCTGGATAGATTTTGACGGCTAACTACAAATTAACGGTTTCTTTAAGGTTAGTGGTTACTTTTCTAATCAAAAGAGCGAGAACCGGCCGGTTCTCGCTCTTTTGATTCGTTATTCTCGGACGAATCGCTTCAAACCAATTGCTCGAGAGTTTTTTCGGCGAGCTTTAAATACTTTTCTGCTCCAAATTGGTAGAAGAGCAAACGAGCTTCCTGAAAGTGTTGTCGCGCTTCTAGAATATTATCCTGACAATAGGCTAGATTACCAAGTTCAAGTACGGTTTTCGCTGCTTCCAATCTTTCATAGGAAGCGGAAAAAATATTAGCACTCTCATTCAGGAGTTCTTCAGCCGATTGATATTCACCTTGAACACGCGCGATCGCGCCTCGCAATCGCAATAATCTGCCACGTTGTACAGAGGCACCCAGACCTTCCTTGTCAATGTCTTTCATCATTTCAAGAGACTCGTTGATCCAGCTGAGAGCACAATCTAAATCTACCTGGGCGAAACAATTCTCTGCCGCATAGTAACCCGCGTCAACCAGATCATCTTGGGCACCCAGTTCTTCCAGGATCTGGATGCTCTCGCTGAGCAACTTTTCCGCCTGTCCAAAATTCCCCTGAGCTGTCCTCAGTCGTCCCAGGTACATCAGCGCTCTACCTCTATAAAAGCGGTGACCTATTTGCTCGGTTACCGCCAAGCTTTTATTGAGGTTAGCTTCGGCTGAATCGAAATCGCCACGATCGTACTGAACCAGACCGAGATTTGTAAATGAGAGCGCGATCCCCTCTGCATCCCCTATCCGTTCCAGGATTTCAATACTCCGTGTGAAATTTGTTTCCGAATCCCGCAAGTCACCGCGGATCAAACCCAGCAATCCCAGATTATTGTAAAGCCTTGCCACTCCGGACATATCTCCAATTGTCTCGCGTAATGCCAGACTTTTCCGAACATGAGCAGAAGCCTTATCGTATTTACGTTGATGGTAAGCAACCGCGCCTAATCGATTGTGAATCGAAGCAATCACATCATATTTCCTGCACGTTTCAACCAGTTCGAGGGCATCCATAAGGTTTTTTCCCGCTTTGTCAAAGTTCCCCCGCAAGAATTGTATCCACCCCATTTCGTTTAATACCTCTGCTTTCTCAACCTGGGGCGAAGGCTGGATATTCTCTATCGATGCCCAAGCATCCGTAAGATGCACCAAGGCCCGTTCAAAATCTCCTTGACGTTCAAAAGTAGTGCCTATCTTACGTTGAAGAATGCTCCGTTCTGTGACAAATCGATCTGAATCCGAATTTCCGATAACAGCTAGAGCAATTTGGAAATGTTCTCTTGCAGATTGGTACTCACCTACAAAAACGAGCACGTCTCCCAATCCCTGATGAACTTGATATGATTGACTTGCAGAGGGAGAAGCCTGCGAAAATAAACTCAAAGCCGTCTCGTAATGACGCCTTGCTTGCTCGTTAGCATAGTCACGGGCAGCTTTTTGTCCTGCCAATATCAAATAAAGCAAAGCCCTATCGAGTTTTGTGCTACGCAAATAATGATCGGCGAGCACCTCGATCTGGCTTTCAAGATGATCGGCATATATATTCTCGATGGCTTCTGCAGCGCTTCCATGCAATTCTCTACGATGGCGTTTCAACAAGGTGCTGTATATAGCATCTGAGGTGAGCACATGGCGGAATGAGAAATCACTTGTCGATATACCAGATGGGTGCAGGATAAAACCGCGGCCAACTAAATCTGCAAGAAGTTGTTGAAGATGGTCTGCCTTGATCGTATGGAGGATTTCAGCCAACAAATGTAGGTTGAATTGCTTCCCAATTACCGCAGCAGCCTGCAATACTTTGCGGTGTTCTGGCCCTAATCGATCGAACCGGGTCAAGATCAATCCACGCAGATTATCTGGCACCCCCATGCCTATAAAATCCTTACCAGGTGCCAGCTGCCATTGCCCATCTTCGTGCTTTATGACCTGCTCTTCAATTAACATACGCAGAATCTCTTCCAAATAGAAGGGAATCCCGGCTGAGCGCTGCAACACATCCATACGTAATTCATCCGGCAAGTTGGGTATTGCCAGCAGTTCAAATAGTAAACGCTCGCTCTGATCCTGAGACAAACTTTTAAGATGGATTGGGATGAACCGCTCCTTCAATCCGGCTTGTGCATGAGAGGCTATCTCCCCCAAAATGCCCCCTTGGAAAGGGCGAGTGATGGCATACACCAGCAGAGGGGCTTGTTTGATTGCATCGATCAAGAAGAGAAGTAGCTCGAGGGAGGTATCGTCTGCCCAATGCAGATCTTCGAGTATAAGCATTAACGGGCGCTGGCGTGCCTCTGCCAGCAGTAAATCTCTTACAGCTATAAATATTCGTTGGCGAAGCTGGCTGGCATCTAGGTAAGACAGACGCTCTGCTGCTTTAACATCGAAATGCTCTAAGGAAAATAAGTGTTCCAAATATGGCAGCACCTCCGCTGCCTGTCCCCCAAGAGCATCATACACTTTAGTGACCAATCTCTCCCTTACCACATTTGGAGGAGTCTGGTCGGTAACATCAATATAATTACGCAAGAGACCAAGGAATATCCAATAGGAAACAGAACGTCTGTAAGTCAAACTTTGGCCTTCAATAATCCGGACAGGAGTATGCTCGATTTGCGCTTTCAATTCCGAAGTTAGCCGGCTTTTACCAATACCGGCTTCACCGGTAATCAAAACAAACTGTCCTTCTCTCTGGTTGAGGAGAGATTGAACTACATTTTTAAGGCATTGAAGTTCAACATCGCGGCCGACCAGGGGAGCCCTTAAACCCTCCAACCCTCGCACACTGCCTTGTCTGGATTTAATTCCGAGCAATCGATAGCCTGGAACTTCCTTTGAAATCCCTTTTAATATCAACGATGGAATTAAATGGAAATCAAATAAAGCTTTGCAGCTGCGAAATACACTCTCGCTGACCAGCACCATGCCAGCTTCAGCGACCTCTTCGAGACGATTCGCTAAATTAACTGTATCCCCTATTGCAGTATAATCCATCAACATATTGGACCCAACGCTTCCCACTACCACTGTTCCAGAGTTTAGTCCAACATGTAGCTGCAAACCAAAATTAACACCTTCTTTCAGGTATTGATTATAGTTTGCGATCTCCGCTTGCATGTCCATTGCAGCTCTCACAGCTCTTTCCGCATCGTTTTCATGAGCGATAGGCGCGCCGAAAAGTGCCATCAAGCCGTCACCTAAAATCTTATCTACTGTACCTTCATATTCATAAACTTTCTCTACCAGCATGCGGATGACTTTTTGAACGAGATCGAATAAGTCCTCGCTGTCCATTTCCTCAGCCAGGACGGTATAATCACAGATGTCAACAAATAAGACGGTTACATTGCGGCGCTGACCAGCAGCTTCTAACCCAGCTTGCTTGAAGCGCTCGATCAGATCAGCACCAATCATCACCCCAATGGGCTCAGAGGTATTGGGTATTTCAGGAACCGTTTGGACAGGAAATTTTATTTCAGCCTCTTCCAGGCGTGTACCACAATTTCCGCAAAAACGCATCCCTGGAGGATTATTAAAGCCGCATTGAGGACATTGAAGAGACATCCAAAAACCTTAAATGTGACGAGTTCTACTCGTCTTAACTAAAATCTTAATCGCATCTATTTGATAAAAATATACCATGCTAATTGGATCTTACCCCTATCAAAACCGTTACGACGTATTCGGATTCATTGCAATAACATAATATCTACAACTACCATCAATTTACCATCAATTAACGTTGACAGCTTAACCTAACCTTATTATAATAATGTTAGCCCCGGCTAAGGACGCTGGGGCAAAATATTGTAATTCCCAACTTCCCCGCACCTCAGCGCCAAGAATTCTTGAAATTATATGCGCAGATCGTGTGGCGAAGCGAAGATTGGAGAAGAATCCATGAAATATGCTATTGTAGAAGATGGTGGCAAGCAATATAAAGCCGTCGAAGGCAATACCATCGCAGTTGATCACTACAATTCAGAACCTGGTGAAAAAATCGATTTGGACCATGTGCTATTAATTTCCTCTGAGGATGAGATAAGCATTGGCACTCCCTTTATTGAAGGTGCCAAAGTGGAAGCGACAGTTGAAGACCATTTCAAGGGTCCCAAAATCGTAGTTTTCAAATACAAGCCAAAAATCCGTTATCGAGTCAAGCGAGGCCATCGACAGAGGTATACCCGATTGAGAATAGATGCAATCGTAACGGATTCAGGAGGTAATCATGGCTCATAAAAAAGGTGGCGGTTCAAGCCGTAACAATCGAGATAGCAAATCGAAACGATTGGGCGTAAAGAAATTTGGTGGCGAGTATGTTCTATCTGGCAATATCTTGGTCCGCCAACGAGGTACCCGCATAAAGCCTGGTCAAAATGTAGGCAGAGGATCTGATGACACACTCTTTGCTACGATTGAAGGGATCGTAATTTACGAAACCATTCGCGACGGACAGAAACGTGTAAATGTAGCGCCCGTTGAAGAAGATAAATAGAATGTGACCCTAAGTGATTTCCTGTTCAAGGAAACACACTGATTGCTGGTTTCACAAATATCTAAGAGATTTATAGAGGTCATTTATTATGAAAGAAGGTATTCATCCAACTTATTATCCAGATGCACAAGTTATTTGCGCGTGCGGAAATACCTGGACAACCGGATCGACACAAAAAATTATTCGCACAGACATGTGTTCCCAGTGCCATCCATTTTATACCGGTGAGCAGCGTATCGTAGACACTGAGGGTCAAGTAGACCGCTTTTATAAGAAATTACAGGCTCGGCAGCAATACCTAGAGGAGGTCGAAGCCCGCGAGGCATCCCGCACTTCTCCAGAAAGACCTATCGAGGAGTTGGAGCTTGGAAGCCGTGCGGTTGAGGCTCTCGCTAAGGCCGGCATCATAAAAGTCGGTCAAGCTCTTGACCGTCTGGCTATGGGTGAAAGTGCTTTACTCGCCATTGATGGGTTCGGGCGGAAATCTTTAGCAGATCTAAAGAAGCGTCTTCGACAATTTGGTTATCAATTACCCGAGGCCGCTCAAGAGATCCAAACTTAATATCTATCCTTCTTTATGAAAACTCCTTTGATATACCAGGGAAATCTGAGCTATCCAATAAACTAGATTCCTGAGGTTGATCAAAATACCCAGACCCCATCCCATCGGGCGTTGCCTTATTCACTTTGAGTTCAAATTCCCCAAGGGAGGGGTCAAAGTTTAACTGATAAGGGCAGGCAGATCGCGATCTGCCTGCCCCGATTCAGAATTGTCTCTCCTTATTTTCCAAATCAGCCTGGTATCTTGTTGCTAAGTCAACCCATGAGTAGCATTCGACTCAAAGATCGGGGGAGGTTTTTCGTTGGCTGGCGTTCGTTTAACTATAGGATCAAGTCTTTTCTCCATGATTTATAATTAATCATCAAGTCTTCCTGGATTAAATGCTTCAAAAATGTTTCGGAGGAAACATGATTCATCGCTCTGGCTCAGTCGAGGTTATCGTAGGATCAATGTTCAGCGGTAAAACAGACGAACTCATCCGGCGTTTACGCAGAGCAACCATTGCACGGCAAAAAGTCCAGGTCTTTAAACCCGCAATAGATAATCGCTATAATGAAGAAAAGGTTACATCACATGCTGGTACGGATTTTATTGCTTTACCTATTTCTACTGCTAATGATATCCTGTTAAATTTGGATGAAGATACCACCGTGGTCGCCATCGATGAGGCTCAATTTTTTGACGCAGAGATTGTCACTATCGTTCAGCAATTAGCTGATCGTGGTTTACGCGTTATCGTTGCAGGACTGGATACAGACTTCCGAGGAGAGCCATTTGCCATGATGCCAGTCTTAATGGCTCAGGCTGAACATGTTGATAAATTACACGCCATTTGTATGGTATGCGGTGAGCCTGCTTCACGGACCCAACGGCTCGTCAATGGAAGCCCGGCTCACTTCGATGACCCAATCGTAATAATTGGCGCATCTGAGCTCTACGAAGCTCGCTGCCGCGCCCATCACAAAGTTCCAAGAGATTAGCGATGCAAGATTATCATGAGTTTCTGGATAAAATCATCATATCGGAAAGTGTTTTACAGCAAAGAATCGCTGAATTGGGAAAGGAGATCAGCCGCGATTATCAAGATCATAATTTACATCTTATCTGCGTCTTACGGGGAGGAGTCCTCTTCTTAGCGGACTTAATGCGCCAAATATCAGTCAACCACACGATTGATTTCATGGCGATCTCCTCTTACGGTGTTGGTGAACGGCAATCTACTGGTCAAGTACGGATTACTTTAGATTTACAGGAAGATATCCACGATAGGGATGTCTTGCTGGTTGAAGACATCGTAGATAGCGGATTTACCATCGCATCTGTCTTAGAGTTCCTCAGTACCCGCCATCCGCGCAGTTTACGCGTCTGTGCTTTGCTGGACAAAGTAGAACGCCGAGAAATCGCTGTCCCTATCCACTATCGCGGTTTTGCTATACCCAATAAATTTGTCTTCGGTTTCGGATTAGATATTGATGAATACTACCGAAATTTGCCATTCATTGGTGCTGTAAATCTAGACCACTACCATCCCACTTGATAACTTTATGTCCAGTAAGGGGCGTGACTCAAGATCGAGAGCAAAAAGAGACCTACAGTATTCTGGTCGCTGGATTGCCAGGCTTGGGTTTCAAGTGATTGCACAAGGTGGCACACCAGAGCAAGCCCTGCAGGCCGCTAAATCCTCTCGCCCGAAAGAGACTCCCCAAATCGAATACGTGCCAACCTCACAACCTATACGCTTTTCTCCTTATTTTGAACTCATCCGTAAAACCCTACCAAGCGACATGTCTGTTTACCTTGTCGGTGGAGCAGTTCGTGACGCCTTGCTCGAGTACCCTGTTAACGATCTGGATTTTGTTGTGCCTAAAGATGCTCTCAAAGTTTCTCGGCTGGTAGCTGATGCATTAAATTCCCCTTTTTATCCACTGGATGAAGGTCGGGAAACCGGACGCGTTATCCTTACACAACCGCGTGGAGAGCGGATCTTGATAGACTTTTCTATATTTCAAGGTGTCGATTTGGAAAGTGACCTGCGTGCCCGAGATTTCACTGTCAATGCGATAGCTGTTGATATCAATCACCCGGATCAATTATTAGACCCCTTAGGTGGTGCCGCTGATTTAAAGGCAAAAATTCTACGCGCCTGTTCCACTGATGCATTTCTCTTGGATCCCTTACGAGTCATCAGGGGAATTCGATTTGCAGCTGCCTTGAACTTCCGGATCTTTCCACAAACGCGCCAGCTGATGGGAAAAGCGATTCCAACTCTTTCAAAGGTCTCGGGAGAAAGGAAACGTGATGAACTATTCCGGATTCTAGAGGGCTCCCAACCCGCAAAAGCGATGCGGGCTTTGGATATCTTAGGGGTTTTCCCCTTCGTCCTACCTGAATTATCCGGTTTGAAAAATATTAAACAATCTCCACCTCACATTTTCGATGTTTGGAACCATACCTTAGAAGTCGTGCAGAAACTTGAGACTATCTTCAAAGTACTCGCTCCCGTTCATGATCCAGATATTTCTTCCACATTGCACATGAGCATGCTTGCTTTTAGACTGGGTCGCTACCGTGATCAGATCAAGTCCCATTTTAATGCAAGGTTAAATTCAGATCGTTCTCCTCGTGCCCTATTATTCATGGCCGCGCTATATCATGATGTTGGAAAACCCCAAACCCAAAGCGTTGATGAAAACGGTCGCATACGATTCATCGATCACGAGCGAGTTGGAGCAGAAGCGGCGAAGAAACGGGCGCGCGCATTGCATCTCAGTAATAGCGAGACAAATCGCTTGAACCTGGTGATTCGCAACCATCTACGTCCCATTTCACTGGCGCAATCCGGTAAATCACCCTCCAGACGCGCCATCTTTCATTATTTTCGGGATTGTGGTGAAGCAGGTGTGGATATCTGTCTCTTGTCGTTGGCAGATATTTTAGCCACATACGGTGCTACCCTCCCCCAGGAAACGTGGTCGCGCCAGGTTGATTTGGTAAGAGATTTACTCGAATCTTATTGGGAAAGGACTACTGAATTGATCTCTCCTGCGATTCTGCTTACCGGAGACGATTTAATTAATGAGTTGCATATAAAACCCGGGCCTACCATCGGAAACTTGTTAGAATCGATTAGAGAAGCCCAGGCAGCCGGGGAAGTCCACACTCGTCAAGATGCCATCATCCTGGCACAGCAATTGTATAAAAGTAAAGCTGATGGTTGAAATAATAAGCCATCTTGTTCCTCACTTTTAATATTTACCAGATCGACTCGGCTTAGCGGTTTTATTTGGAATTATTCGATGGTCTAAGGAAAAAGATCATTCAAAGACAGTTCACTATTTTTAGTAGTTACGCAGTTCAGGGGACAATCGGGGGTGTTTGGGTGGGCGTTGCCCAAACACCCCCATCCTCCCATCAACTGCGTAAGTCCTATATTTTAATATCAGTTCGGGTTTTACTTCGACTTTCTGAAGGGGATATGTAGTTGCGAAATCAGGAGAATAACGGTCTTTTCAAAAAAACAAATCCCGGTAAGGCTCAACCGGGACACATAAATAAGTCTAATACGATCCAAGATTAATTTAGGGTTAAATTATCCCTGAGAATAGTAGCTTCTTTTTCAGCACGTGCACGCCGTGATAAATTGTTCAAATGGGCAATTAACACGTTGCTCGGAACAGGCTTGATCAGATAATCATCTGCGCCTTCATCTAAAGCCTTGGCTGCAGTCCCCGGTTTACTCAAGGCGGAAAGAACCAATATGGGGATTTGGCTAAATTCACGGATAGTTTTACAGACTTGCCAACCGTCCATCCCAGGCATAAATAAATCCAAAACGATCACATCTGGTTTCATATCCCGCGTAACCTTGATCCCATCCTCACCAGTATACGCCGTCAACACCTCAAAGGATTGTGGCTCCAGCACTGATCTCAGCATTTCAGTCATAGTGATGTCATCATCTATCACCAATACACAAGTCAACACTATATTCCTCCTGATTGGAGAGGGTTACCCCACCCTTTTAAAGATGAGGGAAATCTTGGGTGATTAGATAAACCCCATTGCCTTCCTCTACTTGTGTGGCTTATCGCATCACTTGGCCTAGATTATGCACCAAAACAAATTGTCTCGAACTTACAAACACTTTACAAGTACCCTTGTCAGAACTTGCAATGGTTGGAAATTGAAGATATGATTAGTCAAAAAGTACTATTAGATTGGTAACTTACTTGATTTATCGATATGGCTCCTAAGATCTCGTGCCCGCGATGCTATCAAACGATCGAGCTGGAAGTACGCTATTGCGGTAATTGTGGAATAGACCTTGCTTTAGCAGCCGCTCTAACTGAATATGAGCTGGCGAATATACCTGCGATCCCTCCGGGCAGCCCCATAGTTCCAGAGGTGCTCGTTCCAAAATTGGGAGAATATTTAATCGAAAAAGGTGAATTGGATCCAGACGGTTTAGAGCGGGCCCTCGCCTTTCAGAAAGAGAGATTTGACTCAGGCCAAACACTGTTAATCGGCCAGGCGTTGGTAGAATTAAATCTCATAGACCGTTCGACCCTTGACAAAGCTGTAACCGAACAAATAATTAGTCTCCAGAAGGCTCTCCATCAGGCCAATCACAAACTTGAGCGACGTGTCCAAGAGCGAACTATCGAGCTGCAAAATGCGCTTCACAAATTAGCTGAATTAAATCAACTTAAAACTAACTTTATTTCAAATATATCTCATGAGCTACGCACACCCCTCACACACCTAAAAGGATATTTAGATATGTTATCGGAGGGCAGCTTAGGAACACTGAACCAACAACAATCCGATGCTTTGTGCGTTTTACAAAAAGCAGAAAAACGACTCGAGAGTCTTATTGAAGATTTGATCCAATTTTCATTAGCAGCCCGAGGAGAATTAAGTCTGGAGATCAAGTCGGTTGACCTTCGTGATCTTATTTCCAGGATCACCTCAAAATCAATGCAAACCGCTTATGCAAATAAGATTACATTAAGAACAACTTCTCCAAAGAACCTCCCGCCAGTGCTGGCTGATGAGGATAAGATCTCTTGGGTAATCACGCAACTATTAGACAACGCAATAAAATTTACATCTCAAGGAGGTTTGATCGAAGTAGATGCCTATACAGAAGATGGATTTGTGATCGTAAGAGTAAAGGATAATGGTATTGGCATATCTAACGATCGCCTCTCAGAAGTATTTGAACCATTTCACCAGCTTGACGGCTCCATAACCCGCCATTTCCCGGGAACAGGTTTAGGATTGGCTTTGGTTAGAAAGATAATGGATGCTCATGGTGCACAAATTAAAATTGTTTCAACGGTAGGAGAGGGCTCTGAATTCTCATTCGCATTGCCCTGCAATAATCATAAAGGTGGGTAATCATTTATGGTTGAAAAGACATCAAATTCTCTTTCGCAGAACGTTAATGAGCTGGAGGCATTTTATGCTATCAGTAAAATCGTGGCTCATAATATTGAGTCGGAGGACGGCCTCCAGAAGATCATCAATCTCGCACGTCCAATATTTATTTTCGATAACGTAGTCCTTTATCGTTCAGGAGAATCGAAGGGGTTAGAACCATCTTTTGCCCGGGCGGTAGGTCGTGGTCGCTCGACTGAAGCTGATCTTGCGTGGGGAGAAGCCACTGCCAATGAAGCAATCACCTCAAAACAAATCATTGTAAGACAGGAGATCAATGGCAATTACAGCAAAGAACGAATGAGATTGCGTTACTATCTTGGATTACCTCTCATTATCAGGGATTATCAGATGGGTGCCCTAGTATTCATTCGTTATGGAGGACCTCCTTTCACAGAAGAACAAACTCACCTTGCCGAATTTATCGCAACTAATGTCGCCCAATTATTAGAACACGAACAACTGGTGATTAAACTCTCAACGTTGGAATCTGAACGGCGATTGGAACGCTTACAGGATGATTTCGTTGCCACAATTTCTCACGAATTGCGCACCCCTTTGGGTTTTATCAAAGGGTATGCAACAACTTTGCTCCGTGAGGATACAACTTGGAGCAAAGATACTCGCCGCGAGTTTTTAATGATCATCGATGAAGAGACCGACCGGCTTCGAGAATTAATTGATAACCTGCTGGATTCATCCCGACTTCAGACCGGTACCTTACGTATGAAATTTCAACCAATCCGGTTGGATACGATGTTGAGAGATATCTCCTTGAGGGCCCGCTCATTATATGAAGACATGCCAATCGAGCTCAAATTAAAGAACAGCAATGTTCAAATTCAGGCTGATCCCACTCGTCTGGCTCAGGTTTTTGATAATTTATTGATTAACGCCTCAAAGTATGCTCCCGGATCGAAAGTCACGATGACCCTGACAAAGGAAAATAAGATGGCTCACATTGCCGTAAGCGATCAAGGTCCCGGGATCCCTGAAATCCATCTCGAAAACATTTTCACTCGCTTCTTCCGAGTCCCGAATGAGACTTCATCTATCAGAGGAACCGGTCTTGGCTTGTTCATTTGTCGCCGCATAGTTCATACCCATGGCGGTGAAATTAGAGCGGATTCCAAAGTGGGTAAGGGAACTACCTTTCATATCTATCTACCATGTGAAGAAATTGAAATTAATAAGCACACTCATTGAGGAGGAAAATAATGAGCACAGATATTCTAGTTGTCGATGATGAACCTCGCTATGTAAGACTGATGGAAGCCAATTTGGTTACAGATGGCTATCAAGTTCTTAAGGCCTATGACGGCCAGAAAGCAGTGGAAATTGTTGCAGAAAAACAACCAGCCTTGGTCTTGTTAGATGTAATGATGCCCATATTAAATGGTTTTGCAGCATGTGAACGCATCCGAGAATTCTCTAGTGTTCCTATTATTATGGTCACAGCCAAAGGAGAAGAACAAGATAGGGTACGTGGTTTAGATGTGGGTGCCGATGACTATATTGTCAAACCATTTTCAGCTCAAGAATTACTGGCTCGTGTTCGGGCGGTGTTACGGAGAGCTCAGGTATCGGGAAGCTCTTTCCAACAAGCGATTTTCAACCACGGCAATTTAAAAATCGACTTCGCACGCGCTGAGGTATTTAAAGACAGCAAAATGGTATATCTTTCTGCCACTGAATATCGCTTGCTCCTACAATTCGCCCATAACCTTGGCAGCATACTGTCATCTGAAGATTTGCTGGTTAATGTATGGGGATCTGAGTACCGTGAGGATAAAGAGATACTTTGGGTAAGCATCTCACGCTTACGCCAAAAGCTAGAAGATGATCCCCGTAACCCCCAACATATCGTGACCCGTTCGGGGATGGGTTATACCATGCCCCCCCTATAACCACAGAAACAACGGAAAAAATTCCATGACCATTCAGTTTAATGATAAGGGTAAATTCTTCACGGATGTAATTACCAAAGATCCAACAGAAGTCATTCTTCAAACCCGGACCCACCGGATTAAAGGAACTGTATTCGTTACAAGAGGAGACCGACTGATTGATGAGCTCAATGGCACCGATCAGTTCATCGCTGTGACAGATGCAGTCGTGTCAACGGATCAGGGAGAACAGCTCTATAAATGTGAGTTCTTAACAGTAAATATAGACCATATAGTTTGGCTGTTGCCCAACGATGAGATCAAAGCGAGCCACGCAAATTCAGGAGACTAATTGTGACAAACCTTGCAAAGGCAGATCAACCTTCAATACAATCTCCAGAAAAAGAAAAAATCAAAGCGTATTTAATCGGTACATTGTCACAAGACCTTGAAGAGAGCCCTCCCCCTGCAAATCAAAGACGTCAGTTTATCATTGATAGATTGAAAGTAATCTACGGCAAAACCGAGCTCAAGCTATCTGAGACTCTCAGACTCCAGATTTTCCGTGATGTTTTAGATGAGTTACTTGGATACGGTCCAATCCAACCATTATTAGAGGATCCAGAAATTACGGAAATAATGGTAAACGGATATCGCCAAATATTTATTGAAAAGCAGGGAAAATTAATCAAGACGAACATAACCTTTGAAAACGATGATCACGTTCTTCGAATTATTGATCGGGTCATCACACCCTTGGGTCGTCGCATTGATGCTGATAGCCCTACCGTGGACGCTCGCTTACCAGACGGTTCGCGGGTCAACGCCGTCATCCCGCCGGTTGCTATTGATGGGCCTTCTATTACAATTCGAAAATTTTCCACTGATCGCTTGGGCCTCAAAGAATTGATCAGACTCGAATCAATAACAGAAAGCATGGTGGAGTTTCTGCGTGCCTGTGTGATCGCTCGCTTGAACATCATTATCTCCGGAGGTACCGGTTCAGGGAAAACCACCTTACTCAACAGTCTCTCATCCCTTATCCCTGAAGGGGAGCGTATTGTCACCATAGAAGATGCTGCGGAACTTCAGCTCAGACAAGAACACGTTGTCCGCATGGAAACAAGACTCCCAGGGGTTGACGGTCGTGGTTTGGTTACAACCCGCGACTTAGTACGCAATGCATTGCGAATGCGACCAGACCGCATTATCGTTGGAGAGGTGCGCGGCGGGGAAGCACTCGATATGCTTCAAGCTATGAACACAGGACACGATGGATCCCTGACTACGCTGCACGCCAATTCCCCCCGTGACGCACTTTCGCGCCTCGAAACCTTGACGTTAATGTCTGGAATGGATATCCCCATCCGCGTCATCCGTGAGCAAGTTGCCTCGGCGATTGATTTGATTCTTCAGGTATCGCGATTACGTGATGGCACTCGCAAGGTGACAGCGATCACAGAAGTTGCTGGAATGGAAGGCGATACCATCGTACTGACCGATATATTCATATTCGACCAAGTGAGTGTCAGTCAAGATGGAGAAGTTCAGGGAGAACTGAAACCCACTGGCATAAGGCCTATGTTTACCGAGCGCTTGAAAGTAGCTGGATTTAGTTTGAAACCTGAAGTGTTTGGTGCAAACATCGCCGAAATGTTGGCGACAAATCGACGTAGGCATTGAATTGGCTATTTCCATAATATCGGTACTATAGACATTATTTATCACAATTTCGGATCTCTGCTATAATTGCCAAACTGCTGTGATGGAAATATTTTAGAAAAATACCATCCACTCCTTCAAGCGTGTAAAACCGCTCAATGTAAAAACCGATCAGTCATAATATCTGAGTGTTATCATGCCAACTAAACCCAATTCAAATAACCTGCGAGCCAAGAAACTTGGTGTTCTTATAAAAGATGCCCGATTATTCAAAGGAAAAACTGCCCAGGATTGCGCTACTGCTTTACAAATGCCAGCCGAGATGTTTGCTCAATTCGAGATGGGCATCACTTCGCCTTCGCTACCTCAGATCGAAGCATTAGCATTCTATCTAGACATTCCCTTAGACCATTTCTGGGGTAAAGAAGTGATGTCAGAAAAAGAAAAATTAAGGAGCGATCTCGATTTTGATAAATTAATTGAACTCCGTCAGCGAATGATCGGTGCATCGATTAGGCAAGCCCGTATGGAAGCAGGTCTATCCTCCACAGATTTGGCAGACCAGACAGGGCTGTCAGAGGAAACGCTCGAATCATATGAACTCGGTAATCAACCAATTCCGCTGCCACTATTGGAGACGATCGTAGGTCATTTAAACCGATCAGTCCAAAAATTTTTGGCCAGTAGTGGGCCGATAGCAAACTGGGCAACTCAAAAACAAGCGCGCCTGCAATTTTCGGAATTACCCACAGAGATGCAACTTTTCATCTCAAAACCGGTCAATCGCCCATATCTAGAACTAGCCCAAAGATTAAGTGAGATGTCCGTCGAAAAATTACGATCTATCGCAGAAGGTCTACTGGAAATTACGCTCTAGACTTGAGATTCTGGCGAGGAAGCAATCGATATGAGTGATATTGACGCCCCCAAAAAATTAGAGCAAGATGGTAAATCCGCTTACCAAAAGCAAGATTATCAGTCTGCTGCTGAAAAATTTCGATCAGCAGCGCAGGGTTTCTCTAATGCTGGGGAACATTTATTAGCTGCTGAAATGCAGAACAATGCAAGCGTCGCATACTTGCAGGCTGGCAGCCCCAAAGCTGCCTTAGAAGTAGTCAACGGAACCGTAGCGATATTCCTTGAAGCAGGAGATACCAGACGCCAGGCTCTGGCACTCGGCAACAGAGCTGCAGCACTTGAAGCACTCGGACGGATTGAAGAAGCGATCAAGGCTTACGAAGAATCATCAGAATTATTGAAGCTTACTGGGGAGAAGGAAATGCGTGCTTCGGTTATGCAATCCCTGTCCGCCCTGCAATTACGGAGCGGAAAACAACTCGAAGCATTAGCAACGATGCAGGCTGGCATAGATGGGATCAAACATCCAAATTTGAAACAACGCATGTTGAAGAAACTATTACAAATGCCTTTCAAATTGATGAGCCGTTCCTGATGAATATCAACCTGATTCGATAGCTTGGTTTTTATAATTTGAGCGTTAGAAAAAATAAACATGAAGTTGGGAGTAGTTGTGGAGGCATGGTCAGATCCCATGGCTCCACAACTACTATTTTGTCAATGTATAACCATTTTCAATGAAGTTATAATGTTACTGTTTCGGGGGAAGACGCTCCCTCTAATCATAATTAACGTTCGAAGAATTGTGTAATGATCGCCCAACAAATAACACTTATTCACGAAGCAAAAATAGAGGACCGGCAAAAAATAGCAAATCTAATCCACTTCGAGACACTAGTTCACCGTCATCTCGACTGGAGACCCCCGTTAGATTGGATCGACCACCAACCTTATTTACTGGCTGAGAAGGGAGACAAATTATTAGCCGCCTTAGCATGCCCTCCTGATCCCTCCCACATAGCCTGGATTCGCTTATTCGCAGTCTCTAGCGATGTCAATCCCGAAAATGTTTGGAATCCCTTATGGTCAGCAGCTTTATCTAAATTGAACAAATTCGACAATGTGACGGTAGCTGCGATTCCTCTACAAGAGTGGTTTCGAAACCTGCTGCAAACCAGTGGTTTCAAGCTTTCGAATAAAGTAATTATGTTGATTTGGGAGCAAGATCTACCACCTGAGCGTTCGGTATCAGGTTTATCCATACGGACAATGAATTTTGATGATCTTCCTACCATAGAGAGGCTGGATGAACTTGCCTTTAGACCCATTTGGCATAATTCTTTAGATTCATTAGAACTGGCTTTCCAACAGGCTGTGATCGCCACCGTAGCTGAATTCGACGAAAAGATCATCGGATATCTAATTAGTACAGCTAACAATTTGGGAGGGCACCTAGCTCGGCTCGCCATACATCCCCAACATCAAGGACAGGACATTGGTTATTGCATCTTGAGAGATACTCTGGAACAGTTCAAGCGACGGGGAGCTCACAAGGTGACTGTGAACACCCAGGAAGATAATTTTGTTTCTTTGTCCTTATATCAGAAGTCCGGATTTAAGCGAACCACAGAAGTTTTCCCTGTATATATCTACTCAGGCAGCCCATTCGAAGATGTCAAATAATCCAAAATATATCCAATGTTTCCCTTACCTGATATCATTGATAAACCAAGTCGAACGAATGCCCTTTATGGAGTTACGCTTTGGCAAAACATAACGATGTTAAAATCGCCAATGCTTTAATGAGGTACTACTTGGTTGCTTCACAAGAGGTATTAGGCAACCAGCGGTATCATGAAATTCTTGAATCATCAGGCCTCGAGCGCCTTATAGAAAACCTACCTCCGGATGGTTTGGACCTTGACGTAAATTCTGGCGAATTTGCTCGATTCAATCAGGAGATTGAAAGCCGAAACAAAGCTGCCGGGCGTAGCTTATTGCGCAGGATTGGGATGCTTACTTTCCAAAAGGTTATGCGTGACCAACCATTCTTCGCAAAATCCGCAGGTGTTGTATTTAAATTATTGCCACAGGATCGTCGGATAAGGGTAGTTCTCGATAGTCTTGTCAGATCTTTAGAGAAGCTCAACCCACAGATTGACGCCAGCATTGAAGAAGAAGATGGAAAGATCGCTTATGTGGAACGTAGGTGTTCCGTTTGTTTCAACCGGAAGAGTACCGAAGCTATTTGTTACATAAATGCAGGATTTCTAACAGCAGCTGTTAATTGGGCTACCGCCAGACGCTACGAAATAATCGAGACACATTGCATCGCCATGGGGGATGAAAAATGCCGCTTTGAGGTGAGAGAGCTAACCTCATAACAACCTGAAGTTCTTAATTAATTCTCTTATTATCTGGACAAAGACCCAATCTCATGGCAAAATTTGGGTTCAATTTCTATTATGGTAGGAGGTTTGATGAGTAAAAATAAAGGTTCAGTGAGTAAACGCCAAACTATTAGAGAAAAACGTCGCCAACAACAGCAGCGCCAGCGTCTAGTCACAATCTTGCTCATATCGGTAGCTGCCCTCGTGATCGTTGGCTTGTTAATCGCACCGTCAATCAGGAATGCTCTCACCCCCGTCGGCACAATCGTACAGATAACACCAAATCCTCGACCCATGGCAGACGGAACTGCGATGGGCGATCCAAATGCACCTGTGAAAGTAGTTGTGTATGAAGACTTCCAGTGTTCAGCCTGCCGCAACTATTCGTTAAGCATAGAACCCTTAATTGTCCAGAACTACGTCGCACCAGGGAAAGTGTATTATGAATTTCAACAGTTCCCCTTCCTTGATAGCAATAGCCCTGGAAACGAATCTCATCAGGCCGCCACTGCGAGCATGTGTGCTGCTGCACAGGGGAGATTCTGGGATTATCATGATATTCTTTTCGCCAATTGGATTGGAGAGAATGTAGGATCGTTTACCGATAAACGCTTGGTCGCCTTCGCCGAAGATTTGGGATTGAACATAGATGAATTCAACGCTTGTTTTAAAAGCAATGAATTTCAGAATAAGATAAATGAGGATCTGGCAGCGGGTAGAAGTGCGGGCGTAAATAGTACTCCCAGTATCTTTGTCAATGGGCAATTGGTGCCACCTGCTTATGGTCAGATTTCGCAGGCGATTGATATCGCTCTGGCTTCAGCGGGAAAATAGCACCATAGGGAACAGGATATTCACGATCCAGTTGATGGTGTCATTCGACAAGTGATGAAACCGTGCGATGTGAACAAAAATTCACATCGCACGATATTTTTTCGATTGGTTTCGAAGGAGAATTATGGCTTTTTCGTTAGGGTGGGTAGAGATTTCCCTGATTTTGTATTTTCTAGCAACTCTAATGAGAAACATAACGAGGAGAGCCGGTTGAGGTATCGCAATATTTCCGAATTAGTCAACTTACCATCAAAAAACAGCTTTACCACGCGCCGCTCAGCACGCCTTATTGCTGTGCGTGCCACCGCGATAAATGCACCAGCGAGTGAATCGCCTGGCACAACAAATTCCTTCGGTATCACCACCATCTTACTGATCTTGGAAATTTGCTTTTCCAACCATTCGATCCGTTCCGAGTTAATAAAGCTGAACTGTGAAGCAACTTCCTGGGTCGAAGCGACTTCCGCCATTAAATGATATAAATCTCGTTGGATATCCAACAGGAGTAGATCTGTTTGAGGTGCCTTCGCTGCCGCTCTACCCACACCTAAAGCAGCGACGGCTTCATCAATCGACCCAATCGCCTCAATGCGGGTTGAGTGCTTAGGAACCCGGCCCTTGCCTAAAAGGCCTGTGTAACCATCGTCACCAGTACGAGTGTAAAATTTCGTCATAAATCTGAGTGTTTCCTCCCAAAGCTATCCCGAATTGGACTGTTGTTGTATACTTAATTGAGTTATAAGGAGATCTTAAAATGCAAATCAGGTGCTACCATTGTCATAAACCTTTTGCCATCAGCAAAGATGTGGTACACGCCGCCTTAGATATGACGAGTGCTCAAGGGTTAAACCATTATAACGCCCAATGCCCTCACTGTCGTCATGCCAATCGACTTTCTGTGGAGGAATTGCTCCATGCCGCCCCGGATTGGCAAGCTAAAGCTGCGGATAAAGGTGCAGCTCCAGATTCTTAACTTTATGTGGAGATAATTCATATTTTGTGGATGAGAAAAATCACTTCAAATCCCCTGAGGAAGTAAAATCAGAATTGGGGAAGCAGCAATATATTGCCAGCGATGAAATTGCAACAATCATGTAACAATTGATCGACAAGCTAATTTTTTTGTGGTAGGTGACGCCAGAAACAATTTCAATGATCCTCGTGTTGATCTTTTTCGTGAAATATCACGTCGCAGCCACCAAACCATTTGGTTAAACCCAGAATCACCAAATTTATGGGGTACCGGTGATAGCGACATGCTTAAATATGCCCCCTTCTGCAATCGGATCTTTCAAGTAAGCAATCTATCCGAGTTAACCACGGCAATTGACCAGCTGCTTACCTGATAGGTATTCCAATCCAGTTAGATCCTAATTTGATTTGATCTCGGCCTCATTGATATCAGCTTCATCCATGGGTAATGTACTGCGAGAATAGAGAAAGTTAAAATCTCTTATCCGCTTGCGTAAGGATTTGCTCAGAGCATCATTCTTCATTCTCCACGACCAATTTCCACTTGGATTTCCAGGATAATTCATGCGTGCCCGGTTATCTAAATCGAGAAAATCTTGTAGAGGTGCGATTGCAAAGTCTGCCACCGATGACCAGGCTGCCCGGATTAAATCCCAGGCGACATCCTGACCGCTTCTCCCAAGATATCGCCGGTAAAACGCCCGCTCATCCTCAGCTACGCGCTTATACCAACCTCGAGCAGTATCGTTATCATGGGTGCCCGTGTATACCACACAATTCTTCACGTAATTGTGAGGCAGAAATGCATCGCTCGGGTCCCCAATAAAAGCAAATAACAATACGCGCATTCCTGGCAGGTTGAAGTGTTCGCGCATTTCAACCACATCTGAAGTAATTACACCCAGGTCCTCGGCGATAATTGGTAGTTCGCCCAGAGCATTCTTCACAGCCTGGAAAAAAATCTTTCCCGGCCCTGGTACCCAAAGACCTTTTTCAGCGGTCTCTTCACCGGCCGGAACTTCCCAGTACCCCGCAAAGCCACGAAAATGATCAAGCCTGACAATATCCACAAGGTGAAGAACTGCCCACATCCGCTTTATCCACCAGTCAAAATTATTTTTCGCATGTACTTCCCAGCGATACAAAGGATTCCCCCACAGCTGCCCAGTTTTGGAGAAATAATCAGGGGGAACTCCAGATACAACCGTTGGATTTCCATCTTTATCTAGAAAGAATAGTTCCGGTTTCGCCCAAACTTCAGCGCTGTCTTGTGCGACGAAGATGGGAATATCACCGATGATATGAATATTGTGATCTGAGGCGTGCTTATGCAGCGCAGCCCACTGGCGAAAAAAGAGGAACTGCCTGAACTTCTGGCGTTCGATCTCATCTCCATGATCCTGGCGCGCCACCATCAAGGCGTTTGCATCCCGTTTTCGTAATGATTCTGGCCACTCGACCCAAGGTCCGCCACCGTAAGCTTCTTTAAGCGCCATAAATAAAGCAAAGTCGGGCAGCCAATAATTTTGCGAAACTCGAAAGTCTTCAAAAGCAATCCGAATCTCTTTGAAAGCCGATTGTTTAAAACGAGTATAGGCTATATCAAGCATCTCCAGCTTCCAGGCAATTACCCCACCATAATCGACTTTATCCTCTGGAAAATTCGGAAGATCGGTGAAGTCTTCCGCTTGTAGCAATCCCTCCTCCAGCAGACTTTCTGGACTGATTAAATATGGATTGCCAGCAAATGCAGAAAAACATTGGTAAGGGGAGTCACCATAACCAGTGGGTCCAAGTGGCAATACCTGCCATATTCCACAGCCAACTTCTGCGAGGAAATCAACCCATCGGTAAGCAGTTGGCCCCAAATCCCCAATCCCATAAAGACCAGGAAGACTTGTAGGATGAAGTAGAATTCCCGAGCTGCGATTAAACTTCATAAGCCATCCTTTTAGTCTGAATATAGGCGTCTCCTCTGACGAGATCAGAGGAGAAATCACTGGGAATAACATCTGTAGCGATCACAGCCCCTGGTTCAACCACGATACCACCAGGTAGATGGCTGTTTTTCCCGATCATAGAAATATGTAACATTGCGCCAGGTTCAATTCCACCGATATGAGATTTTTCACCGATTCGCACCTGCTTATCCACAATCGTCCGTTCTACTACTGCATCTGCTTCGATAACACTGTCTGTCAGGATAACCGATTCTCGTATGATGGCACCTGGCAATACACGTACGCCCGGTGAAAGTACACTGCGTTCGACATTAGCTCTAGTTGAAATTACGCAGCCGTCAGTTATCATGCTGTCATGTATTTCAGCCCCACTCGCTAAGCGTGCTGGTGAGCGTTCCTCAGTTCGTGTGTGCAAGATCCAGGAGCGATCATTCAAGTCAAGCGATGGAGGATCAGTCAACAGATCCATATGAGCTCGCCAATAAGAATCCACTGTCCCCACATCTACCCAATAGCCTGTATATGGAAATGCAAACACATCGGCACCAGTTGCCACCATCCGAGGTAAGATATCCTTGCCAAAATCATGAGCAGATTCTACGCGAGTTCTGTCTTCCCATAATATTTCATCTAGCTTATTAAGATTAAAGAGGTAAACACCCATATTTACGAGATTTGATGCGGGTTTAGATGGCTTTTCGGTGAAATTGTTTACGCGGTAATTATCATCAACACCGACAATTCCAAACCTGGACGCATCACTGATTGGTACCCGGATCGTTCCAACGGTTACATCTGCTTGAAGATCCATATGAAATGTTATCATGGCATCATAGTTCATGTTGTAGATATGATCACCCGATAAAATTAACACCAGATCTGGTTCGCCGTGCTTGATAAACCGGAAATTTTGTTGGACCGCATCGGCGGTACCCAAATACCAGTCCGACGACCCGCGTGCCTTATAAGGTGTATAGATACGCACACCGCCCGTAAAATCCCTGTTAAGATCCCAGGGTCCACCTGCACCGATATGTTCGATAAGTGAGTGAGGTCGATATTGTGCCAAGATCATTACATCAAACAGCCCAGAATTCACACAATTGGATAGCGTGAAATCGATTATCCTGTATTTTCCTGCAAAAGGGACTGCTGGTTTCGTGCGTTTGGCTGTTAGTGTCCCAAGCCGTGATCCCTCCCCGCCTGCCAAAATAACAGCACGAGTCCTCATCATTACCTCCTTCTAAGGGAACATTGCGCGACCCTAAGCAAAGCTCAAATGGGGCCGGTCATCTAGGTTTTCAGGTCGCGCTGAGTAGATAAATCCCCTAGTGCTTGAATGACATTTTCAAAGGAACAGCTGGTCGTTTCAACCGATGTGAAACACAAACTGCCAGCAATCATGTCAAATGGGAAGCTATCTTATTTTACACGATATTCGGCTGATCCGGACTTGTTGCAAAACACTTACGGGGTTGGGATATCAAAATATCTGATACTCATTCCGCTTAGCTATCAAAAACTATGGTCCACTGTAACAAAGATAGACATATTACGTTCGTATTAAAGAAAATATGTTCTCCAATATGTAAAAAATAAGATAAAATTGATTAACTTAGAACTTACGCAGTTGGAGGGAGGATGGGGGTGTTTGGGCGGGCGTTGCCCGCCCAAACACCCCTGATTTTCCCCTGAATTGCGTAACTAATATAACTTACATTAAACTCTTCATTCTTGCCTGATTATATGCCTCCAACAAAAGCCATTTGCATCCACGGGCATTTCTACCAACCCCCTCGTGAAGATCCACTAACTGGTGTCATCCCGAACGAGCCAGGGGCAAAACCCTATAACAATTGGAATGAACGCATTCACGCCGAATGCTACCGCCCCAACGCAGAGCTCGGTAATTTCCAGCAGATCAGTTTCAATATCGGACCCACCTTGTTTTCATGGATGTCACCATATGACAAGGTGACATATCAACGCATCATTTCCCAGGACCAAGCCACCCTTAAGCGTTATGGAGTGGGAAACGCCATAGCCCAGGCTTACAACCATACCATACTTCCATTAGCGACCTATGCGGATAAGGAGATACAGGTCACCTGGGGGATCGCAGACTTCGAACATCGCTTCGGTCATAAACCGTTGGGAATATGGTTGCCTGAAACTGCCGTCGACATTGAGACGTTGATAGTTCTGGCTAAACATGGGATTGAATTTACGATTCTTGCTCCCTGGCAAGCTGCCAGCGAAGGTTTAGATCCAACTGAACCCTACCTGGTGAAACTTCCCGGTGGCCGAAGTATTACAATATTCTTCTATGAAGGCGCATTAAGTGCTCGCATGAGTTTCGATCCCAAAGCTACTGCGAACGCTGATAACTTTGCACTCCACGACTTGGCGCAACACTTTAATCAAAGAAAAGAAGTGCGCAACGAGCCCCAATTGCTTCTCCTGGCGTCAGACGGTGAATTATTCGGTCACCACCAGCCATTTCGTGAACAATTTTTGGCGCACTTGCTCAATGGCGCCAGCTTAAAAACCAATATCACCCCACTTTTCCCCTCTTTATGGTTGAAAGAACATCCTCCGGAGAAGGTCATCGAAATTCGCGAACGGACTTCCTGGTCTTGCCACCATGGTGTGCTTCGCTGGTCAGGAGAATGTGCTTGCACCCCCAATAACGGTCCTTGGAAGAATAACCTGCGCAACGCGCTCAACCAGCTGGCAGCTGAACTCGACGGTTTATACTTCGAGGCAGTTTATCCATTAATTCCATTACCACGGGTGTTAAGGCAACAATATATTTATGTGTTGCTAGGCAGGATGACCCCTGAAAGACTTATCACCGAAATGGCGGGCAAGGCCCTTACCAGCGAGCAAACTCTTCGCATACACCTCCTGCTGGAATCTCAACGAGAGCGACAACGCATGTTCACTTCCTGCGGCTGGTTCTTTGATGATTTTGACAGGATCGAGCCGAAGAACAACCTCGCTTATGCTGCACAAGCAGTACGCTTGTCACGCATTGCAACCGGTATAGATTTAGCCCCTCGAGTCAAGCCAAACCTGAAACTTGTCCAAAGCACCCGTAATAAGGTACGTGGAGACATCGTATTTGAACGGCAACTCCAAAGAACTTGGGATTTTTGAATTTAGAAGGGACATCCCTCTTAAAATAATTACCATGATTGAAGGATTGGTCAACAGGGTTGTACCATCCTTTGTAGACCTGACAACCTTGGCGTTACCCTTCTAACGCTTCCAATAATTTCTCTACCTGATAATCCGATTCAGTTTCAGCAGATCGCATTTGCCTGATCACCTCATAGTGCTGAAAGATTTTTCCCCTTACTTCTTCGCTTTCAACCTCAGGATCAGCCAAAACATCGATCACAGCCAGTGTGAACATCCACTTTAATAGGTGCTCATAAGATTCCTTATTAAACCAGAGCACGCCTTGATGCCGATTAATCCCCAGGAAGTATTGCACCTCACTGTCTTGTAGCCACATCGATAGGCTGTGATAGGCTCGCTTTTTCTTCGGAGCCTGAATATCAATCCAATTTTGGTGACTGGTTAAGAATTTAATTATTCTGACAGCATGCCAGGCCTGCGATTTGTCAAGCCCCATGTCCACCATCACCCCAGCAATGATCTTTCCCAATAACCATTCATCGATCCAACTGCGGCTTCGCTCTTCAGCCCCTTTTTCTCCAAAAACCTTGCCTAAATTTCGGGTAAAAGCCCATCCTAACATAGTTACCCATACCATCTGGTTGCCATCTAAATTCGATTGTAGAAACTTCGAAGCAGCCGCAAATCTGCCTCTGTTTGGGAACTCATAACGTTCAGCTACTACCGGAAGTTCTTGTATGGCTGCCACGCTTTGACGAATTCCGGCAGAAACAGCTTCATCATTGGACTCATCCGCTTCTGTTTGTGTCAGCTTGTGGATTTCCCGAATGAGTTGGGCTGATTTTTGTTCAACCTCGTTCAACACAGCCTCATCTAATTCTCCTTTTGAGCTGCTTAGACGATTATCCATCACATAGTGGAACATAGCCGCATTGACCAGCTCCCGAAATGGGTAATGCAAAGGACGCAGAAAAATCTCTTTGAGAGCCTCGTCAACACTCGGGACTCCCCGTCCATCCAGAAATGCAGTTAATTGAGCATATTGGTGCCATTCGTTATCTTGAACCTCTCGAAAATCTACGAAGACATGGTATTTGTATGCAGCCAATTCCACGTACAGACCCTGTTGATAAATTGAATGGCTATTACGAATATACTCCAATCCCGTTAGTTGATCACGGAATATCGTAAAGAATTCACCGCCATTGCGCAAACCTAACCCTTCGCCCAAACTTTTTTGTGCAAAGAAATGCTCGTCAGCCATGCCATTTTTTACCGAATAAGCAGCTGATGCACGTATCCAACCTCGGGCGTCCGCAAACTTATTGTGATAGATCACTAAAGCTCGTTCATCACCAGCCCGGTTAGAATAAGCGAAAACATCCTCGTTTACATAGCCTTCGGGAGTGTAAAAATCATAAAGTAGGAAGTCCCTCACCTCAGCGAAAAGATATCGCTTTCGTAGCAAGGGAAAAATTTCCCGCTCATGACGCTCGATGAGATACTGGTCTAGTTGTTCGTCCCAGTAGGCATGGCGGAACTCCATCCCATATTTCTCTGCAAATCCTTCGATCTGCCCGTGACCGAACATTGGCAAACCAGGCATTGTAGCCATCATGGTGCAAATGCCGAAGTATTTATCTCCTTTTCCAAACTGGTCAACCGTGGTCCGTTCATCTGGATTGTTCATGAAGTTGACATAACGCTTCAGAATCTCGGGATCAAATTCCAAAGTGTTCTTGATCACCAGACGATATTCCTGGTTCTTTTCGTCTCGCAACATATTCATGAAAGCACTGTTATACACACGGTGCATACCCAAAGTACGTACGAAATATCCTTCCATTAACCAGAAGGCTTCTGCCAACAACAATGTATCTGGTACTTCCCGGGCTACCCGGTCAACCACCTCTCGCCAAAACTCATTCGGAAAGGCTGCTTCAAATTGATCCTTGGTCATGCCGTGTTCGGCACGCGATGGGATTGCTCCCCCGGTACCCGGTTCAGGAAACCATAGCCGCTGGTAATGCTTCTTTGCCAGAGTCATGGCCGCATCGAAGCGGATAATCGGAAACTTGCGAGCCACCTGCAAAATGGTTTGAATGACGGCTTCACGCACTTCGGGCATTAAGTAATTCAATTGAGCCGTGTCATTCCAGGGCATGGAGGTGCCATCATTGCCATGGTAGATATATTTTGTATCCCCAGTCCAATGATCCACGCGTTTAAACACCACAGCCGCGTCTGTGCTGTCGTAATAATGATCCTCGATATAAATACCAACACGTTCATCCCAGGAAAGATTAGCTCCGTTAAAACTGTAAGATGGGAATGGGCTGTAACCCAGCGAGATGAACCAATCAGGATTTTCGATCAACCACCGCGAATCGATGCCCATATGATTCGGTACCATATCAGAGGCCAGGCGTATTTTTCGTTGCCAGGTACGTCTTTGTAAATTTGCATAGGCCTCATCCCCACCCAGATCTGAGGCGATTTCATAACTAGATAAAGAATAGGCCGAAGCTACGGCTTCGGGATTTCCTCGGAGCTGCTTGATACGTTTCGAAGCCTCACTACGCTCCCACAGTCCGATCAACCATAAACCAGTGAATCCCCAGCGAGCCAGGGTGTCTAATTCCTCATCAGGCACCTGATCAAGCCGGTGGATATCACGCTGGTATTTCTTAGAGAGCTGACCGAGCCATACATAAGTATTTTTGGCGATCAACACTAATGAAGGCATCCAGGCACTGTCTGGGCTGAAACGCTCAATTTCCAACTCCATACCCCTGAAGTCGTATACCCGTGCAGGACCTGGACCAAGGAAGAAAGCTTTCTCTTCCTCTTTGATTAAATCCAAGCTGCTGAGCAGTTGGAATAAATACTTGCCGAGTAAAGCAGCCCATTTCCGTCGGATAAATTCTAATTGCTTCGTCAGCGAGTATGGTTCAGCGGTAGCTGGGCTGCGTAACATGTCAATAAGGTTTTGGTTTTCAGGGCCGAATTTTGGTTGCTCTTCAAAAAAATCATGCAACCCGGCGATAATCTGAGGATAAGCAGTCTCCTTCTCTAATAAAGTGTCGTCAAACAATTCCAGGAATGTTGCAAAAGCCGGGTTTGCGTTCGCCAGCCACAACAGCAACATCTCCTCTAAGACAATGTAGCGGTTAGGCACACCTTCCGTTTCGCCCTTGAGATAATCATCAATGTTGGATTCTCGCCGATATACTGCGATTGGAGGAAATTGATCTGTGAATAATCGTAGGGCCTCCTCAACATCTTCTATGCCAATGCGCTCATACAACCATCCCAACGCCTGCTCCATTACCTTGGGATTTTTCTGCTGGCGATAGAGGCTGATGATGTAATGCAGAATTTCATCGATCAATCCCATTGCGTTGATCTGACCGGCGCGCACTGCTTTCTCGGGGAAAAGAACCAGATCGCGTTTCTTGTTTATCTTTTGAGCAAAAACACGAGCCGCATGGAAGTTGGCAAAGATGACATTGCCACTCAGCGAGAATAAGGTTTCATCAAATTGGTATTTATCTCGAACCTGCCGAGATATGTGAAATTCATTTATAGACTTTCGAAATTCCTGCATAGAGACTCCCCAGTAACCCGCTACGATATACGAAAAACCATCTCGAGAATAATTTTCCGCCCATCCTGCACCTGAACAGCTTATTTGTGCGGAGGATATATGTTTACAAAGTTATTATATCAAGGAGCGCTGAAAGTGCTATACCATCAATTTAGTCAAATTATTCTTATACCGGCACAGCGAGGGTGCTCGATTTGCACCCAATTTGAACCTTATAACATCTGATCATCATTCACATAAAAAATTTTTAATGAATTCTTAACTCGCAACTAGACGCCTATCACATAGCCTGGTCGCTGAGAACGAATGATCTTTAAGGAAGCCAGGGCTTCTTGCATCTGTAACTCAAAGATCAGCGGTCCTTCAAAATTCGCATCATGTAATTGGTCTAGAAATCTCCCAATATCAAGGTCACCTTTCCCAATGGGTTGGTGATCTTTGCCATAACCGATCTTTCTTTCAGAACCCTGCCAAGGGCCGTCATGTAGATGGACTTCACCCAACCTTGGTAGGCACTTCTCTAGCGCTTCAAATAAACCCACCGGTCCGGAGAAACCAACCAGCACATGCCCGGTATCCAGGCATATGGACAGATCGAGATCCTCGGCCAACTCTATAGTCAGATCAAAAGGAAACTCAATCGTCTCTATAGCCAGCTTTCGACTCGGTAGGTGGGTCTCTGCCAATATGGTTTGTATACTTCTACGGGCACCACTTTGGAATTGTCGTAATAATAACGCATGCGCCAACTCAGGAAGATTCATCCGATAGAACTCAGCCGCCAGCGCTCCAGTTGCATGCAATACGTATACTTCCGGCTCCAGTGACGAGCAAGCATTAATAGTTTCGATCACAGCTTGTACCGAACCCTCCCGAACATGTCTTAAAGGAGTAGATGGCTCGACTGACCAAAGCGGTAGATGAACCGTATACGACAGATTTCTTCTGTTTTTGAGTTCTGCTAATCTTTCAATGGAGCTGGGTAAAAAAGTCTGGGGGAAGAATAAGGCAAGATCACCGCCCAGTTCGATCAGCTGAAAACCCTGGTCAGCTAAACCACTGACCAGATCAGCATGAGTGAATTTTTCAATATGATCCAGCATTTCTTCCGGTTCTAACCCGGAAGGTATCAGCGTACTCACTTGCATGGTCATTATGCCAAACCGCATGAGAATCTCCTTTTTCTAAACTACCATTTCTATGTTCGCTGGTTATTATCCCATGACCCCTGTTCAAATTCCCGAAAGGGAAAATCAGGGGATAGAATCCTGACCCGACACATTGGTTGATGCCATTAGAGGTAAAATAAATTTAGTGTAAGGATTCTAAACTTATTTTCTTGGTTTACTTATGGAGGACCACCCTAATGGTCAGTGTTAAGCCGCTTCAACCAGAACAGCTTTTCCGGCGATGTGACCCTAAACAATTTACCTTTGAAACCACCGATGATCTGCCTGATTTAACCGAGATCATCGGGCAAGCTCGAGCTACTGAGGCCATCCATTTCGGCATAGGCATCCAGCATGAAGGTTACAATGTCTTTGCCCTCGGACCCAGCGGAGCCGGAAAACGGTCATTGGTGACCCAGTTCTTTGAAGAAAGAGCCCAATCTGAACCGACACCATCAGAATGGTGCTACATTCACAATTTTGAACATGACTATAAACCTCACGCCATAGCTTTACCTGCAGGTATGGGGTCAGTATTCCAGCGAGATATGGAGCAACTAGTCGAAGAAATCCGCAACTCGCTGACTTCGGCTTTCGATAGTGATGAATATCGTGCCCGCCGGCAAGATGTAGAAGAAGAGTTGCAGGAGAAACAAGAGAAATCTCTGGAAGAAATCAGGAATCAAGCTAAAGAACATGGGTTGTCTCTGATCCGTACTCCCGGTGGCTTGGTTTTCGCTCCCGTGCGAGATGGCGAAGTCCTTCCGCCAGAAGAATTCCAAAAGCTTCCCAATGAAGAACGTGAGCGCCTGGAAAAAAATGTCGAAGAGCTTCAGGAGGAACTTCAAACAATTCTTCAAAAAGTACCGGTCTGGCAGCGTGAACTTCGCAATCGCGTCAGACAACTGAACCGAGAGACCACCAATTTTGCTGTCAGAGGCCTGATGGAGGAACTTCGACAGAAATATGAGAAATTTCCCGAGGTAGTCGATTACCTCAACAACGTGAAGAAAGATGTGGTGGAGAATGCCAGCGATTTTCTACCCAATGATGAAAGTCCCGACGACGAATCCGGAAACCCACTTGCGGCTTTGATGGCTCGTGCTCGCCAGACCTCCTCGCGGATGAACCGTTATCAGGTCAATTTGCTGGTAGACCACCATTCCTCTCAAGGAGCGCCCGTGGTCTATGAAAATAACCCCACCTATCAAAACCTGGTCGGTCGGGTCGACCACATCGCCCAGATGGGGGCTCTTACTACCGACTTTACTCTGATAAAACCGGGTGCACTGCACCAGGCTAATGGAGGTTACCTGATTCTGGATGCCCGTAAAGTCTTGCAGCAGCCCTACTCGTGGGAAGCGCTTAAACGAGCGTTGGAATCCCACCAGGTTGGCATTGAATCTTTGGGGCAGATGCTCAGCCTGATCAGCACTGCCTCCCTCGAACCAGAGCCGATCCCCCTGGACGTAAAAGTAGCCTTGTTGGGTGACCGCATGCTCTATTATATGCTTAGCAAGTTAGACCCTGACTTCGACGAATTGTTTAAGGTTCAGGTGGACTTTGAAGACCAGATGGATCGCACCACTGAGAATCAGGATTTATACGCTCAACTGATAGCTACGTTAATTCGCAAAGATGGTCTGCGAGCCTTTGATCGGGAAGCTGTGGCCTGCGTTATCGAACACAGCGCTCGCATAGTTGGCGATTCTGAAAAGCTGTCTACTCAGATCCGGGATATATCCAGTTTGTTGCGGGAAGCCAATTATTTTGCTGACCAGAATAGCAATCGCCCGGTCACCTCAACGGACGTCAAACGGGCGATTGATGCTCAGATCCGCCGGGCAGATCGCGTAAAGCAAAGGATGCAAGAAAATATCCTTAGAAACATGATTTTCATTGATACTGAAGGCACTGAGGTTGGTCAGGTCAATGGACTCTCCGTGATCCAGTCGGGTAACTTAGCTTTCGGTACGCCCTCTCGTATTACTGCCCGCGTCCGTCTGGGGGAAGGGGAAGTCATCGACATTGAACGGGAAGTCGAGTTGAGCGGTCCGATCCATTCCAAAGGGGTTCTGATCCTGACCGGATTTTTAGGCGCTCGCTATGCTACCGACCGACCACTCTCTCTTTCAGCCAGCCTGGTCTTCGAACAATCTTATTCGGGTGTCGAAGGCGATAGTGCCTCCTCTACTGAGCTGTACGCTCTACTTTCCGCGATCTCCGAGGTACCCATCAAACAATCCCTGGCTGTCACTGGATCAGTCAACCAGCATGGTCATATCCAGGCGATCGGTGGTGTAAACGAAAAAGTCGAAGGTTACTTCGATATCTGTATGCACAGGGGACTTACCGGAGAACAAGGCGTCCTTATTCCAACATCCAATGTAAAGAACCTAATGCTTCGCCAAGACGTAGTTGATGCAATTAGATCTGGTCAATTTCATATTTACCCAATTGAAACTATTGACCAGGGGATTGAAGTACTCACAGGTATTCCAGCTGGCGAAGCCGATGAAGGAGGAAATTATCCTCCAGACACCGTCAATGGGCGGGTGCAAGCCAAGTTGGCCAAACTGGCAGAGAAACGTCAGGAATTCAGCGAAACGGCCAAGGATAAGGCAAAATGAGCAGCAAAGAAGAGCCAAAACCTATCCGGCGAATCCTCGTCGCCCTGGACGCCTCCCCGCACAGCCTCGCATCTCTGGAGATGGCAGCTGCAATGGCCGAAAAATTTGATGCTGAGCTTGTTGGCATCTACATCGAGGATATCAATTTAATCCGGTTGGCTAGGCTACCCATCACTCGTGAAGTGGGATTCTATTCCGCCAGTTTGCGGCAGGTGGAACTAACTCACGTAGAAAGACAATTGCGAGCTCAGGCAAGGACAGCTCGACGTGCCTTGGCTTTGATAGTGGAGGGTACCCAGGTACCTTGGACTTTTCGCGTAGCCCGAGGTGCAATCAATACAGAGTTACTCACCGCGGCCCTCGATGCTGATCTCCTCATCCTTGGTAAAGTCGGCTGGTCAGGTAGAAGACAGATCGGGTCGACCGCCCAAGTTGCGGTCATCCAGTCTCCTCACCATACTATGATATACCAACGTGGAGTAGACCTCCAACGACCTATCTTGATTATTTATGACGGCTCAATCACTGGGGAACTAGCGCTTGCTACTGCCAACCAGCTGAAAACGGAGGAGAGTCTGGTTACTGTCCTGATCGTTGCAGACGTTCCTGAGAGAGCTGAAACACTCAAGCATGATGTAATGAGATGGTCTCAGAATCACGACTTAGAGCCGCGCTTTCTTTGGCTATCAAGGATAGATGGAGAATTGATTGCCCGTCTAGCCTGGTCAGAAGGCTTTGGGCTGGTTGTCTTGCCTGCTGAAAGTGGGTCATTATCCGATGAAACCCTATTAAGGTTAGTGGATAGAGCTGATTGTGCTGTCCTGATCATCCGGTAAATTCGATCTTCTTTACTTCAGATAATGTATAAGACACTAATTTCCACAAATGATTTGGTTGAAAGACTCGAAAACCCAGACTGGGTTATCATCGATTGTCGTTTTGCGTTAACCAATACCGAACAAGGGCGTCGCGATTATTTTGAAGAACATATTCCAGGCGCTCTATATGCCCATCTGGATGAAGACCTTTGTGGGGAGATTATCCCCGGAAAAACCGGGCGCCACCCGCTCCCACCAGTAGATTCACTGGTTAATTCCTTTTCGAGGTGGGGGATAGACACGCAAGTGCAAGTGATTGCTTACGATGGAAGCGGGGGAGCGATGGCTGCAGCTCGATTATGGTGGTTGCTACGCTGGCTCGGACATGAAGCTGCAGCCGTTTTGGATGGAGGTTGGCCACTCTGGAAAGATCAAAATCTTCCAGTTAAAACCGGTCCCGAGACAAGAAAGCCACGGACGTTCATACCTGATCTAAGAGAGGAATTATGTGCTAGCACTGCAGAGGTGCTGCTTATGTCCGTAGATCGAGGATCTTTGATTTTAGATTCGCGCGCGGTAGAACGCTATCGCGGTGAATACGAACCAATTGATCCCGTCGCTGGTCACATCCCAGGTGCTCAGCCAGCTCCTTACCAAGAAAATTTGGACCCACAGGGCAGATTCTTACAACCCGGTGTTCTGCGACAACGGTTTGAGGCGCTCATGAAGGGCATCCCTGTGGAGCGCACGGCTTTCTATTGCGGTTCAGGTGTAACTGCCGCGCAAAATATCTTAGCGTTGGCACACGCCGGCTTAGGTGAGGCCAAACTATATGCCGGTTCATGGAGCGAATGGATCACCGATTCACAACACCCGGTAGCAACAGGACCTGAATAACCCCCAATATCAAAGGTCATTTTGTAAGAGATTCTAATTCAGAAGTACAGTAAGGACAACGAACAGCCTCAAATGGAATAGTCTGCTTACAAAATGAACAACTCTTTGTTGTTGGCCCAGCAAGTTCTTCCTCTTCCTTATGCTGAGTTTCAAGATAAAGCCTGTTCATAACGCGCACCAGCATAAAAGTCACAAACGCCACGATCAAAAAAGTAATCACATTATTGATGAAGACACCATAATTGATCGTCACAGCCCCTGCCTCCTGAGCTAGGGACAAGCTAGAATAAGGTTCGGGGGTTTTACCTGCTTTTAGAACCACGAAGAGGTTGCTGAAGTTAACATCTCCAAGCAGCAAACCGATTGGGGGCATAATCACATCATCTACCAAAGATTTAACTATACTAGTAAATGCAGATCCGATAATAATGCCGATAGCTAAATCCACCACATTCCCTCGCAAGGCGAAATCTTTAAAATCTTTAAGCATTTTTATCTTTCCTTTCTGCTTGTTTTGTGAGATATGTAGAAACCAACAACTTTTCAGCTCCATTCCTTAGAAATTTGGTTCAAAACCTTCATATCTTGGTTTGTATCAACAGTAGAATCCGAAACAATTAATACCAATTGAACTACCCAATCCAAACACCTACCCAGGGGGAAAGTGACAATACTAAAGTATCTCCTGATACGATGTATTCTTCCTTGCCCAGTAGATTATGAAGGATTTGACCATCTTTCCACTTCAAATCAGCGACGGGGAGACGCATATAGCGTCGTGAAGGACTGGCATTCATAGCAATCAGGATCGTTTCTGATCCCAACCTTCTTGTAAAAGCGTAAACGCCACGCCGGTCGTCGACAAACAACCGCTGGTAGTCACCTCTTCTTAATACTTTTGACCGTTTTCTCAAAGACGCCAATGTCCTCACCCAGGCGTGCAGTTCTTCATTCTGTTGGTTGACTTCCCAGGGGAAAGCCCCCCGGGAGGCTGGGTCTTTCCCACCTTGCATGCCCACCTCGTCGCCATAATACACAGCCGGTGCTCCTGGATAAGCAAATTGAAATAAATAGGCTAGCTTCACCTTATCCAGGTTTCCATTCAGGATGGTAAATAATCGCTCGGTGTCATGGGTACCCAAAGGCAGATACATGGCATAAACGTTTTCTCTAGAATAAAGCTCCAACAACTTCTCTACCTTTTGGGCAAACTCACCGGCTTTTATCGTATTACCGTTTAATAATTCGATCAGGGCCTCACGCATTGGGTAATTCATTAATCCATCGAAATGAGCCCCATCCACCCAACGCGGCTCAGGTGTCCATATTTCCCCAAAAAGATATGCATCATAATTTATAGATTTTACAATCTCACGAAACTCTCTCCAAAATTCATCGTCATCGATCTCATTAGGCACATCCAACCGCCAACCATCCGCTCCTTTTTCTATCCAATAACGGGCCACATTAAGGAGATAACGGCGAACTTCAGGGTTATCCGTGTTGAATTTTGGCAAACTTTTATTCCCCCACCAGCCCAAATAATCCTCAGCTTCCCCCGGACCATATGCTCTGACGGGAAATCTATTTACATGGAACCAATCCCGGAAGGGCGAATGGTCCTGGTTCTCTAAGATATCGGTAAACGCCAGGAATCCACGACTACAGTGATTGAAGACACCATCCAGGATCACCCGCATGTCGTTCGAATGGGCAACTTTTAATAAAGCCTGAAAATCATCCATATCCCCTAATTTGGGGTCAATTCGATAATAATCACTGGTGTTATAACGATGGTTTGAAGGGGATTGAAAAATCGGATTTAGATAAAGCGCTGATACCCCTAGATCAAGCAGGTAATCTAACTTCTGAATAATCCCACGTAAATCCCCTCCCATAAAATTCCAGGTTGTCGGTTGCGATCCCCACGGCTGGACATTGGGCGGATCGTTACTTTTATCGCCGTTTGCAAAACGATCGGGAAATATCTGGTAAAAAATGGCATCTTGAACCCAATATGGAACGGTCATATTTCCTTTTCCACCTTAAGTCTGGTCATTAATTCTTACCATAGATAAAATGGGGAGCAATTCTTGGATAATACCCCAAACGCCGAGAAAGGTTCCAACTGGCGCCAGGATGATACCGATCCTCCAGGCCTGATATATTATGCTGAGGATGATCCATAAAATAAGGGTGAATGAACCAAGAATGGTCTGGAGAGGTATGGACCAGTGTGATCGGCCAATTACTTGAGGGTGTTCATCGATCCTCCAAAGGATGGATCATCTCTTTGCCTGCCCTCTTCAATATCATGATTATCTCTGTTCATAAATTAATTCTCGGGTTTACGCATCTCTTCCAATCTGCTCATTATGATATCGTTGGCCTGTTGAAGCGCCAGGCCCGGATCTACATCTCCATCAAAGACAGACACCATAGCCTCTTCTATGGGTTGCCAATACACTCCAACATCTGGGAACACCGGATATGCTGTTCCCAAATCGAAGGCTTGCATTGCTTGCTGTATAAACGGATCTATCACCTGAGTGTCTGATATCGCAGGGATAAATCCCACCTTTGAAAGTGTGAGTTGCGTCCCCCGCTTAAGGAAAAACTCCAAAAAAGCCATCGCGAGCAGGTGGTCGGGTTCTTGTAGGTTGGCATTCAGGTAGAGATTCTCGGTCTGGATATATCCTGAGAGATGTCCTGTGCGATACTCAGGCCAGGGATCAATTGAAAGGGATTCGGACCCGATAGCCTCTGCGAATAGCGCAGTGTTCCAACTGCCTTCGATGATAAAACCGACTTTACCTTCCTTAAATAATTCAATATCCTGATTGCCATTAAATTCTGTCGGTCCTGCACCTTCGAAGGATTCAAGCAAACCTAGCCACTCAATTCCTTTTTCATTATTGAAAGAGGGATTGCCATCCTTATCCGCCAACTGTCCTCCAATCCCATTAAGGTGGGCACCCGAAAAGAAAACACCTCTATCAAGATAAGCGCCGACTTCTCCTCCTTGTGTGGCAGCTAGCGAGTCCGCCACCAACTCATCGTAGGTCACGGGAGCTTCACTGATAAGTTCCTTGTTCCTGAATAAAAGTACACCCTCCATTGCGTATGGTAACCCGATCAACCCTGACCGATAACGAACTTCATCTATCGCTGCCGGGTTGATTGACAAAAGCAATTCGTTCGACACAAATTTAGAAATATCCTGAATATTATCTTTATCAAACAAAGACGGCCCCCATTGGGCTGGCCCGAGCAGGATACTGGGACCACTCTGCTCTTCAACCGCGGATTCGTATTTCGCTTCAAGGTCATCGAAAGGCACGTAGAGCACATCAAACTTCACCTTAGGATGCAGTGCCTGGAAATTCTCAATCACCTCAACGAGAGCCTCGGTCTCGCTTTCATTCCAGGAATACCACAAGCTGACTACGCCACTCATTTCTTTTTCTTGAGTGGCAATTGCAATCGATTTCACAACTGTGGCTGTCGGCGTAATTACCTTGGTCGGCTCTGGCATCACAGTCAAAGCTGGAGTAGTTGCTAATCCAAAGGGAGCTTGAAATCCGCAAGCTTGTAAAAATAAGACAGCTACCAGAAATAGGCAGGTAAAAAGCAGCCAGCAACGTTTCCCTAGTTTATATGCCAAGATTGAGGTTGTTGACTTCAATATGGTTCAGTTCCTATCGTGGCTGGTTGCCCCCCCTCTCAGGCACAAAACCAACCATAATGAATATCACAAATCGTTATTGAGCTTAGATTTAACCTTTTTCCTGCTAACCTTCTTCGGGGAAATCTTCAATCGCCGTCAAGGAAATAGCAACTGCACTTGAGGGTAATCGTCAGGGGTCAAATCTCCTACCAGCATTGAGCTGGATTGATAAGTTGAGAGCATCTCCTCTTGAGTGGGTTTCCTACCTTCCGCCCAGGCGTAATCAATGATACGAGTATGGTTCGTGTCCTCAGGACCACCTCCGAATCGCCACTGCTTCGCTTGGGATTCGACATCCCGAACACGCCACACACCCGTCGAAGGAAATCCATCCTGGCTGAGCACCGCAGCCGCATAACCCCAGGTGGATGGATCACCCTCTCCAAACACCGAAAGGGGAACTCTTAACGTCGCGGTCTTGGTGGTAGGATCCACGATGATCTTGAAATCGACGCCGGTGACCTGTTTCAGATCTCCCGTATCCACATCAGGAGCGACAATTTGGGGTGTCCATCCCTCAGCCCAGATGGCGTACTCCCATCCGTTTTCAGGGGATAGGGCTGCGTTTCGTCCCGGCAATAACACACGTGAACCTGTAGCAACACCGGGGTCCTTATCCACATACACATCTAACGTCTGTATAGCTAAATTGTTTGGGGAACCCCAAGGATTCGGGATAGGACCATAGAACGCAAAATTGAATATTAGGTTCTTCTCGTCAAAAGCCACACTGAAACTCTGTAAGTCAAACACCTGGCTTTGAAATACGGCGTCGGTTGGATAGCTGTAGCTGCCAGGACCATGATCATCTCCTTCTGGGTCATTCACCTCCAATATTACCGTTGATAATCCCAGGTCTGGGAAAGTGATCTGGGCTGGACCATCGGTTGGCAAGAACTGGTCAATTGGTTGAACGGCTACGACGAAACGCATATCATCGCCGGTTTCCAACTCACCAAAGTTCTCCCAAGGGATTGCAAATTCCAACACGCTCTGGCTCACTCCGACCTGTCCAGTATCCTGCCCTTCCTGCCAGCCATCTTCGGAGGCAAGATAGGATTGCAGAGATTGGCCTGCCTGCCACTCAAATAAGTGGGATGCCGCGAAACCAAGCAAAGGGGCATTTTCCCCTTGGGAAGTGCGCGGATAAGGATAGGTTTGGGGATTACCGGGTGTACTAAAATAAAAACCCACGCGACTGCCATCTGGAAGATCATCGGTTAGATCCAGGCGCAAATACAGGTAATTTGCATCAACCGTGTACCACAGCCCACTTATAGGAGTTTTACCAGGCGCAGGATAGGAAGCAGCTTTTCCCCATTCGTCATCATCCACTTTGCCATCCAGCTGCGGTGTGGATAACCCCTGGAGAGGTTGGGTTGGCTGAGATGGCTGGCGCGGAATTATGGGCACATCGACAAAACTCGGTACGGGTTCTCCTAAGGATTGATAAACCTTCGCCAGCAAGCTGCGGAATCCCTGATCAAAATATTCATCTTGCCCGGAATCCTGGTCACTGCCATACCACCAGAACCAGTCTGATCCTTCAGCTAGGTACATGAAGTCCTCGGCAAGGGTTATGGACTCAGGATCGGCGGAGCGAGTATTTTCGATATCGAATTTAGCCAGGTCAGAGCGTACTCGTCCAAGATAATTCCAAGCGTCTCGTTCTTCATCTTCACCAATCCAGGTGTCATAATTTGGGCTAAACCAGGCTCCAGGAAATAGGTTCTGTATCTCCTGCTGTTCGGGGAACATATTCAGGTATTCTGATGGCGTTACGGTTTTCAAGGTATTGCTTTCGGAGAGCAATTGGTAAAGATGGTTGAGAAATTCCTTGCCATCATTTTGATAATATTCCCACGCGTTTTCTCCATCAAGAATAATGCTTACGATGTGAGGGCCAACCGCGCCCTGCTCGTGGAGTGTGGAGCGGATATTTTCGAGTCGATTAATCAGATCCTGGGCTGCCTGTTCGCCCGGCATTCCAGAGTAGGTAAAACCCACCTTGTCAGATAGTACCCCATCACGGAAGAACACTGCTACCTTATCTCCCCGGGTACCTTGTACATAATACGGGCGGTAGAGCTCATCCGCTTCTTGTACGGTTTCTTGGGCATCACGCGTAAAGCTGCTAATACCAAGCGATTGAGCCAATACCGGTTCACCGCTTGCCATCCATTTATAGCCAGCTTGAGCTACCAAGGGCACGATCTCTTCAGCCACCGCACCCTCCCCGGGCCATAAGCCTCTTGGTTGCCGATTAAAAGTATTTGTATAAATCTCAACGCTGTGCGCTAATTGGGCAATCGCGTCGTTTGGATAAGAAAAGCGTTGAGGCATTTCCGCATCGGGATTCCCCACCAGCGCTAGGTTGGTATTGTAAATAAGGGGAAGGATGGGATGGGCGTAAGGAGTCGTGGTGATTTCGATCTGACCCGCGTCTTGAAGTTGTTTATGGATGGGTACAATGGAAGCCAAGACCTGGCGAACTTTATCAAATACCAGGACTTTGTCGTCTTCGGAAAAATTTTTACCTTTGTCCACCAGCGATTTCAAGGGCTCCTCTTTCAGGAAATCAGGATCAAACCAGGCTAAATTGAACCAGACCTGCAAATCCCGATAATCTTGTTCGGTGAATGTTTGTAATGCGGATTCGATAGAATCCATATCATTACCCCCTCGCTTCTGCAACAGTTCCTGGTAACGAGGAAATCGAGCGACGATATTCTGCCAATTAGCATCGAAGAAGCGTTGCAAGATGAAAAGCTTATCATCTTGGCTCAATTCATCAGCGGTTATTTCAGACATCACCCAATAAAGATCTTTCGCGCCATTATCAACAAAATCAGCCAGCTGCCGTAGAAGCACAGGTGTCAGGTTGAATGTGACATGAACGTTAGGATATTGAGCCACGGTAGCTGCCATATCATAATAATCTTTAGTGCCATGTACGCGCACCCAAGGTCTTGTATAAACCCCATTCTCATCTTTGTAATACAAGGGCTGGTGCTGGTGCCAGAGGATATTGACGTACAATGGCTCTTCTAAAGTGGGTGTGGGTGTCGGAGTGGCTTCTTCTGTAGGTGTTGTAGTTGCTTGTAAAGCTGTCGCAGAAGGTATAAGGAGCGTGGGAGTCTGCGTAGGAACGGAACAGGCTGCTAGCATGATCGCTAAGATAAGTAGGAAATTGTTATAGATATAATAGCGCTTCACAGTCAGCTCCTAAAAAGAAATAATTATCTGCTTCGTTTCTCTTTCAACACGACACCGCTTCGCTCTCCCAAGGTGAGCAGGACCATACCTGCATCGACAGTAACATCACCATGATTACCATATATAAATTGCAAGGTTCTTGCTCCCGGGTTAATCAAGCCGCTTAGGGGGATTTCAACCTTACGTTCCTCATCGGCGCGGTTAATCGCTACAAACAGCACATCCTCGTCCAATTTTCTTCCAAAAGCATAGACGGTTTCCTCGGCAAAGAGGCGAAGATATTCCCCCCGCCGTAACGCGGGATGTGCCTTCCGCATTGAAATAAGATCCTTATGGAAGGCCAGCACCTCTTGATTCCACAATTCGGGTCTATTCCAGGGAAAAGTACGGCGGGTATCATAATCAGGAAGTCCGCCTTCAAGCCCAATTTCATCCCCGTAATAAATGCAGACAGCTCCAGGGAAAGTCATGAGCAGCAGGGTTGCTAATTGGACGCTATTGCTATCACCCTTAGCAAGCGTGATGACGCGGGCGGTGTCGTGGCTGTCAAGCAAGTTCAATTGCGCCAATTGAATTTCTCTTGGATACAAATTCAGCAGCCAATCTATCCGATCCGCGAAACCGCCTGCATCAAGATTCATTGCGGGGTTATAATCCCGGCCCTCAGTTAGTTTCGGATCGACTCGCTCTCCCGCGGTAAAAGAAATCGCAGCCTCGGCAAAAAGATAATTCATTACACCATCAAAACGATCACCTTGTAAGAAAGCAATGGCATCCCGCCAGACTTCACCTACGATATAAGCCTCTGGATTAATCGCTTTTACCCTTTGCCGAAATTCTTCCCAAAAACCGTCGGTTTTGATTTCAGCGGGTACGTCGAGACGCCAGCCATCAATGCCGAGATGGAGCCAGTGTTCCGCCACGCCCATAAGGTATTCACGTACCTGGGTATTTTCCGTATTGAATTTAGGTAATGCATGCAGATTCTGCCAAGCTAAATAACCTGGTGGCCGTGAATTGTCGTAAGCGTTAGGTGGAAATTCGTTGATCGTGAACCAATGAAGGTAGGCTGAAGAACGTCCATTCTCAAGGATATCGTTGAATTGAAAGAAACCGCGAGAGGCGTGGTTAAATACGCCATCCAATACAACTCTGATCCCTCTGCGATGAGCTTCCTTCAACAAGTTGATAAATGCATCATTTCCCCCAAGGAGCGGGTCCACCTGGTAATAGTCATGGGTGTGGTATCGATGGTTGCACGCAGACTGAAAGATGGGGCAAAAATACAAAGCATTTATGCCAAGGTCCTGGATGTAATCCAAATGTTCAACCACACCCAGCAGATCGCCCCCCTTATAACCGTACGTGGTCGGCGGACTATCCCAAGATTCCAGGTTATCCGGCTTTTCCGATCTCAGTGTCTGGCTTCTTGCAAAACGATCCGGAAATATTTGATAAAAGATCGCATCTTTCACCCATTCTGGCGTTTGTATCCTAGGCATTTACTTTGCTGCCCTCCGTCTTCTCAAACTTTTATCGTATGGCAAAGGCGCGCAAAACTATCTGGCTATTCATAAAACCTAGTTTCCGGAAAGCTGCGAAGTTAGCCTTTCACACTACCTAATGTCAACCCAGAAATCAGGAACTTGGACGATAAGAGAAACAAGATCATGGTGGGGACCATTACCAACATCGAGGCTGCGGAGAATTGTCCCCATTGGGTTTGAAATTGCCCTTGCATACGTTGTAACCCTAATGGCCAGGTGAGCAGCCGCTCCTGTGATCCTAAGATCACTCTGGCTAGCAGGTAATCGTTCCATGCTGTGGTGAAATTGAACAGGAAGACAATTGCCAGAGCGGGAGTGGATAGAGGTAAGAGTATCCGTAAAAAAGCAGTCAGCTGCGAAGCCCCATCAATCCGAGCTGCTTCTTCTAGTTCGAGTGGTATCGTGTCATAATACCCCTTTAATATCCAAATGCTAAAAGGCACAGCTGTCACCGAATAAGCTATCACCAGACCTCGGTAGGTTCCAACAAGAGAAAGGCGGATCGCCAGGATATATAACGGAACCATCAGCATGGCCGCGGGGATCATTTGGGTGGTAAGTAGGAATATTAATCCAACGGATCGGCCCGGAAAATTCCAACGTGAAAAGGCGTACGCTGAGGTAGCAGCCAGGGTTACACCTACCATTGCAGTGGCTATCGTGATAACCAGGCTGTTCCAAATCCATTGCAGGAATTCCTTTTCAAACAGAACGGTGGTATAAGCCTGTAAATTGGCGTCCGGGGGGATCAAAGACAGGTTAGTGGAAAGCAAACGATCACCCGGTCGGATCGAAACACTGATAATGCGCAAGATCGGGTAAGCTGCAATAAAACAGGCAATAATTAACACCGAGTGGATCAGAAGGCGTTTGAAAGAGCTGTCTTCTCTGCCACCATAAAAAAAGGATCGCTTTCTGCCAAGTGAAGAGGTTGACTTCATAGCGCTCATTCGAAGGCTCCTTTCAACCCACCTGTGAATCGAAGGTAGGTTAACGAATAGACAACCAAGATGGCAAATATGATAAAGGCAAATGCAGCTGAAAACCCGTATCGATTGTACTGAAAAGCTGCTCTAAACAAAGCTGTCACTAGAATATCTGAACTTTCCAATTCATTTTGGTTGATAAAGAAAGGCACGTTGAAGTTGTTGAATGTCCAGATGGTCCCCAAGATAATCGCCGGGGTCATCACTGGACGCATAAGTGGCAAGGTGATATTACGGAATTGCTGCCAGGCAGAGGCGCCATCAATCTCAGAAGCCTCGTAGTATTCACTAGAAATGCTTTGTAGACCACCTAACAGGATAACCATCATGAATGGGATACCTAACCAAATATTGGTAATACACATCGCTATAAAGTTCCAAGTCGGCTCTGACAGCCACTGGATGGGCTGAAGACCAATGCTCTTAAGAACAAGATTAGGAAATCCAAATTCGAAGTGAAATTCGCTTCGCCATGCTAGAACAGCAATAACCTGCGGTACAGCCCATGGCAAGATCAACAAGGTGCGATAGATACCACGCCCGTGCATCTTGCGGTTAAGCAATAAAGCTAAACCCAATCCTCCCAGGACGTGAAAGAAAATGTTTACCCCCGTCCACAAAACTGTTTTCCATAAAACACTTAGAAATGTTACTTGTTTTAATACCGGGTCTACAAACACCCGAAGATAGTTTGTTAAGCCAATATAATCCGTTACCTTGAAATGCCTCAGACTCATATTTGTGAAAGAAATGTTTAATTCCCAGGCGATAGGGTAGATCACCAATGCAATCAACCCCACAGCCGCGGGAGCTAGGAGCATATAAGGCATTGCTAGTTTTAACTTTAAGAAGCGAACGAGTAATACGTAGAGGACAATTTCTAATAATATGGTTCCGCCGACAACATAAAGGATGGTTGACAAAATCTCTGTCAGACTCTTAGCAACCAAATCCAACGATATCATCAGCTTCCTCCTCCCTCATTCGAAAATTGGGGCCGGGCTCAAGATGCCCGGTCCCAAATTTTTCGGAAATTAGTGTTCTTCCAGCTAATCTAAAGTTGTTATACAAGTGTCGGCCGCGGATTGCATCGCAGCCGCAGCATCTTCAGCCGATTTCTGATCTGCCAGAACTGCTTGCATTTCGGGTTTCATTGCATCCCAGTTGCAGCGCATCTCCAGCACAGTCGGCATGGGTGTGCCAACGGTCATTTGCTCGGCTGAACCCGCCAGGATCGGATCGCTGGTGATCAGCTCGTTATCCAGCGCAACTTTGAGAGCCGGCAGACGGGTAAGTGTGGTGACCATGGCGAGTTGGTTTTCCTCATTCGTGGTGAATTCGACAAAGTCTTTGATTACCGCCAACTTGGTCTCGTCCAACCCCTTTGGGATCATGAAGAATACACCCGAGGTATAAGGCGCTGGCCACAAGCCTGTGGCGGTTACCTCCGGGATACGGGCGACGCCCAACTTTTCACCAAAGGTGGTTTTGTAATCACCCAGAGACCAGTCTCCGTTGATGATCATACCGGCTATACCCTCTTTGAAGAGCGCATCTGCGCCGTTGTAGTCACTCTCGGCTGGCACAATCTTATCGACATACTTGATGTCGTGAAGGAATTGGAGGGTAGCTACCATCTCGGGCGTATTGAGGGTGGGCGTGACACCATCGTCTGCAAATACTTTACCACCGAAACCACCTAGCCAGGGTACCAGCCAGAAAGGCTCTGTCTGGTTATAGACCAATCCATAGGTATCCCCACTGGTGATCGCTTTCGCCATGGTAATTAGCTCGTCGGTGGTTTGCGGAGGCTCAGGTACCAGATCCTTATTGTAGAGCAACATCAAGTGGTTCCCGTTCGAGATCGGTACTCCCCAGGTCTGCCCGTCCAAAACTACCGCAGCTACGGCACTATCAACATATGCGCTGAGATCAAACATATCATCGACAGGTACGATTAGATCAGCAGCAGTAAATGGGCCAGCATGGTCACTTACGGTCCACAGGAGATCCGGCGGAGCGCCTGCCAGGCTAGCGGTCTGAAAGTCCTCCCGCAGAGTCTCAACCTCCTTATTGATCACCTCAAAGGTGACTTCGGGGTGCATCGCGCTGTATTGGTCAGTTAGACCTTGAACGAACTGCAACCCACCATCGGCCTCGCCTTCTTTGGTCCATAGCTGAATGGTGACTGCCGCCATTGGGGCTTCTGTGGGAGGTGCTTCAGTCGGCGCTGGCGCCTCAGTCGGGGGGACTTCTGTTGCTGCTGGTGCAGCAGTGGGTGGTACTTCCGTGGGCGCGGCTGGCGCCTCTGTGGGTTGCGCAGCTTGTGGTCCGCAAGCCGTTAAAACAAAAGCTGCTATCATTAAAATGCTTAACAACATCCAAAGTTTTTTAATCATTTTCTCCTCCAAGAATATATGCTTGAGCCTAGATCATAAATTGGCTCTCGATGGTCGGCCTCCTCTATTGAATCATAGAGAGACCAAAATGGTATAGAAAAATTGAAGCTCTCTTATAAATTTCACCTCCTCGATGGTTGGGGTAATCTATCTCAAATTTTTTTGTAATCCCACACTGAGCTATTGGAATGACCAGAATTGGCATAGACCTCACATTATTGAAGATAAAGTACCTATCCCGTCATAAATGCCCAAAATTCCTGTTTGAATGACTGCTGCCATAAACACTTACCACTCATAACGGTTACAATATTGGATAGCCAGCATCTGGAGTGGATTGTGAAGATAAGTGATATTCCAAATTAGAGTTTAAATAAGAACGATCTTTCCTAACCGGTTGCATCCCCCTGAGGCAGGACTGGACATACCAGGACGGTATTGAGATCGAGGACATATCGAGTTTTTATTATTTATAATACCAATTCCGTGGTTGAGATCCATCCCTAAGGGACATTTACAATGATCGTAAAATGATTCTAGCATAGTTGGGTTGGATGTCAAGTAAACGACCTGTCTATGTAACGACCTGTCTATCGAATGAAAAGTGATAAATCTCACCGGTTGAGGAGTCTTAATGGTTCCAAGTATTAGCGGGGTATTTGCAGCAGCTGTAACCCCAATGAAAACCGATTTCTCCCCAGATCTAGAAGCCATACCAACCTTTCTGGCTTTCCTTGCTGAGCGGGGATGTCATGGTGCCCTACTGTTGGGCACCACTGGTGAAGGGCCTTCCTTTGCATACCAGGAGCGCATCGCCATATTGCAATCTGCTATACAAGTTCGGCAGATCTATCCCGAATTCCTCTTATTGGCTGGCACGGGAACACCCAGCCTCCAGGAAACTATCCAACTGACAAAGTTTGCCTTTGATCTCGGATACGAGGGGGTTGTCGTACTGCCTCCTTATTACTATAAAAATATAAGCGATGAAGGACTGATCGCCTGGTTCGGTGAACTTATAAAAAAAGCCTTACCATCGGATGGCGCTTTGCTGGGTTATCACATCCCTCAACTCACAGGAACACCATTTTCTATCAACTTGCTTGAACGCTTGAAGGATAAATATCCAGGAAGGTTCATGGGCATAAAAGATTCCTCTGGAGATGCTGAATTTGCACAACAACTAGGGGATAAATTCGGAAACGATCTTCTGGTATTGACTGGTAATGATCGACTATTTAGTTTGGCTTTGCAATCCGATGCCTCCGGTTGCATCACTGCTCTGGCTAATCTGCTCTCCCCCGACATACGGCAGATCTGGGACACTTACCTTGATGGCGAGTGGGATCAAAAGGGCCAATCTGCTCTCAACCTGAAGCGTGATATTTTGGATCGGTACCCGCCGGCTCCCCCATTTCTGAAAGCGATCCTTTCCGAACATTTCGGTTTTCCTCGCTGGGCTGTCCGTCCACCATTAATGTCATTTGGGATAGAGCAAGAAGATATTATTGTGACCGAGCTGGATTTGGCGTAAAATTGACCGCAATATCTATCAAATTGACCGAGTAACTCAACCAAAAAATGCCATCAACACCACCCAAACCACCCACACAGGGTGGAAACCAACAAGGTCTAACCAGACAACAGATAATGTTAGTCGTATTTGCGTTTATTACATTGCTCGTCCTTATCCTGGCTATCTATTTCGCGACTCGTGCATCAACCCCCTCAATTCCACCAAGAAACACAAGTCCATCCGTGGCTTTACCTACCTCAACACCCACTCCTCCGCTTGCCCCTTTGGCCACGTCCACAATCACCCCCACTCCCAGGCCTACATTTACACCCAAACCGACTACCACACCCACGACGACACCCACAGCTACCTTGACGCCGACTCGAACGTTGATCCCATCACTCACTCCCGCCATACCATCGATATATAATGATCTTTACCATATCGTTAATTGGACCCCAGAACTGGCGAGTCGGCTCATTCAGCTCTTGGAAGCATATCCGAACAGCTTATCTACTTACACTCGGGGGGAGGATAATTCTGGCTATTACGCTGCCTTTAAATACGCCATTTTAGCCCAACGTGAGGCTTTGTTGCGCTTTCCAAATGCTGATGAAGCCGATGATTGGCTCTACGGCCTTGCATATAACTATGCCAAAACTGGAAATCCAAAAGCCGGCTCTTTATACACAAACCTGATAACCAGGGAGCTTAATGACAAGAAACTTCGAATCGATGAATTATTTGCGTGGGGCAATCGCCTCACGCCTCCGTTAACCATTGAAAAATATCCCTTAATGACCTTACCAGGCCAGCTCAGTAATAACCTCATAAAAATGAGTATTCCCGAACACGGTAGTGCTTTTTTTTGGTTAATCGAGAAGCCCAGCAGTTTTGAATCCTATCCTTTGACGAGCGACTTCGATTTTTCACACTCGATGGGAGTGAATTTTTTTATCGCTGACATCACTAATGATAGTGCCACTGATACAGCCATTTTCCGTTCACCATTACCCGATTCACTCCAACCTCCACTACCACGCTTATTCAGCCTTGCCTTTCAACCTCCGGTGGAATTGTACTTCGAGCCTCAGCCAGTTCCAGACGTCGCACCGGGATTCCATAATAATTGGGAACCAACATCGGGGGATGCAAAATTAGAGAACCTGCAATTTTCAGACACTGTTTTCCCTCCTTGCCCAGTAAATGTGCGTCATACTTACATTTGGGATGGCAATCAATTCGAATTTTCCAGAGCATACTATCAGATAGAATCCGATCCCACGCTTTTGGGTTATTGCACCCTCGTTATTGATTATTCCATTCAGGCCTGGGGCTTGAGTACAACCGTCCAATTGATGGAATCCTTGCTGCCAATCTGGCCGCCCAAGACAACCCTAGAGGGCACTCCTTACCGCCCCGATGCCCTTGACGAATGGCGCTACCGTTTAGGTATTTACCACGCTCTGCTCGGTGATTCTGACCAGGCTAGCGAATACCTCAACAGTCTGGTAGATAATCCTACATCTCCCACGAGTGAGTGGATCACCCCCGCTCAAAAATTCCTGAACACCTACCAGGACCAACGGGATATATACAAGTCTTGCTTAACTTTGCCCTATTGTGACCCCGACTTGGCTCTAAAAAGCTTGGTCTCAACCTTCTCTGAAGACGATTACGCCTCTGCCATCGTGTTATTGGAAACCGCTGGTTTGACTATCCGTTCATCCGGTTATTTCGATTTCAACCACGATGGTTCCAGCGAGAGATGGATCATCATTCGGCACCAACCCACGGATAAACCAGAATTTTGGATTCTGGACCAATCATCTTTGGGGGTTAAAGCAATCTTCATCGATTACATAGAAAATAATCATCCCAGAGTTTCATATGTTGAGCCCGTGCAAGATCCACCTATCGTAAGAATCGATCCAGAAATCACTTTCATCCTTCAACAATCAATAGATAATCAGGAACCCTATATCCAATTTATCACGCCAAAAGTAACCTATGCCGTAGATTTGACCAAACAGAAATTGAGCGAAAGTGAAGAGAGTTTGCTTACCGGTATCGATCCTGCCCAGATTAAAAAAGATCTTCTCACCCTGGAGGGATCACAATTCTTTACTTGTGATTACATCACTTGTCCCCATTTCCTTTATCTCCTGGGTTTGTCGAATGAACTCGCAGGAGATGAAACCAATGCTGTAAATGCTTATCTTGATCTTTGGCGGGAATATCCCAGGAGTCCGTATACAATCATGGCGCGTCTTAAACTTCAAGGCCTTACTTTACCGCCGACTCAAACCCCGACCCCCCTGCCGACGCAAACCATCAGCACATCCCCTACACCAGGAGGTACGTTGACTCCTCCCACACCAACACTCATCGGTACACAACCCACCATGACGAGTACGATGACACCCTCACCGACTTCTACAGAAACACCTGTGGGCTATCCATATCCCTGATATCGTTGGCATGGCTGGGGTTATCCGGCGAGTCCAGTACCATAATGACCTATTCCCGAAGGACATGGAGGCTTATTTACGATCCACCGGCCCATGGCTCCTGGAACATGGCTGTGGACGAATCCATCCTGGAAGCTGCCGGTCGAGGCCAAGTCTTGCCTACCCTGCGCTTATACGCCTGGCAACCAGCCTGTCTCTCATTGGGCTATGCGCAAGCAATTTCGGATGTTGATATCCCTCGCCTGCGTGCCAGGGGCTGGGAAATCGTCCGGCGCCCGACCGGTGGACGTGCAATCCTGCATTGCGACGAACTGACCTACGCAATCGCAGCGCCCATCTCTGAGCCTCATTTGGCGGGCAGCGTCTTAGAAAGCTACCGGCGAATATCAGAAGCGCTGTTACAAGCATTGAAGTTACTTGGCATCCCCGCACAAAGGTCAGAAGGACCATTGATGGAATCCCATTCTGACGATCATAATCCAGTCTGTTTTGAAAGACCCTCAAATTATGAGATCACATTCCAAGGGAAAAAAATCATCGGCAGCGCTCAAGCTCGTCGACGCGATGGCGTTCTGCAGCACGGTTCATTGCCATTGTTCGGGGATCTAGCACGCATAACTCAGGCGCTCACCTACCCAGATGAACCAAGCCGGAAGGAATCGGGAGAGCGTTTACTCGCTCGCGCCACGACACTCGAGATGATTCTGGGTCACCCCATCACCTGGGATAGCGCCGCTCAGGCATTCGTGGCTGCCTTTCAACACAGCTTGAATTTAGACTTGGAACTCGGAGAACTTACCGACTCTGAACATGCCAGGTCCGTAGAATTGGGTAAAAATAAATATTCCCTCCCCAGCTGGTCTGAGAGGGTGGGTTGATCATAGGTGTATATTTATTTTTCTGACGATTACCTTTTTTAATACCCGAGAACTGATCTACAATATCGACCGCGGTAAAGCTCTAAGGTTCTGGCGTCGGATTTAGGAAAATGACTTCAGAATAACTCCCAATTTCCATCAACAGGCGCGAGAGATAATTTTCCGCGTTTTGCTGTGCCAACTTTAGAATTCCATCTTCCAGGGCCGCATCTTCGATTGATTTCTCCGCCGCGCGCCGAGCTGTAGTTTCCAGGTTGATATCCCCTTTAGTTAGTGCTCCCGTATCGCGATTGTAGATATAGGATTTATCATTGTCTAACGTGGTGATGAAAATTCCAGGATCGGGCAGTTTAACGTAAAGGATATTATTCTGAACACGTAAGTCTGCAGGAGCAAGCTTTTCCAGATCGACGCCGGCCACCACGATTCCATGAGCTACTAAAAGCAGCCGGTCACCAAATAAAAATCCAAAGGTTCCCTGACCGCTTTCAGCGGTGATGACCCTTTCCACTGAGTATTGAATAGTTTCCAGACGAGCCAGCGAGCGTACCTGATGTACGATCGCAACTGGATCAATGAAGACCGTCGGCGTCGGTTTTAATACTTGGGCCACCTGGGTACCGAGAGCATTTGAGAGATCTGATACCGGTTGCACCACTTGTTGGGCTTGTTTTACACTCTGACGAACAACAGAGACAATCGCATAGGCTGACAAGCCGATAATCAATAAAATACCAATGGTAAGAATCCAGGATCGCAAATTCTTGTCTTTGAAATATTCCATAATTTGATTATACTAGAAGTTACACGGTTCAGGGGAAAATTGGGGGTGTTTGGGCGGGCGTTGCCCGCCCAAACACCCCCATCCTCCCAACAACTGCGTAAGTCCTATATACTATACTCCTGAAACTCAATTTAGGTTTGAGATTTTCATTTGAGCGATAATAATCGCTTGCTCGAATTACGAACAAACCAAGGTAAACACCCAAGAACTGATCCCATTCAAATTCTGATGACCGTCGGCTTGTTGATCATTCAACTTCACCTTTCAGGTTGCTCCTCACTAAAAGAGAAACGCCACCGTCTTAAACCCTTGATAATTCGCTTGCATAAAGAATTTAACATTTCGGTTGCCGAGGTTGATCACCAAGACTTCTGGCAAGATTCCACCCTGGCTTGTGCCATGGTAAGTAGTGATCATAGTCAGACTCAACGCAGCCTTCAGAAGATAAGCCGCTGGATCGAAGCCAACTGGCCAGATGCCACCCTGACGTCAGAACACCTAGAAATCTTATAAAGGAGCTCTCATTTACGGTTTTTTTATACGAAATGGTTGATTTTTTAGATGATTTCGTCCATAATAAGAGCAACTGTCCCGTGAAGCAGGTGTTAATAAGATCTAATACCTGGGAACATGAAAACCACACGTCTGTTTTTCGAATTTGCATTCTGGGTATTTACAGCTGGTTGGCAGATGGTAATTGCCAAGTGGAAGGGATAAAAGCGTGATTTTCGCCATTGAGTAATCAAATCACTCAATGGCGTTTTCCATACTCCCACTGCAATATCTGGAATGTGGAGTTATATAATAATCATGACTCCACTGCAAAAACGACCAGATGACCTTTGTCCGAATTGAACCCTCCTCAAAATGTGGGGTTTTTAATATAATGTGGTCATCCTAAGCAGGAGAAGCCTGGCGATGTTCAAAGAGAACCGCAAACACCAACAACCTTACCTGATCAGCAATGTGAACGATTTGCCGGAGAAACAGCG
>DAOUET010000136.1:0-3928 GCA_034430155.1 Anaerolineales bacterium
CTTCTTACTCTCCAATTTTAGACTTGCTTATGGAGCAACCAAAACAAAGTCGGACAATTTGCGACATTGCTGTCACTATGAGCCGCCTCAGGAAGCGAAGAGTCCATGTTACGATCGTTTTAATCGAGCAATTCAGGGATTCTTCGGTCGCTTTGCTCCTTCAGAATGACACCTTGCCATGTCAATTGTACGACTTCAGTCTGATTCGTCAATTAGAATGGATCATCAAGATGAAGCACTGGCATATTCAATAATAATAGGACTTACGCAGTTGGTGGGAGGATGGGGGTGTTTGGGCGGGCAAACGCCCGCCCAAACACATCCGATTTTCCCCTGAACTGCGTAACTACTAAATAAATTAATAATTGCAGGGTTATCCACTTTTCTTCTATCCTTTGACAGAACCGGCCAGGATGCCGGGGGCGAAATAGGGCGGTAAGGTAAAGAAGATCAACAACGGTAAACTCATTGAGATAAATGCTGCGACCGTCAGCAATTGCCAGCCTGCTCTAAGTGAACTCACCAGGGATCTGGTGGTGACCGTCAGAGTTTCCACAATGGCATAGCCACCTAGATAAATTATAGCCACCAAAAGACCATTCCAAACCCACATAAATTGAAGCTACCGACGAAATGAAGAGGAAATGCTAATTGATAATGCCCCCTAATTATGACGAGTTTTTGTCCGGTTGTCCTTATGGACATATAAATTTGGTCTTATTGAAATCTTAAACATAAATTGTGATTCAATTGCACTCTAAGATATCTGCGGTGGCGTGGGCTTTATCCACGCCGACGTATATGCACTCTTTACTCTTCCCGCCAGGTTTTTTGGAGACTCGACTTTGCTAGCTATGTAATTAAAGAATATGGCTCCCAAAGTGTTTGAAAACGCCTGGAAGCCATATTTTCCGCCATATCTAAGTCACATCAAACCTCGTGCAAATGCCGGCCTGAAGTCTCATCCCAAACTCTAATCCACCAAGCCATCTGACCCTTGCCTACGTCTATAAAATTAGGATAAAGCTAAATGGTTAAATAATCCTCACAGTTCATTAAAACCAATCTTAGAAAAAGTCTTTTGAACGAGATGGCTCTCTATCCATCCCGTAGCTTTTGTTCGAGGAAAGATTTCAACGCTACCGCGTTATTGTGCTGGCGATCTTTAGCACTGTAAACCAGGGTGACTTTTCTTTGGCGTGCTGCTTTCAGGATAGGCTGCCAGATCTCTTTTTTATCATCCAATTCCTTAAAATATCTCCGGCAGAATTCTTCCTACTTTTTTGGATCATGGCTGAACCAATGGTGCAGTTCATTGCTTGGAGCGACGTCTTTCAACCAATCTTCCAGTTTTACTTCTTCTTTTTTGATACCTCTCGGCCATAATCGATCTACCAGGAAGCGGATCCCATCTCCTGGCTCTGGATGGTCGTAAGCACGTTTGACCTGGATCATTAAAATCTCTCCCAATCCGCCCCTTATACCGGGCCTGGTTGCCCGGCTTTCATCCCTATAGGGCCGGCCTACCTTATTAATTTAAGTGCTCTGGCGTACACATTATCGACACTAAACCCGTATTCGCGCATCAAGATCTTAGCCGGAGCTGAGGCGCCAAAATGATCCAGACCGATCACATCGCCCTGGTCGCCTACATAAGCACGCCATCCTTGAGATACGCCCGCCTCCACTGCCAATCGGGCCGGGATCGATGGGGGTAGCACCGATTTGCGATAACCCTCCGGCTGGGCATCAAACAGCTCCCAGCTGGGCATTGATACAACCCGGGCTTGAATGCCTTGCTCCAGCAGTCTTTCTCTAGCCGCCAGGGTGAGGCTAACCTCTGACCCGCTACCAATCAAAATGATGTCTGGGTTGCCACCGGACGCATCTGCCAGCACATAAGCTCCTTTCCTGAGACCATCAGCCGGAGCAAATTGGCTGCGATCGAGCGTAGGCACGTCCTGGCGCGTCAGCGCCAAAGCGACCGGTCGATGGCGCGTTTCAATCGCAACTCGCCAGGCTTCTGCAGTCTCATTTGCATCACATGGTCGTATCACAACCAGGTTGGGGATAGCTCTCAAACTAGCCAGATGTTCAATGGGTTGGTGGGTGGGACCATCCTCACCCAATCCGATGCTGTCATGGGTGAAGACAAAGATCACGGGTAATCCCATTAAAGCCGCAAGGCGGATCGGTGGGCGCATGTAATCTGAAAAAATCAGGAAAGTGGAGCCATAGGGAATTATGCCTCCATGGGTTGCCAAGCCGTTTAGGATGGCGCCCATGGCGTGCTCTCGTACGCCAAAGTGCAAGTTGTGACCCGCATAACTCCAGCCACCGCCAGAAGATCCTTGCATATCCCCACCCGCCCTTTGGCTATTTTCAAAATCTCCCATCCCCTCCAGAACGGTGTGAGTGGATGGGTTCAAATCCGCTGATCCTCCTATCAAGGTCGGTAGATAGGGAGCAATTGCGTTCATAATCTTGCCAGAAGCCACGCGAGTCTTCAACCCCTTGCTATCTGCCGGAAAGACGGGTATATCCGCATCCCAGCCTTCAGCCAACTCACCTTGGATCACTTGTAGAAATTCTTTAGCAAGTTCAGGGAAGGCTTTTTGATATTCTGAGAATCTTGCCTTCCAATCCCCTTCAGCCTTTTTCCCGTCCTCCACAGCCTTTCGGAAATTTGCCAGGACTTCATCTGGAACATAGAAATCAGGCTCCAGCGGCCACCCCAGCTTTTCTTTGGTGAGATTGACCTCTTCCACACCTAACGGCGAACCATGAGCCTGATATGTGTCTTGCTTGTTGGGAGAACCATAACCAAGATGGGTGCGCACAAGAACGAGGGAGGGCCTTTCTGTTTCCTCTTGGGCTGCTCGCAAAGCCCATTCCAACGCATTGATATCGTTGCCGTCTTCTAGTTGTTGAGTGTGCCAGCCATAGGCTCGAAACCTCTCGGCGCGGTCTTCAGTAAAGGTGATATCCGTTCCAGCTGCTAGCGATACATGGTTGTTATCATACAGATAGATCAGTTTGCCAAGTTTAAGATGACCAGCTAACGAGGCGGCTTCTGAAGCAACCCCTTCCATTAAATCACCATCACTGACAATGCCGTAAGTATAGTGGTTAATGATTTCAAATCCTGGCCGGTTGTAACGGGCTGCTAAAAACGCTTCGGCGATCGCCATGCCAACGCCGTTCCCGAATCCCTGCCCGAGCGGTCCTGTAGTGGTCTCGACACCAGGGGTAAGATGAGCTTCGGGATGACCAGGCGTTATGCTCCCCCACTGGCGAAATTGCTTGATATCGTCTAGGGACAGATCATAACCGGTGAGGTACAGCAGACTGTAGAGCAACATCGACCCATGCCCTGCTGAAAGAACAAAACGGTCACGATCAATCCATTTCGGATTGTCTGGGTTGTATTTGAGAAAGCGTGTCCAGAGAACGTATCCCATAGGTGCTGCATCTAAAGGGAGTCCGGGATGACCGCTGTTTGCTTTTTGAACGGCATCAACCGATAAAAAACGAATAGCATTAATTGAGTGTTCATCTAGATTCGTCATAGATGGTGCTGTTGAAGTTCGATTCTTCACTAGAGTTTTCCTTTCTAAAGCTGATTGCCCTTTTCCCGATTAAGTAAGTGGTCGTTTGTTTTTAGAATCAAATAAATGCCATGCTTCGCTGCACTCAGCATCCAATTCGCGATCTTGCCCGAGATCCTTCGTCCTTGTGCTCCTCAGGGTGAGGATATGCATGTATCCACTTCCAATTACATTCAATCATCTACTAATTGACGAATCAGACTGAAGTCGTACAATTGACATGGCAAGGTGTCATTAGTATCTATAACGAAAGGTATCATTAAAGAAAAGGGACACGGCAGATCGATTGTCATTCGGTCGAGAAGACCGTCTCAGAGCTC
>DAOUET010000137.1:0-13929 GCA_034430155.1 Anaerolineales bacterium
GTGACAGCTGGCAATATACCTTCAGCATCCCTTAAATTCATAACGCCCTTAGAATCTGTTTGACCAAACCCGGCCCTTGATATACTAATCCGGTATAAATCTGCACGAGAACAGCTCCCGCGTCCAGCTTTTCCTTGACGTCCTCAACATTCATCACTCCCCCAACGCCCACAACTGCTAATTTACCCCCGGTGAGTCGCCAGATCTTGCGCACCATTTCCGTACTGCGTTCCTTCAACGGCTCGCCGCTCAACCCGCCGCTTTCGCTTCTTAGAGACGATCTTACTCCTTGCCGGTGAATAGTCGTATTTGTTGCAATCACCCCATCCATGTTCGTATCAAGGATGACCCCCAGAGCGTCTACTAACTCTGCATCGGAGAGATCAGGCGCTAATTTCACTAACATAGGTACCCGGCGTCCTATCCGCTCTGACATCACCTGTCTCTCCTCAGCAAGACTGGTCAGGAGATCCTGTAAAGCTTGTTTGGCTTGTAAGCGGCGTAATCCCACCGTATTGGGAGAGCTGACGTTGATAGCTAAATAATCTGCCAGCGGAGCGAATTGTCCTAGCAAGACCAGGTAATCTGAAATAGCCTTTTCCAATGGAGTGCCCTGATTCTTGCCGAGATTCACACCGACTATAAGACCGGGCGGGCGAGGAACAGCCAGCTGCCTGGCTACGAAGGCAGCCCCTCTGCTTGGGAAGCCGAGGCGGTTAATCAGTGCCCGCTCCTCCAGCAATCGGAACAAACGCGGTTTCGAGTTCCCTGGCTGCGGAAGCGGAGTGACGGTGCCTATCTCGATGTGGCCAAAACCGAGCCTTTTTAGACCCCGCCATGCCAATCCATCTTTATCGTAACCAGCCGCTAAACCGATTGGATTTCGGAAGGTTAAACCAAACGCTTCAACGGTCTGTTGGGGTGAAGAAACCCCTCTCAACAAAACATTTCCAAAGGGCATGATCCCGAATAGCCGGAAGAAGTTTAAGGAAAGAGCATGGGCTTTTTCGGGGTCAATCCGGTAAAGAATGGGTCTGATAAAGCTGTACATCTTAGTTAAAGATGGTCAATCTCCTGTGATTGGGTCGCCACATTGGTGGAAGAGTGGTTATTACGAGAGTATGTCTATTCCTAAATCCTGTGTTGAGTGGCTTGTATAAACTCGCGTGCTTGACGAATCTGGTTGGAAGGCACCCGTTCTGCGTTCTCCCATTGATCCAACAATTGGGTCAAATTAACCACGCTGTGCATCCGGTATCCCGCCTCAGCCAGAGCTTCAACCGCGCCAGACTGACGGTCAATCAGGACAACGATATCAGTGACCTGTAAGCCAGCCTTTGTCAATTTTTCGATGGCCTCAAACTTGCTTTTTCCAGTGGTCGCCAGGTCATCGATAACCACAACTCGTTCTCCGGCTTGATAAACTCCCTCAATCTCGGACTTCGTACCATATCCTTTGGTCTCTTTACGCGGATAGATCAATGGCCAGCCTGCCATTAAGCTTATTGCCGTCGCGATAGGAAGCGCGGCATAGGGGAGGGCTCCCAAGCGGTCAAACGATAACCCTCGCAGTACAGGCAGGTATGCTGCTGCTACTTGAGCTAACAGGTCCACATGACCTACCAACCGGCGCAAGTCAATATAAATGGGCGAGATGAAACCAGATTTAAGTCTGAAATCCCCAAATTTGATACAACCTGATTCTAGCAATTGGTCCGCAAGTCGAGATAATTGATTTTTTGGTCGATTGGCGGATTGATCCATCCTAGAAGACCTTATCTCGTCCCTGGTTTGATTGATGGCTGCCCGCAGATTGGCAGCTGCTTTCCTTGGGTTTTTGGCGCGAGAGATGCTCCGTGAAACGGGTATCAGCAACCCAAATCCATCCATCCTTAATCCACATCTCAGGCATGCGTCCAAATCGCCACCTTGTGCTCCAATGCCTGGCGCCAGAACCCAAAGGTCAGGAGCGATCTCTCGAACGCTGGTTAACGCTTCAGGTTGAGTCGCTCCCACCACCAATCCAACATTATCGTTCTGGTTCCACTTTACTGCTAATTTAGCAATCACCTGGTAGAGTTTAATATCCGGAAATGAATCAGCAGAAGCCTGGAAACTTCCAACGGCAAGCTCCTGCAGTTCGACCGCGCTTGGGTTGGAGGTTTTGCACAGCACAAATACGCCTCGCTCAGGATTGCCCAGGAAAGGCGCTACAGAGTCATAGCCTAAATATGGGTTGATCGTTACCGCATCCGCTCCCAGAGCCTGGTAGGCGGCTTGAGCATATGCCTGGGCGGTGGAAGCGATGTCTCCCCGCTTGGCGTCTAAAATCACCGGAACATCGTCAGGTACATCTCTAATGATTTGCTGCAAAACCGAGACTCCCTCCGGTCCTAGAGCTTCGAAAAATGCGGCGTTAGGCTTGAATGCTACCGCCACCTCCCAAGTAGCTTCGATCAGCTGCAAACAGTAATCGCGCATAGCTGCTGCAGAGAATGTTGCTAGCTGGCTGGCATGTGGGTCCAATCCGACACACAAAAGCGAATCGATTTCACGAGCGCGCCGTTCGAGCCGTGTGAAGAAAGACATAATTACTCCTGGTATTGAGTCAATATAGGCCTCGAGCAGGTAGAGGGGATCAAATCCGCATTAATCTTCATGACTTTCCTAATACCATCGCCAGGAGAGCCATGCGTACGTAAAGGCCATATTCCATCTGGCGGAAATAAGCTGCCCTGGGGTCAATATCCACTTCCATACTGATCTCACCCACGCGCGGCAAGGGATGCATCAGGATCATGCGTTCCTTGGCTATCGTTAGTGTTTCAGGTGTAATGATAAAGGCACCCTTGACCTTCTCGTATTCGCCCAAGTCGTTGAACCTCTCTTTTTGAACACGGGTCACGTATAAGACGTCAGTTTCAGGTAATGCCGGATCCAAGGTGATGAATTCAGATTGGGGAATATCCTTTTCTCTCAGCTCTGCAATAATCTCTCCCGGCATGCGCAATATTCCCGGGGAGACGTAATTCAAGCGTATGTTATAAAGAGAGAGCAAGCGTGCCAAAGAATGCACTGTGCGACCATATTTAAGGTCGCCCAGCATGGTAACCGTCAATCCATCAACTTGCCCCAGTTCTTCAACGATAGTAAACATATCTAAAAGCGCCTGTGTCGGATGTTCCCCGATTCCATCGCCAGCATTGATAATAGGCTTCTGGGCGTATTTGGCAGCCAGTGCAGACGCGCCCACCTCGGGGTGGCGTAGCACGATCACGTCGGCATAACATTCTAACGTGCGCACTGTATCCGGCAAAGATTCTCCTTTGGCAACGGAGGAATAGCGCACTTCGTTGATTGGGATGACACTCCCGCCAAGGCGTTCCATCGCCGACGTGAACGAAGACGATGTTCGAGTAGAAGGTTCATAAAAAAGATTTGCCAATATTTTGCCCTTCAGCAGGTCAAATGTGCCCACGCGCTCGACCATCACCCGCATTTCGTGAGCAACACTAAAAACATAATTCAGGTCCGAACGTGTGAACTGTTTGACAGATAGGATGTCCTTACCGTAAAAGGGCGTATTCTGCTGGTCGCCAAACGGTAAAAAAGGGGTTTTATCGTGCTTTGGGGGTGAGTAAGTTGCCATAAATTGCTCCTTTACATACAAATTGATCTAAATCGCTCTCACATTCTTCCCGGTACCGGGAGAAGCAAGCACTTTCCCATCCCGATAAACGGGGTTTCCACGAAGATAAACAGTTCCTAACCGCCCTCGCCCTTTCCAGCCTTCAAATGGCGTCCAGCTGCAGCGGGAGTAGAAATGTTCGCTTTGAATTTCAGTAGGAGCGGTGGGATCCACTTCTATCCAAGTCTCAGGTTGTTCGCTCAGGTGAAAAATATGTTTTGGATTTGTGTGCATCCGGGTGATTAAATCGTCAATGGTCAGACGCCCTTCGTAGACCGCTGTCAAGAATAATGGCAAAGCCGTTTCTAAGCCTGGAAAACCGGGAGGAGGATTAGAGCCGTCTTTCTCGGACAATGTGTGGGGGGCATGATCGCTAGCAAAGCAATCAACAACATCGAGGTTCTTCCAAATGGCTTCCTGGTCAGCTGCGCTTGCTAAACGAGGCCGCACTTCGCTGCGACCTGCACCAATGATATCAATGTCTTCTTCGGTCAAAAAAAGGTGGTGGGGCGTCACCTCGCAGGTGATCTTCAATCCTTTTTCTTTAGCTGCTCTGATTACCAGGATCTCTTCCTTCAATGAGACATGACAGAGATGTAGAGGGCGATCATACAGGGCAGCCAGTAAGATAACTGCCGCCATGTTTCGACCTTCTGCATGAGCCGCAAGCGGCATCCCCTTAGGCCAATGGGCAAAATGCGCCATCCAAAGTTCGAGGTTATCCAGTCGTAGGGGACCATAGGTCTGGTCGAGGTACATTTTCAATCCAGCTGAATTTTTTGCCAATGACGGCAATGTTTTGGCATTGTCAGGTCCAGCACCGACATATTGGCCGTAATCACAACGCGCTTTATCGCGGGCGAATTCCAACACTGCAGACAAACTTGATGCGTCCGTGATGGGGGGTTGGGTATTAGGCATCGCCAATATCGTAGTGAAGCCCCCCGCCAGAGCTGCAGCTGTCCCGCTATCCCAATCCTCTTTATAAGTAGCTCCGGGTTCGCGCATGTGAACGTGGGGGTCAATTAATCCTGGCATCCTCATTGTAATTACCTCATAAAATTCTGGGTTTAATTGGGTTGCAGGGCGTTTGCATCTATCCTTGCATCTTACTAATCAATATGCCAGCCTCGCACATCGCAGGCAAAAAAATAGAGCCAATAAAGGCTCTGTATCCTGGTAAAAAAATCGCCCACTCGGGCTGATGCCCCGGGGCGAAGGTTTTTAAAAGGGGTTTATTGGACCGTTCCATTCCGCCCGATTCTACAGCGAAATCAAAATCTGTCAAGGGAGTCCCAAATATTTTAAGGATTGAGCCTCCTTTATTCTCCGAAATTCCACGAATGTAGGCTATCCATCGATTGGTAGGCGGTCATGTCAAGTTGCAGAGGGGTTATTGAGACATAACCTTCCGCCAGAGATCCAAAATCGGTGCCCTCCTCCGGAACGCCGGTAGGTGATTTGCCGCCAATCCAATAATAAGGCCTTCCTCGGGGATCAAGGCGTCTATCCAGCTGATCCCGGTATACTCGTAGCCCTTGACGAGTGACGCGATAACCCTTAATCTCCTCATACGGTAAATAAGGTACGTTAACATTAAGCAGGATATCTTTTGGCAATCCGTGTTTGATCACCTGTATGACTATATCACTGGCAATCCGGGCTGCAGGTACGTAGTCCAACAAACCCAGGTGGTTCTCGGGTGAATCCAACGAAACTGCCACACCAGGTAAACCCCATATGGCAGCTTCCATCGCAGCGGTAACCGTTCCCGAATAGGTAACATCGTGTCCGAGGTTGGCATTAGGATTAATCCCAGAAACAACTATGTCTATCTTTTCCAAAACAAAACCTAGCAATGCCAGTGCAACACAATCAGAAGGAGCCCCATCTGTTGCTTGAGCAAATTTACCATCCGCCAGCTGTACTTCTTTAACTCTCAGAGGGCGGTGCATGGTTTTAACATGTCCTGAAGCAGACCAGTTGTGATCAGGAGCGAGCACGGTCACTTGACCAACCTCGCTCATTACCTCTGCTAATGATAGCAAACCTGGAGCACTGACACCATCATCGTTGGTGACTAAAATATGGGTCATATTTTTCATCGCTTTATATTAGAAATGATTACAATAACTTCCCAATAGCTCATTATAACTTGACAGAGCTTACCGAGAAGCAGATCTATCTAAATCTTTTTACGCTATCACGAAACCTCAATACAGCTGGTAAAATGGGGCTGATTTTCCCTTAAAAGTGATCAAATTGCGACCTGAAATATCAGGCAATTGGCTATACGAAGGATTTGGAATAATAAAAAAGGTTGACTATGGGAACGTTTATCTCTCGAATAATCGGTTTCGCTCTATCCATCGCAGCTGCAGTCGGTTTGCTCTTCAGTGCTTTCGGGTTGATCTATGTTTGGCGAATCCGGGCGCCCCTTTCGGAAAATGTTCTTGGGACACTTGAACTCATCGATGCATCTCTCCAAGTCACCTCGAACGGACTTGAACTAACCAAACAAACTTTGGATAATGCATCACTAAATGTTTCTTCCTTAGAAGATACCGTTTCAACGACTGGCAGAACAATCCAACAGTCCACCTCCATGGTCGATTCGCTCTCTAACCTTTTATCCGATAAATTACCTCAAACGATCTACGCAACTCAGGCTTCGTTGCTCGCTGCTCAATCGAGCGCTCGCCTGATCGAACAGGCTTTAACCGTAATCACCTCAATCCCTTTAATCCCAGGCAATCCATACAAACCACCAGTTCCCCTCGATGTAGCTTTAGCCAGGGTATCAGCAAGTCTGGACCCGCTCCCGCAATCGTTCGAACAGATGAGTGGCAGCCTACGAGCCACTCGAGGAAATTTGATCGTCATTCAGGCGCAATTCAAAATAATAGCCAGGCACGTGAAAGAGATCAATGATAACTTATCTGAAGCCAGATCGATAATAACGGATTATCAAGAGGTAATCACAGAATTGCAGCAAAGGTTGGCGCTATTGGAATCCAAGGTACCCCAATGGATTAGCTTAATCACCTGGTTCTTATCGTTTGGCTTTGTGTGGCTTGGAGTCACCCAGCTTGGATTGTTGTTATTCGGTCTGGAAAAAATCAGGGGACATTTCTCCAGTTAGTGAAACTAATAAAATCTGAACAAGCAACCACAATACTCAAATTCTAACCCCGCCGAACGATAGCATCGGTCATTCTCGCCACCTTCACCATAAAATCCACATCGTGGACGCGCACGATATCAGCTCCCCGGGCAATTGCTACGCTCACGGCTGCTGCGCTCCCTTCCAACCGCTGATCTGGCGGTTGGTCAAGCGTATAACCAATAAAAGATTTACGAGAGGGACCCACCAGAATAGGATATCCTAGAGATCGTATTTCATCTAAGCGATCAAGCAGTTCGAGGTTTTGTTCGACGGTCTTACCAAAGCCGATGCCGGGGTCCAAAATGATATTCTTTTTGGAGATTCCAGCTGCAAGCGCCAGAGACACGCTTTCTAAGAGCTCGCCTTTGATGTCTTCCAACAGATCGTCGTATGGAACTCCCACGTAGCGCCCACCCAAACGTTCTTTGATCTCTGCATGAGCCCAGGAACTTCGATTATGCATCAAGATAATGGGGACATTGTAACGGGCAACCGTTTCGGCCAGCTGCGGGTCAGCATGCAATCCCCATACGTCATTTACGATCTGTGCGCCAGCTTCCAGGGCTGCTTGTGCCACATCTGGCTTGTACGTGTCGACTGAAATGATAGTATCCACCTCATCAACCAAAGCCCTGATAATCGGCAACACCCGGGCCATCTCTACTTCTGGGCTCACCAATTCAGATCCCGGTCGGGTGCTTTCTCCACCTACATCCAGGATATCCGCACCGCCAGCCACAAAGCGAAGTGCTTGTTCCAAAGCCTGGCTGATAATCTTTTTATTTTTCTGGGATGAGAGATTACCCTCCTCGAGGGGTTCCACCTCTCCCAATAAACCATCACCCGAAAAACTATCCGGCGTGAGGTTCAGGATACCCATCACATAAGTCCGCCTCCCCCAATTGAATGTGTGGCTAGCGACCTTCAAACTAGAAGTTTGCATGCTCGGCTGCTCCCCATTCAGTAGGATTTTATGGTAGTTGGTTTTATACCAGTAAAATCCTTAGACTAGTAAAGTCAAGGGTCGATCTAACCAGGCTTCCGCTTCATCTATGTCCGTAAAAATCCCGATTTCCAACCCTCCTGGAATTGACAGGGCGGCAATGTTTTCAACCGCTTGCTTTACTGCCTCGGTCGAAAGGACCACAGCTAGGCGGATATTTCGTGTAGAAGGATCGCTGCTCACTTCGACGGCGTATTCGATGGCTTCTTTTGGTAATTCTTCAACTAAACGGAGATCATACAAATTCCTGGTAAGCCGGTCCGAATCAAGCAAATGCTCAAGTGCAAATTGCCGCCAGTGTTCCAGTGTATCGTGAGAGATCTCACGAAAGATATAGTGCATGCCCCCATCAGGTCGGCGTTCTACCGTATATCCAATATTCGGAGAGGGAGTCCAATTGAGCGGTTTTCGATCTATTTCAGACATCGCAGTACCTCCAACCTACTGTTAGACCATCTTATTAAACTCCAACAGATAGACATTCAGATGTTTTGGCTATATATTATTGATTTTACCGCATTCACCACTTGCATACCACCTGACCCCCGATTTATCCACCATCGACTCCAACTGACGAATAGAGCTTTTTAATATAGGATGCTTCAATTCAGCAACCAGGTCTGCAAGAGGCACCAAAACGAAAGCCCTTTCAGCCATTAAAGGATGCGGTATTTCAAGTACATCCGTCTTTAGGGTTAAATCATCATAAAACAAAATATCTATATCGATCAGCCTCGGGCCGTTCTTAATGGTTGCTTTCCGTCCCAAACGAACCTCAATCCTTTTTAGGTAAACGAGCAAATCCATGGGTGTTAATTCTGTTGTGGCTTCTACTACTTGGTTTAAGAAAGTAGGTTGGTCGAGGACACCCCACGGGTCTGTCTCATAAATTGGAGAGCATTTCACCGGTTTCACCTGGGGTGGCATTGCATCTGATGCAGCCAGTAAATTCGCAAGTCGATCCCCCATATTGGTGCCCAAGGCCAGGTAAACGGTGTGCAGCATAGATTGCCCGTCAATTACAGCCGTTCAATGATAGTGGCAGTAGCCATACCATGCCCGATACACATGGTTTGCAGACCGTAACGACCTCCCAAGCTTTCTAGTTCATACAGTAATTTTGTCATCAGGACCCCGCCTGTGGCTCCTAAGGGGTGACCGTGAGCTATGGCACCGCCATTTGGATTTACCTTCGACATATCAGGGTGTAGCGCTTTTTCCCAGGCAAGTACCACTGAGGCAAAAGCCTCGTTGATTTCAATAACATCCATATCATCCAGCCTCAATCCTGCTCTCTTCAAAACTTGCTTTGTAGCAGGGATGGGACCCTCCAGCATCAGTACCGGATCTGAGCCAACTACAACCCGGGCGACCAAGCGTCCTATTGGTGTCAGGTTGAAACGTCCAATTGCTTTTGTAGAAGCCACCACCAGTGCTGTGGCTACATCGCTAATCTGGCTGGAATTACCGGCTGTGATGATACCATCAGGTTTAAACACCGGCTTTAAAGCTGCCATTTTTTCCCTATCCGGGGGCATCCGTACGCCCTCATCCTGGACCACGATTACCCCATCCGGCCTCGTGATCGGCAGGATTTGGGATTTAAAGTCTTGGTTTTGGATCGCATTCATTGCCTTGATGTGACTTTGATAAGCATAATCATCGAGCTCTTGGCGATCGAGCTCCCACTTTTCGGCCATCATCTCAGCGCTTATTCCCTGGTGTACTAATTTATAAGGAAAATCCTCAGGCCATTTCTCCGGCCAATCAGATCCGAGTGGCTGGTGAGACATCATCTCCGTACCGCCCGCAACCACAATCTCCATGTCTTCCGCCAGGATAGCCTGGGCGGCGAAATGAACTGCTTGTTGACTAGAACCGCACATACGGTTTATAGTTACCCCCGGCACCTCCACCGGAAATCCCGATTTTAACACGCCCAACCTAGCTAAGTTGCCGCCTTGATCTCCTATTGGTGTGACGCAACCCAAGATCACGTCATCGACTCGTTTTGGATCCACTCCTGCGCGATAAACTGCCTCTTTAATGACAGCCGCGGTCAAATCAACTGGAGCGATAGGGACCAAAGCGCCGTTTGGTTTACCCACTCCGATAGCGGTTCGCACTGCAGAGATAATAAAAGCCTCGCCCATATAACTCTTTTCCTCCTCAGGATCTCCTAAGTTAATAGATAATTGTCCCCATTAAACATTCCAAAAGCATACCATATATTAAGACCGGTTTTCACGGACAATTACGTATTCTCTCAGGGGAGGTAAAATAAAGGAAGATCGACATAACTTTAAGAAGGAGCTCTCAATGGCTCAGGCCACCTTCCATTTCCCCCGTGAGTTTTTATGGGGGACAGCCACATCCTCGCACCAGGTCGAGGGGAACAATATCAACAACAACTGGTGGGCGTGGGAACATCAGCCCGGAAAGATCGTCCATGGACAAAAATCTGGTCTGGCCTGTGATTGGTGGAGTGGTCGTTGGCAGGAGGATTTTGACCGGGCAGCGGCAGCTGGGCAAAACGCCCACCGGCTTTCTATTGAATGGAGCCGCGTTCAGCCTGCTCCAGATCGTTGGGACGAGTATGCATTAGATTACTACCGAGAGATATTGCGGGGGCTTCAAGAGCGGAACATGACCCCTATGATTACGCTCCACCACTTCACCGATCCGCTTTGGGTGAGTGAAAGGGGTGGGTGGGAGCAAGAAGATACCATCGCATTATTTGAATCTTATGTGAGCAAAGTTGTCGATGCCCTCAAAGAGTACGTCACCCTCTGGGTAACCATTAACGAACCGAACGTGCTGGCTACTATGGGATATGCGTTCGGCGATTTTCCACCGGGTAAAAAAGACCTGGCTGCGACCGTGCGCGTGGTTACCCACCTCCTCCATGCCCATGCAACCGCTTATGCTGCTATCCATAAAATTCAACCCCAGGCACGCGTCGGCATCGCCTTGAACTATCGAGGTTTCCAACCCGCCAAACCCTGGTTTCCACCTGACCGGTTTGTCGCCCGCCTGCAATCTCGAATTTACAACGATTTATTCCCGCGAGCGCTCATGGATGGTGTGCTGCGCTTTCCATTCATCCGCAAACGCCTTCCCCAAGCCAAGGCTACGCAGGATTTCTTTGGATTAAACTATTACACTCAGGATCAAGTAGCTTTTAATTTATTAAAAGCCAAAGAGTTTTTTGGGCGTCGCTTTTACGAACACCAGGCAGAATTGAGCGATAATGGCTTTATCGCCAACCAGCCTAAAGGTATGTTTGATTCGATAAAGTGGGGTTTGCAATTCCAGGTCCCCATCATCATTACAGAAAATGGTATTGAAGATGCTGACGACCATCTCCGTCCGAAATACATTGCCCAGCATATCCATCAGGTCTGGCGTGCTGTAAATTACAACTGGCCTGTCAAAGGTTATTTTCATTGGACCCTGGTGGATAATTTCGAATGGGAGCGCGGTTGGACCCAACGGTTTGGACTTTGGGAATTAGATTTAGAAACCCTGGCTCGTCATAAACGTCCTTCCGCCGATTTATATGCTGCCATCTGTCGGGAAAATGGGCTCTCATCAGATATGGTTGCGAAATACGCACCTGATCTTCTGGAGATCATGTTCCCGGATTAATTGGATCCTGTCGTATTGAGTTCCTTAGGAATATTCAGACTTTATATGTCAAATATCGATTGGTTTCAAACGGAAGGTGACTTTCCAATTATCGCTCGTCCAGCTCTACCCAAGGACACTCAGGAAGTATTGGGTTTCACTCGCCGGATCTGGGAGGGAGAAGATTACGTCCCGGTTGTCTGGCCGGATTGGCTGGTAGATCCAGTCGGTTTATTGGTAGTTGCCGAATATAAAAGTCATGTGATTGGCACCGGCAAGCTGACCAAACTTTCACAAGGCCAATGGTGGCTAGAAGGTCTACGCGTTCATCCATATTACGAAGGTAAGGGCGTAGCTTCCCACCTTAACGATTATCTTCTGGATTACTGGCAACGTACGGGCGACGGAATTATCCGCTTGGCGACAGCCTCCACCAGGATACCGGTGAGACATCTCTGCGAGCGCTCTGGATTCAGGCAAATCGGTGAATTCTCGATTTATGCAGCTTCAGCAAGCAAGGTATCTACCCAAGGGACAAGCAGAAACCCGTTCAGCCAACTAGATCATCAGGAAGTGCAAAATGGGTTGGATTTCGTAGTCGAAAGCCCCGCTCTGATGCTATCTTCTGGATTGATGGATTTAGGTTGGCAGTGGGCTTCTCCAACTGCTTACCTTTTCGAGGCAGCTATCCGGCGCAGGCAAGCTATGTGGTGGGGAGAGCGAAGAGGTTTGCTCATCACCAGAGAGGATTTCGAAGAGAATGATCGCGCGCTTTACATCCAATTACTGGCATGTAATTTAAAGGACATGGTCCCTTGCTTGAAGGATTTCCGCTGGTTAACCGGCCAAAAAGGTTTTCACGAAGCTAAATGGATTGCACCAATCCAACCTGAGGTAGAGTCACTGATCCTCGCAGCTGGGTTCCAATGCCAGTGGGAGAACTCGCTCCTGATCTACGAGAAGAAACACACCTCATCTGCTTGAAGTCAGCATTATCGTCATGGTATAATTCCGCCGCCAACAGGGAGAAATCCCCTTGGCGGTAACGGAGAGGTAGCGTAGTCTGGCCTAACGCGCGCGCCTGGAGAGCGCGTGAGCCGCAAGGCTCCGCGGGTTCGAATCCCGCCCTCTCCGCTATTTTATTTTAACAGCGTGCCATCTCTCAAAATCCAAAACCCTCCCGTTTTATGGATAGCAGCACCGCTGAGTAAACAAATAACCAATTGGGAAAGGTAAGCCTAACAAATCCCCTTGATGGAAGCCCAATCTAGTCAAATAAAGGTTATGCAGTCCCGAACCAATCTTTTCTTCCACCTCAACCTGCGGTAGTAATCGCTCGTAACAACAGTCCGATCAACACCAGGAAACCCACACTATACATCAATATATCAGGGCGTTCCTCACGCCCTCTGGTATACGCAAAGATCATCGGTAAAGCTAGTAAGCTCACAATGCCGTACAGCAAGTGGATGCTCCGCGCTGGTCGCAGACCGCTCAGCCAGAGGTATGCTCCTAACAACCCCTGCGCAAGAATCAGGATTTCTGCAATAACCACTGCACCCCAATAGCTGCTATAGACACCTCGTCGCTTGAGGAAACGCCAACCTCCCCACACCGCCATAATCACACAGAAAAACAGGGCCGTGTTCGCCAGGCGTAAATGAATATCGACAAGTGACATAAGCCTTCCGTTGTGTGTTCTGGATCGCAGGTTCGATAACACCATAATCATGCAAAAAGGATGATGCTCAAATCACCCCTTTGTACAGGGCAAATCACCTACCCGGGATTACCTGGGGTGAATACTAGAAAATATCTTCTTTGGTAAACTCATGGAACTATCATGATTTTATAATCTAGACCTAATTTATCTTGTTTTGTAATATCCCTTGTGTTACAATCCACAATGTCCACCATTCTGATCAATTAGCTCATAATTTCCCTTGCATATCAACAAATTTATTACCAGAAAAAGGAGATAACCCAATGACTACTGAAGTGGTGGCAGAAAAAAAAGAGGTCAATCGCCGAGAATTTCTAAACTACGCCTGGCTGGCCTCCCTTGGTTTCTTGTTAGTCGACTTTGCTGGCGTCAGCTATCTTTTTGCCATGCCGCGCTTTAAAGAGGGGGAATTTGGCAGTACCTTTACCATCGGAGATGTTGCTGACCTTCCTCCTACAGGATCGCCCCCGGTGAATTTCCCCAAGGTTAAACTCTGGCTTAGCAACACTGAAGAAGGGCTAATGGCGCTCTATAAGGTTTGCACCCATCTGGGTTGCTTATATAACTGGAACAACCAGGAAACTAATGGAGCAACCAAAACAAAGTCGGACAATTTGCTATATTAATGTCACTCTAAGCCGCCTAAGGAAGCGAAGAGTCCATGTTACGACCGTTTTAATCGAGCAATTCAGGGATTCTTCGGTCGCTTTGCTCCTTCAGAA
>DAOUET010000138.1:0-2037 GCA_034430155.1 Anaerolineales bacterium
ATGGTAAAACCTAATGGATTTCCCCGGAAAATCAATCAGATGTTTCATCGAACAAAATCAGCGTTGCTATAGGGAACGACGAAAGACGCGATGATTTTTATAAGGTTTTCCCCCGATGTTCTCAAGGTCTTTGCGCATCTGAACAGCGCTTTCAGCAACTTGTGTCAAGTCAGCATGCTTGAAACTGAAACCTCGCACAGTTTTTTCCATCTCAGAATAGAGCAGGGCATTCCCACCACGTCCTTGGAATTCCGGTAGGATGCCAGCACCATTAAGGGAGACCCATTTTGTGCGGCGCATTTCAAGAAGGATATCAACTAGGCCGGTTGGAAATAAGCGGCCCCGTGCTCTTTGCATGGCTGCAGAGACATCGGGAAAGCCGAATAAAAACCCGACAACATCCTGGTCGTGAGTGATGATTTTTATCAATCGAGGATTGGCCACCAACATCAGATTATCGACGACGAAGCTAATCTCATTCTCGGTTAACGGGTAATATTCCCAATTATTCACAAAGGAATCGTTGTAAGCCTTACCGATCCGGTTAGCCCACTTAACCAACAATCGTTTTTTAGTGAAGCGATGGACGGTGAGCGTGCCACGCTTTTGAACTCGCTCAGAGATGCTATGTATCCGCGGCGGTAATATGAAGTCCTCACTATTGAGATAGCAAGATACAAAGTCAACTTCTTTCTCAAAACCCAGGGTTTCGACGAGTTTGGGGTAGTACGGATAATTGTAATTCATCATGTTCATCATTTGACGGTGTTCATAACCTTTGACGAGAAGACCGTAGCCGTCGAGGGGGCCAAATCCCTTGGGGCCGTCAATTTGATCCAATCCGCGCTGATGTGCCCATTCGAAGATTCTTTCAAACAAGGCCTTAGCGATCACCAGGTCGTCTTCACAATCGAAGAAATAGAACTGGACTTGTTTAGTACCGTGGTATTCATTGAATCGCCGGTTGTTGAGCACCGCAATTCTTCCTACATCGCGCCCACTCTGGGAGGCAAGGAAAAAATCAGCCTCGGAATGTTCATAAAAGGGATGCTTCTCTTTGTTGAGGTACATCTTAGCATCCATTAGCAGGGGAGGCACCCATTGGGGATGGTTCTTATACAACCTGAATGGGAGGCGTACGAAGCGATCTACTTGGGATTTAGAGGTTGAATCAACTTGTTCGATGGTCAGCATAGCACACTCCGGAAAGTGATTATTATGGTTTGACAACCAGCCAGGTTATGATAATAGCATATATTTGAAGGTAATCAAGAGTAGGTAAGTTCACCATCCTGTAGTTTCAGGACTCGATCGGCATAATTGGCTGCTTCAACACTATGAGTAACTAGGATCAGATTCTTGCCAGACTGGCGAGTAAGTCCGTCCAATAGCTGCAACACCTGTCGACCGGTTTCCTGGTCCAGGTTACCAGTGGGTTCATCGGCGAGCACAAGTAAGGGATCATGGACGAGGGCAAGAGCAATGGCGATACGCTGCTGCTCGCCGCCTGAAAGCACATCTGGAAAGGCCTGCCCTCTATCAAATAAACCCACAGCCTCCAACATGGATGCGGCTTTCTGGCGAGAATCCTTCGAATCAATGCCCTTGAGCTCAAGCGGTAGAAGGACATTCTCGAGGATATTTAACGTGGGGATAAGGTTGAATATTTGAAAGATGAAGCCGATATTCTGACGACGGAATAGGGTTCGCTGGTGTTCGCTGAGATTGGTCAGATTCTGGCCATCGAGGATGACGCTGCCATGATCTGCTTTATCAATACCGCTGATGATGTTCAGGAGGGTACTTTTTCCGCTTCCGCTCTTACCGAGGATGGCGACAATCCCCCCACGATTGAAAGAAGCATTTAAACCTTGCAAAACCTCTCTGGTGTAGCTACCTTCCTGGTAGCTTTTATATAGATTTTCCAGCTTGATATAACCGTTAATAGCAAGTTCCATAATGCCTAATATTGACTAACATCGAGTAATTTAGGAATTACGCAGTTGGTGGGAGGATGTGGGTGTTTGGGCAACGCCC
>DAOUET010000139.1:0-9936 GCA_034430155.1 Anaerolineales bacterium
TGACCGCTTTTACCGAGCGGATCGCTCACGCAGCCGGGCCGAAGGGGGAGCCGGACTGGGCTTGACCATCGCACGTCAGCTGGCTGAAGGGCATGGTGGGAGGCTAATAGCGCACAATCATCCCGAGGGAGGGGCCGTGATTATCCTAACCCTGCCTTATGATTGAAGCGTTTCATTAACCCAACCTCTGGTGAGCTGGTGCATCCTGAAAGACGGTAGCAAAAGTATCATACCGCTAAGCGACCAGACTGCCAAATCGAATCATGGGTTAAGCGTACCTGTTCCCAGTACCCTATACTTCATCAAATCCTGTACATGAGTCAGCGGAGAGAGATAGGCCACTGCCCGCGCCGCGGGCGCTATCTCACCTGGAGGAACAAACACACCGCTGATGAAGAGCAGCCCTCAGCGCAGAAGATTGCTGGGCATTTGCACGTCAGCGGGGTTGCGAGTGGGGATAGAGCCGAAGATCAATCCCAGATCGAAAAAGGGAAACGATCCAAGGATGATACCGGCGATCAGGAGGCCAGGGCGAGCTACCTTGGCACCAAAAGCGAGAATACCGATCAAAGCCGATATGACCGCCAAGGCCTTTGAGATGGAGCTGCTAGAGGGGACCTGGTTACCAAGACTGGTTCAGGGCTTATGGTTCCTGGCTCGAGGATCTTAAGACACAATATCAATCCCAGATTATGGTCATGGGCGAGGGGCCAGATCAGCCAGGCAAGGCAGGTCTTGATGTGGATGAATTACCCGGAGATTGAAATTGCTACAACGAAAACCGTGAAATCAGCCTAAGCCGACTGTTCTTAGCCGACGAAGGTCGGCTTTGCGCTCTCATTGGTGCAGTTTTAACTGCTGTCGCCCCACAAGCCCAGAAGGCCCAACCGGAATTTCTCACTCCCTGCGGGGAGCCAAAATGAGATTTTGGGAGGGTCGTATCTGATTCAAAATTTTTGTGAGCGCCTTCGATAACTCCTCCGGCGATTGAAAGTCGCAGGGACAGAAAGCAGGAATCCTGCCTGCGGGGGCTTTGCTCAACGCTTGTGATTTTGGCCAGGATATTAGTTTTCCAGGGTTCGTCTTAAATCCCGGTCAGTCCTGTCGAGTGTACACGAACAAGAACCATCCTGAAACATGAGGGTTTAGTTTCCAAAGTGGGCAGGCCATCTGGAATAACAAAGGCGCTTGACGAGTTCCTGACCTGGTACGTTGACCGGGGTAATCCCGGACTGACCAAGGCAACGGTCAACGAGTACCGCCAGCACCTGCAAGGGCAGGTCTGGGGGCGGCGGTGATTACTCCGTGACGTAATGCAGGCTAATGGTGGGTGAGTTGGATTCGGATCCAGGCGAGGAAGCGGCGGTAGGCGAGGGGGTTAAAACGGCCAGATAATGGGCAGCACCAGCAATACCACCAGCAACACCACCAGGGTAAGGGGTGTGCCAACCTTGAGGTAATCGGAGAAACGGTAGCCGCCAGGCCCCATGACCAGCAGGTTGGCAGAGTGGCCGACCGGGCTTAATAATGCGGCGGAAGCGGAGACGGCCACGACCATCATCAAGGGATAGGGCGAGATGCCCAGGTCCGCGGCAGTGTTCAGGGCGATGGGCGCCAGGAGGACCGCTACGGCCGGATTGGGTATGACCTGCGAAGCCAGGGAGGCCAGGATGAACAGCCCAGCGGTGACCGCCAGTGGCCCCAACCCGCCCAGGGTGGAGATAACCCCATCAGCGAGGAAGCGGGCTGCGCCGGTCTGCTGCATGGCGATGCCTAAAGGCAGCATCCCGGCAATGAGAAAGATGGCTTTCCATTCGATATGGCGGTAAGCCTCCTCCATGTTCAGGCAGCCGGTGAGGATCATTAATACCACACCCACCACTGCCGAGATGGCAATAGGCAGCCAGCCAAGGATGACCGGCAGCAGGACCACTGCCATAACCAGCATAGCGACCGGCGCTTTTTCCAGGCGGGGAGCCACCTGGGCCTCTTCGGTGAGCACCAGGAAATCAGGTTCGCTGCCCAACATACGCAGCCTCTGGCGCGGTCCATAGAGCAGAAGGGCGTCGCCAAAGCGCAAGCTCATGTCACGCAGGCCAGAGCGGTAAGCCCGTCCCTCACGCCAGATGGCCAGCACACTCAGCCCGAACTTGGCGCGGAAGTTCAGTTCGCGCAAGGATTTCCCGGACAGAGTGGTATGGGGAGAGAGTACGGCTTCGACCAGCCCGATCTCCTCCGATTCGATCTCGCCCAGGTCAGGGGGCACGCGGGTGTCGATCTCCAGGCTGCGCAGGCCCGCGATGATCACCAGATCAGACTGTTTGCCCTTGACCAGCAGAGTATCACCACCCATAAGCTTTTCCTCAGGATCGGGCATCAAATGAGTCTGGCCATCCCGCACGATGCCCAAAACGCCCAGCCCGAAGGCATCCCCAAGCCGGCTTTCGATGAGCGATTTGCCCACCAGAGCGGAATCAGGCGGCAGGTTTACCACCATAAGCCGCTCTTCCAAGTGGTAATCTTCCAGCGATTCGGGTCTGGAGAGCAGCAGGTCTGAATCAGCTTGCATCTCTTCGAGATGGCGGCGATAGCCTTGCAGCAGGAGGATGTCGTCCGTCAGAAGGGGGATGCTCTCCAGGTTGGTGCGTAGGACCACATCACCCCGACGGATGGCCAGCACGATGACGTCATAGCTATGGCGGAAACCCGTCTGGTGCAGGGTGTGGCCGATCAAGTGCGAGCCGGGAGATAACCTGGCCTCGACCAGTTCGATCTCGGCTGAGACCAGACGCTCAATGCTGAGGTCTTCCCTGGTAAGCTCCAGATTATTCCGGTCATGCAGCTCCAGCAACCGGTCGAGACGGCCCTCGACCAACAGTTTGTCACCGGATTGGAGGCAAAACTTGGGGTCGGGGGCCAGCTGGGTGCGTCCATTGCGGATGACGGCCACGATATTTAGGCCCAGGACAGAGCCCAAGCGGCTTTCAGCCAGGGTTTTGCCGTGTAGGGTCGATTTGGCGGGCAGGTGCAGGATTAGCATGCGTTCGTGCAAATCGTAAAGAGACTTGAAAGCCGCCTGCCGGTCGGACTGGAACTCTTTGGTGATATCGCGCTCGGGCAGGAGGTGGCGCCCGACCAGGGCCATAAAGGCGGTGCCGGCCAGCAGCACTGTCACCCCGACAGGCGTGAAATCGAACATCTGGAAGGGGCGTAAACCGGCCTCCTTCAGAGCTTCGCTGATCAGGATGTTGGGGGGTGTACCAATCAGGGTGTTCAGGCCGCCCAGGAGAGTGGCGAAGGCCAGGGGGATTAAAAGTTTGGAGGTGGAGCGTTTCTTGCGGCGGGCCATGTCAATGACCACGGGCAGGAAAAGGGCGGCAACACCGATGTCATTCATAAAGCCGGACAGGATGCCGGCAGTCAACATGATGATCACCAGCAGGCGTACTTCGCTTTCTCCAGCCAGCTGCAGCATACGCCGGCCGAGCAGCCCGGCCACACCGGTGCGGGCCAGCCCACCGCTAAGGATCAAGATCGCCCACACCGTCACCACAGCTGGATTGCTGAAGCCAGACAGGGCCTCAGTGGGGGTGACCAGCCCGGCCAGCGCCAGGCTTACCATCACTAGGAGAGCGACCACGTCCATGCGAACCCATTCAGTGATGAAAAGGACGATGGCGAGCGCCAGGATGCTTAATACGGTAATGATCTCAAGGGTCATGTCCTGTTTCCCTCGCGATCCAGCCGTATAGGAGAAGATCCTGCGGGTTTGTTCATATCAGGGAGGTTTCTTTAAAAATATTATATCTATATTCTCTCAGGGTTTATAGAGTCCTCCCTGAGGAGTTATGCCATGGTCTTATACGAAAAACTCTAGACAACCCTGAGTCGCTACGCCGATGGTCTGATCTCGGGCACGCCCTTCGAGGTCGAGCTGCCTGAAGGGGTCAGCTTTCAAAACCTCGTGGATTACTTAAAGATCCGGGCGGATGGGACCAAGATCACCTTTGTCAACAGGATCATCGCATGGGGTCCTTTCGATGCTGCTTCGGAGTGGCGATGGTGGGTGAGATGAGCGAGGCGATACGGACGGACCCGAGCCTGCTCCACGATTACGAGAGTGGATAAGTGACCGGTTGGTCAGGAGTTAAGGAACAGGGGGAGGTCAGGCCATACCAGCCTGGGTGCTTTTCAAGGGTAAAACGGCCAGATGACCGGCAAGAAGATCATTGAGACGACGAAGAGTGCTACGGTAAGCAACAGGCCCACCCGGGCATAGTCGAAGAAGCGATAGCCTCCCGGGCCGAAGACGAGCACGTTGGCTTTGTGACCCACAGGGGAGAGGAAGCTGGTCGCCGCTCCGATCACCACGGCCATGGTAAAGGTCAGGTAATTCACCTGCAAACTCAGGGCAGTGTCCACCGCGATGGGGACGATCAGGACGATGGCGGCCGCGTTGGACATCGGTTGGGTGACCAGGGCGGAGAGAAGGTAAATCCCAGCCAGCAGACCGTAAGGCCCCCATCTACCCAGAGCACCCAACAAGAGGTCGGCCAGGTACTGGGTCGTACCGGTATTTTCCATGGCTATCCCTAAGGAGAGCATCCCACCAACCAGGAAGACCGTACGCCAGTCGATGCTCTCGTAGGCCTGGTCCATTGAAAGGCAGCCAGTTAACACCATCGAGACGGAACCGACCACCATAGCGGTGGCGATGCCAAAATTGGTGAAAATGGCCAGGAGGATTACCAGCAGCATGATTCCAGTGGCGATAGGTGCCTTATTCAGCTGCTTGCGCCCCAGTTCCACCGGCTCGAGGACCAGAAACTCATTGCCTTCCTGGAGGGTGCTCACCCGACCTGGCGGTCCCTGCAACAGTAATGCGTCGCCGAATTGAAGCTTCACATCACGAAGGCGCTCGGTGATGACTTCTCCCTGGCGCCAGATGGCCAGCGCGGTGAACCCAAAGCGATCACGAAATCTCACCTCTTTCAGGGAACGACCGACCATCGTGGATTTAGGCGCCAGGGTGGCTTCGATGATATGCAATTGCTCCGTCTCCAGGGTGGCCAGTTCAAATTCGTGACTCCCAACCAGCGTAAGATTCAAAGCCGCCTGGGCAGCGATTAGATTGCTGGCTGAACCCTCGATGATAAGAGAATCACCCTGTTGGAGAGCGTAATCGCGGTGAAGCCCGACGATGGGTTTGTCGTCCTTGAGGATGGATAACACTGTCAGGTCATACGTGGCTCCCAGGTCTGATTCGTACAGCCTTTTACCATTCAATGGGCTTTCCGGCAAAACCTGAACTTCGCTAATATATTCTCGCAATTTCAAAGGCGTACCTGGGTCAGTCGGTGCCTCCCGCACCGGGAGCAGCCGGCGCCCCACGATGACCATATAGATGATTCCTGTAGCCAGAACCAGAGCGCCCATAGGGGTGATTTCAAAGAAACCGAAACCCTTCAGCCCACGAGCCAGCAGAATTCCTTGCGCCAGGATGTTGGCGGGGGTACCGATGAGGGTCATTTTCCCTCCCAGCAAGGAGGAGAAGGCCAGGGGGATAAGCAGCTTGGAGACCGGGATATGGGTTTTCCTGGAGATACCAATGACGGCCGGCATAAGCACAGCAACTGCCCCCACGTTATTCATGAAAGCTGACATACAACCACAGATCAACATGATCACTACAATCAACCTGGCCTCGCTGGCGCCAGATAATCGTAAAATCAGCGAACCCAAATAATCAGCCACACCGGTCCTGAACAGCCCCCCGGACACAATGTAAACTGCCCATATGGTGATCACTGCCGGGTTGGCAAATCCGAGAAAGACATCCTCTTTACTAACCAACCCGGTGATAGAAACTGCCAGCAGTACCAATAAAGCGACCAGATCGACGCGTAATTTCTCTGTGGCAAACAGGAGCATTGCCATGAGAATAATTGCCAGGGTCAGTGTAATTTCAGGAGTCACCCGGAACTCCTTATCATGGAGTTAGCAGTTGAAGTTTGGCGAACCAACAGCATTTTAACGAATTGGGACAAAAAGAGTGAGGAGTTTGTACCTTTGGGTTCATTTTTCTTTACATCTTCGTGGAGTTGCTACTCGATTACATCTTGCAGATCGATTTCAGGCAAAGATGGATCAGCCACGTTCCATATATCATATTGGAATATATCGCTTTATTCGGGTTAATCGGGATTTCATTCTCGATTAATGCGACCTGGGGATATCTGGTCTCGATTTCATTCTGGGCGGTGCTGGCCAGTTTGATCTATCTCTACCGGGGTAGGGGTAAGCAAGTAACTGGTTGATCGGGGATAAGGAAATCGAAGGATGTTGGAAAAAGCCATGTTGACTTTGAAACGCAGGGCTTTCAGGTTCTCAGGTCTGCTGCTCCTGCTCCTGGGGTTGACGGCCTGTAATAACCTCAAACCATCCGGCGAAGCGCAGGCAGCCAGGACCGGTTGCACCAGAAACTAACTAGGCGCGGGGATATTGGATTTCATCTCATCATCGGAGATGTCCATTTCCAATATTTCACCGGTGACCACGAAGACGATCCGTTCGCAGATATTGGTTACACGATCCGCCATACGCTCCAAATTGTGTGCGACCCAAAGTAGATAATTGCCTCTATCAATGGTAGATGGGTCCGCGATCATGTAGGTTAACAATTCGCGGTAAACCTGATTGTAGAGCCCATCCACCATGTCATCTTCCTTCGGGATAGCCCGAGCTGTTTCAGCATCTCTTTCGATAAAGGCCCCGAGCGATCGATGGAGCATGTCCAAACCGATCTCCGCCATGCGGGGGATATCGATTAGAGGTTTGACTAGCGGTTCATCGCCCATCAGGATATTAATACGTGCAATACCTTTAGCGTAGTCACCAATGCGCTCAAGTTCTGTAATGATCTCAAGGATAGCGGCAATGATACGCAAATCGCGGGCCATAGGTTGTTGCGTAGCAATTAACGTGATGCAATGGTCTTCAATCTCATAGCGTTTTTCGTTAATTTGTTGGTCCCCCTTATAGATGCGGCGAGCGTCTTCGGTATCCCGGCGTTTCAAAGCATCTACAGATTCCTCGATGGCCTGTTCTACCATGCTGCCCATCACCAGGACGTCATCTAATAGATGCTGTATTTGGCGGTCTAAGGTTTCTCTGGGGGTCACTGTTGACATATCTCACCTCTCTCGATCTCAGGAGCTGACGGGACATAAATTGTACATCAAAAAGGCAAATTTTGTAGGTATATGTTTTATTATTCCAAAGCCTTGGTGGGATATTTAACCTCGGATATTAACCAAATCTGCCTGTGATGTAATCTTCAGTCTGTTGATGTTTGGGTCGCGTGAAAATCTGATCGGTTTTACCAAATTCAACTATTGTCCCCATACGTGTCTCTGGACTTTCGATCATCAAAAAGGCGGTGTATTCTGATACTCGAGCCGCTTCCTGCATATTGTGCGTCACGATCACGATGGTGTAGGATTCTTTTAACGTTTGCATTAATTCTTCGATTTTCAAAGTAGCGATGGGATCCAGCGCAGAGGCTGGTTCATCCATCAAGATCACTTCCGGTTCCACCGCTAGAGCCCGGGCGATGCACAACCTTTGTTGTTGCCCACCCGAAATTGCCAGTCCCGATTGGTTTAACTTATCCTTTACTTCACCCCAAAGAGCTGCCTGGCGCAGGCTGCGTTGGACGATTTCATCGAGCTCGAGGCGTCGGTGAATGCCATAGAGACGAGGTCCATAAGCCACGTTTTCGTAAATACTTTTTGGGAAGGGGTTAGGACGCTGGAACACCATCCCGATCCGCCTGCGGGCCTCCACCACGTCAGCGCCGGGGCTCAGGAGGTTCCAATCATCCAGATAGATCTCTCCCTCAGCCCGCGCCCCAGGCACCAGGTCGGTCATGCGGTTGATACTACGCAGAAGGGTCGATTTACCACAACCTGAAGGACCAATAATGGCAGTAATTTTATGGGCAGGGATATCAATATTAATCTCCCCAAGGGCTTTAAAGGTTCCATAATATAGGGATAGATCTTTTACCTGGATTTTGGTTTGATTTTTCACGTTTGAAGAGCCGTTCCTTGGAAATATTGGTTGCTTCGATTCGCTCGAAGGTTTCCTAATAAAGATTTCTTTTTCAGTAGTTTTTATGTCCATTTCATTTCCCTAACAACTTTCTCGTCCGATATTGAACCCAGGATCGCGCCACAATATTGGTCAACAAAACAAGGATCATTAACACCAATGCCACAGCCCAGGCCTGATTGATCCGTTCTGGGAATGGCTGTTGCGCATATTTCCACAAAGTCAGAGGGAGAGAATCGACTGGTTGCTCCAAGATTTTTCCCAGAATCTGTAGGGGACCTTGATGAGCCGCGATACTTCCTTTGATAATTCGACCAATCTCATAATTTTCATTCCCCAAGGCGGTAAATAGCAGCGGGGCGGTTTCACCGGAGGCACGCGCCACTCCTAATAAAATCCCTGTAATGATGCCGTTACTGGCAGCTGGAAGCGTAACACTGAGGGCGGTTTTCCACTCTGGCGCGCCCAATGCTAATGATCCTTCTCTCAGGGATCTCGGTACCAGTTTGATCATCTCTTCGGTTGTCCGGATGATGATAGGCACCATCAGGATTGCTAGAGCGATGCCACCGGCTAAAGCGGAATAATGGCCTTGCTGTTTTACGATAAGCGCATAACCGAAGAGACCCACGACAATTGACGGAACCCCCGATAGCACATCCGTGCCAAACCTTACAAGGATTCCGAGCCATGTATTGGGATGGTAAGCGACATAAAGACCAGCTAAGACACCTGGGGGAATTGCAAAGATGCTCCCTAAGGTTGTAAGCACGAGGGTTCCTTCAATTGCATGTAGCACACCTCCTCCGGGCATGCCCATAGGTCTGGGCAGCTGTGTAAAGAATTCAAGGTTAATATATCGCCCTCCCTTATAGATCACATAACCGATAATCCATATTAGAGGCAGCAGAGTGATCAAGGTGAGGAATCCCGTTAACCCTAGTAAGAGGGCATTGGTAATCTTACGCCGATTGTAAGTCGCGGAGACGGAGATATACGACTTTTGGAGCGAGGGAATGGCTGCACTGGGGGTTGTCATACCCGCACCTGCCCTGGGGTCTGGCGAGCCACCCTCCAAACAAGCAATCGAGCGATGATATTTAAAATCAAGGTCATAACAAATAATATAAGGCCAATCTCAACAAGCGCCTCAACATGTAAGGTGCTGACTGCTTCAGCAAATTGGTTTGCAATAACAGAGGACATGGTATATCCCGGTCGGAGTAATGAAAGCGATCCTTCAATACTATTTCCAATGACCATCGTAACCGCCATGGTTTCACCAAGGGCCCGGCCCAAACCAAGGATGATGGCCCCCAAAATTCCAGAAAGTCCATAAGGTATCAGAACTTTCCAGATGGTTTCCCAACGAGTTGCCCCCAGCGCCAGAGAAGCTTCTCGTTGAGATCCAGGAATCGCCATAAAAACATCACGGGAAACTGCCGCGATAGTAGGAATAATCATGATCGCCAAGATTAAGCCAGCTGCTAGTCGGCTGGAACCGCTTACCGGAATTGGCCCTTTGAAAAACTCGCCCAGTACTGGCACAACAACCAAGGTTTCCCCAAGGAACTGTCCGAACGGCGTAACTACCACGGGAAGGAAAACGAATATTCCCCACAATCCGTAAACAACACTGGGAATTGCTGCCAAGAGCTCGATCATCCAACTCAATGGCAGGCGCAGCCATTCCGGACTGAGCTCTGCAAGAAAGATTGCGGCACTAATCGATACGGGGACCGCGATCACCAAGGCCGCCAGTGAAGTTAGAAGTGTTCCATAAATGAATGGCCAACTTTGATATTTGTCAAGTACTGGGTTCCA
>DAOUET010000140.1:0-53867 GCA_034430155.1 Anaerolineales bacterium
ATGGTGATGCCCGGAGACAACGTCAATCTGGAAGTGCAGTTGATCGTGCCGGTAGCCCTGGAGCAGGGTTCCAAGTTCGCCATCCGGGAAGGCGGCCTGACGGTGGGCGCGGGCGTGATCACTAAGATTTTGGAATAGGTGGAATATGGCCAAGCAAAAAATTCGCATTCGTCTTAAGGCGTACGACCACCGTGTTTTAGATCAATCTGCCAAACGGATTGTTGAAACGGCAGAACGCACGGGCGCAAGGGTGGTTGGGCCAGTGCCTTTACCCACCAAAATAGAACGCTTCACCGTTCGACGCTCAACATTCATTGATAAGGATTCCCACGAGCACTTTGAGATTCGCACTCATAATCGTTTAATTGACGTTTTAGATCCCGATTCGAAGACTATCGATATGCTGATGAGGTTGAATCTACCAGCAGGTGTCGATATTGAAATAAAGATTTAGGAGAAATCACAGCGTAAGTTATTTTTCCTTAAAGTTTGTTTGATCAAACTTAGAAGCGCAACTACGCATCAAGCAATGTAAGCGCGATCCTGCACGTGGACGAAAAAAATACTAAAAAACCTCGACAGGATAGCTGACTGCGTTGCCGGTAGGGATGATGCAGCATAGCCCAAGCTGACAGTCCCGAATTATCTATGGAAATCAGGAGAAAAAGGAAATGTTGAAAGGGCTAATTGGAAAGAAAATCGGCATGACCCAGATTTTCGATGATGATACCGGTGCCGCCATTCCGGTCACATTGATTGAAGCTGGGCCTTGTTATGTCACTCAAATACGAAATCTTGAGAAAGATGGGTTTTCTGCAGTACAACTCGGTTTTGAAGAGGTGAAACCTGGACGCTTGACTGGTGGTAGATTGGGCCATCTCAGGCGGAACAGTCTACCTCCGTTGCGCTACTTGCGGGAATTTCGAATTAAAGATCCCCAGGTTAAAGAGGGGGACACGCTGACCGTCAACCAGGCATTCGCTGTGGGTGAACTGGTGGACGTTGTTGGTACAAGTAAAGGAAAAGGTTTTCAGGGAGCTGTGAAACGCTACGGATTTTCGGGTGGTCCAAAAACACACGGCCAGTCAGACCGCTGGCGCGCCCCCGGTTCCCATGGTTCGACTACCACTCCCGGGCGTGTATTCAAAGGCTCTCGTGGACCCGGGCATATGGGATTCGAGCGCGTAACGGTACAGAACTTAAACGTCGTTTTGGTTGATCCAGAACGCAATCTGTTAGCAGTACGCGGAGCTGTCCCCGGTCCTAAAGGCAGTTTGGTGATGATTAAGGAAGCCCGAAAAGAGTAGATGGAGCTGAGCGATTATGAAAGTGAATGTCGTAAATATGCAAGGGAAAAAGGTTCGCTCGCTGAATTTACCGGCGGAAATTTTTGAGGTGCCGGTCAACGCTGATTTGATGCATCAAGCCTACGTCCGCCAAATAGCAAATGCCAGATTAGGAACACATAGTACCAAAGGGCGCAGTGATGTTTCTGGGGGCGGAAGAAAACCTTGGCGACAAAAGGGAACTGGACGGGCACGGCAAGGTTCAATTCGAGCAGCGCAATGGGTTGGAGGTGGCAAAGTACACACCCCAAAGCCACGCGCTTATACCAAACAGATGCCTCGCAAAATGCGACGGGCTGCTTTGCGATCGGCCCTATCAGTGAAAGCTGCTGGTCACGATATTCTGGTATTAGATGAATTATCGATCTCGGAACCCAAGACTCGCATTATGGTTGAGGCGTTAAATAGCCTGGTTGGAGACGCAAGTGTGCTAATCCTGGTTTCAGAAAAAGATGAGACTTATGACCTTATCAGGCGATCGATCAACAATTTGCCCGGTACAAAGATGCTGATGGCAAATTATCTCAACATTCGCGATTTGATTGGATATGATAAGGTCATCATACCGGTCTCGGCCTTAGATGTTATCAAATCGTACCTAGGCTGATAGAGAGGTAGTCATGGCAACTATTCATGATGTGCTTCGCCGCCCAATAATTACGGAGAAATCGAATTACCAGAGCGGTGATCTCAACCAGTACGCCTTTGAGGTTTCTTCGGAGGCGACCAAAGGATTGATTAAAGACGCGGTGGAAACCCTTTTCGATGTGGATGTCCTGAGGGTCAACGTGATCAATGTACCAGCCAAACGAAGCCGTCGATGGCGAAGCCGGCGCGTTTTGGTACGACGCAGTGAATATAAGAAAGCAATTGTTACCCTGGCACCGGGTGATCGTATAGAAGCATTTGAAGGGGTGCGCTAATGCCAGTAAAGAAATACAAACCAGTAACCCCGAGCCGACGCGGGATGACGGGCCATACTTTCGAAGAAATCACCAATGCAAAGCCCGAACGTTCCTTGTTGGTACCGAAAAGAAAACAGGGTGGCAGGAACGTATATGGAAGGGTAACTGTTCGTCACCGGGGGGGAGGCCATAGGCAGCATATCCGCTTGGTGGATTTCAAGCGCGATAAGCGCGATATCCCGGCCAGGGTGGCGACCATAGAATATGATCCTAATCGCTCTGCTCGATTGGCGCTGCTGCACTACGTCGATGGTGAAAAGCGATACATCATCGCGCCATTGGATTTAAAGGTAGATGATGTAGTTATGGCAGGTTTGCAGGCTGAAATTCGTGCCGGCAACAGTCTGCCAATCGCAAGTATCCCGGTTGGTACCATGGTACACAATGTGGAGATGAAAGAGGGTAAAGGCGGTCAATTGGTACGAGCAGCGGGTGGCTCTGCCCAAATCCTTGCGAAAGAGGGCGATTATGCCCAGATTCGGCTCCCATCGGGAGAGGTAAGATTGGTCCGACAAGCATGCTACGCCACAATTGGCCAGGTTGGAAATCTGGATAATAGCAATATCAAGCTGGGAAAAGCAGGGCGTAAGCGACATTTGGGCATCCGCCCAACTGTGCGCGGCTCAGCGATGTCGCCTCGTGATCATCCCCATGGCGGCGGTGAGGGTCGCCAACCGATCGGTTTACCTGGTCCGAAAAGCCCCTGGGGTAAACCCACTTTGGGGAAGAAGACACGGCGTAATAAGAAGACTGAAAAATATATCATCCGCCATCGAGGCAAGAAGCGGCGGTAGTCAGACGGTATGGCAGTGATATGCAACCGATGATGATTACGGAGAAAAAATCATGGGTCGATCGTTGAAAAAAGGGCCATTCATAGCCCCGAAACTATTAAAGAAAATTGAAACCATGAACGAACGCGGTGAGAAAAAAGTCATCCGGACCTGGAGCCGGGCTAGTACTATCTTCCCACAAATGGTAGGCCATACGATAGCAGTTCATGATGGACGGCGCCATGTACCCATTTACATTACAGAAAATATGGTCGGGCACCGCTTGGGCGAATTTGCACCAACACGTACTTTCCGTGGCCATCTGGCTGAGAAGAAGATCAGGAGGTAGGTCATGGCAGATGACATTCGCTCCTATGCTCGTTATGTATCAATTTCGCCACAAAAAGTCCGCCTGGTTATCGATCTGGTGCGCGGCAAAGACGTGCTAGAAGCGCTCGACATTTTGAAATTCACGCCTAACCGAGCTGCGCGGCCAGTCTCAAAAGCCTTGGTCTCAGCGATGGCAAACGCTGAGGAAAATTTTGGTGTGAGCCGTGAGGATTTATACGTTTATCAAATCCGTGCTGACCAAGCACCCACGCGTCGCTGGCGAAGGTTTGGGGCGCGCGGGCGATTCAAACCGATTTTAAAACGCAGCTCTCACGTCACGGTCGTTTTACGAGAACGCGAGGTTTAGGATCAAAAGGGATTATCAGGAGCATGGGATGATCAATGAAGCTATTGGACATTTCACTCTAAAGGAGAAGATATGGGACGGAAAGTTCATCCGATCGGTTTTCGTCTGAAGATTAATAAAACTTGGGAGGGACGCTGGTACGCAGAAGGCGATAATTATGTCGAACAGTTACACCAGGATTTTGAGATTCGCGGCTTAATTCGTAACGAATCTCCTCGAGCTGGTGTATCCCGAATCGAAATCGAACGATTCCCAGGAAAGGTGAAGATAACCGTTTACACTGCGAAACCAGGCGTTTTAATTGGGCGTAAAGGTGAAAACGTAAAGAAATTACGTGCGAACCTGGAATCTTTGATCGGCAAGAAAATCGATCTGGATGTTAAAGAAATCAAAAATCCAGATATGGACGCCTATTTAGTGGCGCATAACATCGCTGAGCAGCTTGAGCGGCGCATCAGTTATTCGAGAGCTATGAAACGATCTATTCAGCAAGCCATGCGACAAGGGGCTCAAGGTGTGCGAGTTGAGGTCGCTGGGCGACTGAGCGGTGCTGATATGGCTCGCTCAGTGAATATGAGGGAGGGCAGAGTGCCTCGCCAGACCTTACGGGCTGATATTGATTTTTCAAAAGCGGAAGCACTGACGACTTACGGTCGAATCGGCGTTAAAGTTTGGATTTATAAAGGTGATGTGCTGCCTGAAATAGAAGAAACTGCTGAAGCTACCGAAGGTGTATACATCAGCGAGTGATTTGTACGCCTGCGAGTTGCAAAAAGGGATGAGTTCGGTCGCAACTGCAGTGGCAAATTGAACCAGAGAGGTTATTGTTATGTTGATGCCAAAACGTGTCAAATACCGCAAGCAGATGCGCGGTCGCATGAAAGGTAAAGCCAGACGAGGCGTAGAAGTACATTTCGGTGATTATGGCTTACAGGCTCTGGAACCCGGTTGGATATCTGCACGACAGATCGAAGCCGCTCGTCGCGCCATCGTGCGTGCAATCAAACGACGCGGAAAAATTTGGATACGAATATTCCCTGACAAACCCGTTACGCAGAAACCTGCTGAAACCCGGATGGGGAAGGGCAAAGGTAACGTAGAATATTGGGTGGCAGTAGTGAAACCGGGACGTATCATGTTTGAAGTGGGGGGCGGATTGCCCGATGACGTGGCAAAAGAAGCCTTACGCTTAGCATCGTACAAACTATCTATCAAAACCAAAGTCGTAGCTCGTTATGATGCAATCGGAGCAGAGTCATGAAGATATCAGAAGTTCGAGATTTATCTACTGCTGAAATCAATGCACGACTGATAGACGCAAGAGAGGAACTGATGAACTTGCGTTTTCAGCTGGCTACCGGTGAACTGACGGACTATACCCGCATTCGATATACCCGGCAAACGATAGCGCGTTTATTGACCGTGCGTAACGAGCGAGAGTTGATGTACGAGATAGAAGGTGAATCATGAACGAACGGCGCCGAATAACTGGGGTTGTGACCAGCGATAAAATGGATAAAACTGTGGTTGTTGAGATTAGCAGGACCTTTCGCCACCCCCTCTACCAAAAAGTTGTGTACAGCTATAAACGCGTTATGGCTCATGATGAGATCGGCTGCCAAGTTGGGGACAGAGTAGTAATTGTAGAAAGCCGTCCCATATCTCGCCACAAGCGTTGGGTAGTAGAGAATATCTTACGGAGGGATGAAACCGCAGGTGAACCTGAGTTGGAGGCTGAAACATGATTCAGCAAGAGAGTCGCTTGAAAGTTGCTGACAATACAGGAGCTCGCGAGCTGCTCGTTATCCATGTGCTGGGTGGATCCTCTCGCCGTTACGGTAGGGTAGGGGATGTAGTTGTGGCGACCGTTAAAGCTGCTACACCACAAGGCTCTGTAAAAAAAAGTGACATCGTACGAGCTGTAATTGTGCGTTGTGCGAAGGAGTGGCGGCGTGATGATGGTTCCTACATCAAATTTGACGATAACGCTGCGGTAATCCTTGACACAGACGGGCGTAACCCACGAGGAACGCGCATTTTTGGGCCCGTAGCCCGAGAATTACGGGAAAAAGGTTTTATGAAAATCGTCTCCCTGGCACCTGAAGTGCTTTAGAGAATTGATTTTAGGAGTGAAGGCTGTGAGAAAGATAAAAAAAGGCGATACGATTGAAGTGATTAGCGGTCGCTTAGAAGATAAGGGCAAGCGTGGAGAAGTGATTAAAGTTTTACCGAAGGCCGACCGGATTGTGGTTCAAGGTGTCAATATGCGAAAGAAACACCAGAGCCAGGTTCAGGCTCAAGGTCAAACCGTAGCACCTGGAATTATTGAGTTCGAAGGATCGATCCACATTTCAAATGTTATGCTGGTATGTCCAAGTTGTGGTGAACCCACCCGGGTGAGGGTCCAACGGGAGGATGGTGAACCTGTGCGGGTTTGTAAGAATTGCGGATCCCTTATCGATCGATAGCTGGTTAGGAGTTGACAGATGTCCCACTATTTAAAGGAGCGTTACCAGAAAGAGATTATCCCGGCGTTGTCCCGATCATTAGGTTTGGATAATGTGATGGAAGTGCCGAATATAAAGAAAATTGTGGTAAATATCGGCGTTGGAGAAGCGCTCGATAATGCTAAAGCTTTGGATGCTGCGGTAGAAGATATGACCATAGTCACCGGACAAAAGCCAATAGTGACCAAATCTCGTAAAAGTATCGCTAACTTCAAGTTGCGTGAGGGAAGGGCAATCGGGGTAAAAGTTACCTTACGCGGCGAGCGCATGTGGTCCTTTTATGATAGGTTAGTGAATGTTGCCTTACCCCGGATGCGTGACTTTAGAGGTATATCCGCCAATTCTTTTGACGGGCGTGGTAATTACACCCTGGGATTGCGAGAGCAACTGGTATTTCCAGAAATAAATTACGACAAGATCGATAAGGTGCGCGGTATGGAAGTTACGATTGTAACAACCGCACGCACCGATGAAGAGGGACTCGCACTACTGACCATGTTAGGCATGCCTTTTAGGAAGGAAGGTTAATCGATGGCAAAAAAATCCATGATCATTCGGGAGGAGCGCCGGAAGTATCCGACGCGTGTGAGAAATCGCTGTAAGCGTTGTGGAAGGCCACGTGGTTACATTCGCCGTTTTGGATTATGCCGAATCTGCTTCCGTGAGTTGGCGCTAGAAGGCAAAATCCCCGGTGTAGCTAAGTCATCCTGGTAGCCGGGCGGAGGTTGAGAGAATGAGTGTAAACGATCCAATTGCTGATATGTTGACTCGCATCCGAAATGCGCTGATTGCAGGGCATACATTGGTAGCGATGCCTAATTCCAAGATGAAGGAGTCGATTGCTAAGATTCTCAAGGAAGAAGGCTTCGTCATCAGCTATGAAGTTGTGGATGGTGAAAGATCAGGCCACCGATTTCTGCGAATTCGCCTGAAATACATAGGTGAACGGCGACAACGCCGCTCAGTGATCGTCGGACTTGAGCGAGTGAGTCACCCTGGGCGTCGAGTATATGCTGGAAAGCGAGATATTCCCTGGGTTTTATCCGGAATGGGTATTGCAATTCTTACCACTCCTAAAGGCGTGATGACAGGTCAACGCGCCCGGCAATTAGGTGTGGGAGGCGAGATTATCTGTAAAGTATGGTAGCAAGTTATTCTTAGATTGCCGATCTGAGTTGCGATCTGTAGGAGGTAAGAAACGTGTCACGAATCGGACGTATGCCGGTAGTTGTGCCAACAGGTGTGGATGTAAAGATTAGAGGCTCACACGTAAGGGTCAAAGGACCCAAAGGTGAATTAGAGCACACCTTCCCGGCTTCTATGAAAATCTCAATGAAGGAACAGGTCGTCACAGTAGAGCGACCCACAGATGAAAGCACCCATCGGGCGTTACATGGTATGACCCGAGCTTTGATCAATAATATGGTCGTTGGGGTGAGCAATGGCTTTGAGAAGATTTTAGAAATCAATGGTGTTGGCTATCGTGCGGAGTTATCTGGGGAGACATTGGTACTTAACGTGGGGTTCTCTCACACTGTCATGGTCGAACCACCTGCTGGAATTAGCTTCGAGGTGGATGCCAGAACTCGCCAGATCAAAGTGTCGGGGTATGATAAACAGGTGGTAGGTCAGGTGGCCGCTGATATCCGCAAAATAAGACCGCCGGAGCCTTACAAAGGTAAGGGTATCAAATATCTGGATGAGAGGATCCGTCGAAAGGCGGGTAAGGCTGGTAAGGTGTAATAAAATGGCGAAAACAAAATCTCGATCTTCTATGCGCTTGAGCCGACATACCCGTGTGCGGAAGCGCGTCGAGGGAACACCAGGACGACCGCGCTTGAATGTTTTCCGAAGTTTAACGGAAATCTATGTGCAAGTGATTGACGATCAAGCTGGACACACCTTAGTATCAGCTTCTAGCGTGGACAAGGAATTAAAGCCTAAGTTGAAAGGGAAAAATAAAACCGAACAGGCTCGTCTGGTGGGTCAAGTTATCGCGGATCGCGCCAAGGCGAAAAACATTCGCGAGGTTGTATTTGACCGAGGAGGATACCGATACATTGGGCGAGTTAAAGCCTTAGCCGATGCAGCTCGGGAGGAAGGTCTTGAGTTTTAGCTACCCAATTTAGGAGAGGATTATGTCTGATTATTCAGCTTCAGAATTTGAACAGGAACTGGACGAGCGAGTCATCGCAATTTCCCGGGTTGCCAAAGTGGTTAAAGGTGGGCGTCGTTTCTCTTTCAGGGTGACGGTTGTAACCGGTGATAACCGCGGGAGCGTGGGTGTGGGCATCGGAAAAGCAAATTCGGTGCCAGATGCCATGAGGAAAGCTTCAGAACTCGCCCGACGTAGCATGCACCGTATCGTAGTTTTCGGGTCTACCATTCCGCACCAAGTAATCGGAGAAATATCGGGAGCCAAGGTGCTGCTAAAGCCAGCTTCGCCAGGCACCGGTGTGATTGCAGGTGGTGGGGTAAGAGCAGTCCTGGAAGCCGCGGGAATCTCAGATATCTTGACAAAATCGTTAGGTAGCAACAATGTGTTGAATGTCGTCTACGCCACGATGGATGCCTTAGACCAGCTCAGATCACCAAAAGATGTAGCGGCCTTGCGTGGGAAATCGCTTAAAGATGTGATGCCATTCTGGGAGCGGAGGAAGAAGTAATGGCCAGAAAGAAAAAAGAGCAACCTAAGGAAAAATTGCTACGCATCACGTTGACTAGAAGCCCAATTGGCTACTCTAAAAAACAGAAAGATACTGTTCGAGCCTTGGGTCTTCACAGGATGCACCAGACCGTAGAACACCTCGACAGTCCTGCTTTGCGTGGCATGGTGGATAAAGTGTCCCATCTTGTTCAAATTGATGAATAAAGGTGAATGATGAAATTGCATGACCTTAAACCGAATGAAGGGTCTAAGAAGCGCCGCAAGCGGGTAGGTCGCGGTATTGCCGCTGGGCAGGGGAAAACCGCAGGTCGAGGCACCAAAGGTCAGGGCGCTCGCGCTGGTGGTGGGCCGAAACTCTACCATCAGGGTGGTAATTTGCCGTTTTTCCGGCGTTTACCATTTGTGCGTGGTAAAGGATTTACCCCAATCAATCGAGTCGAATACCATGAAATCAACCTGGAGCAGCTCAAAGGTTTTCAAGCAGATAGTCTCATTACCCCGGAGGCCTTGGTGGAAGCACGCATCCTCGGTGATACCCGCAAGCCGGTTGTTCTTCTGGGACAGGGCAACCTGAAGGTCGCCCTAAATTTACGCGTCCACCGAGTTTCGAGGGGGGCACGTGAGAAAGTTGAAGCTGCTGGTGGAAGTGTGGAGTTATTACCGCTTAAAGCTAGCGAGTAAGGAGCCAAATGATGAAGCGGTCAGCATGGCGTTATTTGTGGTCAGCCCAAGACATTCGGCGTAAGTTGTTAATCACGGTGGGCTTGCTGGCTCTATATCGCTTAGCAGCTCATGTACCCGTACCTGGGGTGAACCGTCAGGCGATCAGCCAGTTGTTAGCTGGCGGGGGAGCAGCTGGAACCTTTGTGAACCTGTTAGATTTGCTCTCGGGGGGCACCGTTTCGAACTTCTCTGTGCTCGCGATGGGCGTCTATCCATATATTACGGCCCAGATTATCTTGCAACTGCTGGTACCGATCATTCCCTCCCTGCAACGGCGTATGGAAGAGGACCCCCGTCAGGGACAGAAATGGATGGAAAAGTGGACTTATATCTTGTCGGTGCCGATGGCAGCCCTCAATGCCATCGGTCAAATTAACATTTTTAATTCCTTTTCGGGAGGTACTCCAATCCTGAAGAACTTTGGATTCAGTGGCGCCAACCTGTTGCCATCGATAACAATCATCATCAGTATGACAGCCGGCACCATGTTTGCCATATGGTTAGGTGAGCTAATTTCGGAATATGGCATCCGCAACCAGGGCCTCTCATTAATCATTTTCGCTGGCATCGTTTCTCGGGTTCCTGTCAACATCAGTCGTTTGCTGGCAGACCAACAGCATCGAGTAAGTGGCATGGTGTTCTTACTCCTGTTTACAACATTAACAATCTTCGCGATTGTATATGTCCAACAGGGTCAGCGAAATGTACCGGTCATGTATCCAGGTCGCAGGGTAGGCAACAGGATGTCAATGCCGGTGAAAGGAACCTTACCGTTGCGAGTCAACCTGGCAGGCATGATCCCCTTGATCTTCGCCCAGTCATTGTTGACATTTCCAGCAATTGTGGCCAGCTTCTTCACTCAATCGCAAATTGGATTTGTTAAGAGCATATCAACCAGCATACAAGCGACTTTTGATGGTAGCAGTAATACTTACTGGATCATATATTTTCTTTTTGTGGCCGGTTTTACTTTCTTTTATACAGATGTTCTATTTTCCCAGCAGAATTATGGTGAGAATTTAAAGAGAGTCGGCGCTCAAATACCGGGTGTCAGCCGCGGTGCACCAACTCAAAAGTACTTAAGCAAAGTGCTCCGCCGCATAACATTACCTGGCGCATTCTTCTTGGGAGTAGTGGCGATATTACCCTGGTTGATCGGCTTGGTCATACCATTTGGGCAAAACACAGGACTTCTGTTGGTGTCTTCGGCTGGGCTGTTGATCGTGGTTGGGGTAGTGCGAGATACCTTCTTTACGATCGAGGCTGAACTCAAGTTACACGGTTATGATGAGGCTTTGTTAGTCCGTTAGTGGAGATCGTCGTGAGAACTTACATAGTTTTGCTTGGTCCCCCCGGAGCAGGAAAAGGAACCCAGGCTCAAGTTATCTCTAAAGAGTTAGATTTACCGCATATCTCATCTGGAGATATTTTTAGAGAGAATTTGAAGAATAAGACCGAGCTTGGAAAAAAAGCCGAAGAGTTTATCAACAAAGGTGAATTAGTGCCGGATGATGTCACCATATCGATGATCCGTGAACGGTTAGCACGCCCTGACTGCAGGCGAGGAGCGCTGCTGGATGGGTTCCCGCGCACCCCGACTCAGGCGGATGCGCTCGCCGGTATGCTAAAGGATTTTGATTGCCAGGTGAATGCAGTACCTTATATCAAAGTACCGGAGGAAGTGTTGGTTGAGCGCCTATCTGGGCGCTGGACATGCCGAGCCAATGGGCATATCTTCCACGAAAAATATAATCCCCCCAAAGTCGCTGGAAAATGTGATTACGATGGTTCTGAACTATACCAGAGGGAGGATGATAGAGAAGCGACAGTCAAACGGCGCATTCACGTCTACCTGAAACAGACCCAGCCGTTGATTGATTATTACAAAGAACGTGGTCTGTTGGTCGAGATTAATGGTACCCAAGGGATAAAAGAAGTAGCCTCAGAGCTTTTAAATGCCTTGACTAAGAAGATGAGATGAGATGAGAGCGACAGCACGTAGCGTGGTCATAAAGAGTCAACATGAGATCGAGGCCATGAAGGAATCCGGTCGTATTAACGTTCTGGCGTTGAAAACAGTCCGTGAGATGATAAAACCAGGAGTCACAACGGCAGAACTTAACGAAGTGGCGGATGAAATAATTCTCAAAAATGGTGGTATCCCAGCTTTTAAGAATTATCCCGGGCCTTATCCATTTCCCGCTACTCTTACAATCAGCATCAATGAGGAACTGGTGCATGGTATTCCGGGAAAGCGAAAACTACGAGAAGGTGACATCGTATCAATTGATTGCGGTACCATATTAGATGGATTCGTGTCGGACTCAGCCTTCAGCATGGGGGTTGGCGAAATATCTCTACAAGCCCATACCTTGCTAGAGGTTACCGAACAAGCTTTATATATTGGGATTTCAAAAATGCATCCCGGCAATCATGTTGGTGATATCTCTGCTGCGATCCAAGAACATGTGGAAGGGCATGGGTTTCAGGTCCCCAGAGAATATACTGGACATGGTGTGGGACGTCGTATGCATGAAGCTCCCAATGTACCCAACTTCGGTGCGCGTGGACGAGGGATGGTTCTCAGGGCTGGTCTAACTATTGCCTTAGAACCGATGGTTCTAATTGGTACCTACAAAACCAAAGTGCTTGCCGATCAATGGACTGTAGTCTCCGCGGATGGTTCGTTGACCGCTCACTTCGAACATAGTGTTGCTGTTACCGAGGGAGGACCGCTTATCTTGACTTCCTGGGATTGACGTCAATCTCACGAAAGATTAAATGAGTTTGAGGTTGATCAAATAAATTTGGATAAAATAAACCTGGTAATATCAAATAGGCTTGGTATAATAGCACTTTTGGTTAGTGTAGATAGCCGTAGTACTTGAAGGAGTGATGGTTATGAAAGTTTCGTCTTCTGTGAAGAAGCGCTGCTCAAAATGCAAAATTGTCAGGCGAAAAGGCAGAGTCTACGTGATTTGCGAAAACCCGAAGCATAAACAACGACAAGGATAGCGATTATGGCACGTATCGAAGGAGTTGATCTTCCACGCAATAAGCGAGTTGAAATCGGCTTAACCTATATCTATGGGATCGGACCTTCACGGGCGAGGCAAGCACTTAAGGCGACGGAGGTATCTGCTGACACCCGCATTAAAGATTTGACGGATGCCGAGGTTTCTCAATTGCGAGAATTCATCAACCAAAATTATAAGGTTGAGGGTGACCTGCGCCGTGAGGTGCAGTTACACATCAAGCGTTTAATCGAAATTGGCAGCTACCGGGGTCTGAGACATCGCCGGAATCTGCCTGTTCGCGGACAGCGAACCCGTACCAACGCGCGCACTCGTAAGGGTCCCAAGAAGACAGTTGCAGGTCGAGGGCGGCGTCGCGGCGCTAAAAAGAAATAATTGATTTTCCTATTACCAAACCAACCGGATAGGAGTCCTTCCCTCCTCGCGGCAGTCCGGCAGGTGAGATTCATGAAATCATGAAATAGTGAGGTTATATGGCCAGAGGTACACGATCTTCGCGCCGCACAGGCGCACGTAAAACAAAACGCACATTGTCATCTGGACAGGTGCACATCAACGCGTCTTTCAACAACACAATAGTGACAGTAACCGACCATCAAGGCAATACGGTTACCTGGGGTAGTGCTGGATCAGTAGGATTTAAGGGTTCACGGAAAAGCACACCTTTTGCTGCCCGATTAGCGGCTGAACAAGCCATCAAGGCGGCTATGGCATTGGGGCTTCAGGAAGTAGACATTTTCGTAAAGGGCCCCGGTCCCGGCCGAGAATCCGCCATTCGTGCTGTTCAGGCAGAGGGTTTAAAAGTGATCTCAATCACAGATAAAACCCCTGTCCCGCATAACGGATGCCGACCACCAAAGAAACGCCGCGTTTAAATCTATCACCTAATGAGGGAAGACTGAATGGCAAAGTATCGTGGGCCGGTGTGCAAATTATGCCGGCGAGAAGGAGAAAAGTTGTTTTTGAAAGGGGAGCGCTGTTTTTCCCCAAAATGCGCCTTTGAACGACGGGGATATCCCCCTGGGCAGCATGGTAAAAGTTCGCAATTCCGTCGCAGACGAGAATCAGACTATAACCGCCAATTACGGGCCAAACAAAAAGCCCGCCGCATTTATGGCATCCTCGAACGCCAATTCAGACGATATTACGAAGTATCGTTGAAGCGACGGGGGTTGACTGGTTTGAATTTACTACAAATTCTGGAGTCACGTCTGGATAATGTCGTATTTCGGCTTGGATTTGCGGATAGCCGATCCCAAGCCCGTCTATTGGTGACACATGGGCATTTCATGGTTAATGGTCGCCGTACGGACGTCCCGTCAATGTTAATGTCTTCAGGCGATCAAATTGTTGTACGAGATGGCTCTCGCAAAGGAACTTATTTCAAGAGTCTGGCGGATATTGCGGAGGAAAGGAATGTTCCGGAGTGGCTAAGCCGTGATCTGCGCAACCTTGCGGGAATGGTGGTACGCCTGCCGGAACGCACTGAAATTGACGGTAATTTAAACGAACAGCTCATCGTTGAGTTCTACTCACGATAATCTTTGGAACAGATATCGCCAAAGACTTCGTATAGAACGTATACAGGGTCTTTTCGTGGAACTTATTTTAGAAGAGGTGAACCGTGATCGGTTTGATAAATATGGTGACGCCTAAAATTGAGCGTGAGGCAGAAGCACGCAATTATGGCAAGTATGTAATAGGGCCACTTGAGCGTGGTTATGGCATAACGCTTGGCAACGCACTGCGCCGTGTCTTGCATTCTTCTTTGGAAGGCGCAGCGGTCACCTCAATACGTATCGCTGACGTGCAACATGAATTTAGTGATATCCCTGGAGTCCGCGAGGATGTAATCAGGGTGATGTTGCAGATCAAGCAGCTACGGATGAAACTGTATGATGTGGACACAGCTCATATGCATTTGGAAGTGCGTGGAGCTGGTGTCGTGACTGCTGCGGATGTCATCGCGCCGCCGGAGGTGGAGATCGTCAATCCTGATCTTTTTCTCTTTACAGTGGATGATAGCAAGGCCAATTTGGAACTTGAATTGACGGTTGAACGTGGACGCGGTTACTCACCTGCAGATGATCGCGGTGGGCGTCTCCCAATTGGTGAACTCCCCGTAGACGCGATTTATACCCCGGTGAGAAGGGTAAATTGGGAAGTTGGGTCGGCTCGAGTTGGACAAAGCACTAATTACGATAGACTCATCATGGAGATCTGGACCGATGGGACTATTGGCCCAGAAGAAGCTCTGAGCACCAGCGCAAAAATTCTGATCGATCACCTGCGACATTTGGCCGGGGTCAGTGAGGAATCTCTGGCTGCGATTGCCGAGGAGGAGGTCGAGAGCAGCCGTTTGACCAGTGAGATGATCGAGACGCCAATCGAAAATTTGGATCTATCCGTCAGGGTGTTCAATTCTCTCAAGCGTACGGGTATTACGACCGTGGGGGAGGTGCTCGAGTTATTGGAAAAGGGTGATGAAGCAGTTATGTCCATCCGCAATTTCGGTGAGAAAAGCTTAGAAGAGCTTCGCGCGAAAATGCAAGAAAAAGGTTACCTCGAGGATGAGGATATCGCCGAGGTGGAGTAGACAAGAAATGAGACATAAAGTTGCAGGACACAAACTAAGCCGCGGGAAAGACCAACGCGCAGCACTCCGTCGAACTCTGATAAAACAATTGTTTACTCATGAACGAATTCGTACCACCCGAGCGAAGGCTGAATTTGTTCGCAGACCAGCTGAACGCCTGATCACCCTGGCAAAACGAGGCAATGAGGCTGGTGAGGACAAAATGGTACATGCACGTCGTTTGGCTGCCGCTCGCATCGGAGATCCGTTAGTGGTCCAGAAGTTATTTGATGACATCGCTCAACGTTACGCGGAGCGCAATGGTGGCTATACCCGAATTCTAAAGATGGGTCCAAGACTTGGGGATGCAGCAGAGATGGTGCTGATAGAGTTGGTTGAAGAGTAGATTATTGTAGTAGCGAGAAGAAGGCTCTTCGCTACGAACATGGCACGTTACCAGGTTATCCTTGCATACGATGGCACCAATTTCCTTGGTTTTCAACGGCAGGCTAGAGGCCGAACCGTCCAAGGAACAGTGGAGCAGGCATTAAGACAAATCGGCTGGCAAGGAAGAGGGTTGCTAGTAGCTGGACGCACAGATAGGGGAGTGCACGCCAGTGGTCAGGTTATTGCTTTTGACCTTGATTGGAGGCATTCTCCCGATGAAATGAAGCGAGCCCTGAACGCCAACCTGCCATCTGATGTGGTAGCTCGCATCGTGAGGGCTGCGCAATCAGACTTTCAGCCTCGCTTTGATGCTTTATCTCGTCTGTATCAATATCGGTTGTTTTGCGATGAAGTTCGGCAGCCTTTGAAGGAACGATACGCCTGGCGGGTGTGGCCAGCAGTCGAAATAACTGTTATGAAGCAGGCTGCTAAGCATTTTATCGGCACGTATGATTTTGCTGCATTTGGAAAGCCCCCGAAAGACGGAGGCAACACTGTTCGCAGTGTGACTAAAGCGGAATGGTATAAAAGTAATGATGGATTGGTTTTTGAGATCGCGGCGAGGTCATTTCTGTACCATATGGTCCGGCGTCTGGTAGCCTTATTTGTACAAGTTGGGCAAGGGGAAGTCACACCCGAGAAAGTAAAGGACTATCTGCGAGGTCGAGAGTCAATCCCTTTTGAAAGGCTTGCTCCGCCGCAAGGCTTACTGCTCCTTGAGGTGATTTATCCCTCGTAAAATCGCCTCGACAAGGTTTCGAGAAGGAAAATGATGCATAAGAAAGATATTGCAGGTGTATTTAAAACTGCGTGATTTGCGGAGAAAATAACTGTGCAAAAAACATATTATCCAAAATCTACAGAAATTACCAGGGATTGGTATCTTGTGGATGCTAATGGAAAAAACCTAGGTCGTCTGGCTACGCAGATAGCCACCGTATTATTGGGGAAACACAAACCAGACTTTACGCCCGGGGTCGACATCGGCGATTTTGTGATCGTGGTAAATGCCGGGCATATCACGGTGACCGGTAACAAGCTTGAAGATAAGATCTATTATCATTACACCGGATATCCTAGTGGCTTGAAGGAGATCACATTAAGAAACCAACTCCAGAAACATCCTGAACGCGTTATCCGGAGCGCAGTCTGGGGTATGTTGCCGCATAACAAGTTGGGAAGGCAATTAATTAAGAAGCTTAAGATTTACGCTGGGCCAGATCATTCTCACGGAGCTCAGCACCCCAAGCTGTTAGAATAGATCAATATTGGAGAAATTATGGCAGTTCAATATTATGAAGGCGTTGGTCGACGGAAGGAAAGTACCGCGCGTGTGCGTTTAATGGCTGGTTCCGGCCAGTTTATGGTGAATGAAAAAACGCTTAAGGATTACTTCACCCGACTGGGTGACATGGAGACGATCCTGGTACCTTTCAATGTTACCGGTGAGAATCCAGTTCAATATGATGTATCGGTGTTTGTCAGAGGGGGAGGTGTAACTGGTCAAACCGATGCTGTGCAGCTGGGTTTGGCGCGGGCTTTTGTGAAGATGAATCCGGATTTAAGACCTACATTGCGTAAAGCCGGGGTTTTAACTCGGGATCAACGCATTAAAGAGCGGAAAAAGCCAGGTCTTAAAAGGGCTCGCAAAGCACCAACCTACACCAAGCGATAGTTGAGGCTACTGATTAAATCCAAGCATGAATAAAGGAGGAGAGATCTGTGTTGGCATGAGCTTTACTCACAGCAACACAGATCCTGTTTTCCCAGAGACGCTTAATCTATTGAATCTATAATACGCGGAGGATGCTAATGCCAAGTTGGCAGCATTCTCTGCGTTTATTTTTCATGATCAACAATAATTGAAAGGTGACCAAAGCGAGTTTCACAATGGACACAAGAAATAATACGGTTTCTGGTATTACCATACTTGGCCTTGGCCCCGGTGATCCGGCATTACTCACCCGGCAAGCCTGGGAATTACTCAACAAAATTCCTGAAATATACTTGCGAACCCGCCAACATCCAACTGTGGCAGGTTTTCCCATCGAATTAGAGGTGCATTCTTTTGATCATCTTTATGAAGATGGGGAGTCTTTTGAAAACGTGTATCAACGCATCGTCAACCAAGTGATTGAATTGGGGAAACGACCAGAAGGGGTTGTCTATGCAGTGCCAGGACATCCCTTCGTGGCTGAAGCGACCTCGCCTGAAATCGCCCGGCGAGCAGGAGAAGAAAGAATCCCATTGCGTATAGTCGAGGGTCTCAGTTTCTTAGAGGCGGCTTTCGCGGCCCTGCAAGTCGATCCATTACCGGGTACATCTGTGGTAGATGCTTTTGAATTAGCCCGCGCTCATTGTCCAGCCTTTCCACCCAGCGCACCTGCAATGATCGCTCAAATCCATTCGCAAAAGGTAGCTGCGGAGGTCAAGCTGACACTTATGGCGGTTTATCCCGACGAACATCCGGTCAAGCTGGTGCATGGGGCTGGAACATCAGGTTACAGAGTAGAATCAATGCCCTTGTATATGATCGATCGCAGCCAAGAGATTGGATTATTAACCGCGCTATACCTACCACCTTTGGGAGAGAACACCTCCTTCGAGGCATTTCAAGAACTTGTTGCTCACTTACGCGCCCCGGAAGGTTGTCCATGGGATCGGGAACAAACCCATCAATCATTACGGCAACATCTTCTGGAAGAAACTTATGAGGTTTTAGCAGCTTTGGATGAGGATGATCCTAGCGCGTTGCAGGAAGAATTGGGCGACTTGCTGCTTCAAATTGTGCTACATGCTCAAATTGCCAGTGAATATGGCGAATTCACTATGACCGAAGTATTGCGGGATATCCATGTAAAACTTATTCATCGACACCCGCATGTCTTTGGAAATGTAAAGATCACAGATAAACAAGGAGTCTTATTGAATTGGGAGCGGTTGAAAGTTGCTGAGCGAGAAGCGGAAGGCAAGCAAGGGGCAAGTTTGCTCGAAGGTGTGGCAATGGTCTTGCCGGCTTTAGCTCAAGCTCAAGCTTACCAAAAACGGGTCGCCAGAGTAGGTTTTGATTGGCCAAATGTGCAGGGAGTCATCGACAAAATCGCCGAAGAATTTGAGGAGACCAGAAGCGCTGCTACCCAAGATGAAAGGGCTGCTGAAATTGGTGATCTATTCTTTGCGGTGGTCAACCTGGCGCGCTGGTTTGATATCGATGCCGAGAGCGCGCTACGTCAGTCCAACGCTCGCTTCTATAAACGTTTCACTCATCTGGAGGCAGCTGCCCAGAGAGAAGGGCGAGAACTTTCCGATTATTCCCTGGATGAGATGGAGGCATTGTGGCAAGCTGCAAAGCGTGAGGATATATAGATAAGCAAAAAGTTCATCCAGGACGAGCAGCAGCTTCTGTTGGATCGTGATCCTTCCCCTTTGATTACGAGCTTGATTTACGAGCGTTTTCAAAAAGACCTTTTTCTGATTCTAATGAGTCTTTCAAGTCTTGCGCACACTTCTGGCTACAGGTGACAAACATCAAATCGTAACCTGCCTCCCGGCTTGGGGATCCTTTTACCGTAACCAAAGCAACCACCGTTTTATTAGCTAAAGCCAGCGTTAAAGAGACAAACTCACCTTCGTTATCCGAGAGGTCTATGCCTGGATTGGCTTTAGCCCCAAAAGCGAACACTTCCGCGTCTTGAGGGATGGTTTTCTTACACCACGCACAGGTGTGCAGCAGGGTATTCAGAGAATCAGCGTTTTTGGTGTTTATTTTCCTTTTGATGCCCATAATTTTTAATTTTATAGCAAATCGACATTTTCAGTTCAATCGAGCCCAATTTCCCAGGTTATCTGAAAAGTTCATAAAATTGGCTCGAAACGAGCCGTAAAATGGCGGAGCAACTGGGTCACATAGGTGAATTTATAACCCTTTACCTTGTCCTTGCGCGCAGCAATACGTGCCATGGTTTCTACGACGTAATCCAAATGGCTTTGGGTATATACGCGGCGAGGGATGGCGAGCCGAACCAATTCCATTTTGGGGTAAATCATCTCTCCAGTTTCGGGATCGGGGTAAGCAAACATAACCGAGCCGATCTCCACGGCACGGATACTTCCTTCTAAATAAAGTTCGACCGCAAGAGCTTGCCCAGGAAATTCGCTCTGAGGGATCTGGGGAAAGAATCCTCCGGCGTCCAGGTAGACCGCATGTCCTCCCGGAGGCTCGATTATGGGTATGCCTATCTCTAGCAGGCATTCGGCCAGATAAGCTGTTTGCCCGAGTCTGTAGGAGAGATAATGCTCATCCAAACCCTCTTTTAATCCTACGGCAATAGCGTCCAGATCTCGACCAGCCAAGCCTCCATAGGTAGGGAAACCTTCTCTTAGGATGAGTTCGTTGCAGACTTGCTGGAAGAGGTCTTCATCGTTCATTGCTAAGAATCCACCTATATTGACAATGGCATCTTTCTTGGCACTCATGCTAGCTCCATCGGCCAGCGAAAAGATCTGACGAGAGATTTCCAAGGTAGACTTGTCTGCGTTGCCTGGTTCACGCTGTTTAATGAAAAATGCGTTTTCTGCGTAACGGCAGGCGTCTATGAAAAAAGGAATTCCGAACTCCCGGTATGTTTCTGAAATATGTCGCAAGTTCTCTAACGAAACCGGTTGGCCGCCACCGGCATTGTTGGTGATAGTGACCATACCCAAGGGAATCTTATCCTGGCCAACTTGTTGGATGAACTCGCGTAGTTTATGCAGGTCCATATTTCCCTTGAAAGGGTGGCGATTTTGGGGATCGAAGGCTTCATCAACCACCAAATTGACCGGTTGACCTCCGCGAGCGCGGATATTAGCATCGGTGGTATCAAAGTGCATGTTAGAAGGTACGTATTGGCCTGGTTTAACCAATACCGCACTGAGAATATTCTCCGCAGCACGACCTTGATGTGTGGGGACGAAATACCGGAAGCCGAATATCTCTTGCATGACTTCGCTCAAATGATAATAAGAGCGAGCGCCGGCGTATGACTCATCACCTGTCATTATTGCAGCCCATTGTGTGTGGCTCATGGCTCCAGTGCCGGAATCTGTCAATAAATCTATAAAAATATCTTCAGATTTCAGGCCGAACACATTGTAACCTGCATTTTTCAGAGACTGCAACCGTCCAGCACGGTCAATAAGCTGAATGGGTTCCGTCATTTTTATGCGAAAAGGTTCAGGTGGGTAATGAACCATTGTCAGCCTCCGGTTACATCACGATGTAATTTGGAATCGTTTCCAGTGTAGCATGATTTTACTGGAATTCCAAGGAACACACAATTCACATCTAGGCGGGGATGTAGCTATTAATTCAGGTAGTGGCTTTATTTTGTATAAATGTGAAGGCTGTGCTTAGAATGTGAACTTAAACATCCATCAGGTATAATAACCCCTACAATTTTTCAAAGAAAGCCCTTTGGGGTGTGGCGAGTGCGCTGGTCAAACCTGCAGCTCAAACTGATAATCTTCTACAGGTCAGGTTCGGAACAGGTAGTGAGTGATAGATCCTGCGATCGTTGGACGCCTCGGATTTTTTGGTCAATCCTCAAAGATTTCAGAAACCGACTTTAATATGCTTACAATCATTTCATTTACGCTTGGTCCGGTTATGACGAATAGTTATTTGATCTCTGATGCGGATACTGGAGAGGCGGTAGTAATCGATCCTGCTGATGAGGGGCATTTAATCGTTGAAGGGGCAAAGAAGCGCGGTTGGCGGATTACGAACATTTGGTTGACACATGCTCACTTCGATCATTTAGGAGGTGCCGCCAGCGTGGCTGACGAATCCAGCCCGCCAACACCCGTGGCGCTGCATCCAGATGATTACCCACTCTGGCACGCTCAGGGTGGCGCTTTACTCTTTGGCATGCACATTGATCCTGGTCCTGAGCCAAGCATCGATTTACAGCATGGACAGATTTTGCATCTCGGTAATAACCAATTCGAAGTGCGCCATGCCCCTGGCCATACCAACGGACACGTGATGTTCTACTGCGAAAAAGCCAAGGTACTTTTTTGTGGGGACGTGATCTTCCAGGGAAGCATTGGCCGAACCGACCTGCCTGGCGGTGATTTTGATACGTTAATCAAGAGTATTAGAACGCAGGTTTTAACCTTGCCAGATGATACCCGGTTACTCTGTGGGCATGGACCGGAAACCACAGTAGGAAGAGAAAGATCGTATAATCCTTTCTTAAAATAACATCCGTGCACATTAACAATCACCAATATCAAAGGAAGAAAGGTGTGTAGGTTTATTGGGCGTGTAACGACAAAATAAACCAACATATATCTCGATAAGAAGATCTCCTGCTGCTGAAGAGCCGACAGGAGATCTTGAGATTTTATTGAGTTTAGGACTTTCGCAGGTAAAAGATTTGCCTGGGTACCTGGGTGTACTCCGAACACCCGATCACCCAGCGTAGCTCTAACCGGGAATATCAATTCCTATTTAGCATAATCAACGGCGCGGGTCTCGCGGATTACAGTGACCTTTATCTGACCCGGGTATTGCATGGTGTCCTCGATCTGCTTGGCGATGTCGCGCGCCAAGCGGATTGATTCTAGATCATCTATATCCTCAGGACGAACAAAAATGCGCACTTCACGCCCCGCTTGAAGGGCGTAGCTCTGGTTGACACCTTTAAAAGAGTTGGCGATCTCTTCCAGGGCGCGGACTCTTTTAATATATTGCTCCAAACTTTCACGCCTGGCTCCAGGCCGGGCGCCTGAGATAGCGTCGGCAGCTTCAGCGATGATCGCCTCAACGCTTTCCTGCTCTATTTCGTGATGGTGTGAGGCAACCGCATTGACGACTTTTTCTGGAAGACCATAGCGCTTGGCAAACTCGGCACCAATTTGTGCGTGGGTGCCTTCTATATTGTGATCCATAGCTTTGCCGATGTCATGGAGCAATGCAGAAAGCTTAGCGATTTCCACGTCTGCACCTAACTCGGCCGCGATCACACCGGCGATTTGAGCCGTTTCGACAGAGTGTGACAACTGGTTTTGCCCATAGGATGTGCGAAACTTCAAGCGCCCAAGCATTTTTATAACCTCGGGGTGTAAACCGGTCACACCTGCGTCGTAAACAGCTTGCTCACCAGACTCAGCCATTATCCGTTCCACTTCTTCACGCTCACGTTTTACGATCTTTTCAATGTGGGCTGGGTGAATGCGACCATCCATCACCAGTTTTGCCATGGAACGCACCGCGACCTCCCGGCGCACTGTGTCGAAACAGGATATCGTAATAGCTTCTGGGGTATCGTCAACGATAACATCGACACCGGCTGCTTGTTCGAAGGCATGGATGTTGCGCCCATTCCGGCCTATGATGCGACCTTTCATTTCATCAGAGGGGAGAGGCACAAAGGAGGTGGTTACTTCGGAGACGTGCTCGGAGGCGACCCGCTGAATAGCACTGGCAATGATTTTTCGGGCGCGGCGTTCCCCATCTCCGCGAGCTTCTGTTTCGATCTGGCGGATGACACGAGCCATATCAGCGCGCGCTTCCTTTTCAACTTCGCTGAGCAAGACCTCGCGAGCTTCATCGCTAGTCATATTAGAAATGCGTTCCATCTCTCCCATTATTTGGGCTTGCGTATTCTCTAAATCATTGGCGCGCTTATCGATGGCGCTTTGACGTTTGTTAAGAGCTTGCTCGCGCCTTTCCAACCTTTCGGCGCGATTATCGATTTCATCCCGTCTTTTTTGAATCCGATCCTCTTCTCTATTCAATTCTGCGCGGCGGCGGGCGATCTCTAGGTCTGCCCCTTCCCGGGATTCGAGGGCTTCATCTTTCGACTTTAAGATCAGGTCTCTAGCTTCTTTTTTAGCAATGGTAAGGATATCTTCTGCTTCTTCACGTTGCCTTTTCTTAACGTTTAGAAGTTGAAGTTGTCTTATCAGAAAGCCTATTGCTATTCCAACAACTAGAGCAATGGCAATGATAATTAACCACATACCTGCGTTCATTGGATTACCTCATTAATAACGTTGTTGTTCAAGTTTTTAATCGGTATATTGTTCTGTCCAAATACGATCTACAATCCTTGAGATGATTTCATAAGGAAAACCGCGGCGGGCCAGATAGCCGCTTAGTTTACGGCGAAATTCCGGTCTTTCTAGATCCTTTAATTTGCCAGATTGTTTTAAACCTGCGTGATAAGCCAGCTGTTCATCTGGCAAAGTGCCCTTTAGAGATTGGGTGATCACCTGATCTGAGACACCTTTACGACGGAGTTCATAAGCAAGCGCTCGATGGCTGCGAGGGCGAAAATCGGCTCTATTCTCCACCCACAATCGCGCGTAGGCTATATCGTCAACCAGACCACTGCGGTGCAAGCGCTGTAATGCTGACTGGATGATATCCTCGGGAAAACCGTTCTCACTCAATTTCTGTATGACTTCGTGTTCTGTACGCATCCGGTAATTAATGAATTTCAAGGCGCGTTGATAAGCAATTTCACGTTCCTCTTCGTCTCGTAATGAAGCGATTTTTTCTTCGCTTAATTCCTGGCCGACATGTAACCAGCCAGCCACAATGCGCGACAGGCCAAAGGCGAATTCACCATCCAAGTAGATACTGACCCGTTGGGGTTTCCGTTTTTGAATTTTAATTGCTGTTATGCGTTGATTCATAATCTTAAAAAAAACCAGCCGTAACCTTACCTCCCCAGGCTACGACTGTGCGAGAATTTCGCTATCAATCTCAGTGATAAATCGTTTTGGTGGTTATATTGAACAGGTAGGCAAGAATCCTGTCCACCTGAATCTAAAACATGCGAACTGTTAAAGATTTACCAGATTAAGGTTTACTGCTGTAAAAATAATTAGGAATACACCGATTTTCGATCCGAAAACGAGTTCAAATTGCTCCATAGCAGTAAACGATCTCACCATGAAAAATTTACTCTGAGATTAATAATCGAGGCCGTAACCGCGCCTATGCTCATCTTTGATCATTCTACCTATTGGCACGGTGTCAATGTCTGCCTTAGTTGGGCTGTTGTTTGTATGCACGCTCGGTACAGACTGGATGATCGAACCTCACGTACTTCCTCATCAACGCACCAACAGCAGTGGAGAGGGTAGCTTTAATCGTGTTTTCGCTTACGCATAAGATAATTGACGGGTTGAAGACCTAATTCTTCAAACAATAACATCGTGTAGTTTATACTCAATCCGTCGTAGCGGAAGCCCAATGATATATTTTTACGATCTCTTGAGCAGATAAATTAAAATATATTAATTCAAGAGATATACACTCATTATACATTATATCTATGATTATGTTAAGAAAAATTTTAAATGCTTTCATTGTCATTGAAATCGAAGAAAAGGATAGTATGACCAAGCCAGGCGGATGAACGAATTAAGCCACGTGAAGTGCACTAGTACTCACCGTCTCATACCATTATTATTCGTTCTAGGTTTGACTTCATTCGGTTATGCTTAAAATCTATTGAATAAAAAACGATTCAAGTGATCAAGGGAGTATAATGTTTATAGATCCAAGAAGTTTTGACTTCTCCTCGGGGAAAATGCACAATGGTTGAACGATCCGGATAATTCCCCAAAGTTACTGGTTTGGAGGTTTCCGGAAAAGCTTTCTTCCGAAAACTATTTATAGATAATCTTATTAGGAGTGTGTTATGAATGATATGCGGGATGAAGCACTTGAATATCACCGTTTAGGAGGTAAACCCGGAAAGATATCAATTCACCCCACAAAACCACTAGTAACCCAACGTGACCTGTCATTGGCCTATTCACCAGGTGTGGCTTTCCCTGTCTTGGAGGTGGAGAAAGATCAAGAATTGGCCTATGAATTCACCTCCAAAGGTAATTTGGTGGCGGTAGTTTCGAACGGAACGGCCATACTGGGTTTAGGTGATCGTGGGGCTTTGGCTTCTAAACCGGTGATGGAAGGCAAAGGAGTCCTTTTTAAAGTGTTTTCTGATATTGATGTCTTTGATATTGAGGTGGATACCAAAGATCCGGATGAACTCATCCGGGTAGTGGCAGCCATTTCGCCCACCTTTGGGGGTATCAATTTGGAAGATATCAAGGCTCCAGAGTGCTTCTATATTGAGGAGACTCTTAGGGAAATGCTGGATATTCCAGTATTTCATGATGACCAACATGGGACTGCCATTATATCGAGTGCTGGATTGATCAATGCGCTCGAACTGGTCGACAAGCGATTGGATGAGATTAAAGTGGCGATCTCAGGCGCCGGAGCTTCGGCGATTTCCTGTGCCGAACTTGCAGTTATGCTGGGAGTGAAAAGAAAAAACATCTTCCTGGTGGACAGCCGTGGAGTCGTTTCGAAGGACCGCAAGGACGGTATGAACAAATATAAAGAACGGTTTGCCCAGGAAACCGATGCGAAGACCTTAGCAGATGTCGTGCGCGGGGCTGATGTGTTTTATGGTCTCTCTGTTGCGGATGTGCTCACACCTGAAATGGTAAAAACCATGGCAGAACGCCCCCTGATCTTTGCAATGGCCAATCCAGACCCTGAAATCAAATACGAACTCGCCAAAGAAGTTAGACCGGATGCGATTGTAGCGACTGGACGGTCGGATTACCCCAACCAGGTCAATAATGTATTAGGGTTCCCCTTTATCTTCCGGGGAGCGTTGGATGTGCGTGCCCGCGCAATCAATGATGAGATGAAAATCGCGGCTGCGTATGCCCTGGCTGGATTAACAAAAGAAGATGTACCGGACAGCGTCTTGCGGGCATATGGATTAGAGAGTTTGAAATTCAGCGAAGATTACATCCTCCCGAAACCCTTAGACCCCCGAGTTCTGCTTTGGGAATCGCCAGCGGTGGCAAAAGCTGCCATAGAAACGGGCGTAGCCCGGAAAAAGGTTGATATTGACCAATATAAACAAGAGCTGGCTTTCCGGCAAGGTATGGGCCAACAAGTACGCCATTTCATAATGAGCAAGGCTAAATCTTCTCCCACCCGGAAGCACATCGTTTTTGCTGAAGGAGAGGAGCAAAAAATTATTCGTGCTGCTGTTCAGGTGAAAGAGGAGGGGATCGGGATTCCGATCCTGTTGGGACGCCGGGAAATAATTGAAGCGAAGCTTGCGACACTGGGATTGGATAGTGAATTGGAAATTGTCAATCCCTCCCATTTCGACCGACTGGAAGAATATGCCAAGGGATTCTTCGAAATGAGGCAGCGGAAAGGTGTGGCCCTGAAAGAATCATATAAATTGGTGTGTGAACCGAATATTTTTGGCCCGATGATGGTCAAGATGGGAGATGCTGATGCGTTTGTATCTGGTCTGACCTATGATTACCCCGAGGTCATCAGACCGGCATTACAAATTCACCATACCTATTCAGGAGCCAAACGTGCGGCAGGCGTCTATATCATGATTGTAGAAAATCGCACCTATCTATTTACCGATGCGACCGTAAATATTGATCCCAGCGCAGAAGATCTGGCTGAGATTGCCTGTCTCTCGGCTGATTTCGCTCGGCAGCTGGGTCTTGAGCCGCGCGTGGCACTACTATCCTTTTCGAACTTCGGGAGTACGCCACACCCTCTATCTGAGAAAGTCCACCGAGCAGTAGAAATCATTAAAAGCAAGTGCCCTGACTTCGCAGTAGATGGAGAAATGCAGGCTGATACAGCCGTGGTACCTGAGATTGTGGAGGAGCGCTACCCATTCAGCACGGTAAAAGATGCCAACGTGTTGGTCTTCCCCTCTCTGGAGGCTGCGAACATTGCCTATAAGTTACTGGCTCGTTTAGGAAATGCCCAGGCAATTGGCCCGATCCTGCTCGGCATGGGGGCACCAGTGCATGTGCTTCAGACCGGAGATGAAGTGCGGGATATTGTTAACATCGCATCGATCGCGGTAATGGATGTGGTTAACCGGGAGAATGACAAATAAAATCAGATTCATGAAGACGAAACCGCGACCCACTGGTGAGCCTGGTGGGTCGCGGTGTTATTATGGCGGGCCGGATTTTACATTCTTTAGGTACTCGTAGAATTCAGCTACGAGTGGAAGTCTGTGCAGGCTGATGATCGATGCAATTCCCCTTTTCATTTGATTATGTTTAGTAGTTACGCAGTTCAGGGGAAAATCGGGGGTGTTTGGACGGGCGTTTCCCGCCCAAACACCCCCATCCTCCCACAAACTGCGTAAGTCCTAATGTTAATAATTTGCGTATTTTTGATACAAGGCCAGGCGGAGCGATTTTATCGTTGCTCTGGTGTTCATAGAGCAATTCATTATTGCTTAATATGGTAGGATAATGAACCCATAAATAACTATAGCTGGAGGTTTGCTTGGCAGAAAGAACCCGTATTTGTTTTGTTTGTCTCGGAAATATCGTCCGCAGTCCTTTGGCTGAGGGTTTATTCAGAAAACTGGTGGAAGAGGCGGGGGTAGACCATAAATATCAAATTGAATCAGCAGGTACTTCCGATTGGCATATCGGCGAACCACCCGATAAACGCATGCGACGGGTGGCGGCATCACACGGTTTGGAATATAGTGGCCGGGCTCGCCAATATCAACCCGAGGACTTCGAACGATTTGATTTGATCGTGGCGATGGATAATACGAATCGCATCAATCTTATAGATCTAGTGCCGAGCAAGGAAGCTCGCCAGAAAATCCATCTCTTAAGGGAATTCGATCCAATGAGTGGACCGAACCAGTCTGTACCAGATCCTTATTACGGATATATTGACGGCTTTGAGCGGGTTTATCTTATAGTGGAGCGCTCCTGTAAAGGCTTGTTACAAGCATTAGAAGATGGTTATCGAAATGATTCCTGAAGAAGTTCGTGAGTGGCTCCAGGTTGGTGGATATAGCGAAATCCTATCCATAAAACCGGTTGGGGGCGGTTGTATTAATAATGGCATGGTTCTGGAAACCGTTTTCGGACAGACTTTCTTTTTAAAAACTAACTCGAATTCCCCTGGGAATATGTTCACCCGTGAGGTGGAGGGTTTGAAAGCGCTAAGTGTGCAAGATGGCCCGCGAGTTCCGATGCCATACTTGTGGGGAGAAGGTTTCATCCTTATGGAGGACCTGGCACCGGCTGCTCGTCAGCAGGAATACTGGCCTGATTTCGGTCGGAAACTGGCAGCTTTGCACCAACACACAATGGATCGATTTGGTTTTCATCACGATAATTATATTGGCAGCACCCCCCAAGTAAACCTTTGGACAGATGACGGGTATACGTTTTTTGGCAAGCACCGCTTGATTTTTCAGGCAGACCTGGCAAACAAGCGTGGTCTACTCAACCAGGTAGAGGTGAATGTGATCGAAAATCTGGCAGCTCGCCTTCAAGAGATCATACCCGTTCAGCCAGCCTCTCTCATACACGGAGATCTATGGAGTGGAAACGCTACGACAGGGGATAAGGGAGAACCAGCCATAATCGACCCAGCGGCTCATTATGGTTGGGCGGAAGCTGAATTGGCGATGACGAATCTCTTCGGCGCATTTCCGGAATCGTTCTATCGAGCATATGAGGAAATTCGTCCACTTGAGGCGGGATTTCAACAGCGCTTTCCGATATACAATCTGTACCATCTGCTAAACCACTTGAATTTATTTGGGGTTGGCTATCTAGGGCAAGTGCGTTCCGTCTTGCGTCGTTTTCGGTAACAACCCTGGAAAAGTTAATACTAGGGGGGTATTTAAATTAAGTATCGTTCTTTTTGATGTAGCTATTATTAAGTGAGAAATACACATCAAAATCCGGCTTCCAACCTACAGGTGTAAATTCTCCGGAAGCAGGGTCCTGGATATATTCGCGGTGGTATTCACCGCGGGTGATTGCGGTGAGAGCCTCAACCAGGGTTTCGACATCCCCCCTGGTATTGTATAAACCGAAGGAGGCGCGCACCATACCAGGCATATCTGATTTGTCACCGGCGATTATCTTTGAGCGTGCAGTTTGAGCTTCGTCTGGCGAAAGCCCAAGCAGGTGAAGGATGTAAGGATGGGCGCAGAAACAACCACTACGAACACCGATCCCATATTCATATCCCAGGATGGCTGCAACCTGAAAGTGAGAGTGGTTCGCCAAATTAAAAGGGATAACACCTAAGCGATCTTTGGCATGATGCGGATCAACATCGCCGTAGAGATGCAAGCCGGGGACTGTCGACAAAAGCGTGAGGGTATAAGCAGTGAGATCAGCTTCGTGTGAAACAACGTTTTCCATGCCGATGGCTTCCAACTGGTTGATAGCTGCGGCAAGGGCGATCGCACCTACTGTGTTGGGGCTTCCGGCCTCTTCCCGTTCAGGTGGGTCTGCCCAAACCACGTCGTTGAGCGTGACAATTTCGACCGTGCCGCCTCCCATCATATCGAGGTCACCGTGCTCAAAGGTCTCACGCAGTCCAATTAAGGCACCGGTGCCAAAGGGAGCATAGAGTTTGTGAGCTGAGATAGCCACATAGTCTAAATGGGTGGGGTCATTTAGAGGGCGCATGTCAATTTTGCGATGGGGAGCGAGCTGAGCACAATCCACGGCAATTTGTGCCCCTACTCCATGCGTTTTTTCTGCCAGATTGTGGATGGGGTTCAAGTATCCAGTAACATTACTCGCGCCGGTGATGGAAACTAAAGCAACTCGATCAGCATACTTATCAAGTTTGGCGTCGAAATCAGACTCGTCTAAACGGCCATCGTCCGTCAAATTTACATGAACGGTTTGGGTTGCTGCACGCCAGGGTAAATCGTTCGAATGGTGCTCCATACCACTGGTAAGCACGATATTCCTTTCCGGCGTAAAGGGAAAACGGTGAGCTAACTTGTTAATCGCTTCAGTAGCGTTCTTACCAAACAGGCAGGTATGTATATGCGGATCAGCGCCGACAAAGCGCATAACCGTTTTGCGAGTTTCTTCGTAGGCATGAGTAGAGAGCTGGCTCTTGAAGCCGGTACCACGATGGACACTGCTATAGTAATCGAGAAAGTGGTTTATGGTCTCTTGAACAACTTTGAATGGAGGCGTAGAGGCGGCGTTGTCAAGATTCACATATGATTTTTGATTTCCATTCAGGAGGGGGATATTGACGTCGACACCAGTAAATAAAGAAGCGTAATTTCGAGTAGATGGGAACGATGACATTCTTGCTCCTTGGTTCGAATATGACCTTACAAAATTGTGAACTGGGTAAATTTGGAGAAAAATACTTGCATTAAAGATAATTTTCGGATATACTGTGTATGATTGTGGGAGAAAGTGGGAGAAAGTGGAACGCCGGTACTTCCGGCGTTTACCTGTTTAAGGATGGGTTAGAACAAATGTTCCTGGGCCAGTATCAGCATACCATCGACAACAAAGGCCGCTTGACTATCCCGGCCCGGTTTCGTGAGTTGTTGGCTGCTGAGGGTGCGTATATCACTCTGGGTTTTGACCAGAATCTAATGGTGCTAACCGTGCCTTCTTTCGACCAGGTTTATCAACGTATTAACCACACCAGCATGACTGACCCAACGGCTCGCTTGTTGAAGCGCCTGATTTTCTCTGGAGCCGATCAAGTCGGTGTAGATAAAGCAGGTCGTATTCTTATACCACAATTTCTCCGAGAAGCTGCCGGTCTTGATAGTGAGGCAGTAGTAGTCGGTGTGGGAGATTATTTTGAAATATGGTCACCTGAATTATGGGCTGGTCAGATGGCTCAGATAGAGGATGCCGGAGCCAATGCCCAGCGCTTTATAGCACTCGATATATCAACCGACCAATAATTTTATCACGCCGGTGATACGCCCTCCGGGATTTAGGCGTGAATGGCAGATCATGAGAGAAGCTCTCCCTCATCAACCAGTTCTTTACCATGAAATTATTCACACTTTGCGCCCACGCAGCGCAGGCTATTATGTTGACGGCACGTTAGGAGCGGGTGGGCATGCCTGGGGAATTCTTAAAGCTAGTGAGCCCGATGGCCTTTTATTGGGGTTGGACCTAGACCCTCAGGCTTTATCCTTAGCGCGGGAACGATTGAAACCTTTTGGCTCAAGAGTGTTCCTTGTTCAGGCTTCCTATACCACTCTCGATGAGCAGTTAAATTCACTTGGCTGGAAAGATGTGGACGGAATCTTGCTCGACCTGGGTTTATCTTCAATGCAGATAGAAACACCCACACGGGGTTTTTCATTCCAAGAAGATGGACCCCTGGATATGCGTTTTGATCCCCACAATCCAATGACAGCCGACGATCTGGTAAACAAAATGCCTGAAATCGAACTAGCCAACTTGCTGTACAGATACGGAGAAGAAAGAAGTTCTCGTCGGATTGCGCGAGGGATCGTACAGGCCCGCCCGATTCATTCCACCAAACAGCTAGCGGTTGTGGTTGCCCGGGTTGTAAGGGCTGGCAAGCGTGATATCCATCCAGCTACCCGAACCTTTCAAGCATTCCGAATCGCAGTCAACAAGGAGTTGGATTCGTTAGAGGCTGGGCTACCTAAAGCTATCGAAGCTCTGAAGCCCGGTGGAAGGTTGGCGGTAATCGCCTTCCATTCGCTAGAAGACCGGATTGTCAAACAGGTATTCCGTCGAGAGAGCCGTGATTGCATCTGTCCGCCAAAACAGCCAATATGTACCTGTGGGCATCAAGCCACAGTCAAAGAGCTTAATCGCCGTCCTATTCGACCGGCTGAAACAGAAATTCAAGAAAATCCTCGTGCTCGTAGCGCCCGTTTACGGGTAGTAGAGAAATTGCCAACACACTGACCTTGGCATGACACTTGCATATTTTTCAGAAAGAGGTTCATCGAAGAATTTCACCCTCTTCTTGATTTTAGAGGCGATATCCATTTAACCCATAATTCAATAAGAATAAGATGGCTATGAACGATGTGCAACGTTTTACACAAGTTTATACTCAGGCTCCATGGCGAAAACAGCTGCAAATGATCGGCTTGTTCTTAGTCCTATTGATCTTGGCAGCGCTGGTGGCTGGTATTTATCTAAGTGTATCGGCTCGTACGGCAGAAATTGGACGCTCGATCCAAGGTATGCGCTATCAAATCGAAATTATAAAACGCGGAAACGCAGACTTATCGACTCAACTCGCTGACATCACCTCAGATGAGGTGATGCGGAAACGAGCTAGCGAGCTGGGTTTTCATCCCCTGGAGACTGGGGACGAAGTTCTCTATCTGATTGTCCCGGGTTATTCCGACCGGCAACCCGTGAACATTGAACCAGCGCCAAGTCTCGCTTTACCATCCAATCCGTCTCTTCCCTCCGATTACACCCAATCTCTGTTGGATTGGCTCAGAGAGAGGGTATTCGAACCTGCCGCGCCTCTACTGGAGGCAAAACCATGAAAAGCGAACATTCGTGGCGTTACCTTACTTTAGGCATATTGCTTTCTACCATGGCGTTCTTCATTATCGTGCAAATGGTACGCATTCAAGTGAGCCCACAAGCCCAGGTTTTTCGCGACCGTGGAAGTGCAAATACTGGAGGCTGGCAAACGATCGTGCCACCTCGAGGAGAAATATTGGACCGTTGGGGACACCTCCTGGCAGGTAACATCACGGTCTATGAGGTTGGGGTAGAACTTGCTGATGTAAGAAATCCAAGCACCATCGCCATGGCTATGAACGCGGTGGTTGGATCTAATTATGATGACGTATTTGCCACGGTAAGCCAACCGTATTCTGAAAAAGCGATCTATCGCGTGATTGCCGATTTTGTAAGCGAGGAGAAAAAATCCCGCTTGGAGCAATTGAAAGAGGAAATGGATATTGCGTATGGCGATCAGAAGGATAAGAACCGACCCAGTCTTTCTGGGTTGATCTTTACCCCTCATTTACAACGCAGCTATCCTGAAAAAGAGTTGGCTTCGAATATTCTCGGTTTTGTCAATCGAGAAGGCAAAGGCTATTTTGGTGTGGAAGAGAAGTTCAACGATCTGCTGGCGGGCACACCTCAAACGTTGTGGATATCGGCTGATCCAAACCGGGTAGAGGAACTCCCGAAAGTCCCAGATGGAGTCAGCCTGGTATTGACTATTGACAGGGCAATTCAATCAGAAATTCAGAGCATCCTTCAAACTGCTTTGAAGGAGAGCGGGGCAGAGGCGGGCACAATCGTGGTTATGGATCCACAAACAGGCGAGATTTTGGGGATGGCTACGACTCCTTTGCTGGATTTGAATGAATACTGGCATTACAACGAAATCTTTGAAAATCCCACCCCGTTTAACAAGGCAGTCAGTCAATCCTATGAACCTGGGTCGGTATTTAAAGTGTTGACCATGGCAACCGCATTGGATAGCGGGGCAGTGAAGCCCGATACTCCGTTTTTAGACACCGGAGTATTTGAGATCGGGGGAGTAGTTATCCACAACTGGGATGGAGGTGCATGGGGACCACAAGACATGCTAGGATGTCTGCAACATTCTTTAAATGTTTGTCTTGCTTGGGTGGCTTCAAAAACGGGCGCGAATTTTTTTTACAAATATATGCAAGATTTCGGGATTGGGCATTTGACCGGGGTCGATTTGGCTGGGGAAGTGCCTGGTCGATTAAAACTGCCTGGCGATGGTGATTGGTACGAAGCCGATTTAGGAACAAATGCGTTTGGCCAAGGAGTCTCAGTTACCCCAATTCAGATGGTGATGGCGGTTTCCGCTCTGGCAAATGACGGGAAGATGGTCACCCCCCGAATTGTCCGTTCTATGATCGATAAAGGGCGGGAGTATAATACGCAACCGCAAGTTGCTGGTATGCCGATCTCCCCCAAGACCGCTCGCGCTATCACAAAAATGCTCGCTTCCTCGCTCGAAATCGAGTCGTCAGACGCGCTGATTGAGGGTTATAGGGTAGCAGGCAAGACAGGTACTGCTGAAATCCCTACACCCTTTGGTTATACAAGCAATGCCACCAACGCTTCGTTTGTAGGCTGGGGACCGGTGGATGATCCTCAATTCCTGGTATACGTATGGTTGGAAAAACCAACCAGTTCTCCTTGGGGTTCGGTGGTAGCGGCACCGGTTTTCCGGGAAGTGGTAGAACGTTTAGTCGTTTTGTTGAATATCCCTCCTGATAAAGTCAGGCAGCGGTTGTTGGAGGGTCAATAATCAAAACTTGGCATGAATTTTAGGCTGTTTGTATTGAGTAAAAGGATGAACCTGGATGCTCATGCTGGCGGATATTTTGGAGGCTTTAACCGGAATTAGGCCCGGATCGTTTGGTCAAGAAATCAACGAAGCGACCATCGACTCCCGCCAGGTAATCCCAGGCTCGCTTTTTGTAGCTATTGCCGGTGAGAATGTGGACGGTCATGATTACATCCAGGAAGCTTTAGATCGAGGAGCCATCATTGCGCTGGTGCAAAGAGATCTCCCAGATCGTTTCCCGGTGGTGGACCTGCGAAGTGATGGGCATCTGGATGAATTAGCAGACCTAGGTAATGCTCCATTCTGTTTGAGAGTCGCCAACACGCTGCATGCCTTACAACAAATTGCCCGTTTTTGGCGCCGGAAAATTGATCTTCGGGTGGTAGGTATCACTGGAAGTGTAGGGAAATCCACCACCAAGGAAGTAGTGGCAGAAGTATTAAGCCAGCGTTATCGCACATTAAAAAATCCGGGTAACCTAAATAACGAGATTGGCCTGCCCCTCACTCTACTCAGGTTGAAAGAAGCCCACGAAAGGGCGATTCTAGAGATGGGGTTTTACACCTCCGGTGAGATCGCCTTTCTATGCGATCTGGCGCGGCCTCACATCGGCGTAATCACCAATGTTGGCATCGTCCACGCCGAACGAGCTGGTTCGCAAGAGGCCATTGCAAAAGGAAAGGCGGAACTGGTCCAAGCTCTGCCTCCTGCACCTGAAGGAGTGGCAATTCTCAATTATGACGACCCTCGGGTCAGACGAATGTCGCAGCTAACACGCGCCAAGGTGTTTTATTATGGTCTGGATCCGAAAGCTGATCTGTGGGCCGATGGTGTGGAAGGATTGGGCCTGGAGGGAATCCGCTTCCGCTTGCATTATCGTAATGAAGTCTTTCATATGCGAGTACCCTTGATTGGAAGACATTCCGTACACACCGCCTTACGAGCTACAGCCGTTGGATTGATGGATGGTCTTACCTGGCAAGAGGTCTTTGGCGGCTTACGCTCAGGTCATGCTCAGCTGCGATTGGTGGCAGTGCGGTCGATGAGCGGGGCTTTGATCCTTGATGACACTTACAACGCCTCACCACAATCCACGTTGGCGGCCTTGAATCTGTTGGAGGAGTTGGAAGGTCGTAAAGTTGCAGTGTTAGGTGACATGTTGGAGTTGGGAAGATACGAGTCCCACGGACATGAGATGGTTGGCATGCGGGCAGCAGAAGTGGCTGACGAGCTGGTCACGATAGGAGAACGAGGCAAGATGATCGCCACAGCAGCATTACGAGCTGGTTTAAAGCGAAATTTGATCACAGAATTGAGGAACAATCAACAGGCTATTGAATTCCTTCAAAAACGTTTGGGTGAAGGTGATGTTGTCCTGATAAAGGGTTCGCGTGGCATGAATATGGATTTAATTGTGGCAGCCCTGGAGGGGCGTGAATGACACAGGCCTCCATGGCCCTGGCTCTGGCAGGGTTCAGCTTCATGCTCACCGTCATTTGGGGTACGCCCTTACTGCGGCTGCTATTGCACTTCAAGGTGGGCGATTCGATCCGGGTGGAACTACCGGAACGGCACTTTAACAAGATGGGTACACCTACCATGGGTGGTGTGATGATCGTCCTGCCGGTTGCACTGATAACTGCGCTTTTAAATGCAGGCTCGCTATTAGGACTGACCGTATTAGGGCGCTCCGTACTGTTACCTTTAGGGGTGATGCTGGCTTATGCTTTCCTGGGCGCCAGCGATGATTGGGAGAAGTTGCGCGGTCGCCGACAACGCGGGGAAGGCATGCGGGCGCGCACTAAATTCCTCATACAGCTGGTCTTTGCCCTTGTGGTGGCAATTGGGTTGTACTACGTCTTAGAGGTACCCCAATTGTACCTGCCTGGCTACAAAGATGAGATTGAAATCGGGATTTGGTATATCCCGGTGGCTATGTTCGTTATCGTAGCAACTTCGAATGCTGTCAATATCACGGATGGTATGGATGGTCTGGCTGGCTTGATATCAGCAACTGCTTTTGCTACTTTCGGCGCGATAGCTTTAATCCAGAAACAGATCTTCCTGGCTCGTTTTTGCTTTACGCTGGTGGGCGCGGTATTTGGCTTTCTTTGGTTTAACGTTCATCCGGCGAATCTGATAATGGGAGACACCGGCTCGCTATCATTGGGTGCTACCCTGGGGGTAGTGGCTTTAATGACCGGCCAGTGGAGCTTATTGCCGCTGATTGCGATAATCCCGGTAAGTGAGGTTTTAAGCGATATTTTGCAGGTGGCATACTTTAAATTAACTGGTGGCAGGCGAATATTCAAGATGGCTCCTCTACACTACCACTTTGAACTATCTGGGTGGAGTGAGACCCAGATTGTGCAAAGATTCTGGTTAATCAGCCTTCTCTTCGCTATGATCGGCGTTGCATTAGCGGTTGTGTGAAGCATGGCGAATTGGGATGGCAAACACGTCGTTATTATCGGAGCAGCCCGTCAGGGGATTGCACTGGCGTGTTACCTGGTTAAACATGGCGCTCAGGTGGTACTTAACGACCGGCTTACGGAAAATGAAATGCAGCCAGCGCGTGAGTCTCTAAAAGATCTTCCCGTAAAGTGGGTTTTGGGAGGGCATCCGGTGAGTTTGTTGGATAGCGTTGAGCTGATTTGCGTTTCCGGTGGTGTGCCTCTTTCTCTGCCTGTACTCGAACAGGCTAGGAGCCGAGGTGTTCAGCTATCAAACGATTCGCAGATCTTCTTGGAGCAAGCGCCTTGCCCGGTAATAGGCATAACCGGTTCGGCCGGCAAAACCACCACAACCACTCTGGTTGGGCGTGTGGCGCAGGCAGCGGTCCGTGGGTCGCTCTTTGCCAGCCCCTATGCTAAGGTTTGGATCGGTGGCAACATAGGATCGCCATTAATAAACCATGTAGATGAGATGAGTCGTGACGATCTGGCAGTTATGGAATTGTCCAGCTTTCAGCTGGAAATCATGACTCGCTCGCCGCAAATAGCGGCTGTTCTAAACTTGACACCCAACCATCTCGATCGGCATGGCACTATGGAGAAATACATCGCAGCGAAAACTCGTATCCTGGAATTCCAAACGCCTGTCGGGAGTGATGGTAGCCTTCCTGCGGTTGTTTTAGGGCGGGATGACCCGCTGGCCTGGAGCCTGGCAGAAAAAGCTATAGGTAAAGTGATCTCGTTTGGGATCGAAGAGCCGTCGAATGGATTATGTGGCACATTTATGCGGGATGACCAATTAATTTTAAATGGAGACCGAGGTGAGATCAGCCTGTTCAATCGCCAGGAAATCCTATTGCGTGGTGAACATAATTTACTGAATGTGTTAGCTGCCTGTGCGATCGCTTACGTTGCCAGATTGCCTGAATGGGCTATGCGAGCCGGGGTTTCGGGTTTCACTGGGGTGTCTCATCGCCTGGAATTTGTGCGATCTTGGGGTGGGGCGGACTGGTACAACGATTCAATCGCGACAGCGCCAGAGCGAGCCATTGCTGCGATGAGATCCTTTAATGAGCCCTTGATATTGCTGGCAGGCGGAAGAGATAAGAATTTACCCTGGGACGAATTCGTCCTCCTGGTTGAACAACGAGTAGACCACTTGATAATCTTTGGAGAAGCGGCGGAGAAAATCGCCCTGACATTGGAATCCTCCGGAGGCAAAGATCTAAAAGATGATGGGCAGCGACCCTACACGGTGGAGAAATGCAACAGTCTGCAAGAAGCAGTCCATTGTGCAGCCCAGATCGTGTCGGAAGGGGATGTGGTCTTGTTGGCGCCTGGTGGGACGAGTTTCGATGAATTTCGCGATTTTGAAGATCGCGGGGAGGCGTTTAGAAAATGGGTAATGGAACTCCCTTGACACTTGGTAGAGAAATGATCCGTCGAAAACCCCAGAAAAAAGTAGTTGGAAAGCGTTCTGCGCGCATCGGAATCGATGTGCCCTTGTTGCTGGTTGTCATCACTTTGCTTATCTTTGGCCTCGTGATGGTTTATTCAGCCAGTACAGATTACTCGCTGGTCGTGTTGCACGAGTCACCGAATTATATGTTTAACCGGCAATTGATGTGGATGGTTGTTGGGATTCTACTAGCAAGTTTCCTGGTCTTCATAAATTATCATCGTTGGGAATTTTGGGCGATACCCCTTATGGGTTTGACCATTGCAGGCCTGGTGGCTGTTTTAGTGATCAACGAGGTAATCAATAATGCGACACGCACAATCTTTGGAGGATCTGTGCAGCCATCCGAAGCGGCTAAACTCATGACTGTGATTTATCTCTCGGTATGGTTGTACGCCAAGCGCGACCAGCTAGCTGACGTACATATTGGATTAATCCCCTTAGGGATGATCCTGGGAGTTCTGGGCGGCTTGATTGTGGTGCAACCTGATTTGAGCGCCGCCACGACCATTTTTATTCTGGGTGGGATCTTATTTTTTCTGGCGGGCAGTGATTTACGCCAGATTGCTATCTTACTTATATTGGGTGTGGTGGTTGGTTGGCTCGTATTTCGCGTGCATCCAACTGGAAGAGAAAGGGTGGATGCTTATCTGGCTGGTTTGAATGATCTGACGCTTGCTCCGGCTCACTTATCAAGAGCCTTAGAAGCCCTGGTTAAGGGCGGTTGGTTCGGGGTAGGCATCGGTCGAGCAGATACCAAATTAACCGGTTTGCCTGTACCTCCTACGGATAGTATTTTCGCAGTTGTGGGAGAAGAAACAGGCATAGCTGGAGCGTCTAGCCTGGTTTTATTATATGTGATGGTTTTGTGGCGGGGCCTTGTGATTGCTCAAAGGGCACCCGATGGTTTAGGAAAGTTGATGGCCGCTGGATTGAGCTTGTGGATCGCCATAGAAGCTTTTATCAATATGGCGGTGCTGGTTGGCCTGGTGCCTTTTGCCGGTAATGCCTTGCCCTTTATCAGCGCCGGAGGTTCGAATCTGGTTGTGTCACTGGCGGCGGTTGGGATATTGTTAAATATCTCCCGTATGTCTGCCCATAGCAAAGAAGTGGAAGAGAGAGCATACGATGCGGTTGTTGATCTGCGCTGGCGGGACGGGCGGCGGCGTGTATCCCGCCCTAGCCGTGTTTCAGGCGCTAGAACTCGGAAGTGAGAGGCTGAAAAACGAAGATGATCGCTTGCTTTCAGCAAATCAAACGAGCTCACCGCCCGACGAATTGCAGACTTTATGGGTCGGCGGACGTAGGGGTCTGGAGGCTAAATTGGTAGCTAGAGCGGGTATCCCCTTTCGAGAAATCCCGGCAGCTGGTATTCATGGCGTGGGTGTAACCTCCTTGCCTGGAAATCTTTGGAAACTGGCGCGAGGAACCTTGGCAGCCCGACGCCTGATCCTTGACTTCAATCCGCAAGTAATGCTTTTTACTGGTGGTTACCTGGCGGTGCCGGTGGCTTTTGCTAACCGATTTCTGGTGAGGTCTAAGCGGCGCCCACCGGTTCTATTGTACGTGCCGGACATCGAACCAGGGTTAGCCTTAAAAACCTTGTCTCGCTTCGCCAATCATATCGCTGTAACTGTAGCAGAGACCCGCGCTCACCTTCCCGAGAGCACAGCCACAACCATTACGGGGTACCCTACCCGGCAAATCTTAACCCAATGGAATATTGAGGCAGCCCACCAGGTATTGGGGCTTTCTGAGGAACTGCCCGTCTTACTCGTTTCTGGAGGTAGCAAAGGCGCACGCTCGATAAACCGGGCATTACTAGGAGTATTACCCGAATTGCTTAAAGATATGCAGGTTGTGCACATAAGTGGAGAATTTAATTGGTCCGAAGTCGAAACAGCGAAATCAAACCTACCGGAAAGTTTGACCGGCCGGTACCATGTTTTCTCTTACTTGCACGATGAGATGGGAGCAGCTTTAGCCTCAGCTGATCTGGTGCTGTCCCGGGCAGGGGCATCCACATTGGGAGAATACCCATTGTTCAGCCTACCGGCAGTGCTGGTGCCCTATCCATATGCCTGGAGATACCAGCGAGTCAACGCTGGTTACATGGCGGAGCGCGGCGCGGCGATTGTCATTAAAGATGCAGATTTACCGATGAAACTTCTACCGGTAGTGCAAAATCTCATGAGCGACCGATCCCAGCGGAAGGCAATGAGCCGAGCGATGGGCGCCTTGGCGTGCCCCCAGGCAGCCGCATCGATAGGCCATCTTTTAAAGCGACTAGCTGCTGGAAGCGTCGAGAAAGGAACTTAGTATGGTGAGCCTGCTGGTTATGTTTTATATCTTTGTAGCATTGTTTGCAGTTATTGGAGCTATGCGCGGCTGGGTCAAAGAATTACTCGTCATTTTCAGCGTGATATTAGCATTGGCTTTTGTCACTATTCTTGAAAATTTACTTCCTTTTACCAAAGATATGATAGTAAAAGGCTCTACCGGACAGTTTTGGTTGCGTGCAGCTATTATTGCCTCACTAGCGTTTTTTGGCTACCAGTCACCAAAAATAACACGGTTATCTGAAGCTGTGGGGCGGCGGGATAAAATCCAAGACTTTTTATTAGGGTTATTGTTTGGAGTGGTAAGTGGCTATATGATCGTGGGCACATTGTGGTCTTATATGAATGCAGCTGGGTATCCTTTCAAACCCTACATTACTGGTCCTGCTAACGATCCAACTTTAGGAAAAGCCGCCGAAGCTTTATTAAGCTGGCTTCCACCCGCAATTGCCTTGGGGCAGCAGCCCTGGATTTATATCGTGGTAGTATTTTCCTTTATTTTTGTGATTGTCGTGTTTATTTAGCGCGATGTGGTTCTTAGGTAACATTTAGCCATGATTTCATTGCGTCCTATGTCTCATGTTCACTTGGTTGGGGTAGGTGGAGCAGGCCTATCAGCGATAGCGCTCCTTCTCCTCGAAGAAGGCTACCAGGTGACTGGTTCAGATCGACAGATGTCAGCCATGGCGAGAGAAGTACAAGCGTCAGGAGTTCAGGTGTTTGTTGGCCATCACCCCCAAAATGTGAGCGGCGCTGATCTGGTTGTACGCTCGTCAGCCATCCCGGAGGACAACGTCGAGGTTCAAAAAGCTTTGGATATGGGCATTCCTGTATTGAAGCGCGGTGAATTCCTTGGATTGTTGATCGCCGACCGGCGGAGCATCGCCGTGGCAGGTACGCATGGGAAAACCACAACTACGGCTATGGTTGCCTGGATGCTGACTCAATTAGGCGAAGACCCCTCATATATCATCGGCGGCCTTTCAAAAGATCTTGGGAAAAATGCACATGCCGGCCAGGGTCGAGATTTTGTAATTGAAGCAGATGAATATGATCGGATGTTCCTGGGATTAAACCCGTGGATCGCAGTAGTCACCAATGTAGAGCATGATCACCCAGATTGTTATCCTACTGAGGAGGATTTCCGCCAGGTTTTTAGAGAATTCGTGGATCACATCGTACCAGATGGTGTTTTGATAAGCTGTGCAGACGATCGTGGAGCTGCGCAACTGGCCAACCAGGCTAGTGCGAACCACCTGAAAGCGGTATCCTATGGTCTTCGCCAAGATTTTATGCGATTCCCGTTGGATTATATGGGAGCAAATTTAAGACTTAAAGAAGCAGGTGCTTTCGCTTTTGAGGTTATCCACAGCGGGTCTCCGGTTACTGAGGTGGCTTTACAAATCCCTGGGCGCCACAATGTTTACAATGCCCTGGCTGCCCTGGTTGTGGCCGATATTCACGGATTGAACATATCGAAAGCAGCTGAGGCGATAGGCGAGTTCAGCGGTACAAGCCGGCGTTTTGAGATGCGGGGTGAGGTCAAGGGTATAACGATCATTGACGATTATGCTCACCATCCTACCGAGATTCGGGCGACGCTCTCAGCAGCTCGCCAGCGCTATCCAAATAGGCAAATATGGGCTGTGTGGCAACCCCATACCTTTTCCCGAACACGCCTCTTACAGGATGATTTTGCGGCCGCTTTCGCGGATGCAGACCATGTCCTGGTGACTGAAATATATGCAGCCCGTGAAGCAGATCCAGGAAATTTTTCAGCCAAGCAGGTGGTTGAGGCTATGAACCATCCCGACGCTTTTTTTGTTCCCAGTTTTGACCGAGCTGTGAAAATTCTGCTATCCAGATTAAAGATTGGGCATGTATTGTTGGTGCTTTCAGCGGGTGATGCAGATGAGATCAGCGAACTGATATTGGCAGCCCTGTCGCATGAAGGGAGAGCGGAATATGTCCAATAACAAACGGGCCTATGAGATCGGCGTAGTTCATCCAAGTGGGAAATTGGTGACGCGACCTATTGAGGCGGATGTCCTCAACAGAGACTGTAAGAACCGTCTAAAGACACAAGAGAACCCAATCTCCCGAGAAGTGGTCGTGCGGTTGATCGCTTGGTTGGAGAAATTATGAATCAAAATACTGGCTGGCAAATGCAGATGCGAGCAATTATTTGATGGATAAATCTTCCACAACAACGCTTGATATCGAGCTCCTTCAGTCTGCATTCGGAGGACGGTTGGAAAAAGGTGTCGGTCTAGCCCGTTACACGGCAGCGCGCGTGGGGGGGGCCGCGGATGCCTTTGTGAGAGTGCATTCGACCGATGAGATGATCGAAGTTGTCCGGCAGTTGTGGACGATGGAGATGCCATTTATGATCCTGGGTGGTGGTTCCAATGTATTGGTAAGCGACTCGGGTGTGCGCGGCGTAGTGGTGCAAAACCGGGCTCGTCGGGTTCATTTTGATTTGGATACCCTACTGCCGAATGTATGGGTTGATTCTGGTGCGAATTTTGGTGTGGTTGCGAGGCAGAGTGCCTCCCGGGGTTTGTCTGGGCTGGAGTGGGCGGCTGGTATCCCTGGAACTGTTGGAGGTGCGGTGGTCGGTAACGCTGGCGCTCATGGTGGTGAGATGTCTACTAGCCTGGTCATGGCAGAAATCTTGCATCGGAATTATCCAGATGAAGATAGATTGTATTGGCCTGTGGAAAAGTTTGCATACAGCTATCGCTGGAGTATTTTGAAAGAAAATCAAGGAGACGCGGTTGTATTGAGAGCGCTGCTGAGATTGCAGAAAGATACCCCTGAAGCCGTTCAAGGGAAAATTGACGAATTTACTGCTTACCGCCGACGGACTCAACCACCGGGCGCCAGCATGGGATCGATGTTTAAGAATCCCCCTGGTGATTATGCTGGGCGTTTGATTGAGGCAGCTGGCTTAAAAGGGACTCGCATTGGTGGGGCTGAAATCAGCCAATTACATGCAAATTTCTTTATCAATCATGGCAACGCAAGCGCGGCTGATATCTGGAGCTTGATCCAACTCGCCCATGATCGCGTCGCTGAAAAATTTGGCATAGATCTTGAACTTGAAATCAGCTTGGTTGGCGAGTGGCAGCAATAAGAATTTTGGAAATTGCTATAGACTGGATTAACAATTGGTGGATTGATGAGATTGGAAAATAAAATTCGCTTAGGGTTGATTTTTGGAGGACGTTCCGGAGAACATGAGGTCTCTCTAATGTCGGCCCGTTCAATCTCGATGGCTTTGGATGCAGATAAATACGAGGTACTGCAGATAGGCATCACTCATGAAGGGATCTGGTTGGTGGGAGAGGATGTTCTCGGAGTTATGACAAAAAGCCAGACGAGAGGTCTTATTCCCGCGACGATGCTGCCTGATCCGACACGGGAAGGGATTTACACTTTCCGCAAAAAACAGTCTGGCGAGCTGCTTGAACATCTCGCCGATCTTGATGTGGTATTTCCGATATTGCACGGTACTTTTGGAGAAGATGGCACCCTCCAAGGGCTGTTTGAAATAGCTGGAATAGCTTACGTGGGTGCAGGGGTTTTGGGTTCTTCGCTGGCTATGGATAAGGGTGTTTTTAGAGAGGTATTGAAAACACATGCTATTCCGGTTGTTGAAACGTTGGCAGTCTTGAGAAAGGACATCGAGTCAGGGATAGAGGCAGTTTTGGATCGCGCAGAAGAATTAGCGCCATATCCTTTATTTGTCAAACCGGCTAATTTGGGCTCCTCCGTGGGTATAAGCAAGTGCCGGAATAAGTCGGATTTGTTAGAAGGCTTGATGGAAGCTGCACGTTATGACCGAAGGGTCCTGGTAGAGCGGGGAGTAAACGCCCGGGAAATTGAGGTAAGTGTCCTGGGTAATGACGATCCGGTCGCGTCGCTGCCTGGAGAAGTCATCCCTGGAGCTGAATTTTATTCCTACGAGGCTAAATATTATGATGACCATTCAGAATTGCTCATCCCGGCCCCTCTAGCGCCGGAAATAACCGAGCGAGTCCGTCAATTGGCTATTGAAGCTTACCGGGCAATCGATTGTGCTGGAATGGCACGAGTAGATTTCTTTTTGGATAAAGACAATGATGAGTTGATCTTAAACGAATTAAACACGATCCCTGGTTTTACCCAGATCAGCATGTACCCCAAGTTGTGGGAAGCTAGCGGCTTGCCATACCCGGCATTGGTCGACAGGTTGATCGAATTGGCATTAGAACGCAAACAGGAACGCGATCGTATCGAACGGCGTTACTACAGGCAGTAATTATGTGTAGTTTACGAGAATAAATGAGAGCTTATCTGTTAGAGATGGTATGAAATCAGACCAACAAACGTCGAAGCGAGCAGATAATGTTCGCAATAGAAGAACCAATCGTTCACAAAAGCGAACGCAGACTGAGGTATTCAGCCGCGGTCGAAAGGAACGAGTGACTTCGTCACCACCTGTGATGGTTCGAGGGGGTTCGGCGGCATTTCCGGTGAGGGAACAACACCGGGGGAAACGGGCAAAACGTAGATTTGACGTGGCACTCAATACCCCTGGAGCAGAGATGCGCTTACCATCGCTGCCGATGGTGTCATTTGGATGGCGAATATTATCTGGGGTGCTGGTAGGTATCCTGGCGTTCACTTTATATACAATTTGGAATGCTCCAATGTACGTGGTAACGGCGGTGGAAGTCGAAGGCTTACAACGTCTCACCAATGAAGATATCAATGCAGTAGCGAGGGTGAGCGACAAGCCAATTTTCATGGTCGACCCGTTAAAGGTGCGAGACGAACTGGAAAAGGCCTTTCCTGAACTTTCCAATGTCTCCGTGGATGTTAAGATGCCAGCTTCAGTTAAGGTGAGGGTCGTAGAACGCCAGCCGGTGATTACCTGGGTAGAAGATGGACATGAGATATGGGTGGATCCCACCGGGATGGCCTTTCCAAAAAGAGGCGAGGAAGAACCAGCGGTCGTGGTAAAAGCCGAAAATTCCCCACCTACAGTTTCGATTGCGGGAGAGGGCGAATTGCCGGACGATACGAAGAATGAGCCGAAACGTTTCTTACCTGCTCAATTAGTCAGCGCCATTCTGGCGATAAGTTTTCAAGCACCTGAAAATACTTCGCTTTTGTACAACGGTATGCATGGTCTTGGTTGGAAAGACAAACGTGGCTGGGAAGTTTATTTTGGCATGAACTCTGACGACATCGAAATGAAACTGCAAGTCTATAAAACGATCGTAAAACAGCTGTCGAAAAAGAAGATTCAGCCGACATTCATTAGTGTGGAATATGTCCACGCGCCATATTATCGTCTGGAGCATTGAACCAGATGGATGAACCAATAATTTTAGGCATTGATATTGGAACGACGAAAATCTGCACGCTGGTCGCGCGCCTGGAAGAGGACGGTCGAACTCACATTCTGGGAGTAGGAATAGAACCTTCCCAGGGTATGCGAAAAGGGATACCTGTCGATCTTCCTGCGGCTACTCAAGCAATTGCCCGATCTATGGAGAAAGCGGAACGAAGTTCTGGGATTGAGATTAACACCGCGTTAGTCAGTCTGGCTGGGTCCCACGTCGCTTCAGTAAATAGCCGGGGTGTTGTTGGAGTGAGCGGGCGAACAATCGATGAGGGAGATGTCATACGGGCAATGGAGGCTGCGCGAGCGGTGGCTATCCCTCATAACCGGGAGATCATCCATGTAATCCAACGGGGGTTTACTGTCGATGGACAAGGCGGCATACGGATGCCACTGGGCATGCATGGCTATCGGTTAGAGGTGGAAACCCATATCATCACAGCTGCAGCTTCGACGGTAGAAAACCTGCGAAATTGTGTGGCCCAGGCAGGTGCTGAAGTAAGCCAGTTTGTACTTAATCCATTAGCTTCTGCTGAGGTGGTGCTCTCTGAAACAGAAAGGGAAATGGGAGTGATCGTTTGCGATATGGGAGGCGGTACTACGGACCTGGCTATATTCATTGAGGGTGATGTCTGGCACACCTCTGTGTTGGGAGTTGGAGGTGACCATATAACCTCGGACATCGCTCATGGTTTGCGCCTGCCGATATCTCAAGCAGAGGAAATCAAAAAACAACATGGTTATGCGGTCCAAGATGAGGTTGAGGCCGGCGAGCAGTTCAGTGTACGCCCCTTTGGAGAAAATCTACCAACCCAGATCAGCCGCAAGGAACTGGCAATGATAATCGAGGCGCGCGTTGAGGAAATTTTCACTTTAGTGCTCCAAGAGATCAAACGCTCCGGTTATGATGGGTTATTGCCTGCGGGGATGGTGCTCACGGGTGGATCTAGTGCGCTTCCTGGAATCCGAAATTTATCCAGCCAGGTGTTGGGTTTACCAGTGCGCATCGCCCAACCGCAAAATTTATCGGGTATGACCGATAACTTATATTCGCCTGCCTTTTCGACAAGCATTGGATTGTTGCATTGGGCGGTGTTGATGACCGAAGTAGGTGCTGTGGCAACCCCACGCAAAATTGCATTTCAAGGAGGTGGATTGGATTGGGAGAATGTCAAAAATTGGCTGAAGAGATTGTTACCATGAACTTTATGATCGACTTAATGAGGTACTCGAGGTTTTGTTATCTAAAACACACTACTCTTTTTCATCGAGGAGGAACACATGAATGCAATGATTAACCCACCCAACCAGGTCGAATCGTTTGCCGATATAAAGGTTGTTGGCATTGGCGGCGGAGGTTGCAATGCCATTGACCGGATGATTGAGGAAGGTCTGCAGGGAGTAGAATTTATCGCCATCAATACCGACGCCCAAGCATTGATGCTTTCTAAAGCACCGGTGCGAGTAAGGATAGGTGACAAATTGACTCGTGGCCTGGGCTCTGGAGGAAATTCAGATACTGGCAAGAAAGCAGCAGAGGAATCCGCCGAGGAATTGTATGACGTGCTAAAGGGCGCTGATATGGTCTTCATCACTTCGGGTATGGGTGGAGGCACAGGTACAGGTGCCAGCCCAATCCTGGCCCAGATCTCAAAAGAAGTGGGCGCTTTGACGATTGGTGTAGTAACGCGGCCTTTCACGTTTGAAGGCTCACGACGTATCCAAAACGCCGAGGGTGGCATCAGCCTTTTAAAAGAACAAGCCGATACGCTGATCGTTATCCCGAATGACAGGTTGTTACAAATCGTGGATAAGCGCTCAAATTTGCAGGATGCCTTCCGCGTAGCTGATGATGTTTTACATCAAGGTGTGCAGGGCATTTCTGAATTGATCACTGTTCCTGGATTGATCAACCTGGACTTTGCAGATGTGCGCACGATTATGTCAGAGGGGGGCGCTGCATTGATGGCGGTCGGGCACGCCAGTGGAGATGAAAGAGCCCGTCAGGCAGCCGAGATGGCAATCTCCAGCCAGCTGCTGGATATCACCATTGATGGGGCGCGAGGGATCCTCTTCAACGTAACCGGTGGCCCGGATTTGACTCTCTTTGAGGTCAACCAGGCAGCCGCGATTATTAAAGAAACTGCTCATCCGGATGTCAATCTGATCTTCGGTGCAGTTATAGATCCGAATATGGGAGACGAGATTCGCCTGACTGTGATTGCCACAGGATTTGAACGGACGGGTATGCCGCGGCGCGCTTTGGAAACTGCCAGACCTCGCACTGAAAATTCGCTACCCCGCCAGCCAGAATCGGAAGATCACCAAATGAGCGTTGGTTCCCCGGCGGACTTCCAGCCTCGCACGTTTAACACCGAGGATTTGGACATTCCAACCTTCCTGCGTAATCGGGTGCGTTAAGTTAAATCAGGCAATTGAAAATTACTGTTGTCAGATAGAGATAACCAACCCTCCTTCCGGTGGACTCGAAAGCCTTGCTTGATTGACCTTCTCCTTACCACTAAGGAGAAGGTCAATGGGATTGGGTTTGAAGAGACCAATCTTTCTCGTAAACCAAACCAAATTTTAAGGTTATAAGTGATAGAATTTCCTTGCCTTTATGGTCCGATTATGCTAGAATGTTTTTCTCTTGACCTGCCATATCTATGGGTATCTAATAGTATCACCCCTACCTATGGCGGCTACAATTGTTCTATTGATTGGGTTGTGAATGAAGTGTCCTTACTGTGAAAGTGAACACTCACGAGTAGTAGATACATCTCATGATAACCGTGGTGGAATACGCCGCAGGCGAGAATGTGACGATTGCGGCCAACGCTTCAGCACATATGAGCGCCCGATTTTAGCTACTCCACTGATTGTTAAGCAGGATGGCACCCGCGAGGAATTTGATAGGGATAAGTTACTTAGGGGGATTCGCATTTCATGTGCAAAGCGACCAGTTTCTGCGGCTGATATTGAGCGTATGGTGGGAGAGACAGAAACTGCCTTACAATCCATGGGACGGGCCGAGGTATCGTCCCGAGTGGTGGGAGATATAGTCATTGCTGGGTTAAAAGAGCTGGACCAAGTAGCGTATATTCGTTATGCCATTGTTTATTTGGGGTTGGATGATTTACGCGCTATTCGTAATGAGATTGACCATCTTTTAGAAAACTAACCTGATTTGGCGAGGTTTGGAAGCGCACCATGGTTATTTGGTATTAAACGGTGCTCATTTTAGGAGGTATCTATAATTATGTTACGGGATGCTGCTGAGCAAGACCTCAAACACGGAATGTTACCTACCCCTCCATTACCACAGGACGCCCATAAGGTGGAATTGACCGACAACGCTAAGAAAGTATTTTTACGTCGTTACGCGCGTCGAGGAAGAGATGGGCAGCCTTTGGAAACGGTTGAAGAGACATTCTGGCGGGTGGCATATCACGTGGCTGCCGCGGAGAAAGAATGGAACGGAGATGTGTTGCGATTGGCGCGCCAGTATTATGATCTGCTGGCCTCCAGGCATTTTTTCCCAAATTCACCAACTTTTACAGGTGCGGGCACGCTATTGGGCCAGCTGGCTGCTTGTTTTGTACTCCCAATCAGTGATGATATGGGCCGTGACTCGGCTGGCATTTTTCAAACCCTCAGGGACGCGGCATTAATTCAACAAACTGGAGGAGGAAACGGATTTTCATTTTCCCGTCTGCGACCGAAAGGGAATCTCGTCAAGTCTTCTGCCGGTCAAGCTACTGGTCCAATCGGTTTTTTACGCGTTTACGACCGGGCTTTTGGAGAGATTGCCCAGGGTGGTACCCGCCGAGGAGCGAACATGGGGGTATTGCGCATTGATCATCCAGATATCGAAGAGTTTATCACTTGCAAAACAGACGAGAATGCTATTACCAATTTCAATATCTCGGTAGGGATAACCGATGGATTCATGGAGGCGGTAGCTCGAGATGACCCTTGGGATCTGCGCTTTATTGATGTGAGCTCGGCGGAATACGCTGGATTTAATGGCACGATCGAACAAGCCGAGGCAGCAGGTCTTCCAATCAAAATTCTAAAACAAGTGCCTGCCAGAGACCTTTTCAACAGAATAGTGCACCAAGCACATCACAATGGAGAGCCGGGCATGCTCTTCCTCGATGCTGCCAATCGCTCTAACCCTGTGCCTAATTTGTACCAGCTGGAAGCTACCAATCCATGCGGTGAGCAATGGTTAGGACCTTATGAAAATTGTTGTCTTGGATCGATAAATCTTGGGCAGCATTTTGGTCGAGATGGAACGGTGGATTGGCAGAAATTAGAGAAGAGCGTGGTTCTGGCGACTCGTTTTCTGGACGATATTGTACAGGCCAATTCTTATGTTCAGGCAGTCTCGCAGCTAAAAGAGGCAGCGCACACAGCCCGAAGAATTGGCCTAGGCATTATGGGATTGGCCGACTTGATGTATTACGTGGGTGTTCGATATGGATCCGACGAAGGGCAGGAATTCGCTGCCCAGGTTATGGAGTTTGTTCGTTTCCATGCCATGCTCACCAGCATTGAACTGGCAAGAGAGCGGGGACCTTTTGCGGCGATTCAGGGTTCGATCTATGACCCTCAAGCGATCAAATGGCAACCCCCAAAACCAATCTCCCCATACCAGTATAATTGGGGCCGCCCTGAGATCGATTGGGGTATGGTCAAAGATGGCATTCGGGGACATGGTATTCGCAACGCAGCTCAAACCACCATCGCACCGACAGGCACAATCGCTACTGTGGCTGGATGTGAGGGTTACGGCTGTGAACCCGTCTTTGCCCTGGCTTATGTTCGTCATGTTGATGACAACGGTAAGGATTTGCAACTGAACTATACCAGCCCATTGTTCGAGAAAGCACTGGTGGAAGCCGGTTTAGATGAGGAAACTCGGCGTCATATTATCGAACATGTGATGGAACGAGGAACTTGCCAGGATCTTCCCGACCAATCTCAAAATGGCAGGTTGAGTCTACCGGAACAATTCCGCCATACCTTTGTTGTATCGCAAGATATTACTGCTGAAGAACACGTACGTATGCAAGCTGCTATGCAAGCATTTGTCGACAACAGTCTCTCCAAGACGATCAACTTCCCAGCAAACGCAACGGAGCAGGATGTGGCTACGGCTTATCGGTTGGCGTGGGAACTGGGATGTAAAGGCATAACTGTTTACGTGACTGGTTCGCGGCAGAAGGTGGTTTTAGAGACCACTGCTACGGTCAAGGAGAAGCAGACCGGGTTTGAAAATCCAAGTGATGAACTTCAAGGGGAGCAGTTGCCGATCTGGCACGATAAGAAGAAACCACGTCCACGGCGATTGCCTGGCTACACCTACCAGGTTAATACACCGCTCGGTAAAGCCTTTGTTACCATCAATGAAAACGGTGGCAACCAACCTTTTGAGGTCTTCGTTAACACCGCCAAAGCAGGTTCAGATACAGCTGCGGTTTCAGAAGCGATTGGACGTTTGAGTTCCTACGTACTACGTTTGGCATCCCCTGTGGAACCACGAGACAGACTCAAGGAGATCGTGCGGCAATTATCTGGAATTGGCGGTGGACGTTCCCTTGGATTTGGGCCAAACCGGGTGCGTTCTCTTCCGGATGGTGTCTCTCAAGCTCTTGATGAATACCTTCAGAATACAATCTCGAACGAAACGGAGCAAGCAGAGAGCCGTGGCGGGAACAGTTTCAACCCTGTATCTGAAGCAACCGCCGACAAGTCTCTGTTTAAAATCGGAGACTTATGCCCTGAGTGCGGCCAAGCTGCTCTGGTAAATGAAGAGGGATGCCGGAAATGTTACGCCTGTGGTTATAGCGAGTGTTAGATGGTCAAACGCTTGATTGTAGTGGCTGGTAATATTGGTGCTGGTAAAACTTCTCTTACCGAGCGAATTGGGGCGAAATTAGGCTGGCAAACTGCCTTTGAATCAGTGGCGAATAACCCTTATCTTGCTGATTTTTATTCCGACATGCGAGCCTGGTCCTTCCACCTGCAGGTTTTCTTTCTTGGACACCGCGCCCAGCAATATTTGGAAATCTCAGAATCCCCTAAATCGACCATCCTGGATCGTAGCATCTATGAGGACGCTTATATCTTTGCCCGGGCGTTGCATCAGATGAGCAATCTAGATGAGCGCGATTATCTTTCATATCGGCGAGTCTTTGACCTGGTGGTCGCCCCTTTACCGGCTCCCAACCTGTTGATTTATTTAAAAGCTCCGGTATCCGTATTGTTGGAGCGCATACAACGCCGGGCAAGGACCATTGAAAGTGGAATCAGCGCAGAATACCTTTCGTTACTGGAATCATATTATGACGACTGGATGGAAACTTTTGATATTTGCCCGGTCCTGACTATACACACTGGTGAAATGGATAAAGAGCGACCCCTGGACTTTGTACACAACCAAAAACACCTGGATATTGTTGTTCAGCGAATTCAGGAGAAGCTGGCAGGGAAAGAAGAGGTCGTTTTTCCAAACTCTACTTAGATGCACACTTATGAGAAGCAGCCGTACGAGAAATTTGTAGGATATTTTTTTCAAGGCTGCCATTCTTGTTCTATTCTTCACGATTAAGAAAATCAAAGTATAATAACCATTGAATTTAACTGTTGCTTACACAGTGATGAGGTTTGTGAGAGGGCGGTCAAATTCACACGTAATCAGAAAACCATCGAACGAAAGGAAAAGGTGAGATGAAAGGTATACTTGCTTTTCTAGCAAGCACAACTGGACGGTGGGTTCGCATCATCGCAGGGATAGTATTAGTGCTAGTTGGAGTCTGGTTGGTGAGTGGCGTTTGGAGCTGGGTTCTGATCATCGTAGGTCTGGTGCCATTCGCGGGGGGAGTATTTGATGTTTGTTTCTTCGCTCCGCTTTTTGGTTTGCCTTTTCAAGGAGAGGCTCTCCGCCAGAAGCTTAGAAGTAGATAAATCAAAATAGGATCTTGTTGAACGATGTTCAGGGCAGCCAACCAGCTGCCCTGAAAAATTTAACCTACAAATGCAAGAATTTACCAGGATTTTACAGCCTGTTTGAGGTTTGTTTATAAGGTGACGGTAACCTATAATAAATTCACCGATCCTTATTGTGGAGGTACCTAGCTATGTCTAATTGACGAATCAGACTGAAGTCGTACAATTGACATGGCAAGGTGTCATTCTGAGGGAGCAAAGCGACCGAAGAATCCCTGAATTGCTCGATTAAAACGGTCGTAACATGGACTCTTCGCTTCCTTAGGCGGCTTAGAGTGACATTAATATAGCAAA
>DAOUET010000141.1:0-3317 GCA_034430155.1 Anaerolineales bacterium
GTTTTCTTCTGACACCTCCAATTGTTCTACCTCAAAAGGTCTATCGGCATCCTGGCGCATCCCAGCCAGGACAGAAAAGAATAGCTCATAATCCGGTAGGGCTTTCACCCACAGGATGTGCCCGCGCCAACCACTCGACCAGGCTCTTGGCGGGCTGGCAAGAACCATCCGTTGCTCCTGGAAAGGATTTGTTACCGTTATACTTGACAACAGAACAATATAAGGCTATTATATTTCCTAATGTATATAAAAATAATAACAACAAGAAATTAATTATGAGATTTCGAGAATTTGAGTCCAAGATTAGAGAACTACCAGCGTTCAATTTGAATGATGTGCGTAAGCTTGATCCTGATTTTCACCGGCAACAATTAAATTACTGGCAAAACCAGGGATACATCAAGCCACTGGCTGGAGGCTATTATGTCCTGGCGGATAGAGCTATGGATGAGATGTATCTATTTATGGTGGCCAATAAGATTTACGAACCCTCCTATGTCAGCCTGGAGTCAGCGCTGGCTTATTACGAGGTAATTCCAGAAACCGTGTTAGGTGTGACAAGCGTCAGTTCACGCAAGACCAAGCAGTATGAAAGCACCTGGGGCATATTCAGCTATCGGAGCGTGAAGCCTCAATATATGATTGGTTATCAGGTGATTGAGAACAACCCTGGAAAAAAGTTCAAGATCTCCTGTTTGGAAAAGGCTTTACTGGACTATTTGTATTTAAATTCTGACATCCAATCTATGGCAGATTTTGAAGGACTTCGATGGAACCGGACGCAGTTGCATGGTCTGCTGGATCGTTCGATTTTTACAAAGTATGTCAACATATACGATAAAAGAGCCCTGGAAGGCCGGGTCAATAAATTCATGGAGTATCTGAATGCTTGATTTACAGCAAATAAAAAAAGAGTATTCAGAACCGCTGCAGGGGTATGAAAGGGCAATTGTTCGTGAATACCTTCAGTATAAGATTTTACAGGCCATTTTTGAAAGCAAACAAGCCAGCAATCTATCTTTTCTGGGTGGCACAGCTTTACGCATCGTGCATGGAAATAGCCGTTTTTCAGAAGATATCGACCTCGATAATTTTGGCTTGAGCTGGCAGGCGTTTGGTGACATGATCCAGAGGGTGAAGCTGTTTTTAGAGCTGGAAGGATTTCTTGTGGAGACCAGCACAGTAGCGAAGGAGGCCTTTCGCTGTAATCTGAGGTTTCCAGAACTGCTTTTTAAGCAAGGTTTATCACCTCACCAACAGGAGAAGATCCTCATCCAACTAGACACGGTAGCTCAAGGGTATAACTATGCACCGGAAGTCAAGATATTAAATAAGTTTGATGTCTTTACCGAGATTAGAGTGACGCCGTTAAATATTCTGCTGTCACAAAAAATTCTTACAGCGGTTAATCGCAACCGCCCTAAAGGAAGAGATTTTTACGACATCACATTTCTATTTAGCAAAACCAAGCCAGATTTTGGATATATAAACCAGAAGTTAGGTATTACCTCTCCAGAAAGACTACGCAAGGAACTCCTTCAGAAGATTGAGGATTTTGATTTTGATGCACTTGCAGTGGATGTCGCCCCATTTTTAACCACGAAGGAGCAGGTAAAGAGAGTAGTTAAATTCAGGGAGTTCTGGAAACAGGTAAAGATGGATTAATTGAGGCATGAATTTTCGAATCCTGGCCAGCTAGAAACAAGGTGATTGTGCCTGGGGAACAGAGAGGTGCGGTGAAACGGGGAAGCAAACCCGAGGACCGGCTGGGGATCATTAGGGGATATATGCCTTCACCCGAGGACGGGCGAAGGATCGGGTAAACCGAGGATGGGCTTGGGATCTTTTATGAAGTACGGACGATCCCATGGCTCTCGAGCGCGGGGCGCTGATTTACGATGCCCTGTATGCCGAATTGAAAGGCGGGGACCTCTGGCTTGAGAAATGATGATTAAAACGAATCTGGGGCTATCCAAGGATGGGCGCATCCTGTTCAGCACACGCATTCTGCGCTTGTTTGCTTATGGGTTCCTCTCGGTTATCCTGGCGCTTTACCTCAGCCAGATTGGGCTGAGCGAAGTCAATATTGGCTTACTGTTCACACTAACTCTGCTGGGTGATACGGTGATTTCGCTGTGGATCACAACCCACGCAGACCGCCTCGGCAGGCGGCGCATGCTGATCGCAGGTGCAGTCTTGATGATCCTGGCTGCGGCCTTATTCGCCGCCACTCGCAATTTCTACCTGCTCCTGCTGGCAGCGACGATCGGTGTGATCAGCCCCAGCGGGTACGAAGTCGGTCCATTCCTGTCTATTGAACAGGCATCGCTGACCCAACTGGTGCCGGACCGTAAGCGCACCAGGATTTTCGCCTGGTATAACCTGGCAGGCTCCTTCGCCACTGCCTTTGGCGCTCTGGCTGGGGGGGGATTATCCCAACTGTTGCAAGGGCTGGGAACCACGCGGCTATTGAGCTACCGGGTGGTCGTGCTGGGTTATGGGATGATGGGATTATTGATAATCGTCCTGTTCGCCCGACTCTCAGCCGCCATCGAGGTATCAGACAAAATCCTGGAGGTGCCAGCCGGTAATCCCAACCCACCCAGCTTTCTGGGGCTGCATGGTTCGCAGAAAATTGTGTTGCGTCTGGCGGCGCTGTTCAGCCTGGATGCCTTTGCCGGGGGGTTCGTCATCCAGAGCTTGATAGCATTATGGTTCAACCAAAAATTCGGCGTCGGACCCGCAGTTCTGGGAGCAATTTTCTTTGGAGCCAATATTTTGGCAGGGATCTCCGCCTTGAGCGCAGCCTGGGTTGCAAGCAAGATCGGGTTAATCAATACGATGGTTTTTACCCACCTGCCTTCGAACGTATTGCTGATCCTGGTACCCTTCATGCCCAGTTTGGGCTTGGCGATCGGCTTACTGCTCTTGCGATTCAGCATTTCGCAGATGGACGTACCCACCCGCCAATCCTACACGATGGCGGTGGTTGCGCCGGATGAACGCTCGGCGGCTTCGGGCATCACCGGCGTGGCGCGCACAATTGGCGCTTCTCTTTCCCCGATTTTTACCGGCGTGTTCCTTTCCAACCCGGCTCTCCTGGGACTGCCTTTTGTTATCTCAGGCGGGTTGAAAATCGCCTATGACCTGTCCTTATATTTCAACTTTCGAGCGATGAAGCCGCCGGAAGAACGATTCCAGACTATAAACCAAGGAGATTAAACCATGAAATGGGTAACCCGATCCCACGTCCATGTGGACCGCGTGGCAAGCCCATGGCTGATCAGGCGCTTTATCGACAGTGATGCGGAGTTCCT
>DAOUET010000142.1:0-4163 GCA_034430155.1 Anaerolineales bacterium
AGTGTGATAGTTTGTAAATATAACACGGATTAAGGGTTGCAGGAAAGGACGGCAACACCGGAGATAACCCCTACCGGCTTTCCTGTTCAAGAGATTTTGGGATCTGGTTTTGTTTTGCTCTGTTGGAACTGGCGAGAGGGTTGTAATCAATTCAATGATGAACAACTGGCGGATGCCGGTTTAGGTTGATTGGTGGCCAAGGTGGTTTGTTGGTGCTTGTGACAGATTTGAATGGCGGCAGGCCCCCCCGGTTTTTTGATAAAAACGTTTCTGTTGATCTTTGTGTAAAGGGGTGGATTCAGTCTTTCTGAGTTTTTTGAGTAAGGCGTAGGCAGGCTTATTTTTGTAAGGTAAATGAAAGCAGATTTGGCTTGGCCTTTATACCCTAAGTGGGGTAGAATTGTAAATTCTTATCTCGTTATTGGATGCTTATCTTAATGAAACGTCTATGGGTATATTGGTTATTAGTCATCGCCTTCATCTGGTTGGTCGCCAGCCATTTCAATCAATTCAAAGATTTTTCCCACACACTTGCCAGGGGGCATCTCTGGTGGGTGCTGGTTGCGGTTGCGCTCCAGATCCTGCATTATTTGATTTCTTCTACTTCTTACCGGACGGCCTTCAACACCGTCGGCGTTGACAGCCGTTTGCGCGACTTGTTCCCACTCTTATTTAGCGCCATCTTTCTCAACGTGGTCGCCCCATCCGGGGGAGCCAGCGGTGCAGCCCTGTTCGTAGGCCATGCCGCCCGGCACGGTCAATCGCCCACCAAGGCTACCGCTGGGATTCTATTGCAGTTGATCGTCAGCCTGATGGCCTTTATGTTGATACTGACAGCCGGATTGGTTTACCTGGGGATAGAGCACGGGTTGCAGCTTTACCAGGTCGTGGGTGCCCTGATTTTGCTGCTCTCTATCGCCTTGGAAAGCAGCGTGTTGGTGATCGCTATGCGGCGACCTGCGCTCCTGAGGAGCATGCTCGCTTGGATCCAGGGCACTGTCAACGGGCTGCTTGGAAGGATCAAGCGCGCCGCGCTGCTCTCAGACGAATGGGTCGAGGATCATGCCGCAGAATTTATCGAAGCTGCTGGGGCTATCACTACCCACCCGCGTAGCCTGGCTTACACGCTGGGAGTTTTGTTGTTCGCCCATGTAGTAAACATTGCCGTTCTGTACACGCTGTTCCTGGCCTTCAGCCAGTCAATCCAGGTTGGCACGCTGGTAGCAGGATATGCCGTGGGTATTCTCTTCCTGATCGTTTCCTTCACGCCTCAAGGGATCGGCGTCGTAGAAGGCGTGATGCCATTGGTTTTCAACTCGCTGGGCGTTCCCAACGGCGTGGCGGCCCTCACCGTACTGGCTTTCCGGGGTTTATCCTTTTGGATGCCGCTGGTGGTGGGATTTTTCCTGCTGCGCTGGTCCGGGCTTTTTCGCACCCAACCGCCGGCGTAAAGCTGCCATATTGTGCAACTGCTGGTGCTCTAATAGAACGACCAGTTACGTTTGTCCTGTATCCCCTCAATATATAGGAAAGTGAAATCGCTCAGCCCGGGCTGGGCGATTTTACATTTTGAGTGCGTTCAAGCCATGCCGGGGTAAAGGTCACGCCTGTCTTGAACCTCTAATGGTTGAGTGGAATTGCTATTTATTCCGTGATTTATCTCCAGGGTGTAAAGAAAGCCAGGGAGTTGACCACCGTATCCCAAACTCGGTTTAAATATTCTATCCCCTGGGAAAAGCGCTGTGGTTCAAACGGTTGGGCGAGGATAGTGTATGCGCAGCTATTCATGATTATCATGGCTTGTTTCAAAGCCCAAGAGGCGCATGGATAAATGTTGCTACCGGATAGCTGGGGGTATCCATCTTCTCTTCTTTTCTATAATTTTCGGGTGAATATGCGATTTTAAGGCATAATTATGTTGGAACTTGTCATAAACCTGGCTACCGGCATACCTGGCAAGCGAGCTGCAAGCTCAGCCCCAGATGGTAGACCGTCTCCGTTTTGACCCCTTAGCCGCGCGCCTGACACTAGAGAAGCGGCTATGCTGGGAAACTATCGATGAGCAGGCCGATGCCCGCTGATGGCAACTTTCTACCCACCGACCCTGGATGGGCTGCCAGCACGGCTTTGGCGTATGGCCCGATTGTTGAGGTTTCTGTTCCGTCTGGACTGCGTTTGATCGTTAGAGCATGGGCTCAAGCGGTTGTGGAAGGATATGCATGACGGCAAGGAGGGATTATGAACGATACGTTTGAAATCATCGATGTAGATGCCAGTACTGTCGATCAACACGGCTTCTTTTGTTATATGAGCAAGCCAAAGTCACCCGGATACCGCCAGAAGCGCGCCTGGCTGGAAGCGCGTTTCGCTGAGGGCATGAAAATCAAAATCATCCACGAGAAGGGCAATAGGGACGTGGGTTTCATTGAGTACCTCCCCGGCGAGTCCGCTTGGCGGGTTGTGCAGGCCCACGGCTATCTCGTCATCCACTGCCTATGGGTGGTGGGGAAAGGCAAAGGCAAGGGATATGGCACGCGCCTGTTGCAGGTTTGCCTGGAAGACGCCCGCGCTCAAGACAAGCACGGCGTGGTGATGGTAACCAGCGACCGCACCTGGCTGGCGGGAAGAAAGCTATTCTTGAAAAACGGATTCGCAGAAGTGCAGCAGGCTCCCCCATCTTTTCAACTGATGGTACATCGTTTCGATTCTGCCCCGCTGCCAGCCTTTCCAACCGATTGGCCAGCCCGGCAAGCCCGGTTCGGATCTGGCATTACCGTAGTTCGCACAGCCCAATGCCCTTACATTGAAAACAGCGCCAAGGGGATCCTTCAGACCGCCCAGGAGATGGGCATCCCGGGGCGGGTTGTGCAGCTGAATTCTGCCTGGGATGTCCAGGAATCCGCGCCTAGTGCCTATGGCGTATTCGCGATCTTGCATGACGGGCGATTATTGTCTTACCATTATCTCAACCGTAGCGAACTTGAAAAGCGGTTGGGCAGAGCAGCTTAAGGAGGCTTTTATGGAAAAGATTGATCTTCGCAAAGAATTTAAACACCTTTACAAGCCTTCCGCCAAGAAGGTTGAAATAGTAGAGGTTCCATCCTTTAACTTTGCCATGATTGATGGTGAAATCGAACCTGGCCAGGCTCCCGGCACTTCTCCATCCTTCCAGCAGGCCCTGGAGGCGCTTTACGGCATCTCCTACACGCTCAAGTTCATGTCCAAGTTGCGGGAGCAGGATCCCATCGATTACACCGTCATGGCCTTGGAAGGGCTGTGGTGGCTGGAAGGCGGTGAGTTCGATATCACCCACCCTGAAGGCTGGCGATGGACGGCCATGATGATGCAGCCTGACCACATTAACCAAGCCATGTACCACGATGCCCTGGCGCAACTTCGCAAGAAAAAGCCCAACCCTGCTCTGGATAAAATGCGCTTAGAGGCCTTCCATGAGGGCTTGAGCATGCAGATTATGCACATCGGCCCGTATTCCGAGGAGCCGGTCACCATTGCCAAGATGGAGGCCTTCGCCCGAGCGCATGGTTATAGCCTGCCTGGTAAGCATCATGAGATTTACCTTGGCGACCCGCGCCGGGCTGCTCCGGATAAATTAAAGACTGTGTTACGGCATCCGATCCTGATGCCAGGTGGATGACTGGAATGTGGTTAAACGCGTTGGCGGTAAATCCCATACCAGCCCTTTTATCCTGTGAGGATGTATCACTCACCTACTTTGTGCGCCGGGACTTGCAGGAAGAACCGGTTGAATCCATCGAAACCCTTTGGTGGATTCCCGGAGCAAGGCAACTTGTCAAAAAACAGAGCGCAGATGGTTCTTGGCGCTATCCCGGAAAATCCTATAATCCCCAGACAGGCACCAATTACGATCTCCTTGAGACCTATCGCAACCTGCGGCTGCTGGTGGAGATGTACGGCTTTCAGCGCAGCCATCCACTCCTGCAAAAAGCAGCTGAATATGTCTTCACCTGCCAGACGGACGAGGGTGACATCCGTGGCATCCTGGGTAACCAATACATGCCCTATTACCACGGCGCTATCCTTGAATTGCTCATTAAGGCCGGCTATGCCAAAGATGGTCGGGTTGAAAGGGGTCTGGAATGGTTGCTGAGCGTGCGGCAAGAGGACGGCGGTTGGATTGTTCC
>DAOUET010000143.1:0-17350 GCA_034430155.1 Anaerolineales bacterium
AAATTACTCTGAAAGATGTAAAGGCGACTGCGTGTCAGTAACTCCATCACCTTTAATGCACTCACTTCTTGTTGCAGCCCGGCTAATGGAGATTCTTCTTGCGCGGTTTCAGACTTCAGTGCCTCAATCTCTTTCCCGGTTAGGTTTACTACCTTTGAGAGATCCTCATAGGAAGTCATCAAATTATCTAATTGCCCTTGGATGCTGTTAAGACGGGTGATAGAACTCGTCAATCTAGCCTCCATTTCTGAGAGCCCACTCTTTTGAAGGTCCGCCTCTTCCGATAGCTGGGTTTCTAAAGATGCCATGGCTTCTTTGTTTGCATCCGCTTGCTTTTCCAAATTTCCTATGCGCGCCGTTAGGCTTTCCAAACGCTGAGTGGCCTGTTCTTTATCCTGTTTTTGAAGCGCGCTTAACGCCTTCAATTGAGTAGCGTTTTCCTGGATAGGTTCCACAATCTGGCGATATAGGGTCGGCACACCGAAATAGAAGATCGCGCCTAAGGCCACACCTACAAGTAAGATCGCCAAGAGACGCAGGATTGCGCCTAAGAAAACCGTAATAGCGTTTGCCAACCGTTCTCCAAATGAGGGTTGCCGATCAGGATAATTCTCGTTCATCTTGCCGCTCCTTAAGGACTTTTCAGGCCATCTAATAAATCTCGCAGACCATTTAGAAACGTCTGGAATACCCCAACCTGGTTCTGTAATGTCTGTACGTTCGTAGACAACTCGCTGACTTTGGAGTTGAGTGTTTCGACTTGTGAGTTTGTCTTATCCACTTCTGCTTTGAGTTGTTTTGACTGCTGCTCAACTGCGCTGACACGCCCGCTGAGGGCCTCCAAATTATCGATGCGCGTTTGCAAACCCTGGATATCCTGTTGCAATGTTTTGGTTTGGGCGTTCAATCCATCCACTCGCTGCGATAACTGGGTGAGCTCCACAGGGCGTACGAAGCGTAGGCCGCCATTGATACCCGCCAACACGCCCAAACTCAACACCAGCGCCAGGATAAACGCCAGCGCGCCACTACCGATTACCATCAGCCAGACCTCTCCCCTGGAAACCGTTCTCTTTGGATGTTTTTCAACAGGTATTTTTGTCTCCCTGGCTGGCTGGGAATCAACATCTGGCAGCTCTTCCGTTTTGAGCGCCGGTTCTTTCTCGTTCGCAGCTGCTGCCTTTCCGACTGATTCCTCCGCCGTTGTTATGGGGTTCTCATCCTGACTGGAGATCAGTATTTCCTTCAGCCGGGCTTCACCAACCTGCCCAGCTTCTCCCTCCCTCGCGGTGGCTTCGCCTTCAGAAGGCGGTTTAATTTTCACAGAGCTCACCCCTGCTTGGACTCGCTCTTTAGTTGTGGGTTGAGAAAATGTCACATAAGGTTCGAGCCGTTCTAGGATTTGTAGTCCAATCCCTTCCACCCGGCGCATATCCTCTAGATCAGTAAAAGGCCGTGCCGCTAAGATACGATCAGCTATTTGTGGTCCGATCCCTGGAAAGGTCATAAGCTCTTCAGGGTTTACGCTGTTGATATCCATTTTTATTAATTGCTCGCTCATCTTTGCCTCCCAACCAGATCCATGACAGGATGAAATGAAGTTGGCCCTCTTCCCCATCGCTCCACAAGCAACTATCGTTCATATTGCTCACCACTGGGTGCGTTGGTACCCCCTTGGCTGTGGGACCATGCCATCACTAAGTATAAACTGAGTCTGCCAAAATGGTTAATCAAACAGGGAAGGTCAAAAACCTTCCCTGTTTGATTACGGAACTCCTATAAAAGTTCTAAATCAGTTAGTGGTTACGCAGTTCAGGGGAAAATCGGAGGTGTTTGAACGGGTACCCTGCCCAAACACCTCCATCCGCCCACCAACTGCGTAAGTCCTATCAGTGTTAATTTGGGCTGACTTTGATCACTTTAGGTCGATGCGCCTCAGATTTAGGGACGCGTAACGTAAAGACGCCGTTCTTTAGGGCAGCCTCAGCCTTGGACGGGTCTAACGCGGTCGGAAGTGTGATCACTCGACTAAAACGACCAGCAGGGAGTTCGCACGTCAGGTACTTGGCATCCTCTTTTTCTGACTCTTTAAATTCGCCGCGAATGGATACAGTATTGTTCAATACCTCGATATTGATATCATCCGCTTCCAGACCAGGCACCAGCGCGTGAATTACATAATCCTCGTCTCTCGCTTGGACATCCACAGCTAGGGTCATCTCCCTCTCTCTTGGTTCAGTCTCGGATAAATCCTGATCGAGCAGTTGATTCATAGTCTCACGCATGCGGGAGAGCCGGCGGTATGGGGAAACGTACATAGTCATCATTTCTAAATTCTCCTTAAATTTCTTTTTGATTAGGAAAGATTACAGGATCTTTATGCTATTATGTTACCCCACCGCTATAAGAAAAGTACAAACACAATATCAGAGCAATACAATAAAATCATAAAAATTTTGTTAGCAAAAAGTCATGTCAATCCATTAGCGTCTTGCCACTAGGATCAAGTTTGGTGAATCCGGGTTGTACTCATCGCCATCGAAATCTCCCAATAAGATCTCCAGGGACAAACCCGCTTCGTGTATCTCCCCCTCATAATCTTTGACGGGGGCAAGGTCCTGACAGGTTTCTATGCTGACTCGTTCCACGATCCCGTTCGGAAATAGGTGATCATAAATCCAATGAAATATTATTTGCTTTTCGGTGCGCTGCCAGCCGCAATTGACCTCCACCGGGTTTCCGCTCAAGGGGTGATAGAAGACTTCCTCGAATTCTGGGTCAGCTTTCTCCGGAAGGGAGCGCAGCACCTCCGGGTTCGGTAAGCTGGTAGCAAAGGTGCCTCCCGGAAGGAGATGCCGGCATACACAGGCCAGCATGGCCTGGCGTGTTGGGTGCGGTAACGTGCCAAAGGTATTGCATGCCAGCAAAATAAGTGGGAATTGTCTATACAGGTGGAAAGCTGACATATCAGCCTGAAAAACTTGAATTGATTGAGAGACTCCCTCCGGAAGAGTTTTTTGTAAAACACCCAGCATGCCAGCCTCTCGATCTAGCCCGTATGCCATATATCCCGCTTGAGCCAAGGCTGCCAGTACCCGTCCTGTTCCGCAAGCCAGCTCCAGCAACGGTCCGCCAGACTGGTTGGCCAAGTTCAACCAAAACGGGATATCGTCTTTATGGTGGCTGTGCTGACCATGGTATAACCAGGGGAAAATTGTGTCCTTCATACCATCTGACTCATTTTTGTTTGAAAGATTACCTTTCAAGAATGGTCTTAGTAGCCGGTTTGCAACTACTACACGATCTACAACTTCTACTTGCAGATCCGCGCAATCCGCATTATACTCACTGCATTCGGGGTGTAGCGCAGTTGGTAGCGCACCGCGTTTGGGACGCGGGGGTCAGCGGTTCAAGTCCGCTCACCCCGACTGAGAACGTAATGCGTTGAAGGCCTCATCAAAACACTGCGCATTACGTTTTATTTTGTCTCTCAGCAGGCATCGACTTGAAAGGCATGAACATCTATGGCAATATCCAAATATGACGCCGTCGTCACAGCCGTTCATTACGACCAGGATGGCTAGGTCAAGTCGCTTAGCGCATATCTCAGGCATGGCCCAATCTGGTCAGATCACGTCATATTGGACCGCAGGACTTTAATCGCAAACTTGAAATCTGGAAAGCGCTTTGTAGTTGGTCAACGCCTTCCTTTCTTGGCGAGCACCATTGAAGTCTCGGATGTGATTAAGCTGCTGTAGGTAGATGGAGATTAGATCATCGTTGCCAATAGGACCAAAGCCGAAAAATACCAGTTTACTGGCGTGCCTGTATTTTAATTTCTATCCTGACCGATAACAAGATTAGTAGTTACGCAGTTCAGGGAATAATTGGGGGTGTTTGGGCGGGCGTTGCCCAAACACCCCCATCCTACCACCAACTGCGTAAGTCCTAAAGATTTTAACTGCGATTGATCAGCCCTTAGGTCTAGTCGTCAACTGCACCCGGCTTCTAGCTGTCCCGGTCGATTTATTTCCTGTACTGGTATAATTTTAAAATGCCGACGCCCTTCTACCATCTGAGTATCGCTGAGGAATTGCTTGGTAACCCAGAGTTGCCAAAAGTGACCCGCATATTTCTGCGTAAGCATTACCCAGCCTTTCTCTTCGGTAATACGGCTCCGGATGTTCAAGTTGTCTCCGGACAGGAGCGCCGCGCCACTCATTTTTTCACGTTGCCGATCTTACCTACCAGTCAACCGGCCTGGGAAAAACTCTTACAAACTTATCCAAATCTGTCAAGACAAGCTGGTATCCTCACCTCACAAAACGCCTTTCTGGCAGGTTACTTGTGTCATCTGCAGGCAGATTGGATCTGGATCACCAACATATTTTTACCTGTTTTCGGTCCAGATCTGGGCTGGTCGACCTTTCCTCAACGTCTTTATTTGCATAACGTATTGCGATCTTACCTGGATCATCAGGTGTTGCCCACCTTACCCGCTGAAACTGCCCAGCAGCTGCGTCGTGTCAGACCCCAGAAATGGCTGCCGTTCGTTGCAGACGCTCATTTGAGAGCTTGGCGTGATTACCTTGCTCAACAGCTGGAGCCAGGAGCCGCGGCCAAGACCGTCGAAGTCTTTGCAGCTCGCCAGGGCATCTCTCCGCAAGATTTCTATGATCTCCTCGACTCCGAAGAACACATGAACGCCGAAGTTTTTGTGCATCTACCCCGCCAGCGATTACGTGCCTACCGCCAATGCTTAATTGAAACAAACCTGCAACTCTTAAGAGTATATTTCAACGCCACTCCCTTTAATTTTTCCACTACCTTAACGCGTACCTCACCATCATCTGGTTATCATTAAACCGTTTGGTTTTGAGCAAACTTCAATCGCTATAGGTCCATCCTTGAATTCAAACCTGGGTTTGAAAATTTTATGAAAACCATCGACTATTCCCCTCTCCGTGGCCAAGATGGCTCTATGAGTCTGCCAGATCGTCTGCGCGGCATCTGGCAATATGATCTCTCTTGGTATCGAGATCTCAAGGCTCAGGAGGCTTTTATCACTCACTTGGGTAAACATCTTGGGAATGATTTTTTCCTGGTTCGCAGCCTAACCTGGCCGGGATTTGGTCTCCCTATACCCCTAGTGTTAGTTGGACCAGCTGGTATCCAGGTCATCTCTGCCAGCGCCCTGAAAGGCGTTTACCGGCTAAAACAACATAATTGGGCGCTCTTGGACGACCGCAGCCGTCGCTATAAGTTAACTCGTCCAAACCCGGTAGCTCGCCTGCTCATCATGACTGAAGCCATTGCAGAGCATCTCGCCGCTCTGCAAATTCCCCAGGAAAATGTCAATCCAGTGTTTTACCTATTTCAACCGGGTATTCATGTGGATGCTGAAGATCCAGCCGTCCGCTTGGTCCGCCCAGATGCCGTCGATCATTTCATCGCCAGTCTTCTTCAAAAAGAGCCTGTCCTGGAAGAGCACCAAATCGAACAAATTGTCGAAGCTCTCAGCAGGCCACCTGAGGGAGAGCCGCTTCCCCAAAAGCCTAAGTACTTCTCCCTTGGCAGTCTCCGTCTGTTGTACTGGAAATGGCTACTTTTAGGGATCATGGCTTTCATGGCAATCTGCATCCTGGCCGTAACAATCGCCATTATATTTACCAATCTATGACCATGGGGTAACCAGCTCCTTTGTCAACACCGTTTCTCTCGATTATCATTCCTGCCTATAACGAAGAACACCGTTTACCTACAACCCTGGATCAGGTAATCTCCTTTCTAGCCTCACAATCTTATTCTGCTGAAGTCCTTGTGGTAGAAAACGGTAGCCAGGATAGTACCCTAGAGTTGGCCCGCACCTTTGCCAGGCGCCATGCTCACTTGCGGGTTATTCAGGAAACCAGGCGTGGCAAAGGTCTGGCAGTCCAGCACGGTATGCTAGAAGCTTGTGGTGATTTCCGCTTTATGTGCGATGCGGATCTATCTATGCCCATCGCCGAGATCAATCGCTTCCTATCCCCCCTGCAAACCGATTATGAGATCGCTATCGCTTCACGAGAAGCTCCGGGCGCAGTGCGCTATGATGAGCCGTCTTACCGCCACCTGGTTGGTCGGGTTTTCAACGCCATGATTCGGGTTTTAGCCCTACCCGGCCTGCAAGATACGCAATGCGGTTTTAAGTGCTTCCGAGGTAATGTCGCCCAGGAACTCTTCGCTCAACAGACCTTGACAGGCTGGTCATTCGATGTGGAGGTGCTTTTCGTCGCTCGCCAACGCGGCTATAAGATCCTTGAGCTGCCCATCCCCTGGTACTTCAACCCTGATAGCCATGTTAGCGTCATCAATGATTCTCTCCGCATGGCTTTTGATATCATCAACATCCGCCTAAATAGCCTGCGAGGTCTTTATGACCGCTCGCTTTGACCCGAGCTTAATTCCTGCCTCCCCCAACCTGGAAATCGAAATGGCCCTCTGGAAGGCCGACGTTCCACACCTTGCTGGCATTGATGAAGCCGGTCGGGGTGCCCTGGCTGGACCAGTCGCTGCCGCCGCCTTGATCCTGCCCCCGGACCCATCCATAATCCGTCATCTCGCGGGTGTTCGTGATTCCAAGCAGCTCACCCCTCATCAAAGGGAAGGTTGGTCGATAAAGTTGCCTCGCCTGGTTTTATCATGCGGGATTGGGTTTGCCTCATCAGCCGAAATCGATAGATACGGCATTGTACCTGCGACCCAACTTGCAGCTGAACGAGCTTTGGCATCCTTATCCGTTTGGCCCCAACATCTGCTGCTCGATTATTTATTCTTACCCAACACTGACATCCCGCAAACTTCCCTCATCAAAGGCGACGCCCGTTCTCTGAGCATTGCGGCGGCTTCGATACTTGCCAAAACCGCCCGGGACGCCTTGATGTCTGAGCTGGATACCCGTTATCCGGTTTATGGATTTTCCGTCCATAAAGGTTATTGTACCGCCAGGCACGTTGAGGCCCTGGAACGCTGGGGGCCTTCCCCTATTCACCGGCACACTTTCCAGCCTGTCACCACTCTGGAGAGCCGCACCTTAGCCTTTAAACCTGCTCTTACTCACACTAGCCATCTCAAGGAGCTTTCGAATGAAACTTGAAAGAATTCGTCGTCAGTACGGTCTGTGGGATAGTCCGATCTCGCCTATCAGCCTGGCGCGCGGTATTACCTTTTCCGATGTCGCCTGGGATCACGATGGAACTTTGGTATGGCGCGAAGGTCGCTCAGATCGAGGTGTGCTCGTCGTCCACAGGCCGGACGATCATGCTCCTCGCGACCTCAACAGCGAACTCTCCATTCGCGCCCGGGTTGGCTATGGCGGCGGTGATTTCACGGTCGGCCACGGTCAGACTTATTTCGTCGAGGCTGACTCCGGGCGTATTTACCGTCAACCCCTTTCCTCTGGAAAATCTCAACCTCTCACGCCGGCTTTTGGCGCCTTTGCTTCTCCCTCCCTTTCACCTGATGGAAGTTGGTTGGCATTTGTGCATACCTATGAAGGGCAGGATAGCCTGGGAATCGTAGACTCTGGCGGGAATTTTTGGCCGGGGAAATTAGTCTCGGGCGACGACTTCTATATGCAGCCTACCTGGCATCCTGATGGCACACGCCTGGCCTGGATCGCCTGGAACCATCCCAATATGCCCTGGGATGGCTGCTGCATACGGATGGGCACCTTGAGCTTTCCTGAGAAGGGCCTACCGTTCCTGGTGGAAATTACTACTCTGGCGGGGGATCAATCCACCTCGGTATTCCAACCCGAGTTTTCCCCAGACGGGCGCTATCTGGCTTTTGTTTCCGATTCCACTGGCTGGTGGCAGCTCTACCTGCACGACCTGTCCAGCGGACACCAACGCCAGCTGACCTCCTTCCAGGCCGATCACGGTGAACCGGCCTGGGTGCAGGGTTTGCGAACTTATGCCTTCAGCCCGGATGGTCAAGCCCTTTTCTACCTGCGCAACCAGGCCGGTTTTGCCAGCTTGTGGCGCCTGGATATTGCCTCCGGAGCGCATCACCACCTGCCCCTTGACGATTCCTACACCTGGCTGGAGCAAATCGCCGTCGCCCCCCAACAGGATATTGATGGCCAGGCCCGTCTCGCTTTGCTGGCCTCCGGGGGCCAGACGCCTGCCCGGATGATCACCTTTGCCATCCCGCTCACCGTTGATGATAATCCTCCAGCTCAAATCCCTTCCCAAATCCGAGCTCGGTCATCAGCTGAAGACATCCCGCTTCACACCTATTCCCTGCCAGAGGATCTCACCTGGCAAGGGTTGGATGGCGGCGATGTTTTTGGCATCTATTACCCTGCTCATAACGAGGCTTTTGAGGGCCTGGCTTTGCCCCCTCTCGTCGTTCTGATTCACGGGGGACCGACTAGCCAACGGCGGGCTTCCTTCAACCCTCAAGCCCAGTTCTTTGCTACCCGGGGTTACGCCGTCCTGGAAGTTAATTACCGTGGCAGTACTGGCTATGGTCGTCAGTATTGGGAAGCTCTCAAAAGTAACTGGGGGATATATGACGTCCAAGACGCCGTCAGCGGCGCTGACCATCTCTCGAAAACGGGTAAAGTCGATGGTTCCCGCCTGGTCATCATGGGGGGTAGCGCCGGTGGCTATACCGTTCTACAGGCTCTCGAGCACCACCCGGGGTTTTTCAAGGCTGGCATCTGCCTCTACGGCGTTGCTAACCAGTTTACCCTGGCAGCCGAGACCCACAAATTCGAACAACATTATCTCGACACCCTCTTGGGTCCCCTGCCCCAGGCCTCCAACCTCTACCGGGAGCGATCTCCCATCTTCCAGGCTGACAGGATCGTGGATCCCATCGCGGTTTTTCAGGGAGAAGACGATCAGGTCGTGCCGCGCGCCCAATCAGATGAGATCGTCGCCTCGCTCAAACGGCGGGGCGTCCCCTACGAGTATCACCTTTACCCGGGCGAAGGGCACGGCTTTCGCAAAACCGAAACTATCGAAGATTTTTATCGAAGCGTAGAAAAATTCTTGAAACAATACGTGATCTTTGCTTGATTTCCCGGAACGGGATAACCAGCTGCTTAATCCATTTTTGGTCTTCATGGATGTCTTCCTATGAAAACCACCCTTTTGGGGCTCCTATTGAAACCGCATAGATACTTCTACGCCATAAACCCCCGGTTTTCTCCAAATAAGGGGCGCAAAGTGAGGTTGAAATTCTTCCCCTCTCTATTGGGGGTCATCCTGATTTCATTCGGATTGCTTGCTTTTATCAACGCCCTCAGTGGCGATCCTCTGCCCCTGTTCACCGATAACTTAGCTGCCTCCGCTCCCTCTACCCAGGTCACTATTATGGAGCAGGCTCTCCTGGATCGTATTAATACCGCCGGCCTTTCGATCGACCTCTCCATCTATGGCTTTAACCGGGCCTCCATCCGCCAGGCGCTCATCGCCGCCCATGACCGTGGTGTTGTAGTCCGCATGGTCGCAGATAATGACGCCATGAACGACCCGGAATACGCCGCCGCCTTCATCGCCTTACAGGACGCCGGCATCCCTATCGTGAACGATGCGCGCGCCTCTACCATGCATAACAAATTTTTCATCGTTGATGGTCAGGTCGTGTGGACAGGCTCAACCAATATCACCGACACAGGCTTTACCTTCAACCACAACAACACCCTGGTCTTCACTTCAACCCAGCTGGCAGACATATACACCCTTGAATTTGACGAAATGTACCTCGACCACCTCTTTGGGACTCACAAAACGGATAATACCGCTCACACCATTACTTACCGCGGCACTCCCCTGGAGATTTATTTCTCTCCCAGCGATGGAGCTCTGGACGAAATCATCTCTGAGGTAGGGACCGCCTCGCAGGACATCTATTTCAGCATATTTGTCTTCACCGACCCGGCTTTACGAGATGCCCTGCTGGATAGAAAGCAGGCCGGAGTGACCATCGTCGGCCTGTGGGACAAGCTCGGGGCTGGCAATCCAGCTTCCGTTGACGAGGCCTTATGTGCCGCTGGTATTCCCATCAAGATCGAAGACCTTGGCGGCAAATTGCATAACAAATTCATGCTCATCGATGTAGCTGGCCCTTCTCCCCGCCTGGTGACCGGCAGCATGAACTGGAGCGCCTCGGGTGCCCATGCTAACGACGAAAACACCATTATCTACCATGATGGCGCCACCGCCCAGACTTACCTGGCTGCTTTTCAATCGCTGTACAATGCTCTCGGTCCAGATACCCTCTGTCTTGAAAGCACGAAGCGCTTCATCCCGCTGGTCTTCAGCCCGTAAGAAAATAAACCAGCTGGCTCGGGTGTTTGCCTTTCGGCCAGAACCCCACCCCATCTCGAATTTAGTACACCCAAAAAGGCAAAATGGTGTTTATTAAGGTAGCGATCATGGAGGTTCATCTTCAACAGCTATTCGTAATTGGTTATTCTTAGTGTTTTCAAACAAACGCTCGGGAGGTATTTCGATGTTCCACCTAAACTTGCGCACTGATATCCAGGTGGTTACTGCCCGCCTGGGCTGGTTAGCGCTGGCGTTGATCGCCGGAAACCTGCTTTTCAACATCGTCGCTAACGCCAGCTTCAAGCTGTCCGCTGAGAGCCCAAACCTGCACGGCTTTCTCGTCTGGCAGGTCATCGGCAACCTATCAGGCTTCATCACCGTCATCACCTTGACCTGGCTCTTGCGCTATATTCCCTTGAATGTCGCTTTCCCGGTCACCACCGGCTTGGCCGTGATCGGCGTCCAGATAATCGCTGGCGGTTTCTTATTTAGAGAAGATCTTTCTGCAGGGCAATGGCTTGGAACTGTCTTAGTGGTAGCTGGCATTGCCCTGATTAGCGGCAGGTAATGTGCGCGCCCTTATCCGCCTTTTAGACGCCTTTTTGCGCGGTAAATACGGCGTTTTTGAATTCAGCCAGGATAGCGATTGCCTGCTGCGCCTCCAGGTCACCACTGCTCCCCACTCCCTAAACTTCCCCGACCAGGTTGTGACGGATGGGGAACCGGTGTTGGCGCTGCACCTCTGGAATGAACATGTTTTGACGGTATCCCCGGATGGGCTTGACCTGGCTTGGGCAAAATCCATGCAACGCTCCTTTGTCAAATCCCTGCATTCCGCCGCCGGTTACCTGCAATCTAATCCGGAGTTGGCGGAGATACGCGCCGTCGGCGGTGCCTCCGCCCTGCTCTATCCGGGTGGTGGCGTTGGTGGTATTAAGCTGATGAACAGGCTAGGATTTATCGTGGTCCCCTACCACAGCTCTTTAGGGCGCCTCGGCGAATTTTGGGAGAACTTTTATTCATGGATGCTGATTTTTGCTTACAATCCTGGCGATCTGCGCTACCGCCATTTCTGGGCACTCCATCGCACTGAGATCTGGATGCTGGCTGATGAATTTATTCAGCGCTATGCCCATAAGGACGTAAGCGCCTGACTCACTTAAAATTCACTTGTTGTGATTTGGCATGTGTTCGAAACCGATATACCACAGCACCAGCTCGCGTTTATCCCCAATCAGCTCTTTCTCTTGAGAGAGAATCTCTTCTACCAGAGGGATGATAGACAGTTCTCCCTCCCAGTTTTCCTCCAGGATCTCATCGCTTTCCAACAAATCTCGCAGGTGATTGGCAACATAGGCGCAAAAGAAGATGTCAGGCTCTCTGGGATTTGCCGTGATGGGCTAGATATCTAGATATGTGGGGGTGTTGGGCGGACTGCGCCCAACACCCCCACATCTAACCTTTACCACGGGGATTCCCAAAGATTCAGATATCATCTAAATAGCCATAGGGTCCTTCCAGATCTTCTGGCATGATATCGCTTGGAAGGATGAAATAAGCAATGGCTGCAACTACCAACGGTCGGTATCACCCGGGCAGGTTCGGATCTTCCAACAAATTCGTCAACAAACGGTAGAGTTCCGGTGCCTGACAGATCCGGTGGTTGTGTCGGCCTCCATAGCTGGCGATTTCCTCCCATAACAGCTGTTCAAAATCTATCATCACACCTCTCCTGGGGAAAAGCTGCCCATCTGCTAACAGGCTCACTTGGCTGGTTGCTGCGCTTATGGTGGTTTCCTCGAGTGGGATTTCGGATAACTACTTTGTCGATTGTCAAAACCCGGCTGAGTTACACGACTCGGTTTAGTACAAAATAAAACCAGCGTCAAATGACCCCTTAAGGACTTCTTTAGATTTGTGACCTTTTCTTAATGCATTAAAAAGAAATCGTGCCTTCGGCGCGGTTGGCAAAGCATCTGCTCGCCTGTTGCGGGGCACGATTGAATTAATCTAACCAGCCTTATAAGCTCAAATCATCAGTCGCAGCGGTTCTTCTAGATATTTTGCCAGGGTCTGTAGGAATTGAGCCCCATCGGCACCATCACTAACCCGGTGGTCTACTGAAAGGGTGGTGCTCATGCGTAATCCTGGTTTGATTTCTCCCTCCACCACCACTGCCACTTCCCTCACCGCTCCAACCGCCAGTATGGCTGCTTCCGGGGGGTTAATGATCGCCGTGAAATGCTCTACACCGAACATTCCCAGATTGCTGACGGTGAAGGTGGATCCTTCGATGTCCTCAGGGCGAACCTTTCCTTGCCTCACCCGACCAGCCATTAACTTCAATTCGGCAGAGATCAAACGCAAGGGTTTCCGGTCGCAGTCGTGGCTAACCACCGTCAGCAGACCATTATCAGTTGCTACAGCCACGCCAACGTTGATCTGCCCGTGTTGCAGGATCTCACCTTCCTTCTCATCAAGGGAAGCGTTCAGGCTGGGGTGTTCCCTGAGTGCTAAGGCTACTGCCTTGACGATATAATCGTTGACCGATGTTTTTTCCCCTTCTGGCAGCATGGCGTTGATCTGTTTGCGCAATTCCATCACGGCTGCCATGTCATAAACGTGGGTGACGAAAATATGCGGCACATTTTGGGTGGAGGCGGTCATCCGCCTGCCGATGGTAGCTCTCAGGCGGCTCAATGGAATCTGCCGGTCGAGCTGTGGTTCACTAACCATTACCGGCATACCCATCGGTAAACCTTCCACGACCGCCGGCTTGGCTTCCTGGTAAGCTTCAATATCGGCCTTGATGATCCTTCCCCGGGGACCCGAACCTGAGACCTTCAATAAATTGATGCCCCTTTCTTCGGCCATCCGGTGAGCTAGCGGGGAAGCCCGGACGCCTTCAGGCAGTTGCCCCGCCTCTGCAACTGCTTCCACTCCCACCACTTCAGGTTTTTCAGGCCCGGCTTGTTCGGGAGTTGCTTCTTTAACCGCTTCCCCTTTACCCAGGTCTACCTTCTCTTCTTCCCCTGCTTTTTCGCTACCTACTAGAGATTCAAAATCGATCTGCTCTTCCTTTTCACCAATTATTGCGATTGCTTCTCCCACGGGAATGGTGGTACCCTCTTCGATCATATGGCGCCGGACGACTCCTGAAAAGGAAGACTCGACCTCGATGGTGGCTTTATCTGTTTCGATCTCTGCTAAAACCGCCCCCTTCTCAACCGGTTCATCTTCAGAGATAACCCAGCGCACCAAGGTACCTTCTGCCATATCAAAACCCAATTTTGGCATGCTGACTACCTTAGCCATTACAACACCTCCTTGACGGCTTTGACAATGTCTTCCACTTGGGGCAAAGCCATCTGTTCCAAATTACGGTTGTAAGGTAGGGGTACTTCTTTCTGTGCCACGCGCTTGATGGGTGCGTCCACATAGTCGAGCGCCTGCTCGTAGATGCGAGCGGCCACCTCTGCTCCCACCCCGTAAGACAACCAGCCCTCCTCAACCAGTACAGCCCGGTTGGTTTTCTTAAAGGATTCGATTACCGGTTCCATATCGAGCGGTCGCAGAGATCTCAGATCGATGATTTCCGCCTCTATACCATCCTTTGAGAGTTGCTCAGCTGCCTTCGTAGATAGATCAACCATCTTGCTGTAGGTCACGATAGTTACATCCCTGCCAGGGCGGTGGACTCTTGATTTTCCTAATGGAGTTGTGTATTCCCCATCGGGCACTTCCCCCCGTAATTGGTAAAGCGTCGCGTTTTCAATGAAAAGAATGGGGTCATCCGAACGAATTGCAGATTTGAGCATGCCTTTGGCGTCCGCAGGCGTGCCCGGGGAAACCACTTTCAGCCCTGGGAAATGGGCGAAAATTACATCCGGTGTTTGAGAATGGGTGGCTGCTAGCTGCCGGCCGCCCCCACCTGGCGCTCGGATAACTAATGGGAGTCTGAATTGCCCGCCAAACATATAATGAAGTTTGGCAGCCTCATTGACAATATGGTCCATGGCAACAAAGGCGAAATTGATCGTCATCAACTCCGCCACCGGCCGCAATCCCGTCAATGCCGCGCCGATGGCTGACCCTACGATCACAGCCTCCGAGATAGGCGTATCCCGCACCCGCTTTTCCCCAAAATGATCGTAAAATCCTTTAGTAACAGCATAAGTTCCCCCCCAAACCCCCACTTCCTCCCCCATGATAAAAACGCGCTCGTCTCGTTCCATTTCTTCCCACAAGGCCTGGGAAATCGCCTCCCGCATGGTTATTCTAGCCATAATTTCCTCATTTCACTTTCGAGAACTGTATTTATAAATTCTCGATATACACATTCTCGTACAATGCTTCCGGCGCCGGTTCCGGACTCGATTCGGCGTATTCCACCGCCTCTTCGACTTCAGCTTCGACTTGCATCTCGAGATTGTCTAATTCATCTTTTAAGGCAATCTCTTGCTTGAGCAAGTAATTGTGGTAGATCCCGATCGGATCTTCTTCCTCCCACTTTTTTACTTCTGTCTTGTCGCGATACCGTTCAGGGTCTCCCATTGAGTGACCTCGATAGCGATAGGTCACGATCTCCAGGAAATAAGGCCCGCCACCATCTCGCACTTTCTTCAAGGCTTTTTCGGCTACCGGGCGGACTTCCATCACATCCATCCCCTCAATCCGCTGGTTGGGGATATTGTAACCCTCCGCCTTTTGGCGGATTTCCTCTACCGCCGATGCGCGCTTGACCGCCGTACCCATGCCATATTGGTTGTTTTCGCACACCCACAGCACAGGTAAGTTCCATACTTTCGAAAGGTTGACCGCTTCGTGGAAAAAGCCGATATTTGTGGCCCCATCTCCAAACATGCAGATTGTGACTGCATTGTGTCCTTGATATTGATCTCCAAGAGCCAATCCTGCCGCCAATGGCAAGTGCGATCCAACCACTGCATGCCCACCCCAAAAATTCTTCTCCACGTCCGCCATGTGCATTGAGCCCCCCTTTCCCTTAGAAACGCCGCTCTCCTTACCGAGCAATTCAGCCATGACTTTCTTGGCGGGGATTCCCACGTTGATTGCCACCCCGTGGTCGCGATAGGCTGTGATTACTCGGTCGTTGGGTTTCCGGGCAGAAATCACCCCGGTGCTAACGGCCTCCTGGCCGATATATAGGTGTAAAAAACCCCCGATTTTCCCCTGCTGGTACAATTCCGCAGCTCGTTCCTCCACCCTGCGGATCAAGACCATCTGGCGGTATAGATTTAAATACTCTTCTTTTTTCATTAACTGGCCTCCAACTCGATCGAGAATCCACCCAAAACAATACCGGGACCAGCCCGGCGGTATGGTTTAATTGCAATGCGCTGACCTAGTAGGCCAGCCCAAAAAAATTATACCAGATCACTCCAGCTGGACTTCTTGGCAGTGAACTTAGCGCCAGGCAATATCCCTGGCGTTTAATTTAATAAAATCCGGGCTGAACTTTCTCTCACATATGCCCCTTGCTTGCTTCTTGCCAGGCTTTTTACACCGGGCTCAATTGTTAATTTGCTTGCTTAATTACCCTTTCCCCAACCGATATCCTCGGCAGCCATAAAGATATCAGTCGCCGAGATGATACTGATCAACTCACCTCCCATGTCCGCCACCGGCATGTGATGGATATCCTACTCACCCATTTTGACTGAACACTCTTTTAACGACCAATCTGGTCTCGCCGTGATCACTGGTGCCGTCATGATTTCGCGCACTTTTGTCTCTGAAGGGTTGCATTCAGCCGCAATGATTTTATCGCGAATATCGGTGCTGGTAATTATGCCGTATGTCAAATTATCATCGCTGATGTTGACGATTAAACTATGTACATTTCGCCGGTGCATCAAGGTCAATGCGTAAGAAACGCTAGTATCAGGATCTACCACCAGTACTGGACTGCTCATCCAATCCCGCACAGTATTCGCCATTTTCCACCTCCACTGATAAAATCTCCCCGTTTTTCCTCACATCCGATTATACACCACCGACTTTATGGCGGCTCAGGAGCCGGCTTTGGAGATAAGATCAGAATCCTGTCTAACTCTTGACGTGCTCTCAAATTAGCTGTATTCTATAACCGACTGACTGGTCAGTTTAGAAATCAACTTGTCGTTAGCTATGAGCCACGGTGTCTGGACAAATCGCCTCCCTTAATGATGTAAAGAATTCTGGCGACCATCATTCCCCCTTATCGCCTGCAATTAATGCCCGCTCATCCCGTGGTAATTGAGCCGCTAGTCACAGTACATCCTAAAAATGGCGTGTTGATGGCTATCCAACCAAGTGATTTGGAGGTAACCAATGTCACCTCGTCCTGATGTCAGCCAAGAACGTGTTGAACAAATCCTGAATGCAGCCACCTCCGTTTTTGCCCGGCTGGGATTTAATAATGCCCGCATGGACGACATCGTGGCCGAATCAGGCTTGAGCAAAGGGACCCTGTACTGGTATTTTAAGAGCAAGGACGACATTATAAAGGCTATACTGGATGGTATGTTCGAAGGCGAGTTAGCCCATCTACGAGACTTACATACCTCCCAGGGAACAGCTAGCGAACGCCTCTTGGAATTAACTCAACGGGCAATAGACGATCTCCATGGTATGACCAGCTTGATACCGATCACCTATGAGTTTTATACGCTTGCTTTCCGGCAAAAAAAGGTTCGTCAGGCTCTACAAAGTTATTTCCGCAGTTACATAGATATTCTCGCGCCTCTCATCCAACAAGGCATTGATCAAAGTGAATTTCGCCCGGTCAGTGCCAGACAAGCTGCCATTGCAATTAGTGCAATTTATGAGGGTACCGTGTTATTATGGGTTGCCGACCCTGACACTGTGAACCTGGATGAACACATCCTGGCTGGAGTATCTATGCTGCTCGATGGGTTGAAGGTCGCTCAACCTGGCCATGAATAAACCGCAATGAATATTGGCTCTCTGGGATTTGCCGTGATGGGATAGATATCTAGATATGTGGGGGTGTTGGGCGGACTGCGCCC
>DAOUET010000144.1:0-48106 GCA_034430155.1 Anaerolineales bacterium
ACTAAAATGCTGAGCTGGCTGGATGTGCGCAGCATTAAGCAGGCAGATGCCATTTTACAGGGAGATACGCCGGGCTTTCTCTTTCAGCACACCGGAAATATTCCCACTGCCAAAGATGTGATCCCCAAGATCCTCTGGCTTAAAGAGGAGCTGCCTGAAATCTGGAAGCGCACCTACAAACTGCTGGACTGTAAAGAGTACATCGTTTACCAACTGACCGGTAAGATTGCCACCGATTGGCATGGCGCATCGGCCTACTTCTTGTTTGATCCCAATAAGAAAGCCTGGTCTCCGGAGGCCTGCAACCGATTAGGAATCCCCATAGAGATGCTTCCCAACGCCTACCCATGTACGGATGTGATCGGCGAAGTGACCCCGGAAGCTGCCCAGCTTACCGACCTGGCGCCGGGAACGCCGGTGGTCATCTGCGCTGGCGACGTGGCCGTGGCGCAGACTGGATCGGGAGCTAACGCTGACGGAAAAGGGCACATGTGTGTTGGGACGGCTACCTGGGTGGGGATTTCCAGCAGCCAATTCCGGAACGATCCGGTTAAACCTTTTTGGGCGCTGAATCATATCGATCCACATAAGTGGATTATTGCCGGTGAGATGGAAACCGGTGGTGGCGCGTTGATGTGGTTCCAAGAGACTCTTTGCCAGTTTGAAGCCCAGCAGGCTAAGATTAAAGGGATATCCATCTACGATCTGCTGAATGAAATGGTTGCCAGTGTCCAACCGGGGGCGGATAAATTGCTGTTCGCACCCTGGCTTTCTGGGGAACGATCTCCAGTGCTGGATCACTACGCCCGCGGTGCCTGGGTGGGGATCTCATTGAGCCATACCAAAGCTCATTTTGCCCGTGCCTTGATGGAGGGTGTGGCTTACCACTTACGCTGGATTTGCGAAGCTTTAGAGCGCCAAAACCTACCATTTACCGCCCTCAATGCCATTGGCGGGGGCAGCGCCAGCCAGGTGTGGACGCAAATCATCAGCGATGTAACCGGACGGCAACTACAGGTGGTTAAGAACCCCCTGGAAGCGGGCGCAAGGGGTGCTGCGCTCACAGTTGCGGTTGGGTTGGGGGTCTACCCGAGCGTAGAGGCGATTGACAGCCTGGTCGAGATCGGCCGGGTAGTTGAGCCGAGTAACCGATACCAGGCGCGATATGATGACCTGTATTACCAGTACCGGGAAATCTACACTGCATTAACGCCGGTGTACCGGGCTTTGTATAAGACGCGATGAAGATCATTATTGACCGGGAAGGTTTACGCCGGCGCGCCAGGCTATCTCACTCCGCAAGCTTGGGTGGGCTGCTTACCATACTGGCTAGTGTGGCGGTCTCGCTATGGAGACCAGCATGTACCACTTTGACGACAATCCTACTTTTCCTGGGTTTTTCGACCGCGGTAGTGGGCATCTACTACGCAAACCGCCTGGTCAAGAAGCCTCGACCGGAGACAGCTCTTGACCAGGCACTGATAGGTTTGAATGACCGATACCGCCTATATCATTACATGCTTCCCTGCGATCACGTCTTATTGATGCCGAATGGTTTGGTCGTGTTGGAGACCTGCAATCTGGAAGGGCAGTTCACTTACCGGAATGGCAAATGGCGCCAGAAAATAACAGCCGGTCGTGCGATGCGTTTCTTTGTCGAGGAAAAATTAGGTGACCCGATTACACGCGCCCAGAACTGCGCTTAGGCCATCAAAGATCAGATGGCGAAAAACCTGCCGGAGGGGGTTAATCTACAAGTTCACCCCATGGTCGTATTTACCAACTCCGTAGTCGAATTAAATGTAGAGAAGGCAGAGGTAGCAGTGTGCCGTCCTGACAAACTTCGTCGTAAGATCCCTAAGAACTTACCAGTACTTCCCACAGAAATTTATCAACAAATTCGCCAGGTTTTGGATGCGACTGCGAGGCAAATGAACGCATCCGAGCAGAAATCATCGGCTGGGTAAAGAACAATCAGCTTTCGTCGGCCGATGGCGCTTATAATGCCACTCAAAATCTGGGATCGTTAAGCAGCAATATGCTCGATATCGCGGTGATCCTGGGCAGCACCGTTGTTCTGCTGGTTATTTCCGCCTGGATGCTGCGCCGCCAGTCGGCGGTCGGGGAGGCAATTTAGCAAGCAGGCAGGGCATTCAGCCGCCTGCAAAAGGGATTTAGCTGAGGTTGGCTATCGCCCCTGGGAGGGCGAAGCACAACGGTCAGAGTTTGGCAGCGGAGAAGGTCACGCTGGCGGGACCCTTTTTTCCGGAGGACAAGGGGGCGTGGAGAGGACCTTCCTCGGTGTGCTTCTCCTCTCGATCTTGTACAGCGTCCTGATCATGGCAGGCCTTGGCGTGGAATGGCAGATCATGCTGAGCGGGGTCATCATTATCAGTGTGGTCGGGGTGTACAGCCAGACAAGAATACGGTAGTAACCCAGGATTAAACGCTTTCTTTTTGAACGCCCGATAGAACCTGAGCGGCTTCAATAATTGGCGAAGCAGTCTTTCACGGAGTGCAAAAAACAGGGGTAACCATACTTATTGTTTGCTGCAATGATCTAAACCCAATGCCTTCAGGACCCGCTCTGGAGTGGCGGGAAGTTCTCTAACCCACACCCCGGTGGCGTCATGGATGGCGCTGACCAGGGCGGGCGCCACGCCATCGATGGAGATCTCGGCCACCGATTTGGCGCCAAAAGGCCCGCTAGGTTCTACAGCCTGGACAAAAATAACATCCATCACTGGCATCTCGTCTGCTTTCAACACATGGTATGGACCAAAACGGGCATTGACCAGGCGGCCTTCCTGGTCGAAGATCATATCTTCGTAAAGCGCAAAGCCCAATGCCTGGGCCATGCCTCCCTCGACCTGTCCCGCTGCGGTTAGGGGATTGATTACACGCCCGCAATCGACCACCATGAGTAATCGTTCGACCGTCACGTCTCCCGTTTCTGTATCTACAATGATTTCGGCAAATTGCGCCGCAGTGGGTGGGGGGCTTTTGTAGCTCATGTGCGAGGTCGTCGCCATGATCTGGTGCTGGTCGCGCTGGTGAAGGCTGCTCAAGGCCACCTCTGCCAGGCTTACCGAACGTCCGTCCGGAGAAATAACTCGGCGGTCACGCAGGGTCAGTCCTTCCGGCTGGTCGATGCCGAGCATACCAGCCGCGTGTTCGCGGATTTGGTTGCGGATCTTGAGCGCCGCCTTGTATACTGCTCCCCCGCTGATGTAGGTCGTGCTGCTGGCATAGGCGCCTTTGTCGAAGGGCGTAAAGTCAGTGTCGGAAGAGTAAACGATCAGATCATCGACCGGAATCCCAAGCACCTCGGCAGCGATTTGAGCCAGGATGGTATCGGAACCGGTGCCGAGATCAGTCGCCCCCACCAGCAGGTTGAATGAACCATCATCATTCATCTTCAATGTCGCTGCGGCCATATCCAGTCCGGCAATGCCGCTGCCATGCATCACAACCGCCATCCCAATCCCATGCCGGAACCGACCGCTCTGGCCTCGATTCGCCTCTCGTTTGGCGTAAAAATCGGTCGCTGCCAGGCCGGTCGTTACACATTGTTCCAAACCGCTGGACTCCAGGCGCTGTTCAAAGCCCTCCCGGCCTTCCCCCAAGGCTTTCGACAGATACATCGGCTCGCCCAACTTGAACCAGTTCGCCCGCTTGAACGGCACCACGTCCAAACCGAGTTGTTCGGCAATCTCCTCCATCAGCACCTCGATTCCGAATTGACACTGCATGGCGCCATACCCTCGGAACGCCCCCGCAGGCGGCTTGTTGGTATAGACGGCATCACAGATGAAGCGCGAATTCGGAGCGTTGTAAAGTGTCAACCCTTTAAACCCACCGACCATCTGCACCGTGAGCGCGTGGCTGCCGTAAGCTCCAGTATCCCCTATCAAATACAGGTCTGTCGCAATCACCTGTCCATTCGTGACGCCGATTTTATATCGTAGAATATTCGGGTGCCGGCTGCGCGAGCTGGTGAACTCCTGTGTGCGGGTATATTCCATATAAACTGGACGTTTGGTTTTTATGGTCAGCAGGGAGCAGAGATCCTCTAAGATCATTTCCTGCTTGTTGCCGAAGCCGCCCCCGATGCGCGGTTTGATCACCCGGATTTTCTTTACCGGCAGACCTACCAACGGGGCGACCATCCGGCGGATATGGAAAGGAACCTGGGTACTGGTGCGGATGACCAGGCGGTCATCCTCATCGAAATAAGTAATGCAAACGTGGGGCTCCAGATGGGCATGCTGCTGCTTGGGCGTGCGGTATTCTCCCTCAAATGCATGCTCCGCCGAGGCAAAGGCAGCCTCTACATCCCCAACTTCTGCCTCAATGTGGTGGACGATATTGTGCTGTACGTCATAGATACCTTCGGTATCGTCTTCATCATGGATCACCGGCGCGCCATCCCGCATAGCCTGCTCAGGATCCAGTACGGCAGGAAGTATTTCATACTCGATCTCGATAAAGTACAAGGCCTTCTCGGCGATCTCGAGAGTATCTGCAGCCACCACTGCCACCCGATCACCCACATGGCGCACTTTATTTTCCAAACATACCTGATCATAGGGCAAAGGCTGCGGGTAGCTCTGTCCACCGGAGGCATATTTGATCCGTGGCAGGTCTTCATGGGTCAGGACAGCATGCACTCCCGGTAGCGCACGCGCCCGGCTGGCGTCAATGCGCTTGATCCACGCATGCGCGTGAGGGCTGGTGAGGAGCGCGCCGTAGAGCATCCCTTCCATGTGGAGGTCGGCGGTGAAGACCGGCTTTCCCTGTGCTAATTTAGAGGCGTCTACCTTCTCCTCTGGTTTTCCGACTACTTTGGTTTTTTCTATATCAGGCGGCGAGAGCACCAGTGGTGGCAGCGGGTTTCGATCATCATCTCGCCGATAGTAGGCTTCGGGTAATTGGATCTCCTTCATGTTTACTGGCAACGTTCCTTCCGGTATGGAAATCGGCGCCAGGGTTTCGCCCCGCAGGGCTGCCGCAGCTCGCTGGACTGCTTCGACGGTTCTGACGTAGCCCGTGCAGCGGCACAATACCTCGCTCAGAGCCTCCCGGATCTGAGCTTCCGATGGCGCCGGGTTCTTATCCAGGAGCGCTTTGGCGACCAGGATTTGCGATGGCGTGCAAAACCCGCATTGGATGGCGCCAGTCTCGACAAAAGCCTGCTGGATGGGGTTTAAACGCCCGTTCCGGCTCATTCCCTCCACGGTGGTGATTGCCTTCCCGTCGGCTTTAACCGCCCGCATCAGACAGCTCTTCACAGGGCGTCCATCCAGCAAAACGTTACAAACTCCACAGTCGCCCGAACCACAACCCAGCTTTACACTGAAAAAAGAGGCGCTACGCAGTGCATCCAATAAGCTTTCCTCCCTGCGGACGAGCAAAAGCCTTTCATCCCCATTGATAGTAACTTTGATCTCAGTCATATTTTCGTCCATTTTAGTGAGTTCCTTGTATGCGTGTTTTATGAGTTCAGTGGGTCACGATGCTCGCCAATGCTCGATTGCAAAACTCTCAACGCAGATTAGCTAACGCGAGGGTAAAGTGTCCACATACGGGCCAATTCATCCTCCTCGCAGCGAATTTCGCGGTAGTTGATCTTCTCTCCATCTCTATGAAGGTTAACCCCTTTACCCTGGACAACCCGGCTTAAATTGGCGAAGGGCACACCCAGCTCTCCCAGTGCCCGGGCTGGACCTTCCATCCCTTCGCTGGGGACTGTTGCAACCAGTGTTCCCGATGAGATCATCCTCAATGGATCGAACCGGAACGCCTCGGCAAAACGTGCAACCACTGGTGGAATAGGGATTCGTGAAAAGTCCACCTCAATGCCCGCTTCTGAAAGGTAGGCAATTTCCAGCAATGTCTCCAGCAGCCCGCCCCGCGTCACGTCGTGCATGCTCATCACTCCCTGCCTGGCCAACGCCAGGGCTTCCGGAACGACGCTGATTTCGCTCAGCAGGTGGCATGCTTCAGACAGGTCATGAGCGCTCAATTCCAGATTCATAGCAACATCGGCAAAGTCCAGGGCCAGGATGGCGGTTCCCTCCAGGCTGACGCCCTTAGTAACCAGGACGTGGTAACCTGGATGCGCGCCGCCGCTGCGGATCGGCTGGCGTCCGCCAGTGGTCGCCAAAGCAGTTACAGCCACCAAAGGCCTGGAAATGCCCGAGGAGTATCCGGTATGGCCGCCAATGATACTGGCGCTCAGCTCCTGCGCCGCGCGGCTGGCGTCCTGCATGATTTGCCCCAGAAGTTGCACATCTCCCATACCGGGCACCAGCACCAGCAGGAGTAGACAGCGCGGCCTGGCGCCACTCGTGGCAACATCGTTGCAGGTTACGTGAACCGCCAGCCAGCCTGTTTTCAATCGCGCCGACAATGGGATCCACATGGGAGACCAGGATGTCTCCCCCAACCCGCGTCAAGGCCACATCCTCGCCAAACGCGGATCCCAAGATGATATCCGGATCGCGTGTTCGAGTGAAAGGGTAGACGTATTGATTCAAGACATCCAACGAAAACTTAGACATATGGCACGCTTTAAATTTCAACGCCCAGTGCAGTACGAATGAAGTAACCAAGGATAAAGCTGAATGATGCCACGCCCAGGCTCAGGGCGGCTATCTCGAAGAACCGTTCCCGAAAGGGCTCGTCTTTGGCCACCGAGATGTAATAATTAAAGAAAGCGATGATCAGAACCGCAGCCGCCAGCGCAAGTGTAAGACAGATGTAGTAGTTCTCCAGGATCAGGTAGTAAAACCACAATCCAAACCGGTTCGGCTTGACTTCCTGGTGCATGTACGCTTTCCAAAGGGTATAGTGCTTGAGTTCGTCCTCGGCGATCTTCTCCAGGATCTCCCGGTTCTCGGGCGATTTGATCGTCTTTGCCAGCCGCTTGTAGATGTGGTGCTCGGTAATTTCATTCCGCTGAAAGACCAGCAGATGTTGGCGTAAATCCGCGCTAAGTTCCATCGACCACCTCCTAAAAATTTGGAATAAAGCCTTCTTTAGCCTTCAACCAGCCCAGACACCTGCAACCGGCGTTCCGCAGGCGGGACAAGCTCCTTCACGAATGTGGTTTTCGGCGATCCAGTAGCCCTCCCGCCTGATCAAGATTCGCCCACAGTGGTGGCAGATGGTATTCGACTCTTCAGCCACGTTGCCCAGGTAGACGTAGCGAAGACCCTCTTCCAGGCCGATTTCCCGGGCTTTATGCAAGGTCTCGATGGGCGTCGGCGGACGATCAGTCATCTTATAACCGGGGAAAAAGCGGCTGATGTGCCAGGGGGTATCCGCCCCCAACTCCCGGGCGATAAAACGGGCAGCATCGCGCAACTCGGCAGGATCATCGTTCAGGTCCGGGATGACCAGCGTGGTGACTTCAAGCCAGATGCCCAGCCGCTTCATGAGCTTCAAATTGTCCAATACCGGCTGCAATCCCGCCCCAACGTAGCGGAGATAGGTCTCTTTGCGAAAGGCTTTCAAGTCGACGTTGGCGGCGTCCAGGTAGGGGTGGAAGCTCTCCAGCATCGCTTTGCTCATGTAACCGTTGGTCACGAAGATATTGGCGAGACCATCCAGACTCGCCAAGAGAGCAATGTGGTAAGCATACTCGAAGAAGACGGTTGGTTCGGTGTAAGTGTAGGAGATATTGCGGCAGCCGGTTTCCAATGTGCGGGCGACGATTTGTTCGGGGCTTGCTTCCCGGCCGGCGATCAGGTCCCGCTCACGCGGCATCTGCGAGATCTGCCAGTTCTGGCACCATTGGCAGCGGAAGTTGCAGCCCGGCGTGGCAATCGAATAGGCTAACGATCCGGGGTAGAAATGATAGAGCGGTTTCTTCTCCACCGGGTCCACATTCTGACTGATGGTGCGGCCATAGACCAATGTATAGAGAAACCCCCTCCGATTTTCGCGCACCCGGCAGACGCCTTTCTTACCCTCCGAGATCACGCAATGATGCGCGCACAGGTGGCATCGGACGCGAGTGCCGGCTATCTTTTCATAAAGCATCGCCTCATGCATTCGACCATCCCTTAGAAACGGCCAGCGAGGAAACAATTTATAAGGAACTATCGCAGAGTCAGCCTTTTCTATAACAACGATCGCAAGGTTGCAATCCGACTCAGCATAGCAAGCATCAAGCGGGTCAATATGGATTTTGCCAGCTGGCCATCTTGTTGGAACAGCTCGCCCAATTTGATGGCGTCGATAGCAAGCAGGGTTTCCTCCGTTATGCTTCGCACGGTGGTCGAGTATCTATAAGGCGGGGCCAGCGCCCGGGTGCCCAGAACCTCACCAACGCTAACCCATTCCCTACAAGCCATTGCATCTCCACTTGCTGTATACAGGATCTAGATCTCACCTCGTGGTAACACAAAAATCGCCTTTCCAGGTTCCCCTTCCCTGAAAAACGTCTGTCCAGGGAAGACGGGCATTTCCGAGCACAAGTTCGCCACTTTATCCAATTGGTCTTCGGTTAGGTTGCTGAAAAGCGAAAGACCTCGCAGTAACGCTCCATCTACGGCCATTATCTCTCTCCTTCATTATTTTCCCATATATTAAATGTCCTCTCTTAGCATCCGACCTTCACCACAATCGCTTCCCCGTAGCCAACCCAAACCTTAAGATACCCGCTTAGCATCTTATCGAGCTCAAATTCGCCCGTATCCACACGCAAGCAATCCAACTGGTTTACCTTATCCCTGGTTCCCACCACCAGGATGTTCTCCCTGGCTACCTGTTTGATGACCTGCGGGGTGAACTGTTTACTACCCCGGCCGAAAATGAACCCGTTGCCACCGATAGGGGTCACAATAATCTTTCTTTTCTCATATCGTTCGAACAAACGCAGGATGCCCTTCTCATTCAAATCCTTTTCGACCAATTGCCCGGCATAAACTGCGTCCACCCCGAGGAGCGTCTTTGGCAGGCCCATTTCGTCAGTGATAGCCTTTAACGTTGTGCCGGGGCCGAGCAGGTACAGAGTCTTCGCATCCATCTCCTCGACGATGTAGGCCGCAATCTCTTTCTTGCTCACCCGGGAAGACGGAGCCACGCTCGAGGCTGCCTTTCCGGGCTGCAGGAATCCCCGCACCTCAGGCACGACCAGATAGCCATATAGCCGGGAAGCCAGGCGGTCCTCTCTGAAGGCTTCCTCATCTATGTCGAGCACTTCCTCCACGGTAAAATCGGTACCTTCCAGAAATGCGTCCACCATCTCAGCTGCTGCTCTGGTGCTGACCGCAAACACCGAACTGAAGATCTTAACGCCAGCGGGTACCGCGACCACAGGGATCCTGGAATGGATGGCGTCATAAATGTCTCTGGCAGTGCCATCCCCGCCGACAAAGACCAGCAGTTCCGCGCCACGCTCGGCCATCTGGCGGGCGATCCTCTTGGTGTCCGTTGCCGAGGTCTCCTTGCCCATCTCTCCAATCACTGCAATCGGAACGGCGAGTCCTTCAACGTACTTCTCTCCCATCACACCAAAGGCGACGAGCAGCTTAATACTGTCCTTATGCTTGATGTGGGAAAGGAATTCTCTCGTTTTTTCAGGTGTGACCGGCTCAGCGCCCAACTCCAATGCTTTCGCGTACATTTTCTTCCCATCAGTCCCCTTGAGCCCAACGCTGCCCCCCATCCCCGCCACAGGGTTCACGATCAAACCGATTACTTTTTTCTTCATCGAATAAGAACTCCTTCAGGTTCGTTCACCTTTGGCTGCTTCCAAGGGTTTGGTGAGAACTCGGAGGGCACATATTAGTTTTGGAAAGAGCATAGGCACCTGTTGGCGATAGGCTTTGTATTCCTCTCCGAACTTATCCACCAATTCCCTCTCTTCCACTAAGAAAAGAAACCCAAGGATCCATAACCACTGGATGGTGGTGATAATCAGGAAAGACCATGGGTACCCAATCAGCAGGCCAAGAGAGGTCATGAAAATGCCCACCCCTAAATGGTGAGGGTGTCGTACGCATTGATAGACATCTGTCGTGACTAAGCGGTTTGTGCATCCCCACTGTTCAGACTCACCCAAAAGACGGAGCAACTTTCCCGTCCTCTTCAGCGGGAAGTGAGCCAGCAGCATGCCTGCGAGGCCCAAGAAACGCACGAGCACTGGAAAGGGCTCGGTACGGAGAATAAGGTCGGTGACGACTCCTCCAGCAATGGAGGTGCCAGCCAGAAAAAGCCATAGTATGAGCCGGATACGACATACGGACATGATCACGCTCCTATTTTCGTTTTCGAGAGCTCTGATCCAATGTTTTATTAGGGTTGCATCTCGCGATCTTCACAATTTTCTGCCATTTCAAAGCGCTCATCCAACCGGTGTGGACAAAGCGTCTATCAGCAATCCCTTGAAACGGTCAAGGGTGATCGGGTGAAATTCCACCTCCAAGCCCGTCCAATCAAACAATTCCAATATCTCCTCAGCATGTTGCGTCATGTACTCCTCCGAGAGATCAAGGCCATCCAGGACAATGATCTTATGGTAATACCCTGGTAAGTTTGCATTGGCATCAGCCTCATCCCAACCTAAATATCTCTGGTAGATAGTCTTCCAGCTCCTGAGCCAGCCTGGTGTAAACCAGAGAATTTTATCCTGCCCCCCTCCGCTGATGCGCTGTCGATCCTCAAAGCCGGCCAGCATATCGTAGCCGTAGTCCCCCTGCACTCTGACGATCCCCTGGCCAGCCTCCTGCAAGATCGAATCCACTCGCTTTCGCGGCTCATCAGTGCTGACATGGCACTTCTTCCCATACACGACGATAATTTCCCTATCGGAGCACCATTCCCTGGCATGTGCCAATCTCTTGAGAAGCTGCTCCTCCAGCCTTTCCGGAAATGCGTGCAGACCTGGCGGCGTGAAAAGAATCCGGCGCGGATTTAGAAAACCAGACTCCATCAGATGGGTAATCTCTGGATGAAGCATCCCGCAGGATATGATACAGCGGTTCTCGAATGTGGGGTGGATCATAAGGCTAATCCTCCTCTTCCAGAATTTGGTCTAGCTCTCAGCGTCTCCGGTATCGTGGTCAATAGAGGAATCCTGAGCATCAGATCTACTACCAGGGGTATAAGGAACACGTAGGCTGGCCCCAGCTCTCTCCATATGAGGCCGCCGAGGATGGGCGCAGGGATAGTCACCAATCCCTGGAAAAGGCCAAGCACACCGCTCCACCTCCCCATCCGCTCCACTGAGACTAACTCCAGGGTCATGGCACTGGTAATACCTGAGGAGATAAGATAGAAAGTCTGTAGAGCGCCTGCCAAGATCAAGGTGACAGAACTAAATGAAAGCACTAGCAGCAAGCTTGAGGCATACCAAAGCGGTGTCAGAAAGTAGATGACTTTCTTTCGTCCAATCCTGTCTGCCAACCGGCCTAATGGGATTCCAAACAGGAGGCGGGTGAGGACTGCGGCCGAGGTCATGACCCCCAGTTCGTACTGATCCGCCCCCTTTACCTGGTAGGCAAAGAGCTGAAAGAAGGGAAGGGTCATGGCTGCAGGAAGCCCGGTGAGGGAGGCAACGACGATCCACCTTTTTAGAGGTCTCTCTCCCTCAAAGAGCCACTTAAAATCGCTTATGAAGCCAGTGCCAACTCTCGCCTCAACTACCTGTCCTTGCCTGGGCTCCCTCAGCTGAGTGACAACTAAGATGAAAATAAAGCCATGGCCAACAAAATAGAGGTAGTAAAGTGGCCGAATCCCCTGTGCATTCAATCCCCCAGAGAGGGTGACCAAGCGGGCAGCGACCAAAGGAGCGACCATCGAGACCAAAGACGCGAGCGTCACGCAGAGGTTCTGAGCGGTGGCTCGATCTTTATTCCTCACCGAGTCAGCGCAAATCACACTGCACCCTGTGCCCGTCAATCTCATAGAGACGGAAAACAGGATGATGCCTACGATGAGGACCTGCCAGGTAGAAGACAGGGCGTAGATTAATGCCCCGCCAGCCGCCAAGCCTATGGCCAGGATGTATAACCGTCTGATCCCGTAGCGGTCCATCAGCCATCCCACCGGGGTTGAGATGAGGGCGCTGATTCCGCTACCTATGCTGTAGATCATTCCCAACCCAAGGGAATCGGCTCCCAATGACACTGCATATATAGAATCGTATTGGGCAGTGAGGTTCATCAGGAAACTGCTCCCTGCGGAACGCGTGATCGCCACCCAGTAGTTATGATTCTGTCGCCGGACGAACCTCATTGCTCTAATGGTCGTCGCAGTAATCACCTCTGCCACGTAATCTCCTCTTTAGTTGTTGGCTATCGTGTTATTCTTCAAGCCGGTTTCAAATCGAGCAAGGGCGTTCCACTGATGGCATCCAGGCCGCGAACTCGCAGGATATTGTCTTCGATATCGATTAAATCCACCACGGTCACCCCGATTGGATTGGGGCGGTTCGGGCTGCGCAGAGAGAAAACGCCCCGCCTGGGGCGACTCTGGTCACCCCGCGGATGCTGAAGCAGATTGAATCCCTCAGAAAGATGAAAATAGAAGACCACCATGATCTGCTGCCCCGCTTCAAGACCTTTTAAACCCTCGACCAAAGAAGGGTCGAGGATAATGCGGGACACTGCCGAACGGATTTGATCCGGCGCGGCGGGCTCATCGAATTGATTTTCTACATGGCCGATCGCTCGAAAACGTAAATTTTGTGTGCCAGTTTTCGCGTCTTCACCTGATCCGCTTCCCCTTTCCAGTTCAATTTTCAACGCCTCCTCCAGATCGTCCAATTGTTCCATCATGGCCGGTGGGACAGAATGAGCCGGCCAACGCTTCTTGAGGTCTGTTATTTGCTTCTTGAGATCTTCTACCCTATCTTTACTCATCGCCATCACCTTGATCACGTTTACATCTTCGCCCCGACTTCGAAACCCTCCCAGATCGCATCTAAAGCTTTTCGGGGTTGAACCGCGTCACCAACGATATGCATTTCCAGGCTGCTTGACCCCAGAGCGTCGATCAATTCGCGGTTTGGGCGTACACCCACAGCGACGATCACCGTTTCGATGGCGAAGTGGATTTCATGATTATTCTGTTGGGCAAAAACCGTATTCCTTGTAAATCTCGTGACCCTGGTGCTGGTGTAGATCTTCACCTTGTTTTTCCGGAGCCGTCCAAGGAGCACGGATCTTGCCAGTAAGTCCATATCTGCCCCCACATCTGGGAGCATATCAACAACCGTGACCCGCTTATCCTGGCTGGCAAGTAAATCAGCCACTTCCAAACCCACCAACCCGCCTCCAATCACAAAAGCCGTGGGGGTTTCCACCTGTCCCACACTCTCGAACAGATCAGACGCCAATAACCAGCTAGTCTGGTTGAGCCCGGGGAAAGGTATGGTGAGCGGGATCCCACCGGTGGCGACAATGACGACCTCGGGATGCATGTTGGCTACCATTTGGGGTGTGACTCGAGTGCTCAGGTGAACATCAACGCCAGAGCGCTCGATCATTAGGGAAAGATACCGAATCACATCGAGGAATTCCTCCTTGTAGGGAGCTCGCGCGGCCAGGTAGAATTGCCCGCCCAACCGGTCTTCCTGTTCGTAAAGTGATACCTGGTGTCCCCGTAAGGCGGCAATGTAGGCGGATTCCAGACCGGCGGGACCACCGCCAACGACCATCACGTAACGAGGTTTCCCGGTTTTGGTGATTTGGATTTCGGATTCACGGCCTGTAAAAGGGTTGAACATGCAATGGGTGCCCCGTCCCAGCCGCAATTGAGCCAGGCAACCCTGGTGACAGGCCGCACACAATAAGATCGCCTGCTCGTCTCCGGCCTGCGTCTTGTACACCCAGTCAGGATCGGCCAGGAAAGGACGGCCTAACCCGATCAAATCGGTCTGTCCGGCGGCCAGCGCCTCCCGCGCCACCGAAGGCGTCCGGATACGTCCGGCCACGATCACCGGCAGTTCTACAGCTTGCCGGATGCTAGCTGCCAGAGGGAGCAGATGGGCCCTGGGTGTGCCGCTAGGGTACAGGCAGAAGGGCACCGACTCGCACATCGTTCCGGAGGTGACGCTGATGGCGCTGATCCCAAGCGTTTCCAGGATACTGGCGATTTGAATGGCATCTTCTATGACCAGACCTCCTTCGACATAATCGTGGGCGTTCAGACGCACTACGATAGGGAAATCGCCCCCAACCTGCTGGCGCACAGCAGCGATCACTTCCCTTCCAAAGCGCAGGCGCTTCTTAAAGGTACCGCCGTATTCATCCTGGCGATGATTGGTGTGAGGCGATAGGAATTGATGAATAAGATAGCCATGGCTGAAAGGGACCTCAATAGCGTCAAAACCGGCTTCCCGGACACGGCGGGCAGCTGCACCAAAAGAAGCGATCACCTCGGCGATTTCGCTGCGGGTCAGCGGACGAGGGATGACCTGGTTGGCCGGGCAGAGCACCTCGGAGGCCGATACCAATTCTCCAGCCGGGACCAATTTGGGGTTTGCAGCCCGGCCGGCGTGGTTTATATGCGCCATCATCAACCCGCTCGCTTCGTGAACCGCCTCCGTCAGACGCCGCAAACCGGCTACCAGCTCATCGGTATGAATACCCAATTGGGTGGGGATTTCCCGGCTGTTTCGCTGCACATACATCGGTTCGCTGGTGATCAGACCTACTCCCCCTTGAGCGCGGCGGACGTAAAAGGCGATGTGGCGGTCGGTTACTTCTCCCTTTTCTGTGCCATAACCCAGTTTTACGGCAGTCATCACTACCCGGTTGGGCAGGGTCAGGCTTCCCAGTTGAAATGGCAGCAGCATTTTTTCTTTCATTGCGTTTCCTTTCCTTGTGGACATTCTGTTGTTTCGCCTCAGCACCAGGCGCCAGGCAATCTGTGAATGGTTTTTTTACCACGCGTTATATCACATGTATTGCGTCTTTAGGACAGGCCTGCATACACAGCGAACAACTCAAACACATGGACGCTTTGGCGTCCGGCATTTCGTAAGGTGCTTCCTGGGTGAGCACTTTCCTTTCACACAACAGCGCCGCCTGACAAATTCCGCCCTCACATTGTTCGGGGTCACAGGCTTGATAATCTACAACAACGGTTTTTTTAGGCATTGAGCATTTCGTACATGTTGTCTTCTGGTAGAGGCTTAAGCCGCCTTGCGCGCCGCCAGCAGGCGCACGTACCCCAGATAGTACGTTTTAACGCGGAATCCATCGAAGCCCTGTTCACGCAGTATCGCCTGTAAATCCCGTCCGATGAAATCGGTTGCCAGGGGGCATTCCAGATTGAAAGCGATACGCACCGCCCAGGGAGATCGCTTCAGATCAAACTCGTTGTAATCCAAAATCAGGAACTCGCCGCCGGGCTTCAGGGCGCGGTAAGCGTTGGCAATGACTTTCAGCCGGTCTTCCTGAATTAAGCCGTGCAGCACAAAAGAGATGAAGACCTTATTGAACTCATCTTGATAGGGCAGCGGTTCTTCGATGCGTCGTTTTTCGATGGCGACGCGGGGATGGTTAGCGAAACGGCGCTGCGCCTGTTCCAGCATCTCCGAGCCGATATCCAGCCCCAAAACGCGCCCTTCCTCGAAGAGGTACTTGTTCATCAGGCTGATATTGCGCCCGGTACCGCAACCAAAGTCCAGGATACCGTCGGCAGGATGGATTTGCATATCCTTCACCACCCGGTGGATGAAGAGGGGATACGTGCCGCCGGTAATCAGGTTCATGAAAAAGTCATAATGGCGGGCCTCAAAGCCGGTAACTTCCACTTTCGAATCAGAGCGGGTGTATGTTGAGGTCATTTTCCTCCTGAATCTGTGTGAACAATCGCAGCGAACCAAAGTTTGGGACAGTATCCAGTATCTGGGCGGCTGCCCCCAGACCGGCGCGCTTAACGGTTTGCGGGGCATCCGCTGCTTGGACAAACTGGGGGGACAGCGCAGCCAGGATAGCCGCTCCCTCGGGCGTTACTAATTCGATGGAAACCTTCCCGGATTGACAGGGGATTTTATACTGCTCCAAGATAGACTGGGTTATCAAGTCAAGAGCGGATTCGCGACCGGTATTCAGGGGGGAAACGCAACTCACCGAGGAGAGATCCGCCTCAAGGTACTGCAACCCCCACGCAACCCCGGTCAGGACCGCGATCAGGATTTGAGGCTGATCCAGATTCCCTGAGCCTCCCGGATAGGCATGGGGAATCCCCAAACGGTGCAATTCCAGGTGATCGCTGCCCTCAAGCCAGCCGTCGTTGCCTAGGTCATCTTCATCAGCCGTGCCATCCAGCGAACGGATGAAGGGCTTGATATCCAGGATGGGCGTGCCATCGAAGAGGTCGAGGGGGCCAGTGTAAATACGGTCCCCTTCGACATGGAGGAGCCGGACGCGCGTAAGGCCGATAGGACTGGGGCGGTTGGGCGTGCGGGTTGCAAAAGCGCCGTAGCGTTCCGAACCGTCTTTCCAAGGAGGGCGCACGGTCAAATCAGGCGTCAATGCCCGGTCCAAATATGACAGGACAAAGATGTGGCTAAACGTTTCCAGAAACTGTGTGGCAGCCGCATATTGCGGCTCGACCTGGATATAAAACGCGCCATCGGAGAGGTTTTCAGACTGGGGCTGGTAAGGGGCTTTATATTGGTAGGGAGTGCGCGCCGTGCCAATGATGGGCAATGGCAACGTTTTGGTTGGAGCAGGCGGGATAGAACGGTTAACGTGGGACTTGGCCGCGCTCAGGATCGCCAAGGCCCGTTGGGCGAAATTGGCATAGGTACCGCCAACGCCTGCCTGGGATAGAGACTTTTCCAGGACGGCAGGCGCATCTTCCACAGGAAGGGCCTCTCGTTTCTGAAGGGGAACGATGTGCAACTGGAACGCTAGGGTTTCATCGGGTAGGAACTCTCGATGTGTGTGGACATCCAACGTGCCGGGTTCTTCGCCAGCGGATCTGATGGTCTGAATCATTCCTCGCTCTGGCGCGCCCAGCCCAATCAGCGCGGCGGCAAACCGATCGCCTGACATGCCTGCCCTTGAATCAATCCACAAAGTTTGTTTCATTTATTCGCCTCAAGGAGTATAACCCGCCAGTTCCAACGCCGTATCACGACCACGCCCGCCCAAATGAAGGCTGCTGCAAACAAGAAGAGCGCGGTATAGGACCACTGCTGCAAAAATAAACCAGCCGCCAGGGGCAAAAAAGCTACCGGCAAGGTCAGCGACGCGTTGATACCCGCATAGGTAGCCCGTTCAGCAATTGGGGACAACTCAAGCAGTGCGCTCGAAAAACCAACTTTGCGCCCGTCGAAGGTTGCGCCAGCCAAGAAAAATATCGGCAGTAAAGCCAGCCAGCCCAGCGGACTCAAGGCAATTGCTAACAAGGGAGTCGATGCAGAAACGAGGGCGCAAACGGACAACATGCGGCGGCTGCCAGAGCAATCCACCAAGCGCGCCCAAACCAGGTTGGAAAGCGCTCTTCCCAAAACTTGCGCCAGCAAAAACCAGCCAACCGCCTCCGTAGGCGCGCCCAACTGTTCGCGGGCGTAGACTACATAAAACGGCAGTACCATCAGGCTGAAACCGGTTAAAAGTTGAACGGTAATCAAGGTCTTCAGGTGGCGGCCTGCCGCCAGAACCTGTTTCCAATATTCAGCCCATGAGGAGACGCATCGTTCAGATTCGGGCGCAGGCGGTTCCCGCATCGCCAGAAAGCCAAGCGATGCAATGGCTAAACCGACAGCGGCTAATCCAAATAACAAAGCGTAGTTGTTGGGATAATCCACACGTGCCAAAATTTGGCGTGCCGCCAACGCCGAACCAACAGAAAGCGGCCCCGCCAATGCTCCCATGCCTCCGAAGAATGCCCCGCGCCGGTTGGCAGGGATGATTTTCCCGATAATGTCCGTGTAGGGGATGTTGCCCAGTCCGCCGCCTGCGTAAAAGATAGCCAGCATCCCCACCAAGATCCACGCCAACGATATGGGGTATTGCGCGCCAATGGCATAAATCAGCCAGGCTAATATTCCCCAACTCAACACCCGCAAATAAATGGCCGTCAGTAGGTAGGGCATCTTGCGCGGGCGCAGTTCGATCCAGCGGGCGACGAAAGGCTGAGGCAAGGCTCCAGCGATGGTCAACAATGTGGAAAGTCCGCCCACCCAGACCGTCGAGCCGGTCAGTTCCGCCACAAAAGCGGAGATGACAGTTGTGGGCTGGGTCAGCGAAACGCCCAGGGCTAAGAAGCCCCCATGCCACAATCCAGCGATGAAATTGCGGCGGTTTGTGGATGCTCCTGATTGAGGAAGGTGGGTACTTACGGTTTCTTCTAATTGCATGATGTTCCTGTAATCAACTGTCAAAGGTTATAACTGTTCCGGCTGGGCAGGTCTTTACACGACTTCCGAATGAGCGCGCCAGCATATGATAAGCGCGCTCGCCGGTGCAATGGTTGAGGTAGTAATGAAGCGACTTGTAACGCTCACTGAGTACATCAATCACATGGCCTAAATACAAGTTGTCAGCCATCACCAGGTGCGTTCCGCCTATGATAGCTACAATAGGCTGATTGAACATCCGCTCTACGTGGAAAAAGGTATTCAACAGCCCGGCGTGGCAACAGCCGCAAATTATCACCAGTCCTGACTGTGTTTTTAACGCCAAAGACAGATCATCCCGATATGGATCAGGCTGCCATCCTTCAGCAGTGCGTATAAAATGATGGACGCTTCGCCCTTCTGGTTCGGGCCGTTCAAAAATATCTCCAGTTGTCCACAAACCAGGAAAAATTTCGACAGGCGTGCTGCTAAGATGAAGCGCAGCGCGACTGGCTAAAGCTTCTCTTGTTACCAACAATCCAATGGACTGATATTCGCCTTTCCGTAGGGTATAGCGGGGCTGGAAGATGTCAGTGTGGGCGTAGAGAGGCAGACCAGCATTTTTCGAGAGTATCGCTTCTAATCCACCTGTGTGGTCATAGTGCGCATGGCTTAATGCCAAAGCATCGGCGTCCTCAAGTCTGAGGCCGAGCAATCTCAGATTACGAGACAAGACAGCCTCCGTTTGCCCGGTATCGAAGATCAGACGACCCTGCCCGGTTTCGATCCAAAAGGAAAGGCCGTGTTCGTTCCGCAGGTTAGAATCTTTTTTGGCGACGTTGTCTACAACACAGATGATATTCACCATATTATGAACTCAAAAGTCGGGGCAGGAGAGAGTTCCGCCAGAAGCTCTTCTCTCATCGTTTTTCCTCTCTCTTACGGATGTCCATGTTCCGCTTCAGATGCGGGCGCCGGGCAGGCGTTCGAGAAAGTTGTGACCATTACCACCCGTCCCCCTTTGGCAGCGCGCTGAAAGGCCGCTTGTAGAGCAGCGAATATCACCTGGTCGTCACCGGAGATCAGGGTGCTCATAGAACCTGGATTCACGTCCAGGCCATGCTCTCGGAAGATACGCAGCGCCCCATCGATGGCTGGCGATAGATCCTCCTGGCCCAAAGGATAAAGGCTAACTTGAGCTGAAATATCAATCATCTCATTCTCCTTGCAACGTCAAGATAGTTTTACCGCCATACCGATAAACCCACCCCAAGGCAGGGGCAGCGCGCCTGGCCAGAACGGCCACAGTGCCGTTCTCCAGATGACTTTTACCTCCTCGCCGGCAACAACACGAAGCATTTGCCTCAGTTCACATGGCGTAAAAAACCGGGCAACTTCCCAAATCGGCCCGCCTTTGCGTTTGTATTCTCGCCCCAGACGGCTCTCTGCGTTCAAAACCCCCAGTAGGATCCCTTGTCTGGTGACGCGCAGAGCTTCGGTCAGGGCCTTGAGGGGATCGGGGAGAAACTCCAGCGTCGTGATCAGGGACACCAGGTCGAAGGACTTTGAGAGAAATGGAAGCGTTAGCGCATCCCCTTGCAAATAAACCGGGCTACTCAAGCTTAGTACCTCGTCCAACATCGGGTGGGATGGGTCTAGTCCCACCGCTTGCAGTCCCAGCTCGGTAAACCAACGCGTGAAATGGCCCGTTCCACAGCCCACTTCCAGAATGGTGTGCATCTCTGGGAACGCAGTCAGCAGCCACTGCAAAAGGGCCTTTTCTTGACGGTCAGCCTGGCGGCCGATGGTAAGGTACCAGGTTTCATAGCCGGCGGCGATCTGGTGCTTGGCGAAAGGATTGAGGCTAATTTTCTCCTTCGCTGATAACAATTACTTTCCCAACCCCTGCCCGGATAAAATCCTCTTCATACTCAGCCGCGAACATGGCGATGGCAAGATCCCCGGTACAATGGCATGGGGCTACCTGTTCCACTCTTAAACGCCGAAAATCTATCAGGATAGCATCAATCTCAGCTCTACTTTTACTTCCCAGGTGGAAGCCGCCCAGCACCAGACGTACCGGATCATCGAACAAGGTCTTGGCTTGCTCCACGATCTCCACAATGCCCGGGTGAGCGCAACCGGTGACGACAACCAGCCCTTGATCGGTCTGGATTACCAGGGATTGCTCTCGGATACTCCCCCCCATTTCGCCAGTCGTAAATATGCCCTCGGCGATCAATAAACCGGGCGTTACTTCGATCACTTCAGTTCTCCTACCCAATTGATCTTTGAAGGAAGCTGAGAAGGAGGCTGGCAAATAGACAGTCGGACGCGCCCCGCTTTCCAACAGGGCATTCAGGCCACCGGTATGATCCCCATGGGCATGAGAGAGCACAACGCGCCCAATTTGGGTCGGGTCAATCCCTAAGATGCGCATGTTTTCTATCAGTGTTGGCCCATCTCCTCCGGTGTCGAAGAGTAAGGTATGGCCACGGTATTTCACCAGGGCGGAGAATCCCCAGGCCAATTTAAGCCTTGCATCATAAGCATTGTTGTCGTAAACGATGGTGATAGTAAGCGATTCTTTAACAGGCATCGGTGTTTTTAAGGCTGCCTCCAGAGTTCCTGGAGCACTTGCAGAGGACACGATGGGTGCGGGAGTGAAACCCTTCTCCGGAATGGTCATGGTAGGAATGGAGGCATTCGCTCCATTAGCTGAGACAACCCAGGTCGAATCCGCCGGGGAGGGCCTGCCTGGCGAGGTGACAGCAGATGGGCAGCAAGCACTCAAAGACAAAAGTATCCCAATCAGGAAAAAAACACAAACCAACGAAACCTCTGATAACCGCCAGAAGCAAATTATCATCGGGGCGACTCATTCATAGATAATGTCTATTGACTTGGGTCCGCCCATCCTTGCGAGGGCCTCCGCCAGGGCTTTATTGGCGCGCTCTATGGCCTGAGCCGCCGTCAATATATCAGGAGCAGCTTCGCCGGCATTCTCAGCCCAGCGTCGGAATTCGCTGGCGTGTTCTTCATTATGCTCAATCCAATGCGGGATCAGCACCCGTAGCTTCTCCACTTCATTCATGACTTTCCTCGCTTTCCTGGAGCGATTCTAAAATCACTTTATGTTTGATCAAATCGATCCGGCGAATAGTAGCCGGCACAACCTGCACCGGCTCAAATAGGGCGATCAAACGCACACCCTCCGGGAGGGGTTCCACCATCAACACGTCTCGCATAATCACTTTGTCGTTCAAATATACGGTGGCCTGACACATCCTTCTCCTCCTTTCTAAAGGGGCTGCGCTTCCTTGATCAACGCCAGCTCAATCACCTGATCGGTAATGTTTTCAAACGCCTGGCTGCGATAGGCCTCGATGGCACCCTGATCACACAGTGCCGAGAATTCCGGATCAAGGGGTAGATGTCCAAGCAGTTGAGTTCCAGCCCACTGGGCGGTCTTGTCTGCCTGGCTGGGGCCGAACAAATCGATCTTTACACCGCATTGCGGGCAGAGGATGTAGCTCATGTTTTCTATTAGGCCAATCAGCCTCACGCCTAAACCTGCCGCCATGGTGGCGGCTTTGCGCACCACCATGCCGGCCAGGTCTTGAGGAGAAGTAACCAGCACGATGCCGTCCAGCGGTAAGGACTGCATGACGGTCAAGGACGCATCCGACGTCCCAGGCGGCAGGTCTACGACCAACACATCCAGATCGCCCCAGGCAATGTCGCTCCAAAACTGCTGAATCGCCCGGCTGATCAGGGGACCCCGCCACACGACCGGTTGGTCTTCATCCGGCAAGAGAAAATTGATCGACATCAATTTAATTCCCTTACGGGATTCGATCGGCTGGATCCCCTCAGGCCCACCTACTGGGAGCTGATGAGCGCCAAATATCTTGGGGATGCTCGGACCGGTGATATCGGCATCCAGTACGCCAACCTGGAAGCCACGTTTTCTCAGTGATGAAGCCAACAATCCGGCGACGGAAGACTTGCCAACCCCTCCCTTGCCACTCATAACCGCCAGCACCCGGCGAACATGAACCCCAGTTTTGGGTGCGACTTTTAATTCTTCCCTGACGGCAGATTGAAAAGTTACTTTCTGAGCATCTGTCATCTCCGTTAGCTTGACTTCCACCTGTAGCCCCTCTGCTATTGCAGTCGCGGCTTGGCGTATAGCCGCAACCAGATCTTGCTTGATCGGCGCGTCCAGCGATGGTAACGCCAGAATCACATCGACTCTAGTTCCATCGACCATCACCTCTGGGATCATGCCCAACTCAACCAGGTTGCGACTCTGGATTTCAGGATGCTTCACTCGACTCAAAGCTTGATAAACTTCTGATCTAGATACCTGATATGTCATGGCTCATCTCCATTATCTTCATGATGTGTTCTAACAACACCAGCCCAAGAATACGGCTACCTGGTAAATCACAGCCCCAATGCCAAATGAGGCAATTAATAAGAGCATTAGCACGCCCCAATCCAATCCCATGAACGCTGAGCTGCTATTTTTTCGATCCGAGACTCGCTCAAAGGGTACAAATCTCGCTGAAAAAGCACCACCACGTGGGCAGGGATATCACTTCCCCCACCCACGTGACCAGTTAATCCTATACCAGTATCCCAAGCCGATATACTAAAGCCCTTTCAATATACGGCGTAATTCCCAGGCATGACCTGCCTCCTCAGAGACCATCTCATCCAGCTGTAACTGCAACTCGACAAGGTCCAACTCCTCAGCCATCTGGGCGTGTTTCCGGTAGTTCTCGATGTCCTGCTTTTCCATCTCAAGACCCAGTTTCAGCATTTCCTTATTTCCCTCGGGTTTAGAGAATTCCTTAGGCGTGGCGACAGGCTCGCCACTCAGATCAATGATCACATCCGTGAGAAACGAGGCATGGCGCAAATTTAATTTAGAGATATTGGCAGCCTTATTATCTTGTGGAATTTAGCTCCTGACTCAATCTCGGCCAACCTGAGAGTTGCATGTTGACAGGCTTCCTCCATCAGGCTTTTTGCTACCTGCGGAGATAACTTATTTAAGTCTGACATCAGATATCCTTTGCTGAGCAAATACTCTGCAACCAATGTACGTTCAAGGACCGATTGAGGGCCTCCCGCTAAAAGTCGATTCGGGTCAATGGTTTCTCCGGACATTTCTCGCCTCCAGAAATCCTCGCAATCCCGGTAAAGCTTATCCGCTCTTTAATTAGATGCAATTGTTAGATAAATGGTACAAATACACTAAAATATGATATTTTGATGGACACGAGCATCTAATGAGGGTGCTTCATTCTGCCATGTCGGTGAGGCGTATTGTCGGTACGATTTCCGATATAGGCACCCGCACCGGTTTTCCGTTGCCATCCATATAAACTCGATATAAATCATCCAGGCTTTCGATGCGGTCAATGAACAAAATACCGTCCAGATGATCGATCTCGTGGTGCACCAAGACCGCATCGAAGCCTGCAAGGATGCGGTCAAATGGTTTCCCGTCTTCAGCGATACCTGTGACTCGCAGGTAATGAGGGCGGATGGTTTCACCGTATAAGCCGGGGAAGCTAAGGCACCCATCAAAATCTTTGCGCTCATCATCCGATTCAATGATTTCCGGATCAACCAGTGCAGTTGGTGTACCAGCTTCGTGATCCCATTCGTTCCTGGCTCCCAGGCAAACGATCACGACGCGTGAGTGCACACCAATTTGGGGGGCAGCCAATCCGATCCCATCGTAGTGAGCCAGCATGGTCTCTTTGAGGTCTTCAATCAGGTGCTTGGTTTGCCGGTTAAAGTTGTGGATAGGATGGCTTTTCGCTCTCAGTGCAGTTCTATCTTTTGGGTATAGCAGAATCTCGCGCACAGCCATTGGTTAACCCCCGATCAGCTTTAAACCCGATTTGGCAGAGTATCGGCTTTCAGCGGCTTCCAGTTCCTCGATGAATCCAAGAATATCACCTTGGGACTTTTTTGCATGCAGTGGAGTTCCCTTTAGCCACGAAATGGAGATCGATGGATCTTCATGAATGACTCCGCCTGGTTCAATGCCTCGCTCAGCCAATTTTGTCCGGAGGTAGTTTTCCGTATCTGAATTTCTGATTTTGTTTAACAGGAACAACACTCCCCTAATTCTGGCATCGGTAAATTGTTTATTCGCTACTGCCACGAGATCCAGGCTTTCTAAATGCCGGGTGGCCGGCAGTTTTCCGTTCTTGATTTGGTCTACCATGTCTCTCATGTTGATCGCCATCTCTACGGCTGCGATCGTAGGATCCACCAGCACAATGGCCCAATCCAGGCCAGTGATTACACCCCTGGCAGTATCTTCAAAACCCGCTTTAAAATCCACCAGGGTTACCGGGGCTTCCCCACGCTTGCTTATCCTGAGATCCCTGGCAATCTTGGAAACAGGGCCATCGCAGCCTGCCCCAGGTCCCAGTTCGCCAATTTTCCCTACGATCAGCAGCGATATGCCTGCCTGATTTTGCGCATGATACTTGCTGGGGAGATCATCCAGGGATACCTCACTTCCAGGAAGTGGTGTAGGGTCATCCACAGGGCAGGTAACCAATCCCCCGCTGAAAACCATTCCACCGAAGTAATCCATCAATAATTTCGGAGGTCGGTCGATCCCCAATGCGAGTGGAAGGCCGACATTTGTCGAATCGGCGTCCAAGACGCATACTTTGTAACGGCGCTCCTGGAGGCTGCTTGCCAGTAAAACGACGGCCGTGCTCTTCCCAGATCCCCCTTTCCCGAAAATACCAATGCGTTTACCGGCAAGCACACCGTTTTTAAGATTGGTACCCGTTCTATCCATCCTTCTTATCTCCATATCCAGTTGGCTCAAGCCTTTTCAGCGCGCCCGAGCGGTTAGAGTTTATCACCTTGATCCAGCGGAACAGACTCCGCATTACCTCCGAAGTAATCAACCTGACTCAAATAACGAAGCAGATAAGGGCGCGCACAAAGGTTGCTTGCCGATCCCTCCTCACTGGAGAACCTTCCCACCGGAAGCGTTTTCCTGCTCCAGGATGAGATTGGCTCTTTCAACATCCTGCTCACTTGCTTGAACGATGACCACCCGGCCACCCAAACGGGTACCTTGGATATAGAGGTGATTGTCAGCCTCGCGTTGTGCGACTCCCATGAAGCAGCCAAGAAAACCACCAACAAACGCGCCAGCCAGGATGGCACCCAGGAAGGCGACGATGCCGTACGGTCGTCCAAAACTAAGCAGATTGCATTGGCACCAGCCGACGAGCGCGCCGAATATCCCGTAGATAGCAATTTCGATGGCAGCGCCCCAGGTCGCGTACCTGGTCACCACCCCGACCGGTTCAGGGTCTAAAAGTTTCCAGATGGCGCTCTCATTGATCAACGTGCTGATTCTGTCATCGACAAAACCAGCCTCTTTAAGCCTCTGAATGGATCTGGCGGCATCAACATCATGCCAAAATAATGCGATAATCGAGTTCATTTTGCATCTCCATATCACATAGTGCCTCGATTTACTGGTATCAAGAAGCCATCTTTGTTCTCTATTTCTATTATACAACTATACTGGACAATGTCAATTATTCTTGTATAATAGAGGTGTCAAATATTCTGATTAAAGTTATAATCATTTGGTAGAGTCCTTGTATCCAATGCAGATCCAAGTTAAACAGTAGAGATGGGGAACAGAATGGCCGAAAAACCGGTTCCTAATGTTGGCGTGCGTTTGCGTTCGTTACGAGATCAGCAGGGATTATCTTTAAGAGCGCTGGCCGAACGCTGCGGTCTATCCATCAATGCCATCAGCCAGATTGAGCGTGGTGAGAATTCCCCGACAGTCTCCACCCTCCATCGCCTGGCGACCGCGCTGAGTGTGCACATCACCGATCTCTTCCAGGAAGAGACCAAACAAACGATGGTCTTGGTGAAGCGCAACCAAGGGCTTCGCTCGCAAAGCAGTGGTGTTCTAATGGAGAGCCTGGGGATAGGTTTATTCAACCAGCAGCTAGAGCCTTTCCGGATGGTAATCCAACCCGGGGTCGGGATTAAGGAGGATCTGGTCTCACATTCCGGTGAGGAGTTCATCCATTGCCTGGAGGGGGAAATCGAATATTCGATTGGAGGCCGTATTTTCCGGCTCGAGCAGGGTGATAGCCTGTTATTTGATGCCAACCACCTACATGGTTATCGAAACCGAACAGATAAGCAAGTTGTCGTCCTGATGGTCTTCCTGACCTTTCGAGATCTACAGCTTACCCAGCAACTGCATTTGCCGGTGTAATATAGGGGAAATTACGCAGCCAATACAGCTTGCATCCCACCTGAAGTGCATCAAGAATCCCGAGATGATCGCCAGGCGTTAGCCAGGTTGGCGCTTGATTTGCTTGTCCTTTTTAGGTAAGATTCAACTGAGAGAATTCGCATTTCGCCATCCTGGTTGGCGCTCTTGCTAACCGCCAGCTTTTCGAGCGGGATACTCGTTTAAGCGAGCATCCCGCCTGACCGGACAACCGCCCGACATAACCAGCCCCTCAAACCATGCCCACCAACCTACCTCCAGAATATTACGAGGTTGATAAGCGCTACCGGGCCGCCAAAAGTGACCAGGAGAAGATCACCCTGCTGGTAGAGTTGATCAGCACGGTTCCCAAGCACAAGGGCACCGAAAAGCTGCGCGCCACCCTGAGCAGCCGCCTTGCCAAGCTGCGGGCGGCCACCCAAACCCGCAAGAAGGTCAGCCGGCAAGCCTCCCTGTTCCAGATCGAGCGGGAAGGCGCCGGGCAGGTGGTTGTGGCTGGTACCACCAACGTGGGCAAATCGGCCCTAGTGGAGGCTCTCACCAACGCCGCTCCCGAAGTATCTGCATCCCCCTATACCACCTGGACTCCCACCCCGGGCATGCTGGTCGTGGAAAACGTGCAGATCCAGCTGGTCGACACGCCGCCCCTGGACCGGGATTACCTGGAGCCCGAACTGTTGGAACTGATCCGCCACGCCGACCTGCTCTTGCTGGTAGTCGACTTGCAAACCGAACCCATCCGCCAGCTGCAGCGCTCTCTGGCTATTCTGGAAGCTAACCGCATCCAACCCTTGCATCTGGACGCCGATCACCCTGATTGCGAACCCCCGGGATGCCTGCCGTTGCTGGTGGCGGTCAACAAATGCGACGACCGCGATTCCGAAGAGATCTATGAGATTTTCTGCCAGCTGATGGAGGGGCATTGGCCCTGCCAACCCGTTTCAGCCGCCAGCGGATACAACCTGGAAGACCTCAAGCAGGCTATTTTACACAGATTGGGGGTTATGCGCATCTATTCCAAGCCTCCCGGCAAAGATCCCGACCTGACGGTACCCTTCGTCATGCCGCGCGGCAGCACCGTCATCGAGTTCGCCAGCCAGATCCACCTGGATTTCCTGCGGGAGTTGAAATCCGCCCGGGTGTGGGGCAGCGGCGTGTTCGACGGTCAAATCGTGGGGCGCGACCATGTTCTGCACGACCGCGATGTGGTGGAACTGCGCCGGCGCTGATTCCAGACCTGAAAGATTTCTATCTTTTTAAACTCTTCAGGTCTCCTCATCTTCCGAAACCAAATAATCAAGGGTTCCTCCACCTCTTTGGATCTGTAAGTGATAGGCGGTGAAATGATCCAGGTCATTGAACCAATCCAGAACATGATCACACTGGATTCGAGCAGGTTTTGTTGATTGGGACTCTTGAAAGGAAGAGGTAGGCCAGGCCCGAAAGTCATCGATATGGCCGTGCTTTTGGGGGTTGCGGTGGATGAATTCCACCAAGTTTATGAAATGGGAATCGGGGTCGACTTCAATCCGTCTGAAAGGTTTTATTTATGGATCAGCATCATGGACGATTATGGTATAGGTTGAAACCTTTCAGGTCTCTCGTAGGTTTCGTCGCGAGGCAATTTTTTTAATAAGGGCCACAAGACAATCGCGGTGCAGAGAGAGGGTATGGTTACAGCTACCAATGCTTCATATAAACCGGAGATATCCCCGAAGATCAGACCCGCAATAGCAAAGCCAAGCATGTTGGTTGGAATCCACCAGATAGCTTTGGGAACATTCGCTCGCAGAATCAGCCATTGGGCCACCCCAATGATGATACCGAGGATAATACCTGCCAGCATGGAATACCAAATTGAATTAGGAACATTGATAGTGCCTAAAGGGTTGTAGCGTAGACCGATATCTAAAAATGCAAGTGACCAACCCAAGGTGGTGGTCAGTACCCACCAGCCCATTCGTGGCAGTTTCAGGCTGAGCAAGAGATATTGGATAATGCCAAGTATGACTCCATACAAAGGTATAAAAGCATAGGCCAGCATATAATCTTCAGTGATTCGAGTCTTTCCTGCCACCAAAATGGTGTCACCTACCACCTTCTCGATAAGGGATAGGGGCACCCAGGAGAGAGCAAACGTGATGGCAAAACTGAAAAATCCCGAAGAAACCCATCCAAGGTAGAAGACCCCGTCTATGGTTTTGTCGCTTGTTTTCATAATCATAGGACTTACGCAGTTGGTGGGAGGATGGGGGTGTTTGGGCGGGCGTTGCCCGCCCAAACACCCCCGATTTTCCCCTGAACTGCGTAACTACTAAATTAATAACCTTTCAACATAGATCCAGCCGTCCGTTAGGTTGATAGGATAATTCTCTATGCTTCGATTCCTCTGCAAAGAATTATACAGGCAAAGATCAAGTCCATAGACTGTGATACCTTCCACAGCCCAGTACCGCTTCCCACCCCGACCAGGGGGAAGTGTCCTTAGTACCGGATTCCGTAAACCCTTTACGGGTATAGCGCATATTCTTCGTTCAAGGGCGACAACATACCGTTCCAGTTGTATTGTTTGGTTTGATAAATAGACCGTCGAAAGGATTGTCGGGGCTTCTTCGAGGTCCCTCAAAGTTTTCTAACCGGAGCTTATTTTATGGCGCTTGTATGGTTTTTCATCATGCCATTAGATGCGAAAAGATTCGGATGGTCACCATCCTTTCCGGTGTGGTTAAAGGTTTTGGGGGTAGTGGCTTTATTACCATCTTTATTTTTAATCTATCGATCAACTGTTGAAAACACATACCTTTCAACATTGGTCAGAATACAGAATGATCGCAAACAAAAAGTAATTTCCACAGGGGTTTATGGCTTGGTGAGACATCCATTGTATCTTGGCGTTCTGTTAATGCTCCTCGGGGCTCCTCTGCTGCTGGATTCAATATGCGGCTTAATCATTGGTTTGATTGGCATTATTAGTTTAGTGGGCAGGATCATTGGTGAAGAAAAAATGCTAGTCAATAAATTGGAAGGTTACGAAGATTATAAGAAGAAGGTAAAAAATAGACTTATCCCATATGTTTGGTAATCTACCTTACACGCGCGTACCCAGCCAGGGGTTGCATCCCGAGCATCGAAAAGGCGCGGGTGTTCAAAGTCGATCACCCCGACATTCCGGACCGGACAGCGCAGTAATCTTTGACTATTCCTACAACGAAATCATGCACGACGCGCGCAGCAGCAAGGTGAAGATGTTGCGGTGTGTAGCGCAGGTGACCGGCGAGCAGTTTCCTTTCGGGATTGATCAAGGCCAGACTGAGCCATTTCTTAGCCAGGGGGATTCTGCGATGTTCGCAACGCGACGCCCGAGGATCTCAAACGGCTGTATTTTACTGGCCCGAGCACATCATCGGTTGCCTGTCTCACATCGTTACCAGAGGAGATTATGCTTTGGAGTGTTTGAAGATAGTTAGACTGCCGATCTGGTTAAGGATCGAACTGTGGATCCGCACCATCTCCGTGGTGCAATACATCAGCCTGTTGAAAAATGGTTCAAAATGATACAATTGCTGGGGTTAATACTGTTAGAAAAAAGTATTTTTGGCTTATTTCTGTGTACATAGTTTCATATCCAGCATTCTTATAAGAGAATATCCAATAATAAGAAAATTCGTAATGCACAACCCGCGAGGTCGGGGAGTCTCTCTCTTGGATGTTGTTGACTTGGCTGCTTTCGATATGACAACCAATCAATGGGATTTATCGAATTTCGTTGCGATAGGTTCGGTTGATTCTCCCGATCCGCTATCATATCGAATGAGAAGTGACCAACATCACTTGCCAGGGGGATTACCCGGGGTCGAACGATTGAAAAGCAACATTATGCGAAAGAAAGCCAATCAAAAGGAGTGTTGCCGTGAGTGCTATTGAAGCCAACCACCTGACAAAGTATTATGGCAAAGCCCGGGGCATCATTGATGTCTCATTTCACGTGGATGAAAAGGAGATTTTTGGTTTCATCGGGCCGAACGGGGCAGGTAAATCCACCACCATCCGTTTGCTCTTATCTCTGATCTATCCCACCAGTGGAAGTGCTACAATCTTTGGCAAGGACTGCATCAAGTACGGGCCTGAACTCAGACAGGAAATCGGCTATCTGCCTTCCGATGTTTTCTACTACGAACGCATGAAAGTCATTGACCTGCTCAAGTATTCAGCCAGTTTTTACAAACAAGACTCCACGCAGCGCATGCATGAATTGGCCGAGCTGATGGAGCTGGAGCTGAACCGCCGCATAGAGGATCTCTCTTACGGAAACAAAAAGAAAGTGGGCATTGTGCAGGGGCTCTTGCACCAACCAAAACTGCTTTTCCTCGACGAACCCACCGCCGGTCTCGACCCGCTCATGCAGCGAAAATTCTTCCAACTCATCCGAGAGGAAAATCAACGCGGGGTCACGGTCTTTTTCTCATCGCACATCCTGGGCGAAGTGCAAAAAATGTGCAACCGCGTAGGCATCATCAAAGAGGGCCGGATCATCGAAATCGCAGACATCCGCACCCTGCAACAGAACAATTACAAAAAAGTCCGGGTGGCGGCCAACGGTCTCGATGCCACCTATTTTGACATACCCGGAGTGACCAATCTGGAGCACAGCAATGGGGTGGTCCACTTCTTCTACAAAGGCGATATCAATACGGTCATGCGGAAGATCAGTGAAATAACGGTCTCCGATGTGACGGTTGAGGAGCCGACTTTGGAAGAGATCTTTATGCACTATTACGAGTAGGTGATGACCATGCGTATGAACATTTTTCAGCAAGAGTTCAAAATGCACTTGAGATCCGTGATCACCTGGTCGGTGTCGGTGGCGGCGTTGATCTTTGTCTTTGTTTCGCTGTTTTCCTCTTTTGCGCAAGATGCAGCGCTTTTGAACGAAGCGATGGCCAAATTCCCGAAAGAGCTGCTCACCGCCTTTGGCATGAACGGCGTGGACCTCTCCACGCTTCTGGGCTATTTCAGCTTTGCCTTTCTCTTTGCCCAGATCTGTCTGGCGATCCAGGCGGCGAATTACGGGTTTTCGTTGGTCTCTATCGAAGAACGAGAATGGACGGCGGATTTTCTGTTGGCCAAGCCGGTGGGGCGTGCCCAGATCCTGACCAGCAAATTGCTGGCCGCGCTGAGCGGCTTGACCATCACCAATATGGTCGTCTGGATCAGCAGTTTTGGCTTTATAAATTTGTTCAAAGGGGATAGAACCTATGAAACCAAACCTTTGCTGCTGTTGCTGCTGAGTATCGTGGTCTTCCAACTGTTTTTCCTGACCGTAGGCCTGGCGGTTTCGCTGCTTTTGAAAAGGATCAGGAGCGTGACGCCCTATGCGATGGCGCTCGGATTTGGGATGTACGTCCTGAGCGTTTTTGGCGACATGCTTGGTGAGAGTACATTGGAAAAGATCACACCCTTTAAACATTTTGACCCCAATTACATCATCCAACACGGAGCCTATGACCTGCCCCTGGTGATGATCAGTGTGGCCGCAATCATTATCTCTCTGGTCGGCAGTTACTGGCTGTACACCCGCAGAGACATTCCTTCGGTGACATGAGGAGGCGACGCATGAATATTTTTCTCAGAGAACTCAAAGCAAACTTTAAATCACTGATCATCTGGGGCGTCATTGTCATCCTGTTCGCCGTTGTAGGCTTTGCCAAATTCTCCGCCTACGCGGGCAACCCCGATATGTTGGCGATATTGAACGAGTTGCCGCAGGCTTTCCTAGACGCATTCAATATGCAAGCGTTTAACCTGACCACGCTGAGCGGCTTTTACGGTGTGATGTTCACGTACTTTGCGCTCATCCTGTCCATTGCAGCGTCTATGTGGGGCAGCGACATCATCTCCAAAGAAGAGCGCGACAAAACCGTCGAGTTTTCGCTGACCCTGCCGGTGACCCGCAGCCGCCTGGTGACCGCCAAAACCCTGGCGGGGCTGGTCAATTGCATCGGCTTGCTGCTGATTACCTGGGGAGTGACGGTCATCAGCGCACAATCCTACCAACCGGACAGCGAATTCTATGACTTTTTGAACCTGTCCATACTGGCTTTGTTCATCATGCAGTTGATCTTCCTGGCGATCGGCATCTTCCTGGGCTGCGCCATGAAACGGTACAAACGGGCCAGTTCTGTGGCGGTATCTCTGTTGCTGGGAACCTATTTCCTGTCTATCATTTCAGAGCTAAATAAAAACCTGGGGTTTCTCAAGTACTTTTCTCCCTTCAGGTATTTCGATCCGGGTATGCTGCTGCACGACTCAAGGATTGATATGACTTTCGTATGGCTGTCGCTTGGGATCATTTTGGTGAGCATGGTGGGTGCATATCTGACCTATGCCAGGAGAGATTTGTACATTTAGCCATCTAGAACTCTTGAAATCACGCGACCAGGCCCTGGTCCGCAGAACCTGCCGTTCGACCAGATTAGAATGCAATCCCCATGCAATTGAAACGTTTGCCGATCTCATCAAAGGCTACGAGATGACAGCCCATCTCCCCGAAAAGCAAAGTCCCGAAAAAGGTGGAGCACTTACTGCATCCTATCCGACTCTAGTGAGGCGGGAACCAGTTCCAATGGGGCTTAGAATGGTGTGAATTCGAGGATCACAGCAATGTTGGCCATGTCAAACCTCGATTGAGTCCTAATTACCCTCGCTGATTCATGGCCACTTCATTTCGCCGTGTTTCACGCCTATTTATGAGATGCAGGTGGTTTGGCCGCCCAATTTAAAACCATAAAGGAGGTCTTGTTGAAAGGTGAACACTATATCCCAACCCGAGTTGGTCGCATTCCTTCTGCAAGCCAAGCGCAGCACCTATGCCGCGGGAGGCAGTGACAGCCAGGCGGCAGTATCGGCTGCCCTTCAAGGCTCTCACCAGCTGGAGTACCGCTTGGGAGACCTGCTCTACCGAGACATCTACTTCGGAGAAGCTTATTTCGTAGGACAGGAGACGGCTTACCGGGGCGAGACGGCCATCTGGGCGATGTGCTACGCCGGCGGATGGACGCAGCCGATGCCCGAGCCGGCCGAGACCTCCCTTTTGGGGGGGTTCCTGCAAGCAGCGCTGAAGCAGATTCCCGTTGATTACCCCTTTCGAGGTCCGTTAGAGTACCGTAAGGATGAGGCTATATACAGGAACGCGCCTAACGGTGACCTCTCCCGCTTCTGGGGGGTGGAGCACATCTATTTAAACAATGCTTTGGTCTACCAACTCCGCTATAGCGGCGGATTGCTACTTTGATGGCATGATGAGACCTGCGATTAAGACCTGAAAGGTTTCAAGAAAACCTTTCAGGTCTTAATCGTCATCTTCCCATATTAAATAGTCAATGGTTCCTGCGCCTTTTTGGACCGGTAGATGATAGGCGGCGAACTGATCCAGGTCGTTGAACCAATTCAGAACCTGGTCACGCTGGACTCGACCAGGTTTTTTTGACTGGAACTCTTGATAGGAAGAGTAAGGCCAGGCCCGAAAGTCATCGACAATGCCATGTTTTTGGGGGTTACGGTGGATGTATGCCACCAGGTTTATGAAATGAGCATCGGAGACGACTTCGAGCCGTCTGAAAGGTTTCTCAAACAGGCTGCCGGTGCGCTGATAGGCTTTGTTGATGGCTTTAGTATAGGCGTTAAATAGATGACCGAATTGGAGGCTGGGATATTTATCGATTTGCATCTCAGGAATCCAGACAATCTTTTCGATCTCATCGAAAGGTTTTATCTGAACGAAAAAGTGGAAGTGATTGCATAGTAGACAAAAGGCTAGTGTCCTTGCGATGGGATCGATATACTTATCGTAGAGGCGATAGAAGTAATCATAGTTACGTTTTTCAAGGAACAGGTTTTCGCGGTTGTTACCGCGGTTGAAGATGTGGTAGTAATGGCCGTACTGGAGTGAAGTATAACTTGACATAATCGAGTAGGGTTTAGACCTGAAAGGTTTCAAGAAAACCTTTCAGGTCTCTAGGGATTTGGCAATATATAACCTTTTACTATTTCGGGCGCATGATTTGATACTTGGTGAGCGGTGTCCTTTACTGCCATAAGCGGATCACCAGCATATGGTCCAAAACCAAATCCTGAAGAAAACCAAATCTGATCAATAGGCTCTTTGAATCCCTGAGACCGATAATCTGGTCTTAATATAAACCATACACTGTTATTTTCATAATCCATAGGTCTAAGGCCAATCTCTTCTAAGATCGGTTCTACTGGCGTGTAATGTGCATTAAAATCTCCAGTCATGATATATAGGTAGCCGGGATTATCTCGCATATCTTGCGCGATCAATCCAGATACCCACTTTGCCTGAGCCTTTACCATAACGGGATCATCCAAAGTATCAAATGGTGTAAAATGAACAACATAGACAACAATATTTTTATCTTCTGGGGTTCTGAGTAAAACTCTGACTCCTCTAAAAATATCTTCAGGTCCATCCACTATTTTTGTATATTGTAAAGATTTTCCTCCAACTATCTGGTAGGTAGTGCAGACTCCAGCTGGAGCATTACCACTAATGTAGTCTTTGCCGATATAACATGATTTCAAAGAAGTAGCATGGGCGAATTTATCTTTGATTAGTTGAGTAGTTCCTTCCCCGACGTTTAGTTCATTAAACAAACAAGCTTCAGTGAGTGCAACAAGATATTCTAAATTATCTGGGTTAGCAGCATTAACAACTTCAATCAACTGGTAAAAAGCTTTTTCAGGCGCATAGGTCCTGCCAACATCCTTGTTTTCTATATGTCTTAATGACTGACATTCCGGGTGCTGGCCTGCTCCATAAAAAATATTGTAATCTAGTAAAATAAATTCACCTTGCGGTATCCAGGGCGGCTGGTGTACAACCAAATCATCAAGGCTCCTCATCTTTCCTATCTCGAAGAATTGCATGCTGCCAGTTTCTGCACCACCCCCTGAGCCAGATTTCACAAAAACCAAATAATTCCCCGGGGGTGTGGCCTCTGGTAGAAAATAATAGCCTTTTTCATCAGCTGGCCAACCGTTCAGCATGCCTTTCAGTCCCCAGGCTGCCTCTCCGGGATCGATGCCTGGAAAGGAATTGTAGCAGTCTGCTCCAATGGATTCTCTAAATAAATCATCGGTCGCACCTGGCAGGTAATCGACCACCCGTAGTTGGGCATCTCCGTTCTCCGCTTCCTCTTTACAAGCCTCAAGCAAGGCCTGTAAATAATCCAGGTCCTGTGGTAGCATGGAATTGGGCACCCCGGTCGGGTTGGGGATCGCCGTGGGACTGGGTTCGAGCGTCAGGGTGGCGGTGGGAAGTACCTGCGTCTGAGTCGCTGATGGCGTGATCGTTACAGATCGAGTATATACAGGGGCTGGGGTTGTGGTTTGGATTGGCGTTTTCGTAATCTGTATTGGGATTACGGTTGTGCTTTTACCGCAAGATGCAAGTATCCCGCCTGCAATCATTAGGAGGCCAACGGCTATCGACTTTCTTGCCAATCCAGGTTGTACATCCAGGGAAGCTCGCATAAAGGAAATTATATGCGTTTTGGAACAATTATGGGCTAGGAAATAGAGCAATAACACCAGCTTCATGAAAATGATCTGAAACTTTCTCATTTTTACCTTGCCGCCCGAGCTGATGAAGCAAATTGTCCCGAAGGGTTTCGACACCCTTCCTGAGCTGACCCAGATCCTGATCACCCTCACCATGTAAGTGGGGCGCTAATAGCAACTCGGGAACCCGCCTAACCGGCATTCACCTTATGATTGAGCCTATACCATTGGCTGAGTAAAGGAGTAGGAACTGATGCGATCAAGTGCTTCCACAGTGGAGGAATATCTGGCCGAGCTACCCGAGGAGCGTCGAGAAGCAATAGAAGCGGTGCGGCAAGTGATTCTGAGGAATCTTCCCGAGGATTACGAGGAGGTGATGAATTGGGGGATGATCACCTAGCAGGTGCTGCTGGAGACCTATTCAGACACGTACAACCAGAAGCCACTGATGTACGCAGCGCTGGCGGCGCAGAAGAATCACATGGCAATCTATCTAACCGCGATCTACATGGATGAGGAGGCGAACAGAGAGTTTGAAGCAGCGTACCGGACTACGGGGAAGAGGTATGATGTAGGGAAATCGTGTGTACGCTTCAGAAAGTTAGCAGATCTTCCACTGGAGTTGATAGGCGAAAGCATAGCCTCGTTACCGGTCAGCGAATTTGTGGGGCGAGTGAAAGAGGCGGGTTCAGTTCGGAGGAGCAGAGGGACTTGAAAACATGTTTGATCGGTGTTGTAAAAGGATAAAATCTCTATAATATCGTTAGACGAACTTTTGCCGGTATGAAATTTGAAGAGCCTATCCAATTTTGCTTGTTGGAGTCCTTTTTTCGGATAGCTGCTCCATCTTTGTTGAATATGGTTGAAATTCCTAAAGAAAGTGATCGGATATGACAATGCGAGGCCTGAAAAATAAAAGGGTTCTCATTACAGGGGGCGCAAGCGGAATCGGTGCGGCTACTGCAAAACGATTTTTAGAAGAAGGATCCCGTGTTCTGGTGTTGGACCGCGATGAGATCGCTTGCAGGAAAATACAAAGGGGGTTACCAGGTTTAGATGGGGTAATCTTGGCGGATGTTTCTATCCCAGGGCAGGTGGAGTCGGGTTTCAACCAACTTGATCAAATGTGGGGGGGCTTGGATGTTCTCATAAACAACGCTGGCGTGAGTATCCGTCATGCGTTTATGGATATAACCATCCAGGAATGGCAGCAAGTGTTGGCGATTAACCTTTTCGGTCTGTTCTATGTGGCCCAACAGGCAGCTGGTCGTATGTTAAAAGCAGGATCAGGTGTGATCCTCAATATGGGTTCGACCAACGGGCTGGCGGGCTACCCATATTACGCGGACTACAATGCTTCAAAAGCTGGTGTGATTGAATTAACCCGCTCAATGGCGCTGGAACTTTCACCTACCATAAGGGTTGTGGCAGTCTGCCCAGGATATGTCCTCACCCCCATGCAAGAAGCGGAGTACACCCTGCGGATGATCGAAGAAGTAAACCGCAAAATACCTCTCAATAGACATGCTCGCCCGGAAGAGGTGGCTGCCCTGTTTGCATTTCTTGCTTCGGATGAAGCAGCTTACATCACCGGTCATGCCTACGTGATCGATGGAGGTGAGATTGCGGGGGGCTTGGCAAGCCGTTGATACTATGTCCATGTCTTCGGCTTAATCTATTGTTTCGGCAGGATGAATTAAAGGTTTAGTAGTTACGCAGTTCAGGGGAAAATCGGGGATAATTCAACTAGTCCAAACCTTTGCCTGGCTTGACCAAGGGCGACACCCTAAAGCCACCGACAACCATTGACAGTATTCTCTCGGATAGAAGGCCCTCCCGATACTTTCCCCCTCAGATTCAATCACCAGAAAAATCGCGAGCCAGATCTATTGCGTAGCACTGGGTAATCCTGTATAGTATATCCAGGTATCTGGGCAATAAATCCGCCCCAGGGGGCGGTGAATGAGCTAGTTTGATGAAACGATTAATCTTAGCCTCAATCACCTTACTGCTTCTCTCGGCCTGCATGAGGGAACCAACCCCCCTGCCAGCGGGTTTCATCCAGACTGCCATTGCGGGGACCTTCCAGGCTGGCACCGCCCAGGCTCCATTACCCTCCGACACACCCATACCCAACCCTATTGAAACGCCCAGTGAAATACCGGTCACGCCTACCAAAGTTTCCAACCCTGATTTGCCTCCTGGAGCTGAATGCGTTCCCAAAAGCCACCCCCAAACCTTAGGGGTAGTGACTCGCATCATCGATGGAGACACCATAGAGGTGTTATTGGATGATGGGAAAACCTACCAGGTCAGGTATATCGGCATGGATACCCCCGAGCGGGGCGATCCTTTCTTTGAGGAAACCACCACCAAGAACCAGGAGCTGCTGGGTGGCGGCGTGGTGACCATGGTGAAGGACGTCTCAGAAACCGACCGGTATGAACGCCTGCTGCGCTACATCTTCACCGAGCAGGCGTTCGTCAATTTGGAGTTGGTAAAACAGGGTTACGCCCAAGCTGCCACTTACCCTCCCGATGTGGCTTGTGCCGAAGTCTTTTTGGAATCCCAAAGGACCGCCCAGGAATCAGGGATAGGATTATGGCCTCTTATGGCCTTCCTCCAACCCTCCCGCCTTGCCTCTGAACCCACCTCCCCGGGCATACAATCCAGTGGGGCGCCTCCCCCGGGAGCAGGGAGAGGGGTGATCATCCAAGATATTAATTATGACGGTGAGGTACCCATGGTGGAAAGCGACGAATATGCGGAAATCGCCAACCTGGGCGGTGATCCGGTTGACCTGGAAGGCTGGCGACTCAACGCTGGATACCCAGGCCAAGATTTTATCTTTCCGAGTTACTTATTAAGCCCTGGCGAGACCTGCCGGGTATATACCAATGAGTACCATCCTGAAACTTGTGGGTTCAGCTTCCAGAGCGACCAGGCAATCTGGAACAACAAGGGCGATTGTGGCTATTTATATAATGCTTTGAAGCAGCAGGTATCTATGTTCTGTTATTAAACCTATTACCCCCATGAACTTGTTCTTGATTCAAGGGAAACTGGTGATGAATCTAATCTCGGTGGCGAGTGTCATATTGTTGCGATAATGGAATATGTTTCCACTTGAAAGATTTTCAATCAATGTTCTTAAAGCATATGAGAGAACGGGGAGATAATTGGTGGATTCCAAACAAGTTCTATTAAACACCGGGTGGGATTCCAGCGCATTATAATAGATCCTCTAAAGGATATGACTTCAAAATTGCATCTAACCAAGCCTCATTGGCCCTTCGCTCTTTTGATGGCCGGGTATGGTTCCCTCGCGTTATATCTAAGCGCATTTCTAAGATATGACTTCCTGAGATCTGACGTCCTGGGTTACTGGCAAGATAGCCTGGCATGGCAAACACCCTTCCATAGGTTTCATGTTCCAGGCTACCCCCTGATGATTGCGATATTTCGGGGAATTACTCTCGGGGCATTACCCCCGGTTATCTTGATGATGGGTATAAATCTGGGTGCATTTTTAGTAAGCGTCCACCTCGTCTACCGGATAATCCAAGCTGGCGGCGCCAGTGATGAAATTTCCACGATTGGAGCGTTTCTATTCGGCTTGTGGCCATTTGTAGGCCTGACTTTCACAGTCCTGCCTCTGGCAGACTTGCCAGGGATATCATTACTTCTGACAGGATTGTATTTACTTCAAGGTTCTCGCAGGTTATCTGCGGCACTTTTCCTGGGGTTATCAATCCTCACCCATAAAGCCATGTGGCTTCTGGTGGGCTTACTCATAATTGCGGTACTTTTTCGCAAAGAATTCATTTCCAAACGGAATTTACAATTTATCGGGATTACGCTCTTGCCCATCGGAGTTTTATGGCTGTTGGGTTCTTACTACCATCATTCAATCACGTGGCTCTTCTCTACCAATCTAGAATCGGAAGTAGCCTCTAACAGTAATATACCTATACTTGATGGCATGTTAGGGACTTTGATGGAAGGCAGCCTAAAAGGCATCGTAAAGGGAACCATAATCATGGTTATGGCGATATCCTCTGCCATCTCGTTATATGCTAGTGCCAGACTCAAGTATGAATATTTTCATTTTGGAATGGTAATCTCAGCCGCGGTTCTCATTCTATTCTTAGTCTTAAACCAGCACGAAATATGGGCAGGGGTCCGATTTAGCAGGCTTTTGGCTATCCCAATGGCCCTGATTGCAAATACCCCCTTTGGGCGTAAGAGATTATCATGGTGGGGTTTGCCAATGACAATTACCGTTTTGATCTTCTTCTTCCTGACCCAGTTTGCTTTTGCGTGGTACCTGGCACGTGTTTATTATGGTTAACTCTTTAATGGACAAAGGCTAAAAACCGGTCGCATATAAGTTTGTTAAACCTGGATACCCTTGGCCCTGCGAGCCGTCGAGGTAGCGCATGTGTCAATCATCCCGCGGGCTGCGGGTGGCGATACGGCGAAACCCGGTAGCTCAGCTCCCAGCCGCTCGGCAGCACCCAGATCACTATGCCTAAGCTTACGCCTATCACAATCGTCAACGTCGGATATCGTTCGACCAACTACTGGGTGGTCAGTTCCGGGACATCGCGACTCCTGGTAGACCTGGGTTACCCGGGAACCATGGGGATGATGCAGGCGCGCCTCCGCCAGATGGACATACCGTTGGAGGAAATCCGTTACGCCCTGGCAACCCACTACCATATCGATCACGCCGGCCTGGCTCAGGAGCTAAAAGTGGCAGGGGTTCCATTGCTACTGTTCGAACCCCAAGTCCCCGCGGTCCCGGTCATGAAATCATGGACCAAGCCTCAGGATCATTACGTTGACATCACCATGCACAACAATGTCGTGATCGCATTCGCCGAGAGTCGCACGGTCCTCGAGCGGATCGGCATCCCGGGCGAGATACTGCACACACCGGGACACTCTGACGACAGCGTGTCTCTCCTGCTGGATGACGGCTCGGCCTTCACCGGCGACCTTACACCTCCAGGGCGCATTGGATACGAGGACCCGGAGGTCGTGGCCGCCAGCTGGCGACTGCTGCGGGAGCACGGCGCCAGGCGCGTGTATCCTGGGCACGGGCCAGTGCGGCCGATGGATGGGTAGTCAAGTGTCTGAATTGCAGCTTTGGGTCAATCGAAACCTGGAGTCCTGCGTGCTGCCTAACCACTTCCATACGTTTCGGTCCAGGAAGCGCAAGCCGCTTAACGCCTGGTTCTGGGTAGAGGCAGTCACATGTCATCCGGCTGCCAGGTGCGGAATATAAGCCTCCATCTCTTCTGACCCCATTTCGATTGGATGGCGCTCCTGGTTGGTTAAGATATAACGCCATATTCAATCCACAAAACTTCCTTCAGTGTAACGGGAATAGTGCCTGGAATGTAGGATGTCGCCTACTTGATCGAATAATTTTTCGGTTTAGCATGCATCCTTTTTCCCTTGAATTCCTGCTATACTATTATAAAATACTCATCTTCTTTAAATCTTTCACATACTAATTCGCTAAATTAATACAGGCATTAGATCCCACCTCATCTATAAGCCATTAAGCAGCGTTCTTGCAGCTAAACACATAACTGGGCAGCAGAAAAACCAGTTGTCAAGGGAAAGGAGAAGAAATGAGAGTCCAAAAAGCAATCGAGATCAATGCACCACCCGAAAGAATATGGCCCTTCTTTGTAGAGCCTGAAAAGGTATTGCAGTGGTACAGTACTTTCAAGAGATTCGATTACACCAGTAATCAACGCAGCGGTGTTGGAACGCCTATTTACATTGAGGAGCAAGCTGGCGGCCCCTTGATGAAGATCCATTTTGAATCTACTGAATGGAAAGAGAATGAGAAGCTTGCCTTGCGAATGGTTTCAGGCTCCGGCGTGAAATCCTACCAGCAAGTCTGGTTGCTTGAGACCACCCCATCGGGCAGCCGATTTACCTTCATGGAAGAAATCGAATTCCCCTTTGGGATCATCGGCAAGTTCATTGGCCTAATCGGCCAAAGGATGTCTGAGGCAACCGTTAACAAGATACAGCTCAAACTTAAGGCCTTAGCTGAGGCTTGAAAGAGAACCCTGATATGATCGGAATCTGGCAATCCTACTCTGAGGTTTACTTGTATGTCGCAGGAGCGGCGATGTTGGCTACCTTTGGCCTCCCACTCCTGGTAGTCCCACTAGGTTGGGCTCGATTTCTTCGATGGCAAGTACCGCAGCCTGATGATATCGTTGTGTTTCTGGGGCGTTCTCTAGGCATAATTATCTCGATACTGGCAGTATTCGCTTTCAAAGTGACCAGTACTCCGGCAGCAAAGCCATTCTTTTTCGATCTAATGCTTTGGCTTTTCGTGGCAATGATAGCTCTCCATGCCTACGGAGCGATAAGAAAGACCCAGCCAATTACAGAGACAGTAGAAATCTTATTGTGGGTTGCCCTATTCTTGATAACACTTTGTTTCTATCCTTTATAAGGCATTAGGGAGTGATCTGCATGTAAGTAGGCGAACAACAGAGCCGCCGATCAACTGATGTAATCGTTAGGCAGCCACCTCGCTGAAGTTTTCCACATCCCGACACACAAGAACAAGAACTCGATGAGGAGAACAAATGTCTTCACCTGTCGTGGTATTAACTGCAATCGAGTCGGGCTTTGGATTCCTTTTGACCAGCACAATTCTTTACCTGGTGCTCTCCCAGGGAAGGAAGGTATATCACTACCTCTTTGCAGCCTTCCTGCTCATCTGCGTGATCTGGGATCTTGGCATCTTCCTGACCATGATTAGAAACCAGCATGTAGAAGAGTTGGATATCATCGGCCGCATTGCCGTCCTTCCGTGTGTTTTTATACCCGCGCTAATCTTTCATTTCGCCAACCTATACACAGGGCGACCCATCAAATGGGCGGTCGTATTGGTATGGAGTCTTACTGGCGTTACCTGGGTGCCAATCCTTGCAGGCTTATTTTATAGGATTGAAGGAATCTATACTTACGATTGGGGGAATATATTCAGGGTCCTGCCCAGTGTTCTAGATCCAATGGTTTTTATTTACTGGTTTGGGGTCAATCTATCGGCATGTTGGCTGTTGTTCAAGAGTTCAAGAAGAGCGACTTCCTATCTGGAACGACGCCACTATCTGTATATAATTTCGGGCTTATTAGCGGTTACTTTTGCAGTCGTGAAAGCGCTAGTAACCATGGGAATAGACATATCTTACTTGCTGCCGCTGGGGATGTTCTTGAACGATATCTTCGCGACCGTAATCGGTCTGGCGATCATCAAAGATAGGCTTTTAGACATTACCGTGATCATCAAGAAGGGAGCTTTGTATTCTGCTTTAGCCGCGCTCCTCATCTTCGTTTACAGTTTCTCCGAACACCTTCTCATCACCTATTTCGGAGAGAGGATTGGGGAAGGTTCAAATTTAATTCACTTCATATCAATTGCGGTCGGGATTGCCATATTAATGCCCATAAAGAATCGCCTCGAACGGGCGATAGAAGGGTATTTTGCACTCAAGAAATTGGAGTTTTAGAGTATTGCCTTGATAGAACGATCCAGAGAGGATTTACCAAAGGAAGATTGGCCGTCCAACTTCAAATGCAGCCAAACGCTGTCGCAGATACGCCGTACGCAGTCGAAGGGTGCTACAGCGTTTCTCTCGGCCGACTGCGAGGCCTCTCTTGAGAAGGGTCTGTTGACCATCTTCCAAACAGAAGCTCAACTAAGATAGTGAAACAGCGCGAGGTAAAGGCCAACTGTGGAAAGTTTTCAAGTCGATGCCGCCTAACCAGCCTGTGGAGCAGAGCACGCTCCGGTCGCCCCGCTTGCAGCTCATCCGCCGCCTCGATAGCCACATTTGGTAATAACAAGGAGGTTACAACAAATGGAAAAGAAGGGGGTTCTCACCAAAATTCTGGCAATTGTAGGAACGGTACTAGTATGGTTCCCGATTCTGACTCCAGTCTTATTATCTGTGGCCGTAATCATTAAAGAGCGCATGTTCCGGTTCGACTATCTCATGCCTGCTGAGCTCTTCCCGGCTACACTGGTCGGCGGAGGTTTGCTCATCTGGGCAGCGCTACGTAGGCGTTCGCGCCGGAGACTCATCGGCTGGGGCTTTGGCATCGCAGTAGGCTTGTTGCTTGGTGGCCAGATGCTTGCCCTTGTCACGGGGCTGGCCTCGGGTGAGACCGAGCCGGCTGGTTGGTGGTGGGCACTCGTCCTGGCGTCGATCGTTGTCTATTCACTGGCGCTTGTTGTTATCGGCGTTGGCGGAGTGTTGTTGCTGCGCGATCTATTCAAGCCTTCTCGATTTCCAACAGAGAGCTTCTGATCCACGAGAGCGAGTTCGTATGGCTAACAAGCTTTCCCAAGGATAAATGGTGGGTGGTTAATAAAGCGTGCTAAGGACCAGCTCCGGCTGGTTCATGCAGATTGAAAGATAGCCGCGCTATCCTGGCGGATTGCACCCGACTGGTGTGATGCGTACCGCTAAAAAGAGTTGGTTCAGCACCCAAGCTTATTCGGTATATTAAGTTTCGTCCACGATCGCCCACCAGCGGGTAACGCATACTTTTAGGCAGCCAATCGGCTTTCTTCTGAAGGAGGTGTTATCTATATGAGTCCAATCCGCATGTCACGGTTAGAATCAGCGATCCGCGTGGTCCTTGAGTTCAATGAGGCCTTCAACCGTCATGATGTCGCAGGTATGATGCAGCTTATGAGCGACGATTGTGTCTTCGAAAACACTGATCCAGCCCCCGATGGCGCTGTGTACTCGGGGAAGGAAGGAGTAACTCAGTTTTGGCAGGACTTCTTCCGCGAGTCGCCCCATGCCCACATCGAAATCGAGGAGATTTTTAGCTCTGGTTTTCGGTGCATTATGCGCTGGAGATACGAATGGGTAGATGTGGCAGGAAAAAGGGGACATATCCGAGGAGTCGATATATTCCGAGTGAAGAACGGTTCCATCTGCGAAAAGTTGTCCTATGTCAAGGGATAATGTGGATACGAATAATGGAAGTAACTCTCAAGGCATGTCCAGCCTATCTCCAAAGGGAAGCGGTTCCCTACTTGGTGGCAGGCAACCAGCATGTCGATCTCGACCTGACCCTTGAGAAAATGAAAGCCCAGTTGGATGTGAGGCGGGTCTTGTCCACAGCTGGAGGCAAGCTGAATGGAGCGCTGTTACGCGGAGGGCTGATAAATGAGATCAATATCGAATTCCTTCCGGCCGTCATAGGTGGTTACGAGACACCCTCATTGTTTACCTCGCCCGGATTGAAACCGGATGAGTGGCCAGAGCGTCCCAAACTGGTTTCGGCCCAGGTTCAAGCTGATGGGCGGGTCTGGCTTCGTTACCGGGTCCATCGTGGGTGAGTGAACCTCAGAAGGGACCTGAGCTTTCTCGATAGCCAGCCTAGAATTTATCCGATCCCGGCTTACCTGTATTGGAGATTAAGTAACTTATGAAATCAGAATTCACTGAGGTTTGGTACGAAAATGGGGTTGAAATAACCGGGGGTCACAGGATGGTCCATCTTCCTTTCAAACGTGCCAGCGCCCGAGCGCTGATCCTGCGAAGGGATGATGGCGCAATTCTCGGAACGCTTCACCGGGTAGGCGGTAATTTTGCTCTACCGGGTGGATCAATCGAGGACGGAGAGAGCTCTGCGGGTGCAGTGATGAGAGAACTAGCCGAAGAGAACATACATCTCATTGAGGCTGGTCGCTCTTGGGAAAACCGGGTGGCGGTGGATTACTTCGACGGTTACCAAGAATTAAGCGTCTGGCATATTTTCGATGTGGAAGATGCTTCTATCGGGGTTTCCGAGGAGAATATCGAATCACGATGGGTCCAACAAGAGGAAGAGATCTGGTATCCCTTCATGCACGAGAAGATCATCCTGCTCATCAATCAGTTTCTGCCCGACCTGGCCAGGAGGAGGTTGATCGTCGATTGACCTGCAGGTGTAATGATCCTTGGCCGGATGACCTGGCCCTGGAGGCGACTGGGGATGCAGCCCGGCTTTGGTTGGAAGAAGCAGGTGCAAATCTGGTATCATTTTCAGTTTTTGGAGCATGGCATTGTATCTCATTGGCATCAAAACCGTATCGGCCCCATCTCCCGCATCCTGAGTATTACCGCATGGTCGGAGTAGGCCATGTCGAAATCATCCAATCTCCAGCCAATCCTCAAGATGGAGAGAAAATCTTTGCGGTCGAGTCGGTATCCTTGGAAGTAGCGAGGGAGCGATTTGAAGCAACCGGACGACTCGATCTGGCAGAGCGCGCTCTAGAGGTTCGATGGAACCGTGAGGTAGCGGCGGGAGGCCATCACACTCTATGCCGGTGGATGGGCAGCCCAGATCCGTGCCCCCGACGAGTCCATACAGGAAGAGACTCGCCTGGAGAACTATCGCCAAATGAAGGATAAAATGGAAAATCAGCTGGAGACCCAAGGGTACTACTTTCCCTTCGGTCCGGTACGCTTAGTAACGCGAAAAACTATGGGGAAGGCTTCTTGTCCACACCCATTTCCTGGAAACCCAAGTTTGTCATGGCTCTACGTGGCAACCGCGCAAGGAGGTGCCTCCGACTTGAGGCCGTTCACCTTGCTTCCTCCTGCTCGCAACCTGAGCCTTATGCCCGTTGGGGTTTTATCCGTGCGGGAACTGCCAGCTGGTTGTATACAACCAGAGATGTGGTACGATTTGGATAAAATCGTGCTATCATGCGTGAGGAGGTTAGCCAGAATGTCAAAGGTAAATCTAAACACCGGCGATCTGGTCAAATTTACCGCTGGAGAGTGGGGTGGCCTGGTGGGTATCATCACCCAGCCCATCACAACAGACCGCTCCGGTCATGTGCTGAATCAAAAAGATAGCAGCCAAACCTATAAATCCCTGCGGCTCACCACCGATCAACTCGACCAGGTAGAAATCCTCGGTCGCGCACCTGCCACCATGGCAGCCGATGCCGAGGACTTTTTCTTCATCAAAGCCATCCGTATTCATCTTACCTAAAAGTTCGAGCCTCATTGGTTCTCCCAACGGCTTTGGAAGAAGAATGCCATGCTTGAGAATTGTGCAGATCTCAATAACTGCGAAAAGCAGCTTGCAGAAGCAGCCAAGCATATACGACTATTAGGAGAAATTACCCTATCAGACGAAGATCTTGAGATACTAGCTAATCTGGTAAACCAGGCTATAACCCCAAACATCTCAAAGGGTACACATTATCTAAAGGCAAAAGCGCATACTTGCCTGGCATGTTTTCTAGTTGGCATGGGTAGGCTCTATGATAAAGAGTCTGGTTATTGGCCAATCTTAGAAGAGAAGATGGGGCCAATTGATCCCAATTGGAAAGTGAAATGGGGGAAAATATTCCTCCAATATCTTGAAATCCACGATCTGCCAAAATTTGATGAGGAAGAAGGGTTAGCCTATGTAACTCCAATTCTTGGCCATACCTGTATACCAAATTGTTGTTTGGATGAATATTTTGATCGTGTAGTGGCTCCACTCATCAACCGAGATTTGTTAAACCCTCTCGATCAAGAGGAAATTCTCCACGATTTGAGGGTAAGACGAAAAATCAATGAAAGCAGATTGGAACTCGAGAAAAAGACAAAAAAGTATGGTGAAAGGATTAAGGCGCTCCAGCAAGAAAATAGAGGCTTAGAAGCACAGTTTGAAAAATATAAAGAAGTAGCATCTCTATTGGCAGAAGAGGAGGAATGTGAAAGAAGGAAAATCACGTTACGCGGGTTGGAAAACGCTGAGCATACCCGTTCCAATTTTATCGGTCGTATCAGAGAGGATACCGAGAATATTCAAAATTTAGTGTCAGAAGGAAAGAGACTGTGGAGGCAAATAACTGC
>DAOUET010000145.1:0-75077 GCA_034430155.1 Anaerolineales bacterium
ATACTGTAATGGACCCCAAAAACCGGACACATAGCTAAGTAAAAGCTATGATCCACGAAAGAGGTCCAGAATGGCAACACGGAGAAAATTTTCAGCAGTATTCAAGGCACAAATAGTTCTAGATATGCTGACCGAGCAAAAGAGCGCCACCCAAGAAGTGCATAGTGTCCCCTGAAAGTAGCCGACCGATAGCCAGTGGAAGTCCAGACGTGAATATAGCAATCTCAGGGTGAGTCTGTGCATAAGCTGGTGGGGACCTGTCAGATCTGTGGCGACGGCAGCAAAATTAATCCTGGAGAATTAAGTGGCTGAACGCACCCCAAACCCATTGGCTAGCGCTGTCCTGCTGCGGGATGTGACAGAGGGCGACCTCCCCATCTTCTTCGAACACCAACTGGACCCGGACGCAACCATCCTGGTTGCGTTCCCTTCCAGGGACCGTGACGCCTTCATGGCGCATTGGACCAAGATTTTGGTTGACGAGACCATTATCAATAAAACCATCCTCTTCAACGATCAGGCAGTTGGTAATATTGTGAGCTTTGAACAGGATGGCAAACCACAAGTGGATTACTGGCTCGGGAAGGAATATTGGGGTAAAGGGGTCGCCACCCAGGCGCTATCGGCGTTTTTAGGTCACGTAGCAGCGGTCCCCCTGTATGCCCATGTCGCCAAAGGCAATATCGCCTCCATCCGGGTCCTGGAAAAATGTGGTTTCACGATGGTCAGAGAGGACAAGGGGATTGCCAAAACAGGTGACGATGAAGTCGAAGAATTTATTTTGAAACTAAGTGCTAGGAAAAGCAACAAAGCGCTATGATCGTAGTTGGTTGCCCGTCCCTTTCTCCCTCATACTTACCACCTTTGTGTACTTCCTGGTAAATAGGTATATACACCCCCTTCCCCTCACTGCCTGATTAGATGATCCGTTTTATACTCTTAATTACCCCACACCAGCGTTACCCAATCCTCCCTCTGGCGCTTCTCGATTAATTTCAAACCCTGCTCTTCCCCCACCCGCTCTACCTCCCCGGCCTGCTCTGCCAGTATCCCTGATAAAACCAACCGCCCTCTTTGGCTGACCAGCTCCCCCAGCCCCTCACCTAACAATCGCACCAGCACCGGCGCCAGGATGTTGGCCACCACCAACCCCGCCTGCCTAATGGAAAACCTACCCGCGCGGATTTCGGCTACCGAACCATGACCAATCTCCAATCGAGCCGAGACCTGGTTACTGGCCGCGTTTTCCTGGGCGACCCCCAGCACCTGCGGATCACGATCTACCCCCAGGGCATGCTTTGCCCCCAGCTTCACAGCTGCGATCGCCAGGATCCCCGAGCCGCAGCCCACGTCAATCATGAACTCTGGAGGGGCAGCTTGGCTGGCATAGAAATCATCCAAGATCTCCAGACATAGCTGCGTGGTGGGGTGAGTGCCGGTGCCGAAGGCCATGCCTGGCTCGATGCGCACGATGGTACGATCCGGTTCTTGCGCCTCCATCCAGGCCGGTAGGATCAGCAGGCTCCGCCCTATCGCCAGCGGCCGGTAATGCCCTTTCCAGGCCTCCGCCCAGTCCTCTTCCTGAACCAGCCTGAACTGGGGGGCTGGCAATGGGCGGATGCGCCCCAGGTACCACAGCGATTCTTCCAGGCGCTGGCGGTTTCCCTCCAGGTCGTCATCTACTGGCAGGTAGCCGCATACTCGCAAGGGGCCGGCCATTTGGCCCTCAGCCTGGCCCTCGGCGATGATCTGGGTGCTTTCGATCACCACCCCGTTGGGCACAAAACGCGCCAGCACTTCGGCCACCGCCTCGGCCATCTCGCCGTCAACAATCAGGCTTACTTCCAACCAGGCTGAACTTTTCGCCATATCAAAAGGGGGCGGGCATGCCCGCCCCTACCTCACCTTGAATTTCATTGAAGGGTCGCCAGATACCGGTCTGTTCTCCCGGTTGGGATTTATCCGCCCAGGGCGTCTTTCAGCCAATCCAGAAAGCTGCGCTCCTGCGGTTTCACTTCACTTCCCAGACTTTCTGCCAGCTTCTCGAACAGTTCTCGTTGGTCGCTCGACAAGTGGGTTGGCGTGACCACATTGATCACCACCATCTGATCGCCACGCCCATTACCGCGCAGGTGAGGCACGCCCTTATTACGCACCCGCAGCACTTTGCCCGGTTGGGTTCCGGAGGGGATGCGTAATTTCTCGGGGCCATCCACAGTCGGCACTTCCACCTCCGCCCCCAAAGCGGCCTGCGCCATGTTGATCTCCAGATCCAGCATGATGTCGGTGTTGCGCCGGCGGAAATACTTGTGCGCTTTGACGTTTATGCCCACATACAGGTTGCCGTTTGGCCCGCCGTTGACGCCTGGCTGACCTTCACCGGCCAGTCGAATTTGATTGCCGTTATCCACCCCAGCCGGAATGCTGACCACTTTCCTGCGGTTTTTACGCTCCAGGCCGCGTCCGTTGCAGGTGTGACAGGGTGTATCAATGGTTTCGCCCTGTCCGTTGCAGGCCGGGCAGGTGGTTACCTGGACCATCGAGCCGAGGATGGTCTGGCGCACCTGGCGCACTTCCCCGCTTCCGCCGCAGGTACTGCAACGCCTCGGAGAGGTGCCCGGCTCCGCGCCGCTGCCCTTGCAGGTGCTGCAGATTTCATCCCGGGTGATCTCGATCTCTTTTTCGACGCCGAAAATGGCCTCTTCGAAATTCAAGTCAACCCGATATTGAAGATCCGCTCCCCGGCGTGGCGTGTTGCGCGCCCGGCGCGAACTGCGCCCAAAACCGAAGACCTCCCCAAAGATATCGGCGAAATCCGGAAAATCGACCGTGAAATCCGGCATGCCCCCTGGTCCCCGCACCCCGGCATGCCCGAACTGGTCATAGGCCGTCTTTTTTTCGGGGTCGGATAGCACCGCATAGGCCTCGTTGATCTCTTTAAAACGCTCCTCTGCGTCTGGCGACTCGTTGACGTCAGGGTGGTATTGCCGCGCCAGCGTGCGAAAAGCCCGTTTGAGGTCATCCTGAGAGGCGTTGCGGGGCACACCCAGGATTTCATAATAATCCCGATCTGTCATTCTTTCCTTGAACACATCCTGATGCCGGTTAGCTGGTATTTACGCCTTTACACGTTCTTGAATTCACCCTCGACCACATCCTGGTCGTCATCGCCCGAATCAGAACCGGGTTGCGAGTCGCCTCCACCTTCAGCTTCGGGCTGAGGCGTCTCTTGCTGGTATGCCGCGCTCCCAATTTGTTGTACAACGCTCATTAACTCATCCGTGGCGCGGCGAATGGCTTCGGCATCCTCGCTATCCATAACCTTGCGCAGGTTGCCTACCTGATCTTCGACCTTGCTTTTCAAATCGCCAGGGACTTTATCACCCAGATCTCGCAGAGATTTCTCGGCGGTGTAAACCGAGTTATCGGCAGTGTTGCGAGCTTCGATCAGGTCTTTGCGTCGCTTATCTTCCTCGGCGTGGGTTTCAGCTTCCTTTCGCATGCGCTCGACTTCCTGGTCACTCAGCCCGGACGAAGCCGTGATGGTTATGTTTTGGGTCCTGCCGGTGGCTTTGTCCTGGGCGGTGACTTTGAGGATGCCATTCGCATCGATGTCGAAAGTCACTTCAATTTGCGGTACACCCCGCGGAGCCGGTGGGATGCCATCTAAATTGAATTTACCCAAAGATTTATTGTCAGATGCCATCGGGCGCTCACCCTGCAAGACGTGGATCTCTACCTGCGACTGGCTGTCGCTGGCGGTTGAGAAGATCTGGCTTTTGCGGGTTGGGATAGTCGTGTTGCGATCGATCATCGGGCTGGCTACTGCCCCCAGAGTTTCGACTGACAGGGTTAAGGGCGTGACGTCCAGCAGCAAGATGTCCTTCACATCACCGCCAAGCACGCCTGCCTGGATGGCCGCGCCGACCGCCACCACCTCATCCGGGTTGACACCTTTGTGGGGTTCTTTATTGAAAAGTTTGCGTACAGATTCCTGCACTGCGGGCATGCGGGTCATGCCGCCCACCAAGACTACCTCGTTGATCTTCACGGGCTCGAGGTCGGCATCTTTGAGCGCCTGTCGTACGGGACCAAGAGAGCGCTCGATCAAATCACCGGTGAGCTGCTCGAGCTTTGCTCTGGTCAGTGTCATCACCAGGTGTTTCGGGCCGCTGGCATCCGCCGTGATATAAGGCAGGTTGATTTCAGTTTGCATCATGCTGGAAAGTTCGATTTTGGCTTTTTCTGAGGCTTCTTTCAGCCGTTGCAATGCCTGGCGATCCTTACGCAGATCAATGCCGTTATCCCGTTTGAACTCATCGGCGATGTAGTCAATCACCCGCTGGTCGAAGTCATCACCGCCCAGGAAGGTATCGCCGCTGGTAGAGCGCACCTGGAAGACGCCATCTCCCACGTCCAGGATGGAGATATCAAAAGTGCCACCGCCCAGATCGTAAACCGCGATGATCTCATCCGTTTTCTTGTCCAGGCCGTAAGCCAACGAGGAGGCGGTCGGCTCATTGATTATGCGCAGCACTTCCAATCCGGCGATCTTGCCGGCATCTTTAGTGGCGTTGCGCTGGGCGTCGTTAAAATAAGCCGGTACGGTTATGACTGCCTGGGTGATCGACTCGCCCAAATAAGCCTCGGCATCGGTTTTCAATTTGCCCAGGATCATGGCGGAAATCTCTGGCGGTGAGTACTCTTTTTCGTCCAGCATCACCCGCATATCTCCGTTGGGCGCTTCGGTGACTTTATAAGGGATGCGCCCGATCGCTTTTTTCACCTGCGGGTCGTTAAACTTGCGCCCCATGAAGCGCTTGATTGAAAATATGGTGTTTTCAGGGTTCACCACAGCCTGGTTCCGGGCAACCCGCCCGATCAGACGCTCGTGGTTCTTGTTCACTGCCACTACCGAAGGCACCAGCCGTTCACCTTCTGCTGAAGGGATCACGGTAGGCTCGCCGCCTTCCATCACGGCAACTACCGAGTTGGTTGTCCCTAGATCGATTCCGATGATTCTACCCATTTATAATTCCTCCAAAGTATATGATACGATTTGCACCTCGCAGTGCATTTTCAGATCCTGATTAAAGGCCTTATTTCGCCACCCGAACCTTTGCCGGCTGTAAAACACGATCTCCGAGCATATAGCCGCTCTGGACGACTTCAATGATCTGGCCGCTCTTGTGATCAGGATTTTCCTCGTGCGATATGGCCTCGTGCAGATTGGGATCAAAGAGCTGCCCTTGCGCCTGCATCTCTTTAACACCTTCGGCCTCCAGGGTGGCCAACAGCTTCCGGTAAATCAGCTCGATCCCTCCAGCCCATTCGGCGCCCTGGCCCTCTGTTGGCTTGTTCTTCAAAGCCCGCTCTAGGTCATCTATAATTTCCAGATAGCGCCGGATGATGTTGCCCGCGGCAGTCTGGTGAGCCTGTTGGCGTTCGTGCTCTACCCGTTTCTTGAAGTTAGCGAATTCCGCCCGCGCTCGTTGCCAGCCATCCAAATACTCTTCGGATTTCCGGCGGATTTCTTCCAACTCTTTTCGCAAATCGGCAATATCATCTTGAACGCCTTCACCGATAACCTGTAATTCCTCCAGGGAAGATTCTTCTGCCAAGGCCTCATTGGCTTGCCCTGATTCTCCTTTTTCGTCGCTCTTGCCTTCCATTTCGATTTCGTCTAAAGCCTCTGGTTGAACCGTTTTTTCTTTAGCCATATTTTCCTTGTTCATCCTCCACAAGCATGGAACCCTTTAATAAATCAGCCTTTCTATGAACTAATGCTGCTCGTTTGGGTAAAATGAATAAAGCGCGCCTGCCATTGCCCAGCTCATTCCCCGTGCAAATCCACTACCAGATCACTCAACAAGCCAGCTACGAAGCGCACCGTTGAGATAGTGCGTCCATAAGCCATTCGGATGGGACCCAGTACACCCAACGTTCCGGTCGCCAGACCGGGAGCGCCGTAACGCGCTAATACCATCGAGCACTGGCGTAACTCCTCCCAGGTGTCTTCTCCACCAATCAAAACCTGGACTCCGCCTACGCTGCTGGTCAAAATTGTGCGCGTCAGCAGATCCTCCAGTAAAGAACGCTCTTCAAAAACCCTCAAGGCTTGGCGGGCTCCTTCCGTTTCGGCAAATTCGGGCTCAGCCAACACGTTGGTCAAACCATCCCGGTAGACCTCCCCGCCCAAAATGGCTGAGGAGCGTTCCATCTCTTCGCCGGTCAGCTTCAACACGTCCTGCGCCAAGGTGTCCATTAGCCCGGAGAGTGATGAAAGGCTCTCTGCATCCAATCCTTGACAACGTTCGTTAATTTCGAGGGCAACCGCGCTCAACTGTTCTTGCGAGGCTGGCTCGGCCAGTACCAGCATCTGCTGGCGCACCTCGCCGCCCGTCAAAACCAGCACCATGAGCACCTGGCGGCCTAAAGTAGAGATCAACTCCAGGTGTTTGAAACGCGCCTTCTCTGGATGTGGGGCGGTAACCAGTGAGGCCGCCTGGGATTGGTGAGCCAGCACAGATGCAGCTAATCGCATCCACTGGTCCACATCATGGCGAGCCTGGTAAAACTGGTGGGTGATGGTGCGCTTGATCTCCACGGGCAGGTCGGTATGGCCCATCAACTGGCGTACAAAAAATCGATAACCCTCTTCCGTAGGCTCTCTTCCCGCCGAGGTATGTGGTTGCCGAAGGTAACCCATCTCGGTCAAATCGGCCATCTCGTTTCGCACGGTGGCTGAGCTGAAGTCGAGCCTGAACTTCTCGACCAGGCGCCGCGACCCCACCGGTTGTGCCGTTTCTATGAAGTCTCGGATCACCAGGGCCAGGATCAATTTCTGCCGTTCGCTGATATCTGCCATCTTATACCCTATGTATTAGCACTCTCGTAACGAGAGTGCTAAGTAGCGCAAATACGATAATACCACGGGGGTCGCAGAACGTCAAGAAATCAAACCTTTAGGGCAAACCCTTCTTATAAGATGTTAACACGCCCTCAAAATCAGCTGGAATATTTGCGCAGCTGTTTTAGAACTAGCGCGAAATCTTTCGGATAAGGTGCCTCAATCAACACTGTCTCCTCAATATTAGGATGTTCGAGCCTCAAAGACCGCGCATGCAGACCCAGCCGGTCCAAGAGAGGGTTCTCTGCTCGGAAAGCCCTTTTTTGATACTTGGGTTTTATTTGAGAAAGGTAAACTCCTGCACCATCCCCGTACAAGTGGTCGCCTACGACCGGCAAGCCGAGTGCTGCCAGATGTACTCGCACCTGGTGAGTTCGTCCAGACTGGGGGTTGGCTGCAAGCAGGCTGAAGCTTCCAAAACGCTCCAATACGCATAGCCTGGTGACCGCAGCTTTACCTTTGCGTTGGTCTACAACCGTGCGATGGCGGCGATCACGATTGGGCTGCAGTCGCAAATTCACCGTCTGCTGTCGCCAGGGTGGATCGGCAGCAACCAAAGCATGGTAAATTTTCTCAATCTGCCGGTCTTCAAATTGCCTGTTTAGCGCCCGGTGCGTCTCTGCCGAGCGAGCAAAGATCATCACCCCGCTGGTGTCCCGGTCCAGGCGGTGCACCACCCACAGCCGGCCGTAAACCGGCTCTAGCAGGCCGCGCAGGTGGGGCAGGTGCGGGTCGTAGCCATCCGGCAGGCTCAGCAGCCCGGCAGGCTTATTGACCGCCAGCAGGAATTCATCATCCCACAGCACGAGCTCCTCGAAGTTCATTTCCGTCGGGCGTCTCCTTTACCCGCGCCATAAAAAGACCTGCCAGGATCATGAAGGTAGCCGAGAAGATAAACATAATGCGGTAATTGCCCCCCGTCAGATCAACCAAGATGCCTACCACTTGAGGGCCAGCCACCGCTGCAATGTTGGAGGCAAAGTAATACAATCCGGTGAATGCGCCAATGCGGGCATCGCCACCCACGTCGTATACCATTGGGAGGGAATTGACGTTGATTAAAGCCCAGAAAAATCCCGCTGGCACCAGCAGCAAGATCAGCATGATCTGGTTGCTGACGATCAGGCCAAAAAGAAAAAGCAGCGTCAGACCCACGATCCCCGCCAGGATCATCCTTTTACGTCCAAAACGGGTCGCCAGCAAACCGCTGGGGACTGCAAAGAGCACGAACATAAGGGCTAAACCCGATGTCAGGATCGCCATCCTGCCTTCGTTAATGCCCAGCGTAAATTTTCCAAACGATGAGATCCAGGTTTCCAGGGCGTTATAGCCCATAAACCAGCACAAAATCGCCAGTAGGATCAACAAACCTGAGCGGTCCGCAGCTCCCAGGACTTCCCTCAGGTTCACCCCGAAACTGCCGCCACGTTTCTCGTTCTCTGGTTGCTGGGGTGCTTCAGGCTCCCGCACAAACAGCAGAACCACTCCTATGGCCACCAACAGCACCACGCTCCCAAAAACAAACGGCGTTATTCGACCGAGTTTATATAAGGCCCCGCCCACAAGGAATGCCAAGATCGCCCCCACCCCGCCCATCAAATTGATCACGCCGTTGGCAGTACTGCGCTGCGTAGCCGGGAAAAGGTCCCCCAGCAGGGCGATGGTCGGGGCGCGAAACAAAGCCATGGCGATGTTGGTTAACAGAATAGCGAACATTATGCCCACCGGTGAACGCATCACTGGTACAGCGATAAAGAACAACGCCGCCAGCGGCGCTCCGATCAGCATCCACGGTTTACGTCGCCCGATACGGGTGCGGGTGCGATCAGACCGTTCTCCCACGACCGGCTGCACGAACATGTTCAGATAATTATCCCAGGTCATGATGAACCCGATCAAACTGGCCGATAAGGCAAAGTCCTCTTTTAAAAAAATAGGGACGAAGTTGTTAAAAATCGGCCATATCAGGCTTATTCCTAAGAATCCAAATCCAAGCACGAAGGTCTTGCGATAGGGGAAGCGCAGGTTCATAGGGAGGGCTCCTGTGTTTCTAATTTCTTTAGAAAATCGCGATCTTCTGGGGTAAGCTCGGCGTTTTTCAACAGGTCGCCACGTCGTTGCCAGGTGCGCAAGAGCGCCTGCTGGCGCCGCCAACGAGCAATGCGGGCGTGATCGCCGGAGAGCAAAACTTCCGGCACGCGCCAGCCGCGGTACTCTGCCGGTCGGGTGTATTGTGGGTGCTCCAACAATCCGGAGGAGTGAGAATCCGCCCAAGCCCCTTGGGGGTCACCCAAGGCACCCGGCATTAGACGGGTGATCGCGTCGATGATAACCAGGGCAGGCAGCTCACCTCCTGTCAGCACAAAATCTCCAATCGAGATTTCATCCGTCACCAGGTGCTCTCGCACCCGTTCATCCACTCCCTCATACCGACCGCACAGCAGAGCCAGATGGTCGCCATACGAAAGCTCTTGGGCCACCTTTTGGTTGAATAATCGACCCTGGGGGGTAAGCAAGATCACCGGACGCTGCGGAGGTGTCCCCAACACCCCCTCTACCGCTGCGAAGAGCGGTTCTGGCTTTAGAACCATCCCACCGCCGCCGCCATAGGGCTCGTCGTCAGTGATATGGTGCCGGTCTGCAGCCCAATCGCGGAAGTTGTGCAAGCGCACCTCCACCAATTCATTTTGGCGAGCGCGCTGCAGGATGCTACTCTGTAAATAAGGTTCAAATACCTCGGGGAAAAGTGTGAATACCTCGAAAATCATATACCCATTCTAGTCGCAAGGGGACGGATTGGCAAGCAATTTTGGATCTTTGGGAATCCCCGTGGTAAAGGTTAGATGTGGGGGTGTTGGGCTGCGCCCGCCCAACACCCCCACATATCTACCCCATCACGGCAAATCCCAGAGAGCCGCAATTTTAGAGGTCATAGGCTTCTCAGGCAGGATCAGGGCGATTGCATCGACTGGTTTTCCCCTTGCGATCTCGCCAAAAAGCCGAGGATAGGCTTTTGCCGGGCAAGGCTTCCAGATGCAGGTGGTACTCAAGCCGATTTGTAGTCATCTTGACGCTCAATCATGAGAAATGGTAAGATGAGCATATGTATCTGAGAGGCAGCAAATGGAACATGAAGCGCAAGACTCGGCGCCGTCCCAACCCCTTCCGCATTCTGGTCATTCTCATTTTGATCGGAATCGCCCTGTATATCAACCAGGTTGTCGTGCCGGCTACGCCGCCTTTGTTTATCCCCACCGCCACGCCGACCCGCAGCCCAGAATCCTTTATCAACGAGGCCGAAGCGCTTTACCAAGCGGGTAAGTTTACCCAGGCGATCAACACCTATAAACAAGCCATTGCCGTAGAGCCCGATAACCCTTCTATCTACATCAATATGGCTCGCGCCCAGGTGTTCACCGCTCAGTACCAGGACGCCCTAGAAAGCTCCGAAAGGGCTCTGCTTCTGAACAACAGCAATCCTCTAGCGTACGCCGTAAAAGGCTGGGCTTTAGATTTTTTAGGCGATTACACCCAGGCTGAAGCCTCCATAAAACGTGCCTTAGAGCTCGACCCCAATAACGCCTTGGCGCATGCCTTCTATGCCGAAATCCTCATGGATAAAGCCCTGGTTGGTCAGGGAGATATCGGTTCTATAGACAAAGCTGCCGATGAATCCAAAATCGCTCTATCGCTGGCTCCCAACGCGTTAGAATCCCTGCGTGCCCGCGGCTACGTTCTCTGGAACACCGGTAATTATGAAGAAGCTATCAGAGAGTACAAAGCAGCCCTGGCAATCAACGATAAAATCGCTGACCTGCACATGGCCTTGGGATACAATTATCACGTATTGGGAGAATACGATCAGGCAGTCAATGAGTTTCTCCAGGCCCTGGCATTAAACCCCAACGACCCTCAGGCTCCTCTCGAAATCTCCCGCACCTACGCCACGGTGGGTGATTTCAGCCAGGCAGTCCAGTACGCAGATCAAGCGGTGAAGATCGATCCCCAGAACCCCAAGCTACACGGAAACCTGGGTTCCATGTATTATAAGAACAACCAGTTCGATAAAGCTCTCGATGAACTTTCCCTGGCGATCCACGGCGGCAGCATGCAGGATAGCACCCTGGTCGAAGGTGCTCCTTTAGACTATGGTAGCATGGCAGAGTACTATGCCATCTACGGCCTGACCCTGGCCAAAGCCAACCGTTGTTCAGAAGCGCTTCCTATTTTCCAAGCCATCCGCAGCGGAGTGCCAGATGACGAGATCAATGTCTACAACGCTGAGCAGGGTCTAGTCATTTGCCAGGAAAACCTGAATACCTCTAACCCCGAAGAGGGCACCCCGGAAAGCTCCACACCCCAGCCTGAAGCGACACCTGCTCCATAACCCGGACCTGGCGCTCACCACAGTAGCTCGCGAGTTAATTTACAATCATGGACCGAGACATCACCGGAAAACGACCTCATTTCCGCCCCCAGAATCACCGTTCAAACCCATACCGTATTTTGCTGTGGTTGAGCCTGATTGCCGGGGGAGTGTGGCTGTTCTTCCAGGTGCAAAACGGTCAGGTGCAACCCCTTTTCCTTCCCACGCCCACGCCCACACGGACAGCTCACTCCTACACCTTGGAGGGCGAAACCCTGTTTGATGCCGGTGATCTCACCGGAGCCATCACCGCTTACCAGGAAGCTACTAGAGTTGACCCCCAAGATGCTCAGCTGTGGTCCAATCTTGCGCGTGTCCAAACCTACTCCTCCAGTCTGCTAAGCAACGATACCGACCGGTTCGAACGGTTGAAAGATGCCTTAAATTCTATCGACCAAGCCATCGCCCTTAAACCGGACGATCCTGCCGTGCTTGCCACCCGTGCGCTGGTGCTGGATTGGTATGCTTCCAGCTATCTGCTCAGTGAGGATGAACGTCAGTCATCTCTCAATGAGGCAGAAAAAGAAGCTGCCCGAGCCTTTAACCTGGATCCCGAGAACGCCAAGGCCCTGGCTTTTTACGCTGAGATCCTGGTCGACCAGCAGAAATGGTCCCAAGCCCAGCAGTATGTCGAACAAGCTGTCCTGCTAGATCCTGGTTCTATGGATGTTCATCGCGTCTACGGGTATGTGCTCGAGTCCCTTGGCCAATACCGCCAAGCCATAGAAGAATATCAAAAAGCGGCTGATATCACCCCCAACCTGACTTTTCTCTATATTTTCATCGGTCGTAACTTTCGTACGTTAGACGTGCACACCCGGGCCCTCGAATTCTTTGAGAAAGCCGCCAATATTAACGACCAGCTGGGGATTAGCGATCCGGTACCGTACATTGAAATCGCCAAAACCTATTCACGCGATGGCGAGTTTTTTATCGCAGCCATCAACGCCCAAAAAGCTCTCCAGTATGACCCCTCAAATGCAAACACCTACGGCCAGCTGGGAATCATTTATACCAAAGCTCGCAACTACGAAGGTGCCCGGCCCGCTTTAAAGTGTGCCGTTATCGGGTGCAGCGCTGATGAAAACGAAACCGCTAAAGAAATCATCGATCAGGGGGTAGCGGTCCAGAGACTCCCGCTCACCTCTGGCACTGTAGCCTTTTATTACCTGCAGTACGGCTCGGTGTTAGCAGCTCTCAGCCGACCAAACCAGAACTATTGTCCGGATGCTCTGGAAGTTTTGGAAGAAGTTCGGGCAGCTTATCCGGATGACGCTGTATTCAATGACATTATCAATGAAAATGAGGCCATCTGCAAACTGGTCGGAAACACCCAGAGCCCCTGAGACAGCATTCGTGAGGGACCAGATTAAAAATAGCCGGGAGTCGGCTATCAACTTTCATTCCCATAAAACATCAGATTTTCGTTAATATTTTAAATCCCCCTTGACTTTCCCGAAATAATTAGGTATGATTTGACCACAAGTTAGCACTCGATAGTCGAGAGTGCTAACTTGCCTGCATGTAACCTGTCGACTTAATATCCCAATTCATGATCAGGAGGCAAGTATGTCAATTTCTCTAAAACCCCTGGGAAACCGTATCGTGATCGAACCCATCGAGCAGGAAGATATTACTGCTGGAGGGATCGTTCTACCTGAAACGGCCAAGGAAAAACCTCAAAAAGGTAAGGTCCTGGCTATTGGTCCCGGTGAGCGTAACGACAGTGGGGATCGGATACCCATGGACGTTGCCGAAGGCGACACCGTGCTGTATGCCAAGTACGCTGGCACGGAGATTAAAATGGACGGCAAGAAATTGCTGATCCTGCGCGAAAGCGACTTGTTGGCAATTGTTTCATAAAACTAACTAAACTTTAATTCTGGAGGAGCAAAAATCTATGTCAGCTAAACAGATCGTATTTTCGGAAGAAGCTCGCCGCAAGTTGCAGCGCGGCATGGATACCCTTGCAAAAGCAGTTGTCACTACGCTGGGGCCAAAAGGTCGGAACGTATCGCTCGATAGAAAATTTGGATCTCCCACCATCACCCACGACGGCGTCACGGTAGCCAAAGACATCGAGTTGGAGGACCCCTTCGAGAACATGGGGGCGCAATTGCTCAAAGAAGCCGCCACCAAGACTAACGATATTGCCGGTGACGGCACTACCACTTCGACGGTATTGGCACACACGATCGTATCCGAAGGCATGAAGAACCTGGCTGCCGGTTTCAACCCCATGCTGCTCAAATGGGGCATCGAAGCCGCCACAAAAGCCGTAGTTGATAGGATCACCGAACAGGCCATTGAAGTTACTACGAGAGAGGATATTGCCAATGTCGCCTCCATCTCCGCTCAGGACCGCCAGATCGGTGAACTGATCGCCGACGTAATGGATAAGGTCGGTAAGGATGGCGTAATCACCGTGGAAGAGTCCAAAGGTCTGGAATTTGAAACCGAATACGTCGAAGGTATGCAATTCGACCGGGGTTATATATCCCCCTATTTCATCACTGATCCGGAACACATGGAAGCCGCGGTTGAAGAACCTTATCTCTTGATCCATGACAAGAAAATCTCGGCTGCTCAGGACATTGTCCCCCTGCTGGAGAAGATGGTGCAGGTAGGTAAGCGTGAACTGGTGATCATCGCTGAAGATATCGATGGCGAAGCCCTCGCCACCCTGGTATTGAACAAATTACGCGGTATGCTCAACGTTATAGCTGTCAAAGCGCCCGGATTCGGAGACCGGCGAAAAGCTATGCTGCAGGATATCGCCATCTTGACAGGCGCCACAGTCATCTCTGAGGAGACCGGTCGCAAACTGGAAAGCGCCACCATCCAAGATTTGGGCCAGGCTGAAAAGGTTTCAGTCACCAAAGAGGACACCACCATTGTGGGTGGCAAAGGCGAAACAGCCCAGATCAAGGGGCGTATCGAGCAGATTCGCGTCGAAATCGATGACAGCACCAGTGATTACGACCGCGAAAAACTGCAAGAACGCCTTGCTAAGCTCTCCGGTGGTGTAGCTATCATCCGGGTGGGTGCTGCCACCGAGACTGAATTGAAAGAAAAGAAGCATCGTGTCGAGGACGCTCTCTCAGCTACCCGAGCTGCAGTGGAAGACGGCATCGTTCCTGGTGGTGGCGTCGCTTTGATCAACGCCATGAAGGCTCTGGATGATCTCAAGATGGATTATGAGGACGCCCAGGTCGGTGTAAAAATTGTGCGCAAAGCCTTGGAAATGCCCATTCGCAAGATAGCTTCCAACGCTGGTAAAGACGGTTCTGTGGTCCTCGAAACCGTACGACAGCAGCAGAAGCAGAAGAAGAATGTGAACTTCGGCTTTAACGTTATCACTGAAGAATACGTCGATATGGTCAAGGACGGCGTTATCGATCCAGCCAAAGTCACCAGGGGCGCTCTTGAGAACGCCGCCTCCATCGCGGCTATGATCCTAACCACGGAAGCCTTGATTACTGACATACCAGAAAAAGAAAAACCACCCATGCCACCCATGCCGGAATACTAAATCACTAAATGTCTGTGGTGGTGTAGCTGTGGGTCGACGGCCTGCAGCTACATCACCCATCCCAACGCTGATCCTCAATCACGGATTCTACTGAAAGCGGATTGGGGCGGGTTGACCTAACCCGCCCTATTTCTTTGACAAAACCCCCGGCTCATGTTAAAATCACAATTCGAAGAGGACCTTGACGTCTGGCCGGACTTCCGGCCTGTTATTAATGCCCGCATTCCCACGTTCATTTCTAAGTTTGTGGTTATCGGAAAATATTAATCCCCGGCCAGCGCACTCTTGCCGGGGTTTTTCTTATATTCATATAAGAGACGCTGGTTTTAGGACATGGTTTACCCAGTTTTAGGATTTGTTGGGGGGTTGAGCGGGCTTTACCTGCTCCCCTGAAAAGACCTTTGACTGCCTAACTTACGAAAGGTTTAAGCACACAATACCCACCGAATTGAGGTATATCTCTAGCAATTAGGATAGATCAAACTCAACAGTCCGGTGGCAATCAAAAAGGTTAATAGTACAAGAAATGAGTAACAAAAAACTACGTATTATCCCCCTGGGAGGCTTGGGGGAAGTCGGTAAGAATATGATGGTCTACGAGTATGGAGAAAACATCATGATCGTAGACACAGGCATTATGTTCCCCGAAAACGACATGTTGGGGATCGACTATATCATCCCCGATTTTAATTATTTGCTGGATAAAAGTCATCTGGTACGCGGCATCATCATCACCCACGGTCATGAAGATCACACAGGAGCAATCACCCATGTCATGGAGGCAATTGATGCCCCTATCTATGCCACCTCACTCACGCGCGGTTTACTGGAAGTCAAACTGGCGCGCAGCCATATGCTCGACAAGGTGACCCTCAACACGGTACAGGCCGGAGACACGGTCAATATCGGCCCATTTAAAGTTGATTTATTCCATGTCTGCCACTCCATTCCCGATGGCGTCGGTTTGGGAATCACTTCCCCGGCCGGTCTGGTGGTGCATTCCGGCGATTACAAATTTGATCACACACCGGTAGACAACTGGCCCACCGACTACGCCAAGCTGGGCGAATTCTCAGGCCGTAATGTCTTGGCACTACTCTCCGACTCTACCAACGCCGATAAACCCGGTTGGACTCCCTCGGAGCGGGTGATCGACCCGGCTTTCGACCAAGTTTTCAAAAGCGCTCCAGGTCGTATCATCATTTCCAGTTTCGCTTCTTTGATTTCGCGCATGCAACAGGTGGCAAACGCTGCAGATCGCCATGGTCGTAAGATGGCTTTTGTGGGCACCAGCATGGTTGAAAACGCAAAAATGGCTCGTAAACTAGGCTACCTGGATATACCTGACAGATTGCTTGTCAGCATCGATAAAGCCTTGAAGATGAAACCCCAAGAATTGGTCTTAATGTCTACCGGCACTCAGGGTGAACCCTCATCCATTATGGGTCGTCTTTCTACCGGTACAAATCGACAGTTCGATGTCATGCCCGGCGATACCATCGTGCTCTCTTCACATCCCATTCCTGGAAATGAAGAAAGCGTTTACCGCACCATCAACCGCCTGTTCCGGCGTGGAGCTAACGTGATCTACGAGCCTATTGCCCCCGTCCACGTTTCCGGCCATGCCAGCCAGGAGGAAATGAAGCTGCTCCTGCACCTTGTCAAGCCGAAATACTTCATCCCCATCCATGGCGAACTCCGTCACTTACGGCAACACTCCCAAATCGCTCAGATTTTAGGCATCCCCGCCGAAAATATCGTCGTAGTTGAAAACGGCCAGGTGATTGAGTTTGAAGATGGGCAGATGAGCCTGGGTGAACGCGTGCCCGGTGGATATGTTTTCGTGGATGGATCCGGTGTCGGCGATGTAGGTCCCAGCGTGGTGCGAGAACGTGAAGCCTTGGCCAAAGATGGTATCGTCGTAATAAGCCTGGTGCTTGATAAAAACACCGGGAGCCTGCATGAAGAGCCCGAAATTATCACTCGCGGTTTCGTGTATAAGGATGATGCCAAGGACCTGTTAGCCACAACCCGCCGCCGTATCGTTGAGACAATCAGCCTCGGTAATGGCAACCTGCAAAACGACATTGAACAGGTAGCCAAAGCGCTCTTCTATAACGAGACCAAACGCCGTCCCATGGTCTTTGTAACCGTGAACCGGGTTTAATCCTTGAAGCGAGTGTAATACCCCTGCATCAGCCTTACCCCCAACGCCATCTATTTTCTTTCCAGCCATGCTCACCCAGTAAAGGCACAAAGGCGACTGGGACAATCTGGTCGCTGTCGTAGCCATAAGCACGGCGATACCAGCGCTCGAGGAACTGCCCACTTCGCCCGCCAACTGGAACCACCAGGCGACCATCTTCAACGAGTTGGTCAAGCAATGGTTGCGGAACGCGCGGTGCCGCGGCTGTCACTACAATACCGTTGTACGGGGCGTATTCAGGTAATCCCTGGGAACCGTCTCCTAAGTGCACGTGCACGTTGGTATACCCCAAAACCTGTAGAATAGCTGCAGCTCTCTTTATCAATAGCTCGTGACGTTCTATCGTATGTACTTCTTTGGAAAGATAGCCCAAGATAGCAGCCTGGTAGCCCGAACCAGTGCCGATTTCGAGAACTTTATCGTCTTGCTCCAAGACCAGCAATTGGGTCATTAAGGCGACGATATACGGCTGGGAGATGGTTTGTCCATTGCCGATCGGTAGAGGACCATCAGCATAGGCGAGATGGCGATGTTCCGGCGGGACAAACCGGTGGCGTGGCACCTGCTGCATAGCCTCTAACACGCGCTTGGATCTGATGCCACGCGCCATCAACTGTTCCTCAACCATACGCTCTCTTTCGATGACAAATCGATCGTTTTCTTCCATTGATAAATGGCTGTTGTTATTACTACTCGATCAACGCTGATCCATTTCTTCCAGCAAGGCGCGCCAGAACACGTCACGTTCTCCTGGAACGTAGGGGATATACAACGCCAGGCGGTCGACTAACCCACCATAACGCTCTTTTAAAGCTGCGGGCAAATCCCCAGGTTCAGCCACGATCGCAAAGGTAGCCAACATCTCATCGCTGATCAGGCCTGCCATCTCGCTCCACCGGCCACGCCCTGCTAGCGCAGAAAGCCTCTCACCCACCTCATCCCAACCATGCTGCGCCATTACTGGGCGATAAGACGGTGTTGAAGCGTAGAAGGCGATCTGCGAGCGAACCAGGCGATCCTCATCGGGCGATATCACCACGAAAGCCGTCGTCGATATTTTTATATCGCTGCGCTTTCGCCCAACTTTGGTTGCTCCCTGCTCAATGGCTGGGATAATCACCTCACTGAGGTACTTGGTTGAATGGTAAGGGTGCGCGTGGAAACCATCGGCGACTTCCCCGGCTAAACGTGCCAAGCCAGTGTTCACACCCGCGATGTATATGGGAATCTGGGGGTAATCGATCGGACCCGGGTTGAAAAAAGGGGTCATCAAGGTCAGCTTATAATGTTCGCCGCGGTAATTCAAGCGATCGCCGCTCTGCCAGGTGTGCCAAAAAGCTCGGATGGCAGTGATTTGTTCCCGAAGTTTTCCGACCACCGAATTTGGCCAGGGCATGCCAAAGCGACGCTCGATATGGGCTTTCACCTGGGTGCCCAACCCCAAGATGAAACGACCACCGGAAGTTTGAGCGAGATCCCAGGCGGTGTAAGCCAGGGTTGCCGGGCTGCGGGCAAAGGCAATCGCAACCGCCGTTCCAAAGTTTATCGAGCGGGTATGTTCGGCGATTAACGCCCCCGGTAGAAAAGGATCATGCTGCGTCTCACTCGTCCACAAGGCTTTAAAGCCTATGCCTTCAGCAGCCTTGGCGATATTCGAAACTTCGCTCAGGGATGTCATAGGAAGTGCAGTATCCAGGATCATTCGTCAATCCTTGTCAACTCAACATATACGCCACCAACCACTGAGTGGTTGCCATCAGGGAATCCATATGGGTGCGTTCGTAATTATGGGAGGCATCCACACCCGGACCGATTAAGGACACGGCTACATCGCCGCCTGCCCGCCAGAAAGCCTCTCCATCCGATCCGTAATAAGGATAAATATCGATTTTATGAGGGATTTCATATTCTTCAGCCAGTTCCAACAGCCGCTGGTTCAAGCCGTGATGGTAAGGTCCGCCCGAATCCTTCACACACAGCGTAGCATGGAATTCATCGGAAGTCTGCCCTTCGCTGACCGCCGCCATATCAACGGTCACCAATTCAACTACCTCCGGGGGGATACCAGCCGAAGCCCCATGGCCGACCTCTTCGTAATTACTAATTTGCAGGTAAGTTGTCTGAGTAGGCTGCATTTGTGCAGTTTGTAAGGTTTTTACCGCTGCCATAATACAAGCTACACCGGCCTTGTCGTCCAGGTGGCGGGACCGCAGGAAACCATTGGCAGTTTCCACGCGCGGGTCAAAGGCCACAAAATCCCCCACGTTGACACCCAATACGCCCGTCTCGTGTAATGAAGTAGTGCGTGCGTCCAGGCGCACTTCCATATGATCATCATCCCGTTTGAGCTCGTTCACTTCTTTCCCATAGACATGAATGGAGGCTTTCGTCATCAAGATCGATCCGCGCACGCTCCCCCCCTTCCTGGTAAAGATCGTACACCCCTCCCCTTCAACCGTATTCCATGCGAACCCCCCGATTTTGGTCAATTTCAAACGACCGTTAGACTTGATCTCTTTTACCATGGCGCCCAAGGTATCCGTGTGGGCCGTCAGGGCTCGAGGCGCCTCCGCTTTCAGCCCCCGCCACTTCACGACTAGCGCTCCTTTGCGTGTTTTGGAGATCTCTAGGATGGGGAAGGCTTTTAGATTTGCTTCAACCCAGGTGATGGCCTTATGTGTATATCCAGTCGGGCTGGGGATGCACAGAAGTTCAACCAACGAACTATGTAAGTAATCTTGGTCAATTGTAGGTAGAGGCATTGTTCCTCCACAATATGGGATAGGATCACAACCCTTTCACAAGCCAGCACTTACCTGAAATCCAGATCAGGATTCGGGAGCCAGTTTCTCGAATTCTGATATGATCTGCCGCCATTGATCGGGCACAAGAATTGTTTGACTGCTACGGTAATCGTAAGCCACCAGCACAGACGAACCACGCGCTAATTCGACCCCAGAATGAGCATCCTCCAGCAGGTAGTTCATCTCAAGGCTTTTGTTGCCTATCCTGGACACCCGCGCCCCCACACGCAGCTCCTGTCCGAAGTGAATGGGAGCCAGATATGTCACATGGACATCTGCCAGGATAATGCCGACATCCATAAAAGAATCCCCATTCCATAGGCCCAACTGGTGGACATATTGGATGCGCGCCTGTTCCATGTAGGTCAGGTAACGCGCGTTGTTGACGTGTCCTTGTGGATCCAGGTCACCGTAACGCACTTCGATTGGGTGGTAAAAGCGGAACCCAAGCACAATATCATTATAACCGCTCAAATGCATTTCCAGTCAAACCGACCGGTATCACATTGTGTCCGAAATCCGCTGATGCAAAGAATTACTCTGATCAAGCATTCAAATCCCTATTTTCTACCAGGCAGAATCCCTGCGGTATAATGGGGCGCATGGAAAATGCAAACCTAGATGAAACCAGACCGACACCTGTCGGCGATGAAACCGATCCCACACAGCTGCACACTGGCGAGAGCCAGACCTCCAACCAGAATGATGTTCAATCTATGGCTGATTCCAGCGCGCCGGTAATCCAGACCCCCCCTAATCAGCCTCCCGACAATCCGCCTCCAACCGGTGAAGAAATTCAAGAGGCTAGCCGCTCCCATGCCTGGCGTTGGTTAATTCTGCTAGGCTTTTTAGCCCTGCTGGCAATCGCCGGAGCGAGCGCCTTTGGAGGCTACCGTTCTGGCATCTCTCAAAGAACCAGCCTGGAAGCCACCCAAGTCGCTCAGCAAGTTGACGAACAGTTCCAGCTAGGCGTGCAGGATTTGGCAGCCCAGCACTATGAAGTCGCTCGCCAGCGCTTTGAATATGTCATCCAGCTGGATCCCGATTATCCTGGCGTGACTGAGAAACTAGCCGATGTGTTGTTGGAGTTGAATACTACCGCTACGCCCACCATAGCGCCGACAGCTACCCTCTCCCCTACTCCAGATTTGCGCGGCGCAGAGGAACTTTTCTCCCAATCTCAAATGCTTCTGGCTGACCACAAATGGTCAGAGGCTATCGATACCCTGTTACAGCTGCGTAAAGATAATCCCGATTACCTGCCTGTAAAAGTGGATTCTATGTTGTATGTAGCCTTGCGCAATCGTGGCGTGGAAAAAATCTTGAACCAGGCCGACCTGGAGGGCGGCACTTACGATTTAGCTTTGGCTGAACGTTTTGGACCTCTTGACGTGGAAGCCCAGAATTATCGCACCTGGGCAGATTTATACGTCACCGGTGCCAGTTTTTGGGAATTAGACTGGAGTCAGGCGGCTTATTACTTTGACCAACTTCTCCTGGTTGCTCCCAATTTGCGCGACAGCTCTAATCTCACGGTGACGGAACGTTTCCGGATCGCCTCGATTAAATATGGAGATATTCTAGCCGAGGCCAAAGAATGGTGCCTGGCTCAAGAGCAATACCAGGCTGCCCTGAATCTGGGCTCAGACCCTGCCGTCGAGCCCACGGCCTCCTGGATAACCAAGAAATGTGAAGACGCCAATAAACCAAAAGAAGAACCCACCCAGGCACCTGCCATTGAAGCTACCCCAACCCCAACTCTGGAAACTACGCCTGAGGTCACTCCTGAGGTTACTGCCACTCAAGAGCCTTATCCACCACCCACTCCATGACCAATCCCTCGGAGGTTACCCCTTATTAGGCGCTTACCCTGGCTTTTTGGTTCCATATGCTCGCCACTGTCATCTGGATTGGTGGTCTGTCTTTGCTGGTGCTTATTATCCTGCCAGCAGCTCAAAGCAATTTTAAATCCGGAGACTATGCCGAGCTTATCGGGAAAACCCAAATCCGGCTCGATTCCGTTGGTTGGTTGAGTTTAATAGTGCTGGGGGGCACCGGTTTGATCCAGATGAGCGCAAGTCCCAATTACCAGGGCTTTCTGGCCATTTCCAACCGCTGGTCTGCTGCGATTCTCCTCAAACATTTGGTGTTTTTGGGGATGGTAGTTGTCAGCGCTTACCTGACCTGGGGGTAAATACCGGCCCAGCGTCGGGCGGCGTTACTGGAAGCCAAAGGCCAGGTTGCACCACAGGCCGAACGCCTTCACCATCGCGCCGTGTGGCTTTTGAGGCTTTATTTACTTTTCGGCATACTGGTCCTGGGCTTGACCGCTATGGCGCGCGCCTCCTGAAATACTCCCCCAATTTATTGCCTGCTTGATATAGTATCTTGAAATGTAATCCAGAAGTGGGTGTTGTTCCTTACCTTTAGATCACACTTTGGGATTATTCTTATTCCTTCAAGAGCTGGGCCGCGGGCCAGTGTATAAACGGTAAGGTTCCTCCGGATAATAATGATAGATGGCACGCTGGGGGAAATCATCTGTCAGCTTTGCATCCCCCAGGGGACCTCGACTGTAAGCGAAGATAAAGGGAGAGTCCAGGCTGGGATCTTCTAACTCCAGTAATGCTCCGTAGCCCATCCACTTTTTTGAGTGTACAATGACTAAAGCCGGGGTCAACTTCTGGGCTTGAGGGCTGAGGAAAGGCGTCAAATCGGCGCGCTCTATACCGTATAGACCTTGCATCTTATCCAATCGAATTGGCGTATAGAACAATAAATTTGCAGAAACCAGCAAAGCCAGGAAAGCTGTCATTAGCAAAGGCCGGAGGCGCTTCCAACCCTGGTAGCTACGCCATCCTTCGTCCGGTCCGACCGGCCATCCTGCCAGAAAGGCGATACCAGCACCGCTCAATAAGGTCAGGCTGAAGAGCCCCTCAAAATAATAGCGCGGCCCGAATAACCACGATCCCACCCAATAGGCCATATAAAACAATACCAGGCAGGCAACCACGCTGCTGGTTAATAAAGCTTTCCAATTGCGGCGCAAGATCATCGCCACCAAACCAAACGGAAGAAAGATCCAAGAATAAGCCGCCCACCCAAATAGATCCCGGAAGCCCACCCTAAGACTGAAGCGCGTATTGATATATGCCAGCCTGAGATTATGTCCCTGTTCTGTAACGCCATATCCGCGACCGAAGCCGATCTTATCATAAGGCCACCACAGCAAATAGGGGTTGAGTAAGGCATCTCCAGTGACAGCATATTGCCACAAGAAATATAAAGATCCTAAAGCGAACACAATGAGACCCACTGCCAGCACATGGCGGCGGATCTGCCAGTTTCCCCTCACCAGTAAATACACGCTATGCAATCCAAATGGCAGCGCCACTGCCACAGCAGTCCCTGGCCGGGTGAGCGCCAGCAATCCGAGCGCGCCAGCTGCCGTCAAGGTTGGCAATTTCTGAGGAGGCAAGCGTCTGTCTCCAAACGAATCCAGCCATGCCAGGACAAACCCTATGGTCAGCACTAACCCAAAGGTATGGGAGAGCAGCGACCCAGAATTCATTAGGAAGAAAGGGGAACTCACGGTGAGCCCGGCTGCCAATAAACCTACCGTCTCGCCCAGGATCTTTTTGCCGAGCACATAGGTTAGCCAGATCCCCAACCCGGCTAATAAGGGATTGACGAGCGATCGCGCCCCCACACGCACCCCGATCCCCAGCAACACCGGCCATCCGGGCGGGTATTTCCCAAACCTAACCCCGTTATAGTCTATTACAAAAGGCACCAGGAAGCTGGGCGAATCTGGCGGCGAAGGCATGGTCAGGTGCCCTTCGGCGATCAAATCTGCCTGCCATACGTATGCAAATTCATCTTCGATGTGCGGGATGCCCTCAAAAACCCGAACTGTTACCAGATAGGTTGCCAAGACTGCCAGCAAGCTCAGCATCAAGGCAAGACGATCGGCTCTGGACATATGGATGTGGAAAGTTCTTGAGGAAAAGTTAAGCGCCAATGCTTTCTAGTGCTCGTAAAACAGCTGCGTGCAGGTGGTCGTTTGAAGCACAAACACCACGATTGCGAGCCAGAGTGCGTCCAGCCGAAAAGTCCAGGGGGTTACCATCCAGGTCGCTAACCTGCCCGCCAGCTTCTTCAACCAGCAATGAGCCAGCCGCTTGATCCCAAATTTTTTCCCGGTAGTTGGGTTGCTCCAGTGAAAGCAGTCGCAGGTACAATTCGCTCGCTCCCGCCGCCAACAAGGAGTATTTGGCCTGGCTATCCATCCTAACCGGCTCTGCTTGGATATCCAGCTCTCTGGCGAGGGCCTCCATCTCTCCAACGTTTGTATGGCCAGACTCAAAGGAACGCAACAGACGCGCCTGGCTTGGATCGTCCAAATCTGAGACATGCAGCGGGATATAGGTGGTGCTATCCCCCTGCAGCGGAGTTGTCCAGGTACCCTCACCACGCACAGCAAAAACCAGCGAACCAGATCCATCAAAATCAGATTGGTAACCTGCGACTAGGTTTGGACAGCCGAGCACACCAACCTGGACCTTTGCGTCCACCACTAATGCCAGCGCCACGGCGTATTGGTTGCCTCGTAAAAAACCCTTGGTACCATCGATTGGATCTAACGTCCAAAATCGCTTTCCAGGAGCGCCGTTACCCCTGTCGATCCACGAACATACCTTTGCAGGTTCGACATCAGGGGTAAAGGTTGTGACAAATTTGACAACGCCTTCCAGGGTAGCCCTTTCTTCGGGTTGCTGCAAGGCACTGGAATCCTCTTCGCCCACCAGTGAGTCATCGGGAAAGGCTTTATTCAGCAGGTAGCCTGTAAGCGCCTGAGAAGCAAAATCTGCAATGGTGACTGGCGAACGATCAGCCTTGGTAAGCGCTTGCGAGACCATTTCCGATTGTACGATTTTCACCAATAGGGCAGCCTGGCGGACTGCTTCCAGGGCGAAGCGTACTTCAGCAGTATTGAGACTATCTGGATAGTGTCTTTCGTTTATAATCATGGCTTAAATCAACTGGCTTATCTGATCGAAACCGATCACCGTAGGGCTTGTCTCCACCACCCCGCTCAAATCATAAGCCATCGCTCCATTTATTCTTACTGGTACCATCTGTCCCGGCTGGATATCTCCCTCGACGACGACCAACCCGTCGATCTCCGGTGCATCGCGGTAGGTCCGGCCCACAGACAATCCATCTCCTTGTCCTTCGATCAGCACATCCATGGTCTTACCTACAAAACCCTGATTCTTCTCCAATGAAATGTTTTGCTGCAATTCCATCAAGTGCTCCCAGCGTTCTTCTTTTACCTTCGGAGGGATAGGGTCACCCAAAGGTTCGCTGCTCGTACCCGGTTCGAAAGAGAATTGGAAGGCGCCCACCCGGTCAAAGCGAATCTCTTCAAGAAAATCAAGCAAAGTCTGAAATTCATCTTCGGTTTCTCCCGGATAGCCGACGATAAAAGTGCTGCGTAGCGAAAGTTCAGGCATTGCCATACGCATCTTTTCCAGGGTTCGGTATACCCACGCCATATTAGCCGGACGGCCCATCCTTCGTAGCATCGCAGGATGGGCATGCTGCAGGGGCATATCCAGGTAAGCTACGATCTGCGGGTGCTTTGCCATTGTCTCAATCAACCGGTCGGTCACATAGCCCGGGAAAGCATACATCAGCCGGATCCATTCTATCTGGGGGACCGCCGAAACCAGCCTATCCAGGAGCTTTGCCAGGCCATTTTTCAGTCCTAAGTCATGCCCGTAATCGGTGGTATCCTGGGCGATTAATATTAACTCATGCACACCCATATCCTGCAATACCCGGGCCTCCTCTAGGATCATCTCTATCGGTCGGCTGACAGCTGTTCCTTTGATCAAGGGAATGGCACAAAACGCGCACGGTCTCCGGCAGCCATCCGCGATCTTGATATAGGCACTGGCCCCCTGTACAGCTACCCGCCGCGCGCCGGCCTCATCCCTTCCCACCGTGGCGGTATCCGGCAAATGGTAAAGCATCTCGGGGTGTTTCCCACCACGCAACTTTTGAACCACCTGCACGATATCCATCCAGCGACGAGTGCCCAAGATTCCATCTATCCCTGGCACCTGGCGCACGACCTGCTTGCCATATCGCTGGGTCAGGCATCCAGCCGCGATCAATACTTGCCCATCCCGCTTCTGAGCCGCCAGCTCTGCGAGCACATGCAAGGACTCTTCTTTAGCTGGCCCGATAAACCCGCAGGTATTGACAATCAACACCTGGGCTCCAGTCGGGTTTTCAGCAGGCCGGTAGCCTGATTTCTCCAGGAGTTGCGCCATCGATTCAGAATCCACCGTGTTTTTTGAACACCCTAATGATTTAAGATGAAATGTTTTCGACTCCATAACCTGGTTACCAATTATCTAATCGTTAAATGAATTTAATCCATATCCTCAAGCATGACCTCTCTAATAATGGTTCGAAAATCAAGCCATGCCATTTCTTGAACACATGCTATTACCATCTCTCTCAAGGTACCGATGTGGCTTGAGGAGTTTCTGTTTGGGTTTGTGTTAGGTTGTTTTCCGGCGTGGCTGTAAATGTGGGGGTGGCCGTGATCGTTGGCGTCGGTAGCAACTCACCCTGTGGCGTAAACACCCGATCCACCACTTCACCAAATATGCCCATTGGTCCTAAATCGTTCTGATTAAAAATCAATTGTAAAGCTGCTCCATTTCCAGTAAGGATTTCAACTTCATCCTCGCCAGCAAACGAATAGGCGCTGCCAGGTATCACCCGGCCTTCCAATTCCACCTTGCCATCGACGGTCACGCGCAACCAGCTCCTTTGCCGCACCACCAAGGAGACTTGCACCGGACCACTACCAGCAGGAGTTGGCGGAATCTCTTCTATCACCGCCGTCTCAACTACTCCAAGGGTATCCACTCCCGCTTCCACTGTTGGGGGGGGCGCTCCAACGGATTTGGTTTCACTGGCAGCGCTAACTGTAGGCGAGGCAATCGCTTCGGAGGTAGCTGTAAGAGCCATATCTTCAGTAGGCATTAAGGCATCTGCGATCGAAGGCACAGTAACCGCAGCCTGCTCGCCGCTGCCTAAAGAGCTGATGCGTATGGCACCCCAAATTATAAAAGCTCCCAGAAACAAGACCAAAATACCCACCAACAAGAAATCACCGGAGAATACCCGCCAGAGGGGGGCCGGCACGCCTCGGGACCGTTTTTTATTCAATGGGCGCGGCCTAGTCGCCTGTTTTGCGACCAAACGAGCCTGCAATCCATCAGCAAAACGCAATAAGAGTGGTTCCGGATTCAGCCCTAAGAATACAGCGTAGTTTGACAGCATCCCTCGTCCTTGCACTGGAGAGGGGAGGTCGTCAAGGTTTCCCGATTCTAAGGCCTCCAAGTAATGGAGACGTAAGTGCGTGTGACGCTCGACCTCTTCCAAATGAAGACCCAACAGTTCTCTCTGATGCTGTAATTTACCTCCGATCTCCTTGAAAATCACCCATTCTTCACCTGGAGCAATCTCCTTTTCCTCAACCGTGGGTGTGAGGATTTCTGCTTGTATATCAGGTGTGTGGCTAACCTCGCCATCCATTGAATCCACCAATGCCTCCGGATCCAGACCGAGGAAGCTGGCATATACTCTGAGAAAGCCGCGCGCCTGCACTATGGAGGGCAGCCGTTCAAAGTCCCCAGCTTCCATTGCTTCCAAATAGTGCAGGCGTACGCGGGTCCCTTGAGCAACTTGCTCCAGGGAAAATCCGTTTTCCATACGCCTCTGGCGGAGTTTTTCGCCAATAGAATCGATCAAATCAATCTCACCGGGTTGCTGCTAATTCAGCCTTTTTCCAAGGAAAGACTTTTCTATTATACAGCAGACACAAAACACCGATCCTAAAGCATAGTGCTATAGAGGGATCGGTGACGTAAATATTCGATTTTTCAGGAATTCCAGCTGGGAGATATTTCCTGCCAGGTGAAAAGAGACTAATTTTCTGATTCTTCAATATCGTTAGATTCGAGGTCTTCTACCTCAATCTCTTCCGTAGAGGAATCTTCTTCGGCTTGCAATTCAACTGCCTCTTCAGTCTCTTCAACTTCAGGCTGGATGTTGACTGCCTCTTCTTCAACAGATACTTTCTCGACGGCGAGATCAGGGCTCTCTCCCTCGCGGTGGACAATCACAGTCACCTCAGGAACCAAATCCACTGTCAGGCGCACCTGAACAGTATGTTCGCCCAGGTTGCGTAATGGTTGCGAATCAATTTGGCGACGGCTGATTTCCACGCTTGCTTTCTCACTGAGAGCTTCAGCGATCATTTGTGTGGTGATGGACCCATATAGTTTACCTGTTTCGCTGGCTTTGGCAGGGAAGGTGAGCAATACACCCGCCAGCTGTTCGGCAACGCCGCTCATTTCCTTATTGAGTTCCTGGCGGCGAGCGCTTGCTTCTTCCCGGATCTGTCCCGCCTGTTTGACAGCTCCCGCGGTTGCCAGCACGGCCAATCCCTGAGGGATCAGATAGTTCCGGCCATAACCGTTGGCGACCCGTTTGACGTCACCTGCACGGCCCAGCTTATAAACATCTTTTAACAGTAGTACTTTCATCTTTCATCAAGCCCTTTCATTATTATTCGCTCTTAGCGTATTCGAACGCAACCTCGAAGCGGTAATGCCGCTAGCGATCTTGAGGTGCCACAAGTTCTGCATAAAGCAGGCCCGGGCGAAGGGTACAACGCACCGGGCTAAGGGATTTTACCAGATGGGGGGGTCAGAGTCAACAATGATTTATAATTGCTGCAATGTCCGTTCGTGAACGATCCTTGCGCGCCGAAGCAGTAGTGCTCCGGCATTCCGATTTGGGAGAAGCTGACCGCCTGCTCTCAATTTATACTCGCGAAATGGGTAAAGTGCGCGCCATAGCAAAAGGCGCACGCAAAATGCGTTCGCGCAAAGCCGGTCATTTACAGCCCTTCACCCGCGTTAGTCTGCAGCTGGCACGCGGCCGGGATTTGTTCATCATCACCCAGGCAGAGACGGTCCAACCCTATCTACACTTGCGACAAGACTTGCTGCTGGTGGGATATGCTGCCTATGTGGTAGAACTACTCGATAGATTTACCTATGAAAATGACGAAAATCGCTCGATTTATCGCTTATTGTGGAACACTCTCGCCCGCCTGGACTCGGAACCAGATCCACTTCTGGCAGTGCATTATTATGAGGTTCGTCTACTCGACTTGCTTGGCTACCGTCCAGAGCTGTTTAAATGCGTAAAATGCGAATCTCAGATCAAGCCTGAAGACCAATTTTTTTCCGCTGCTCGAGGGGGTGTGCTATGCTCCTCCTGCGGAAGGGTCGCTAATAATGCCCGCCGAATCTCTGTAACCGCCCTTAAATATTTGCGCCATTTCCAGCGCAGTTCATATACCGAAGCCAGCCGAGCTCGCCTCAGCCCCGCTGTCAACCAAGAAATTGATATTTTGATGCAGCATTATCTTACCTTCATTTTGGAACGCAACCTTAATTCCCCCGCCTTCATACAACACCTGAAGAGTGAATGACTACCCAGGAGGCATCCAACCCTTTGAATTGAGATCTCCCAAAAGGTAACGAATGGCAATCTCAAGGTTTTTCGTTTAGCATTTTCTGGATCATCTCACTGAAGGCCTGCACCGAAAAGGGTTTTTGCATCCAATGTACTTCGTTTCTCTCCAATAAAGCCTGATCCTCTCCGTGTAAAGGATGTCCGGTAATAAATAATATCCTCACCAGCGGCCAGCGTTCCTGTAAAGTCCGGTATAAAGCCACGCCTCCCATTTCCGGCATCACTATATCGCTGATCACCAAGGCGATCCGCTCTGCTTGTTTTTCGTAGATGTGCATCGCTTCCAGGCCATCCGCAGCCAGCACCACCTGATAGTTATTGGCTTCCAATAGATCCTTCATAGCTTCACGAGCAAAAGGATCGTCTTCAACAACGAGGATGGTTTCACCTTTCCCTTCGATCCCCACCTCACTTTCTACAATTTCATCATCGTCATCATCTGAGGTAAAGGGTTGCAAGAATATATGAAAGGTTGTGCCATCGCCTGGCTGGCTGTGTACGTCTATGTAACCGTCGTGCTGCTTGATAATGCCATAAGCCTGTGCTAAACCTAATCCCGTGCCTTGGCCCACCGGTTTGGAAGTGAAAAATGGCTCGAAAATGTGAGGTATCGCTTCTGGGGGAATGCCCTCGCCGTTGTCTCTTACAGCCATTCTAATCCAATCACCAGGTGGTAGATCGGGGCAGGATGATTGCTCGCCCGGCTCTAAATGCAAGCGATCCAACTTGATTTGCAATCTGCCCCCTGCAGGCATGGCATCGCGGGCGTTGACAGCCAGATTCATGAACACCTGCTGCAAGCGGGTAGGATCTGCCCTTACCCGGTACTCTCCCGGTGTGTAGTTTAATTCCACCCGAATGGTTTCAGGCAGAACGCGCTTCAGTAATTTATCCAGTTCTTTTACGAACGGCAATAAGTCTAATGTGCTTTGCTCCATCACCGAACGGCGGCTGAAATCCAAGATCTGGCGGATCAAACTGGCTGCCCGTTGTACCTGCTGTTGAATGATCCCAATTCGTTCTCGGCTGGTAAGAGGTAGGTTGGTATCACGTTTCAATAAATCCGCATAGACGATGATAGCCGCCAGGATGTTGTTGAAGTCATGAGCTATACCAGCTGCCAGCTGCCCCACAGTTGCTAACCGTTCTTGCATCTGAATACGAGTCTGGGTTTCTCGATCGCGGGTTACGTCCCTTAAAACCAACACCCAGCCACCAGGATGCTCTCCCGCACCCAATGGTTGGGCAGTTACCTCAAACACGTTGCGATGAGCCTCCATTGTGGCAAATTCATGCCATAAGCCCTCTCCATCAACCGCTAAGACCTCATCCAATGATTTGCCTGCCAGTTGGGTCAATCCTTCCCCCGGTTTATCACAGTCCAGGACCGCGAGGTATTCATGCCCGGCGGGATTGGCGAGGATCATGCGTTTTCGCTCATCTAGCAGCAACACCCCTTCCGGCACACTATCCATAATCTGTTGTACCTGCCTGGCGTGGACTTGTATCTGTTCCAACAGCTCAATACGTTCTACAGCACCCCCTAGTTGCCGCCCAACGCCCTCCAATAAGGCCACTTCTTCCTGGTTCCACTCTCGAGGTCGGGGCGAAGCGACGCTTATGCCACCAATGCGGGTGCCCTCTGACAAGATAGCCACAGTGAGCGTGGCTCTCAAATCAAAAGAAGCCATGATTGGTACGTATCTCGATAAGGTTCCTGTCTTGTTTACTTTTTTCCAATCCTCGATAGCGATTGTATTCGATAAGTCAAGGTCGTTTGGAAGGAGGACTTCGGCGGTCTCAACGCCGATATTGCCTGGTATGACGCGTATTACGCTTTGGCCTGCTACCCAGATTCCACCATTCTCCAAACCTAGTGCTCTTAAGACGTGTTCCAAGGCTACTTCCAGGACGCTCTTCAGGTCTGAGGCTGCTGCTACAGCCGTGATGATTGCATTGAGAGCCTCCAAATGGGCCGCTCGGCGGCGGGTTTCATCGAACAGGCGGGCGTTTTGTAAAGCCACCGCTGCTTGCCGGGCGAATGCCAGCAAAACATCCTGTTCGGCATCAGACCAGTTGTGAACCTCATCATAATAACAGCCAATCGTAGCGATTACCTGGTTCTCATAAACCAAAGGCCATAACCCCATTGCCTGATAGCCCTCAGTTCGGCTCAACCTCAGCAATAGTGAGTCCTGCTCCAATCTATTGACATCCTGTATCAGGACAGCTTCGGTATTATGCAACAATTGCCCGCCAGGGAGTTCACTAATCTGAGCGAGTACTTCTTGCAGATAGGTCTCTGATAGGCCATAGGACCAGCGACAGGTAGCCTCATTATCTCTGTTACGGAAATACACTGCCGCTCGAGTAGCACTACCGAGACTCATCGCCCCCTTTCCGATCTCCTCTATCACCTCGCCAACCGAAAGAGGTCTATTGAGAGTCTCACTCAAAGAAGCCAAAGTTCCCATCAGTTCAGCTTGTTCGCTGGTGGCCGCAAACAAAGCTAAACGCTCTACCGCCTGGCTGACCTGGCTAGCAGCTTTCTCAACCAGATCGATTTCGGATTGTAAGAAATAGCGCGGCTTGACATCGGCGATCTGTAAGGCTCCCACCACCTCGCCCCCGAAGAGGATCGGCACGATCAGTAAAGATGAAATTTCTCGCTGCTGCATGAACTCCCGAAACATTGGCAGGTCTGTGTCGATTCGGTCGGTCGTGATTACCACCGATCCTTTATGCTCGAATAGGTTAACCATGGCGTCTTTATCAAAAAGAGGGATCATATTCCCCAAGCTACTAGGACGACCAGGTTCCACGTATTCAGCGATCACTTGTACAAAGGTTTGTTGGGTGTTTACCAACCCAAAACTAGATTCGGCAACCCGGAAAAAGTGTGCCAATTCAGCGCAAACCGTCTGAAAAGCGGAAGACAGATCCTTTTCCGTGGCGGTGATAGCGATAATTTGGCTGAGAAAAGTGACTTCCTCCAGCCTTCGTTGGGTCTCTTCAAACAAGCGTGCATTTTCCAGAGTCACTGCAAACTGGTCAGCCACAGTAGTTAACATCTCGACATCGCTATGGTCAAAGGCATTTAAGCGGTCAGCATCAACGTTCAGAACGCCAACAATGCGATCACCAACTTTGAGTGGTATCACCACTTCGGATGCGACCGCCCGGCCTCTGAATTGAAAGAAATCAGGATCTTGGCTGGTATCGTTTACCAACTCAGTTTGTCCGCTGGCAACTGCTCTTCCGATGATCCCTTTCCCGATTGCTTGTCGGTAGCTTCCTGGTTGAGCAACCCCTCTTGGACGGGCGATGGCTTGTAAAACAACCTCATGTGTTTTTTCGTCCACCGTCAAGATCGAAACATTGAAATATCCGAAAGCCTGGTAAAGGCGCTGAGTCACCGTCTCGCACAGCTTATCGATATCGAATATACTGGTCATCTCGCGGGCTAACTCATTGATGATCGAGAGCTGTTGGGCGTGGCGGTAGGTTTCTTCAAATAATTGGGCGTTACCGATTGCAAATGCGGCCCGATTCGCCAGGGTGCTTAAAGTCTGGAGATCCTCAGCCGAGTAAGCACCTGGCTGGTAGCTCTGGCTGGATAACATGCCAAAGACTTTACCCCCTAAACGCAAAGGCACCGCCAGGATCGACTGCACCGCATCGGCTTCACCTGCCCACACTATCTGCATTTCTTCAAATTGTTGGGGATCATTGATTAACAAAGCTTTACCGGTTGCGATCACATATCCACTAAGCCCCTCTTGAGTCAGGATAGGGTTCGCCTCGATCGGCTTGCCTCGGTCTACCAAATAAGCCGGAATAATCTCTTGGCGAGCCTCATCCAACAAAGTAATCACAAAAGCATCGGTTGGTACCAGTTGAGCCGCAGCTTGGTGGATTGCTACGTAAACCTGTATGGGCTTCAGGCTGTCAACCCCCTCCTGGCTGGCTCGGTAAAGAGTGGCAAGTTGCTCGGCCCGGTGGCGATTGGTCGATTCAACCCGCAATCGGTCAATTGCCGTTGATAGCTGCCCAGCCAGCGTAACCAGCAAGCGCTCATCCGCTGCAGTGAAAGCCTCCAGGTGATCGCTTTCCGCATTGATCACCCCAATTACCCGTTCCTCGATTTTCAGCGGGACACATAGCTCGGACTTGGTTAACTCATCAACTTGAAAGTAAGCCGGATCTTGGGTTACATCTGCCACGCGGCGCGGTTTCCCATCTCTTATAACCTCCCCGACGATACCTTGCCCTAATGAAACCGATGTAATATTCTTCACTCCATCGCGGGTTCGGTATGAGTCATGCGGACGCACGCATCTATCTGCTTCATCCAGTAAAAGCAACCCGAAATTATCCGGATAAAAAGTCTCTCCGATGATCTGGGTAGCTCGTTCGATTAGTGAGTCCACATCGCTGGCTTCTGCGCCAGCCGTGGCGACCGCATGTAACACGCTCAGTTCTTTAAGCTGCCGGTGTAAAGCATCCTCGGCATTTTTCTGTTCCGCGGTATCTGAAATTGAAAAGACACAGCGTTCTACTTCGTTCTCGATACCTAAGAATGGGTCAAGCCGGGAAACTGCTACCCACGTTTTTCCACCCTTACTTTTAAATGAAATCTCTATAGTACCAGGTGACTTATTTTGAAAGACTTGCGACACCAATGCAGCGATCTTTGGTTGATCGCTTGGGACCCGTAAAAGCTCCTTGAAGGAATGCCCAATAATATGCCGCCCATGTTGGAAGACCCGTTCACAGGCTAGGTTCCAGGTGAGAATAACCCCCTTTTCGTTTACTGAAAAGACTGGGGTTGGTGAATATTGTAGAGATTGCCAGTAGCTCTCACCATGATTTGGCGAGTCTACGTAGTTGTTCTGCTTTTGGATCGCTGCACCAATCATCTCAACAGCTGCTTTTAGGGTGGTCAATTCAGATGGAGACCACTCATGCTCCCCTGGCATTTCGTCGATGCGAACAAATCCCCACCACCTGTCCTCCACAAACACTGGTAAAACCACCAAAGACCGGAGAACTTGCCCGTTCAACAATTCACCTTCATCTGTGGAAAAATTGCTGGTTGAGCCTTGGATGATTTCACCCGAAGCGAGCGCCTGTATCCAGCCCTCGGCTCCGGCCTCTTGAAAAGAAAACGCTTGTATATCCCCGGGGGAAACCTTGCTTTTTTGCCCCGTGGTTACCCACTGGTATCTGCAAATGGCGTAAGGAACTTCATCCACGCCGTTTTTGTTTTCAAATATGGAAACCCGCCAGGCGCGAGTCGCATTCCCCAAAGATGCCAGAAAACCTTGAACACCTTTCTCCCAATCATTGCTTGCCAGGTAACCTTTGGCAGAAAATAAAACTGTCTCAAGGATCGCTTCGTGCCGGATTTGGGTTTCTTCAGGCTGATTCTCGGGAATCATATCGCTTTACCTTAAAAAATCACTCGCTCAATTTTATTTTCACTGCCTGGAGAGCCTCTTTTGAGAGGACATGGTTTTTCCACAATTTTCCCATCCATCTGTACTTTTGGGTTGCCTTCCGGGATGAGTCAGAACCATCATAATATCACTGAATGCATATCAAGATTAAAAGGCGGCATCCAAAATATTTACTTCTCTTATACTTCAATTTTGCACGGATGGCAAACAAAAGTGACCCAGAAATATCATAATTAACAAATACGAAAGGTCCGAGTTCGCTTGAACTACCGATTAAAGGGTTTCACCTGAGTAAAAGGCTGCCCCTGCTGCTAATAAGGATCCTCGTTTCCCGGTGCGTTGTATAATGAAAGAGGTTTCATTTTAAGAGCGGCTCAGCCAAACATCGTAGCTGCCACAAATAATCAGCACCTTCCAGGGCTCTCGCCAAACTTGTTTTGTCAATCACCAGAATTTTTTCTATGAACCCTACCAATTCCTCCACTTCAAATGCCACCCCATCGAAGATTGGCACCCTGGGGGAAACCTCGCTGCATGCCGCCTTGAAAAGATGGTACGCCCAGCCCGGTGACCAATTCGAGGTGCCCGTCGACGGCTTTATTGTAGATATTGTTCGCCAGGATCTCTTGATCGAGATTCAGACCAGCGATTTTGCCAGTATTAAACCCAAACTTAATCGGCTTCTTCAGAACCATCGTGTTCGTCTTGTACATCCCATTTCCCAGCAGAAATGGATCATCCATCTGGGCGCAGACGAGCAAACGCCATCGAGCCGGCGAAAATCCCCCAAACATGGTTCTGTATTGGATGTATTTACCGAACTGGTCCGCTTTCCAGAACTGGTCACCCATAGAAATTTCTCCTTGGAGGTGCTTCTCACCCGCCAGGAAGAGCTCTGGCGGGATGACGGACAGGGCAGCTGGCGACGAAAAAGATGGAGCATTTCCGATCGTCGTTTGGTCGAGGTTGTCAAGTGTTATAATTTGGACTCGCCAGCTGATTTTAAGACGCTCCTCCCTCCCAATCTGGTCCAGCCATTCACCACCCTGGAATTATCCTTAGGACTTAGCGTACCTCGCTATCTCGCTCAAAAGATGGCATATTGCCTGCACGCTATGGGAGCGCTTGAAAGGGTTGGTAAGCGGGGAAAAGCTTATCTTTACTTTGAAAAGTAACAGAGACAGTGCCATAATTTATCAACACTATTCAATGGTATCATAGCGCAATGACGCCTGAAAGGATGACCAATCAGCAACTTGCTGAGATTTTTCAGACAATCGCCAACCTGCTTGAGATTAAAGGCGAGGTTATTTATAAAATTTTAGCTTATCGCAAAGCTGCGGATAGCTTGAATGCCTTAGGACGTGATGTTAACGAGATTTGGCAGGAGGGTAAACTAACCGAGATTCCTGGGGTGGGCAAAGCTATCGCCGAAAAAATAGATGAGCTGCTCTCCACTGGTAAGCTCGAGTTTTTTGAGAAACTAACCGCTGAGATGCCCGTATCTCTGGTGGAATTGCTTCATGTTCCCGATCTGGGGCCAAAGAAAGTCGCTTTATTTTGGAAGCAGGCGGGTATTACCGACCTGACCGAATTGGAGGCTGCATCTCGCGCCGGCCAGCTTCGGGATCTACCAGGTATGGGGGAGAAATCAGAAACTAAAATCCTCTCAGGGATTGAAGCGCTAGCCCGCCGGACCACCCGCACGCCTTTAGGAAAAGCCTGGCCTATCGCCCAGGATCTGCTCGCCATGCTGCGCGAGGTGCCTGGTGTGAAAGCTGCCGAGGCTGCCGGTAGTTTTCGGCGTATGCGCGCCACTGTGGGCGATCTCGACCTGCTCGCCGCGGCCAGCAACTCAAAACCGGTCATGAAAGCCTTCGTCAATCATCCCGACGTAGTGCGAGTCTTGGGACATGGCGACACAAAGTCCAGTGTCGAGTTCAGCTTTGGCATGCGCGCCCAGCTGTGGGTTCACCCCCCCGAAAGGTTTGGGACTGCTCTGCAGTATGCCACGGGTTCTAAGGATCACAATGTACGCCTGCGCGAGCTTGCCTTGAAAAAAGGTTTATCGCTCTCTGATCAGGCTTTCGTAAAAAAGGATGGGACAGAAATCCTATGCGCCACAGAGGAAGAGGTTTACCAGATGCTTGGTTTGCCTTGGATTCCTCCCGAGCTGCGCGAAGATCGTGGCGAAGTTCAAGCCGCCTTAGCAGGCAGCCTACCGAACCTTTTAGAGGTACAGGATATTCGCGCCGAATTGCACTGCCACTCTACCTGGAGTGACGGGCACGTCTCCATCAAGGAGATGGCTGAGGGTGCTCGCGGGCGTGGCCGTAAGGTGCTCGCCATCACCGACCATTCTTATAGTTTAGGTATCGCCGGTGGACTAACTGCTGAAGATTTGAAAAAACAGCGCAGCGAGATCGATGCCGTCCAACAGGAGCTGGGCGATTCGATTCTGCTCTTACAGGGCTCCGAGGTCGAGATAAGGGCAGATGGTTCCCTTGACTTCCCTGATGAAGTGCTTGCTAATCTGGATATTGTCTTTGCCTCTTTGCACGTCAGCTTGCGTCAGCCACGCCAGCAAGTTACCCAACGATTGCTCAATGTCATTCGAAACCCTCATGTGGACGTTATCGGTCACCCCACCGGACGCCTGATTCCCGATCGGGAAGGTGCTGATCTGGATATGGAGGCGGTTTTCGAAACCTGTACCCGAAGCGGTCTGGCGCTGGAAATTAACGCCCACCCCGCCCGGCTCGATCTGGACGACGTATATTCTCACCGCGCCATTGACTTGGGCATCCCGCTTAGTATTAACACCGACGCCCACTCCCCTGATGAAATGGACCTGGTTCATTTCGGCGTTGCCACTGCTCGTCGTGGGTGGGTTGAACCGGAAGATGTGATCAATACCTGGAGCACCGAACGCTTGTTGAATTGGCTGAAAAATCGCTGATCGAATTTAGGCGACCTTATCAGCCGGAATTTCAAGTGAAGCCTCTGGCGAGATCCATTGCTGGCTAACAGCATGCTGTGCCATTTGCGAGGTTTCTTCCGCCAATATCAAGCTGCAACCCACCGCAGCTACCTCTCTCGCCATTTGCTCGATGGCTTGCACCCTTTCTACGTCTTTGCTGACATCCCGAATATATACCCCTAAAATCCGGCCCGGATATTCTTTGACCACCTCTACATAGATCTCCGGGTCCTCTTGGCCGCTGTCACCAATTAAAATGAACGACAGCTCTTTGAAGACGTCTAAAAGATTTCGAATGGTCCTGAGCTTATGCAGGCGGTGGTTGGTCGGCAGCAGTTCATCTTCATTAAGCCCCCAATCTCGCAAAAAAAGCATAGGTCCATAGGGGATTTCTTGCAATTGAAAAAAATCAGACAACAAATCATAAATATTCCACGGGCTGCTCGATACGTAAAAAATCGGGTTGTTTTGATTCCCATGGCTTCCTCGTCTTAGCCGCTGATAGAACTCACTCACTCCCCTGAACGGCAGACGCGTGCGAGCGTTGCTCAGGAAAATGTTACCTGCCATGCGCAGCCAGTTGGCTGTCTCTGTGTAAAGTACCGTGTCATCGATATCGCTAATAACGCCAAACTGGGCGCTCGGGGGCGGCACGAGCACTTTCCCTTGGGTCCTCACCGGTGGGTAGCCCACCCGCTGCGGTTCCAGCAGGTCCAACTCAATCTGATGCCAGATACGATCTTCAGGTAATGGTTTGGTGGGATGGATCCAAACTTCAAAAAACCCCTCCTCGTCCGCAATTACTTGTTGATCTACGTTCTGAAAGCGCGCCGCTAATTTGGCGTAAGGTATTTCATTACTCCCAAATCGCTTATAGGTGTTTATCAGATTATCCCAGATTGAATGATGAGCCTCTGCCGAGGTGATACCCCGATCCTCCAACACGCGTCCCTTCAGATATAGGTTATCGGCGGTGCCATATCCCAGATACGGCAGAATCATAATGGCATCTCTGCCACCCACCCGTTCACGTAAACGGTACTTGAATAGATCAACACGCTCCTCGACTTTTACCAATATTCGGAAAATTTCCTTTTTCCAGCGCTCCATGAGGGCGTACTCCAGAATAGAGATCTGTGGTTGATGTTCGCTGACAAGTTCGGATATTTGTTGAAAAGCGCCGGGCAAAGCCACAAGCAACGGAGATAAAATCCACATGCATGGGATTTCAGTCCACCAAAGAACGGACATCGTATTGATTGGTTCGGAATTATTGGCAGAAGCCCATATTCATGTACCAATCTTTGGTCAGCACTTGATTGCCGTTCATAATAATGCTATCATACATTAATCCTTATCCCATCCCTTAGAAGAATGACATATCGAAAGCCAAATTTAATTTCTCGACGTTTTCATAAATGTGTATGTCGAACCCAGATTTCACCGGTTTTTGGTGAAATTGACCTTGTGACAGTAGTCTGGCAGCTTGCAGTGCTGACAATCTGGATGGAGATAGTTTTGGTGCGGGTCATCTGATCAATCTTTAAACAGCTAGTAAATCTAAAGGAATTTTAATGCCAGGATGCTAATCTCTTTAATACTTTCTCATCTAAATATAAACGGAGGAAATTGCTATGGCCAAGAGCTATCTCGTAAGCCTGCTAGGAGAGCATGAGAAAATTGTTATCGTAACTCGCCAGCATTGGTTCACCTTGGCAAGCTCGATATTACTTGAATGTGTTTTGATTCTCATTTTCCTGGTTGCTACGGTGGTCGCTGTGATTTTCTTCCAACCGTTCGCCCCGCTTCTTATCGTTGTAGGTTTTATCCTGTCGATCATTCCGCTTATCACTATGGGGCGCGATATCTTGGTATGGACTAATCGCCAGTACATCGTCACAAACCGCCGCGTAATGCAAATATCGGGCCTTTTCAACAAGAACGTCACTGACTCATCGTTGGATAAAGTCAACGATGTAAAGATGAATCAGTCTGCCCTGGGTCGTCTGTTTGACTACGGTGATCTCGAGATCCTGACCGCCAGCGAGTTGGGTGTTAACCTGTTCCGACGTATCGGTGAACCAATCCGGTTCAAAACCGCCATGCTCAACGCGAAAGAGCGTTTGGAGCGAGGAGCAGAAAGCGAATATCGATCCGATAGTGATGAAATCCCCACTATTATCGCCAATCTTGACCATTTGCGTCAGCAAGGAATTTTAACAGAAGAGGAATTCCAAAGGAAGAAAACTGAATTATTAAGCAGAATATGATATGGTGATAAGAACCTTTGCTGATAACCCACTTTCAAACCTATTGATACTCCTGAAAATAGCCTCCCCCGATGACCAACTTCTTCCCCTACGATCAATTAACCTGGCCTGAGGTCCACGACCTACCCAGAGACACGCCCTTGGTAATCCCCCTGGGCGATGGATATCCCTTAGACCGCCTGGCCAGCGCTCTGGGAAACCCCAGACGAGTCGGGCTACTGCCACCCCTACCTTTTGGTTGGGCAGACAGCGGTCTTTATGTTTCCGAAAATCGATTGGCAGCCTACCTCTCTAACCTGCTGGATAGCTTGCGAGATGATGGCTTTTCACGCCTTTTCGCCCTAACACCCCAGGGTCTGGATTGGTACTCGACCTGGGGCTCATCCATCTTCCAGGGCGAGTGGATCGCTTTACCCCGCCAGACCACGACCTCGACTGCCTTCTTCCCTACCACCATTCCTCCGCTTACCGACCTGGAAAAAGTAATTCTCATACCGATCGGGCATACCGAACAGCACGGCTATCACCTGCCGCTCTCCACGGACACCTTGATAATCGACGCCATTGCCCAGGGTGTCGTAACAGCTGCGCCCGACCAGGCCAGCCGACTTCCAGTAATGCCCTATGGTGTAAGTACCCACCGCCAGGCTTTTGCTGGTACGCTCAACACCGGTGGCAGGGCTTTTGAGGACTTCTGGCTGTCAGTGATCGACGTTCTGGTGATGCGTGGCTTTCAGCGCATATATTTTATCAGTGGTCATGGCGGCAATTGTTCGTTCCTGGTTAACGTGGTCAAATACGCCGGTGAACGCCATCGCCAAATTTTCTGTGCTACCACCTGGTTGTATCTATCTGGCACTCAGGGGATCGCCGCCCTCCAGGAACACCGCCGCTCAAAGACGGGCGGTATGGGTCACGCAGGTGAATTAGAAACCTCCCTGATCCTGTACCTGCGACCGAACTTGGTTCATATGGATCGGGTTGTAGACGAAACCGACTTCATTGCCACACCATCCTACTACATGGATTGGGTGGAAGGCGGTGCATTGATCGCCAATCCACCCTGGGATGACGACACCGCCACCGGTGCCTATGGCGCCGGTAGCCTGGCAACCGCCGAAAACGGGGAAATCTGGCTGAAAGCTGCTATCGCTGAGAAAGTCACCCAAATATCCGAGATCCACAGCCAGTATCAGCGCCGGCAGGCCCGTAGAAAGAGCGGTTATGGTCGCTGGAGTGGCCATCACTGAGCGCTTACCCCGCGATTACGGCGTTACCTGCAGTTATAACTCCAGGTGGTAAGTGTGATAGGGGTTTTCGCACGGGTTCCCCCAAGCCAAGTACATCACCCCCGAAGTCAGATCCATCACCGAGGCGTTGATGGTCTTTTCTCGATCCAATAGAATGGCATCCTCTATAGCATGGTTGCAGATCGAATTCGGCCAGCTGACATGATCACGCTGGATCGCCTGCAGCGATTTCACCGTATGTAGGGGGGTTTGTTTTAGCAGGCGCAGGGCCCGGAAGTAGCGGACTCGCGTCCCCACCAATTCATCTGGCTCGTATTCAATAGCTTTCATTTGGGGATCGAGGTAATGGTTCGTATGAACCAGGTAACCCTCTTCAGCGTAAAGCAGTCCAAAACGGCGAGAGGAGACCTCAATGTTGTACAGCTCGCCGCTTTCGTGCGCCAATAGGTGGTTATAACCAGCTGCACGATGGGGCTCCAGGACACTTCGGATGGCATCTGCTGGATTACGCGCCGCCAGCACTGCCCTCGAAACAAACACACGGGGTAACCCAATCCTGGAATCATTGGGATAGACGGAATCGCAGCATTGAGCGATACCGGCGGCATTAAAACCAATGTTAGGCAACAAGCCTCCATACGTCATCGCTAAAAAAGAGGGTTCATCTTCTGGGGTGACGTGTAAAACATAGATGTCTGGCTCCTCGTCAGGCAGCCAGTCTTCATTATGGGCTACTAGGACATGTCCGTCACTGGTTCGCTCGTCGTTGACAGCAATGCTGGTGCATTTGGTCAGGTGCAGGGCGTCCATGGTCACTGCTTCCATGGCGTTCAGCACCACCACATCATCAAAATCAACATCTGCGCCCTCTGCTATGCCCGTTAATTCTTCTACATACTGAGGGTAGCGTTCCTGAGCAAAAGGCAAATATTTACGCGCCTGGATCTTTGTCCCTTCCCAATCCAACAGTAGTTGTTCGTATGCGTTATCAATAAGGGCACGGGCGTTATCGATGCTGTGCCGGATTTGAACGCTGCAGGCCTCTCCGATTTGGCAACCGATCTCACGATGCGACCCGGAGACCTTGATCAGCGGTGGGGGGTTTAAATGCCCCACTTTTTTTTGTTCAACCATGTTTTCTTACTCCAATTTCTCAATTAATGCGGGTTTCAAACTCACAGATGTAAACACCTCCATTATCTGCCAAACTGCTTTGTCTGGCAAGATTGCTCTTTCCTTCTCAAGCAATTCCGTCTATACTTAAAAAAGTGAGGGGTTAAAACCTTCATCTATGACTATGACCCTCTATCGAAGAAGCATCCGGCTGCTATAACAGGCATCTTGTTTGTGTTTCTCTTTTTTTTTAAATCATTTCAACCAATGCAACTGATCAAGGGAACTCGACAACCCGATCGCACGTCTTATACTTCGCAAGGATTTGTAAATTATTTTCACCAAATGAGGATGGATTAAACTCATGAGATACACTCGCCACTATTTGATCATCTTCTCGCTCTTTCTAATCTTCGTGCTGGCAGCTTGCAGCTTACCAGCCCCAAGTGCACCTACCCTGGAGAACCCTGCAGCCGTCTATACAGCCGCCGCCCAAACCATCATCGCCCAGCTTACACAAGCTGTGGGGACCTCAACGCCATCCTCTCCAGAGGCCACTCCCTCGGGAGAATTGCCGACAAATACGACCCCAACTCAAGCTACTCAAACCGGAATCCCCGCCAGTCTCACACCTACCGAAACGGTTACTGCAACCTCCGAAGCCAGCCCTACCTCCACCGATACCGCTACACCCACAGAGCTGCTTTCCGACCCAAGAGCCAGCCTAGGAAATCCCAATTTTAGCGATACCTTCCAGAACGGTGGCAATTGGTCTCTTTATGAAGACCAGCACGTCTCCTTCAGCGTGAATAATAATACACTAAAAATGTTAGCATTCAACCCAGATCATTGGGATGGCTTCATGCTCTCCTGGCCGGTTGTGAGTGATTTTTACCTGGAGATGAACGCCACCCCAAAGAAATGCAGCGGACTCGATCGTTATGGCTTGGTAGCGCGCTCCACGAAAACGGAGAACGGCTATGTCGCATACCTTTTCGGGGTTTCCTGTGATGGTCGCTACTCTCTGCGCTCCTGGGATGGCGAGAAATTTACCACCTTGATCGATTGGACCGCTAGCAATTTCATCAAAGCCGGTCCCAATGAAACCAACCGCATTGGCTTCTGGGCAAAGGGCGAGAACCTTTCCTTTTACGCTAACGGAAACTTGCTAGGAAAAATCAACAACGATACCTACAAGGAAGGCAAGTTTGGCGTCTTCATCGGCTCAATCAATACCCCGGATTTTAACGTCAGGGTCGATGAAATTGGCGAATGGGACTTACCGTAAGAGTTTAACACTCCTCACAGATTAACAGCCATGCTCGAGGCGTTTTGGTGGAACATTGAAACCACCAGAATGTCCTGAGAGTGAGCCGAAGTTTTCATGCGCCGATCGAGGCGTGATTTCGCGCGGTTTTCCAGGGACTCCCGCCTCTCGATGATCCAGATCAGCACCCTGATGCATCTTTACCATGCTAGCGCTTGCGGCGTCTCGGAAGTCAATTTCGACGTCAGGATCGCGATGAAAGCCAGAGTCTGATCGGGATCGTGAATGGAGACGGGCACAAAACCGGAGATGCAGCTATCAACTCATAGACTGGGTGCATCATTGGTTTGGGACAGCAGCAGATAAATCTGCACCAATAAGAGCGCAAAACCTGGCCTGCGCCAGGTTCTGAATCCGCCGAAGGGCGGATTTTGCGTTTTTGTCGCAGTGACTTCAGTCGCCAGGCTCAAGTCCTAAATCATTCCATACCGTCTCAAGGCGGTATCCAGGACCATATTCACCAGCTCGCTATGGGAAATCCCATCAGCCTGCGCTTCAATCACCAAGTCAGATATGCCTGGCGAGAGGCCCGGAAGCGGATTGATTTCCAGAATATAAGGTTTCCAATTATCATTAACATCCAGCCGGAAGTCCACCCGCGAAACATCCAACCCACCCGTCACCCGGAAGACCGCTGCCGTCAACCAGTTGAGTTCATCTACCATATCCGCATCGAGTGGGGCTGGGCACAGGTATTCAAGCTGCTCTGCAAGGGCAACTTTAAGCCGGTTGCTGTAGACAATATCCGTTTCCAGGAACGGCTGCAGGTTGACCTCCATAGGCGGTAAGAAACGTAAACCTGCCTGGACCCGCGGTGCTACCTCATTTTCCGGCAAGCGCCGCGCCACGGGTCCAACCAGGTTACCGATTACGCCCACGGTCACCTCCCTGCCTTCGATGTACTGCTCCACCAGCGCCGGCTCTTTATAGCGCCCCAAGATAGAAGCCACTTGTTCGCGCAACCCAACTTCGTTACGCACTATCGATTGGCCTGAAACGCCCATCCCGGTCCCCTCACTGCTTGGTTTTACAAACAATGGGAAGGACAGTTTATCATCCAGGGCTTCATCCACTCGTTCGAATGATTGAAACGCTGGAGTAGGCAGGTCATGGTAGCTCAACACCCGCTTGGTCATAGGCTTATCCAGCGCCAGGGCTAGGGTCAGTACTTTAGAGCCCGTGTAAGGGATACGCAACATTTCCAGCAAGGCTGGAACCTGGGCTTCACGGGCGTCACCAAAATGACCCTCGCAGATATTAAAGCATATATCGGGTTTAAACTTACGGATCTTATCGTACAGTGCGATGTCCCCCTCCAGGAATTCACAGGCATGACCCCCGGCTCGAATAGCCTCCACCAATGCAATGACGGTCTTTTCTGAATCTAGGTCATCCCACTGATCTTCCGGCATACCCTCCATGTGTGGTGCATTTACCTTTAAATTCGCCAGCAGAGCAACATTAAATTTCTTCATTTTTTCTCCTGTTCATACACCAAAAAGGTTGAAAGTACAGCAACTCCTGATTAGATCTAAAAATCACATTCATAACAAATAAATTCAGTTTCTGATATTTCCAGGATTATTTTAATCCTCATCAACCCTATTTTTCCTAGAGGTCTCACTTTTTGGAGGAGCAGCAGGAGAAAAGCCCCCCTTTGCAGCAAGACTGATCCCCTTTTGTTTTTTGCTTGCCCTGTTTTCGGTCGACATAAATCCGCTATTAAACTTCAAAGGAATGTAGAGGATTTAATTATTAATTCTCAGGATAGAAACTGTGATCCCATAGCCGATACCCGCCAGACCTCCACCCAGGCCTCCTCCTGCCGTGCCGACCCATACCCACACCAGCTGCCAGGTCATCGACTTACTCACCATCCATACAGCCAGCTGACTTGTCATTTCTCCGCTGATCACCCCCAGCCAGGTTTCCCCTACGAAATAACCAAGAGTCCAGCCAACCCACATGCCTGCCAGCGCTGCGACACCCATCGAAATCAAGCCCCAACTTACTTGTCTACCGAGCCGCCATACCAGCTCACCCGCCAACCTGCCGCCAATGCCACCCAAAAGAGCACCAGCAAGCCCCAGCAGGATGTTCCTACCCAATAGCCATATTAAGTACCCTCCACCAATCGCTCCACAAACCGCGCCGGCAATTTGCCAGAGGCGCAACCAGCCAATCTGTTTGCTGATGTTCTGTCCAAAACCCAAGCCCAGCTTCCAGCCCAGGCTTAAACCCGCTATTGCGCCCCCCAATGCCAAGATGAATCCCCAGCCAATCGCCTTGCCAAACATCCAGGCCACCAGCCCCGCCAGTGCTCCTGCTAATGCACCGCTCAACGCGCCGCTCATCCCAGCTGCAGTCACTCTTCTTAGAAGCGTTCCGACCTTAATCCGCCAACCCTGCTGCACCTTCCACCAGGGTGGCACCCAGGCAGTTACTTTCAAGAACAGTGCGGGTATTCCGGTCGCAGGCTTTATGCGATCTTGTAGAGAAGCTCTCACACCAAAATCAGGCTTCAGGGTGGTCCTCACACTTATCGGTATGGGAGTGCATTGGGGACAATCCTGCAGGTGATTCGAATAATAATGCCCGTTACGGCATAAAACCAGGGAGTTTTCCGCCTCCCCAAGCGCCTGTAGCCATGTTCCTGGCCCAGGTCGCCGTTTGGGGCGGCGGTGACCATCCACAAAGCACCGTAGCACCAACTCAACCAGATTGGGATGCAAAATATCAAGACCAGGAGCATTCCGTGGCGGTGCCACCGGGTAAGGGGAACAGTCCCCGTGCGGAAAACATCCGTGTTGGATGCGCTCTTCGATCGGTGGTGGATCACCGCTTCCCAACCACTGTGCTCGAAAAGGGTGGTTGCCATCCATCAGCAGCTGGTAGATCAGAACACCCAGACTGAAAGCATCATGTTCAACTCCCCGCACGATCCCCTTAAGAGGCATTCCCTGCAATTCTGGGGGTGTATATTCAAAGCGGGCTACCGGACAGGAATGGGTAATCCTTCGCACCCACTTCTTCTCCTGCACCTGGAAAGAATCAGTATCGATCAAGGTGACCAGCGCCGAAGGTCTCACCAGGATGTTGCTCTCATTGAGATCCCCGACGATATAGTCACTGGCATGCAATGCGCCCAGGGCAGCTGCCAGATTGCGAGCTGCCCTGTGAAGGTAACGTCGGTCAAATTTTGGTAAGACCTGGGACCTGCGCCTCGGATTGAACACCTCTAGAAGTGGCACGCTTCCCTGGATATAGGACATTAGATATCCTGAAAGCTCGCCCTGTTCATCATAAAGTAAGGCTTGTGGCCAGGCCAGGGAAGCATGCCCATACGCCAGAGTGGGGTCTTCTGGTGGGTTATCGAGCATCCAAGCCAGCTTGTGATGATAACCTGAACGAACCTGGTCGGTGTAAATCTTAGCCAACCGCGCTGGTTGTCCCAGCACGCGGTAGACCACCGCTTCTCCTCCACGACCGATGCCCTGCCCTAATTGGACCCGCAAACCCTTAGAATCGTAGATGTCCATCCAGCTCTGCTGCTCGTCCTTCAATCAAGATCTTTTACCCCATCATTTATATAGCGCCAAGATTTGCTCCCATGACAGAATGCCAATAAGTTGTGGAATATATTTCACATTACCACTCGTTTTTCAAGGAGTAAGAAAGCCTGCTGCGCAATCGCCTGCTTTTCAGGGACCGCAATCCGTTTGGGGAGGGGCATTGCCCGGGGAAGTCAGAGGCGATTCTTCAAGCGCGGTTTTTCCTGGAGATGAGACCTGGACAGCCACCACCAGGGTCTTGTCGTCTTCCGTACGGGCGCACACCCGCTCAGATGCCAAGAATCTTGCCAGTTGTGCCTCCGGGTGGTCTCCTGGGTGGCTATCGGCCACAAAAGCCAGTAATGGGTCGAAGAAAGGCTCATGTGGCTGGTAATTGGGCAATTTCATTGCCAGGCGAAGCAGGCCGTCGCTCATCACCACTACCTCCCTAATAGGCTTGTTGAGCACTTTTACCTGGATGGATTCTAAGGCGTTTTCCATGCTCAAGAAGGTGGTTTCGTTGGCATATTCCCCCCGTTGCGGTCTTATTAAGTTGAAAAGATTATGATCCTTCTCCCGCGCCACCACCACGCCATCGCCAACCTGTCCGGTTGCCAACCATTCCGGGCTGACTATTGTGCAGGTAAGCGTAGTTGCGTAGTCACTTAGGTTGGCATGCTTTACCTTGGCAAGTTCTGCTAACGCCTGCCTAGCCTCGAGGAAAACACCCGCCAGCAAATGTTCCCAGCCAGCTTGCTCTACGGTTGGGGCAGCTTTCAAGGCCAGCGCCAGAGAATCCATAGCTTGCTCGACAGCCCTATGGGCGCCTCTTGCAGCCTGTGGGGCGCTACCAGCTCCGTCCGCTACCACGATCAGCAAGGTGCCGTCCCCTAAAACCCGGTAATTATAGGCGTCCTGGCAGGGTACCTCCTTTTCCCGGTGAACACTCCCTTGAACCGAAGCCCCCACTACTCGCCAGTAGGCCTCATCCCCAATCTGCTTTAGAGCGTCCTGCATATGTTCCACTTGGCCCCTTTCTAATTATCGCCTGACAAGGCTGGCTATGGTCATCACGCAATAGTTTCCTTTGTATCATGGAAAGATGTCAACGTACCAAGCTGGATCACGAATGCGAAGTATCCACCTCTCCCCACCCGACGGGTGGCAATGGGGCCTGTTCACCCGGCCTGGAATGGGCCACCACCGTGAGACTCTTGGAAAGCCATTGAAAAAGCTCTCCAAACGCCAAACCTCTCAGCTTGAGCGGAGGGCGTACTTCTGAAAACCTTGCTAACACTTGCATATCAGCTTTTTCCACTCCCACCCCATAAAAGATGACTCCCTTGCGAGCCTCCTCCTGTTTGACCTGCTCGGCAGCAGACTCCCACCCCTTGTCGGTCGGGCGTCCGTCAGTAATCAAGAACATCCAGGGCCGAAAATAGTCCAGGCTGTTTTTCTTATATATTTCTTTACGCTCTCTGAGCAAAATTAGGCTACGAGTTACCGCCTCGCCCATGGGTGTATCTCCTCGAGCTTCCAAGCGCGGCGGGTTGAAATCATCCACCGACACGAAAGCCTGTTGGGCATCAAAAGGCAGCTTCTTGTCAATCCCGTCATGCAAGTTCAAGGCGCGCACACCACCCCCAAAGGTGATTATGGCTACCTCTACCCGCAAAGAGGCCAGGCGGTCCGTTTTCAGTTCCTGGCTGAAAGCGCTCAACCCCTGGTTGAGTTCATTAATTGGTTCCCCTGCCATCGACCCGGACGTGTCCAGCAGCAGTGTTACCGGGCAGCGTGGTTCGGGATTATCAGCAAATTCAGCCTGCTCGAGTATATCGTTTGCCACAGTGACCTCCAGTATGATACATCCGAACGTCCAAAATTTATATTGATTGACGATTGAGCCTGCAATGGAAAGATAATGAGAATGGCGATGTACTCTAGTATATCAAAAGTCGTTTATTGCGTAGTAAATCGAATCCCTTTATTTATCCTCAGGAGTAATTTCTAGGCAGAAGGATTAAATCACTCAGGCTGAGGCTCTCCGCTGGGGATCCAAGAAATTAAGAGACCTTGCGGCATTATAATAGGCAAGTATTAGTATGGCGAAAGGCAAATGTGAGCCACTATTTAATCGGGATCAGGGGGAACTCCAACGCGCCTTCGAGCGTCGATGCAGATGAGCCTTCGGCTCAATATCACCCCATGGTTTGAGCCACCGGGCGAATTTGTTCTGAAGAAACCTTGAATTTAGTGAAAGTGTCTCGTATCAATACCGGGTGCGATTTATGAAGCTCCACTACTCTTTTCAGAATGCTTCAGTGAAAGGACCTTTCTTTATTCAACTTTATCGAAACGGTGCTTTACTTAGAATTATGGAAGAATTGACTGGTATAACCAATTTAATAGATCAACATGCTCGTGCGCTTTGCTTGCTCTTAATGCTTCCAATCAGCAAGAGCCAGCCAACCATGATGAGTTTGAAGCGCGTACTCCACCCTGTCAAGGAGTTCTACTATGAACCGCTTGAAAATATTCTCCGTCATCCTGATCCTTTCCCTGGTTACCACTGCTTGTACTTCGATCTCAACCAGCCCCACCCCTCTGCCTGCCCCTGCCACGCAGCTCCCCCTTACACCAAGTTTACCTGCCACCCAACCAGCCAGTCCCACTCCTTCAGAGACCCAGCCACCCACCCCCACCCCTGGTGGTGCCTGGATCAATCTTACGCCCGACAGCGGACCCCCAGGCACGCAGATACAAATCGAGGGATATTTACCGGATGTCGCCGCCCAACCCGGCGCCCAAAAGCTAGAATCCGCTACCGCTTGCTGGGGGAGCTGCCTAACCAGCCTGACCGAAGGAGATCTCCCGGTAAAATGGTCCGACATAAATCCCGGACATTTCCAAATGACCTTCAGCGTCCCCTCTGTCCCCTGGCTGGGAGCCAATGGGCCTGAACCGCTGGTTCCCGGCGATTACATCGTGGGTGTCCAATGCTTGGGACCGGAACTACAGGGTTGCGCTACACAGGAAGCCCAGGCCCAGACGACTTTTCACCTGCAAGGACCTACACCTACCACCTGTTTACCAGGACAGCCGTGCGCATCCTTGAGCTTTGATCCTCCCCAAGGTGCTCCAGGCACCCAGGTTCAGGTAAAGGGATGGGCTCCCTTGGTTGGGATCATCAACGGCCAGGCTTTCGGCTATGACCTGGTGATGCAAACCCCTGGTGGGAACGAGCAGCCCGTCGATCAAGGCCAGGTACAGCAATCTCTGGATGGGAATATCACCGGCAGTTTCACTGTGCCTCAACAGATATCCAATCAGGGAGTGTTGTCATCCGGGTCATACACCCTGGCTTTGGATCCCATACGGCCGGGTGCTTTTCAAGCTGGCAGTCCCCCACCGCTGGTAGCTGCTACTGAATTCGAGATCACTGGTTCGCAGACATGGGCTTCGTTTCTTCTTGGCAAACCGCTCTGGGTGCAACCCAGTGCTGACTTGATCGAAGCCTCCCTGACCGTCGATCCAGGTAACCGGCAGCGCCTGGCCTATTGCGCGCCGGGCGAAATCCACCTCAGCCAGGACGGCGGGAAGACCTGGTCAACTATTTCCACTGCTGCGGTGGCCGCTAGCGCAGATCAAGGGAACTACCCCTTAATGGGCACGGGTTCCAGCGCCCCTTCAGCGTGCCTTTCCGTCACATTGGACTCCACCCATCCGCAAAGTTTCTTCGCGGTTTTTGAGACCATGAACAAAACTTATGGTGCCCCACCGGTGTTTTTTACGGGCTACCTAACCCATGATGGTGGCGAACATTGGCAGCTGCTCCCGGCGCCCTCTGATAAATTGGTTGAGGCTTTTGGCGGCTTTTGGACAGACGGTCAAGGCACTGTCCAGGCGCTTTACGGCGTCCCCCAAGAGGTGTCTGTCGAACAGACCGCCGATGGGGGAGTCACCTGGAGCACAACCGCCCTAACTTGCCCGGCCAGCGCTGCCTGCATCCGTTGGGGACCTGCCCCAGGGTCGATCCCCGGCATGGGCTCACCCCTACCACAGTCAATTTATGCTTCAACTGATAACGGGGTGACCTGGATTACCCCAGGTCCGTCGGTAGAGTTACGTATGCCAGGGCCTAATGAACTGGTGACTTTTTCCCAGCAGGAAGCCGCCCTGCTCTCGGCTGGTGCGGATTTCCCCCTCCAGATTACCCTGGATGGCGGTCAGACCTGGCAGGTTGTCTCGCTTCCTGCATTTGAAGGGACGGGGGTATCCGGTCTGCAAATCCTGCCAGATGGTTCCCTTTTGGCACAAAACCCTGATGGAAGCAACTGGAACCTGCTCCAGCCCGGCTCGAACCAATGGTGCCCGCTGAACGGGGCTCAACTACCACAGACCGCTACCTTATTGCAGCTGTCCGGTGATAACCTGTGGTGGCTCTCTCCCGTGGACCAACAGCCCCACAGCTTGCCTTTAAGCGAGATAAAGTGTTCTGGTTAAGAGGCTTGGGAAGGCATCAATAAGCCAGCCCGGCTAATAGCATCTAGAGGACTTTATAAGAACTGGTGCCCAGCCAACGATCCTAGGCACCAGTTCATCTCATCCTCTCCCCTTACCGCGTTAGCAAAAGGGCAGCAGGCAGCATTTTTCCGCTTGAATACGCCTTAGACAGACCATTCCTTCGCCAAAACCCGCTGGATTAACAGGTCAGGTGAAATGCTCCCGCCACCGCCATCTTCTCGCGCAGCTCGTTGTAGGTTTGTACAGCCTGGCTCGATGGTTGGCTGATCAGTTGGATGCCGGCTGATTTCAGCGCCTGGCGTGTTTTACTGGCGATTTCCATGCGACCGTAAACACCCTGCCCCACTACCAGCGCCTTCGGCCGGGCCTCAAATACTGCGTACAAATCACCCGGCTGAAGCAGATGGCCTTCATCTCGCCACCAGTTACCAATCACCCGCTCCGGTAAAATGATGACATCCTTGGAGTGACTCTTGCCGTCGATGACTATCTGCCCGAATCGATAAGAGTCTATTCTTGGTGAGGACATTGGTCGATTACCTGCAATGATCCCATACTTTCCGATTAATTCTCGTAATATAGTCTCTCAGCCGCCCGCTTTCGACGGCAGGCGCCCAATCAGAGGTTGCTTATTCACCTCTGTGGTTTGGCCCTCTTGCTCTTCCTCAAGCAGGTCTAACAAACGGGGATGGTGGCGGTATATCCCACGGTACTCTGGAGGCAACAGGACTGCAATATGGCACATGATCTCATCAGTGTATTTTTCCAGCAATGCTTCTCGGTCACTTCTTGTTAGGGGCGGCAGGGTATAGGGTTTCCCTACCCAGACAGTGATGTGCGGTCGCTGGAGGTGCTTGAACTTATTGAAAACCAACTTATCTTCTGTGCCGATCATTCCCACCGGCACAATCTGAAGTCCGGTCTTGGCTGCCAGGTAGCTGGCTCCCGAGCGCCCTTCGCCCAGGGCGCCCGTCCGACTGCGGGTGCCTTCCGGCGCAATCCCCAGCACCCACCCTTTCCTGAGCCTATCCAGGGTCTCGCGCAAGGCCGCCAAGTCTGCGTTGAAACGGTCCACCCAGATGGCATCTACCAGTCTGGCCAGCCAGCGAGCCAGTGCGTATTTATGATATTTCTCAGCCACCAGCATGATAATGTCCCTGCGATCCAACATATAGTAAACTAGAAATGGGTCCAATCGTCCCAGGTGGTTGGAGGTGCCGATAAAGCTGCCGGAAACAGGTACGTTTTGCATTCCGTTAATCTGCACCGGAACGATCCAGTTGAATAGGATTTTTACCAGGAACCGCATGAGCCTGTAAGCCAATAAAACCACCTCACCGATATTATACTTATTGACACCAGGGAATCTACATAGATAACCAAGCCAGGCCAATCTGTCGTCTTATATTCAGGAAAACCCTAATACATTTCCTCACTACTCAAATCAAGGCTTGTAATAACAGCAGCCCTGCCATCCCTGCAGCAATGGTCAGCAATGCACTTTTCGTACGCCAAGCCACTACGAAGGCCAGCATGCCCGCCAACAAACGCAGGTTACTCCCGGAAATATCTAACTTACCCTGTGGCATCAGCAATTCTGGGAAAATAATAGCGGACAGCACCGCCGGTGGCACGAACTGCAAGGCGCGTTTCAAGGGCGACGATATCTCCATCCGTCCAAGCAGCAAGATAAACGATAAGCGTGTGGCGTAAGTGATCAACCCGATAGCGATCATCACCAGCCAGGTCTTCATGCTCGCCCCTCCATCCAAACGCCCACAACGATGCCCACCAGCGCCGCCATCAATAACCCCAACCGGTATGGCAATCCAGCCGCCACTACTGCCACCAATCCAGCTGTCAGGGCTGTTGCCAGGCTGGCTCGCTCCCGAAGGGCTGGCACCAGCAGAGCAATGAAGGTCAACGCTACCGTGAAATCGATTGACCAGCTCTGTGGGATAACCGCTCCCAGGGTGATGCCCACTGCCGTGCTGGCCTGCCAAGTGCCCCATAGAGCTAGCCCAGCACCCAGGAAATACCAGTGCTTTGAGAAGGCGGCGTGTCGTTCCGGATTGTCGGGGGCATCACCTACGGTTCCTTCACCTAGGTTTTCGCCCTTGAGGAAATGGGTGATAGTGACCGCATAAGCCTCGTCGGTCAGTAGGTAAGCTAGCAACCACTTCCATTTTGGACTCAGCTGTTGGAGATAGGGCGCCAGCGAAGCGCTGTATAGGGCGTGCCGCAGGTTGATCACACCCCCAGTCAACACGATCACCAGCCCGGGCACGCCGGCTCCAAACAACTGAGCTGCCACGAACTGAGCTGACCCGGCGAACACGATAGCTGACATAGCCTGAGCCGCCTGCCCGCCTAAACCCGCGCCCACTGCCACCACCCCATAGATCATGCCGAAGGGGATCACCCCGATTAGGATGGGCAGTTGTGCCTTTAGGCCGGAGAGGAATTCAGAACGAGAGGAAGCCATAGATCGATGAGCTGTTGGTCGGAAAATGCCAAACCCCTATTTTACCCATAAAATAAAAGGAGAGAAGCAAAAACCTCTTCGATAGGTCATACGGCCTACCCGTTATTGGTTCTATTGCTCAACTTTTACCTCTTGCCGAGCTTTACAGTTGCCTGTAGAATGGAACCAGCCTCATCTATATCCCCCAGGAGAAGAGCCCATGGTCACCATCGACCCCCAGGCAGGCGCCCAGATGCTACAACAAATGTTGCAGCCCTGGCATGCATCCGTGGAAGATCCACAAGGGGCCCAAGAAAGCGTGTTGCACCGCCTGCTGAAGGACTATGCCCAGACCGACTATGGCATCGAGCACGGTGCTGCCCACGTCGAGACCCTGCAAGACTACCGCCGCGCCTTTCCAGAAGCCTCCTACGAGGATTACAAACCCATTATCGACGGCGTGATGGCTGGCGATATCCGCCTGCTGCTGTGCGAACAACCGGTTGGTTGGGCCATCACGCGCGGCACTACCCAGGGCAAATCCAAGTTCATCCCCATGACACCCACTGACCTGGGCATGCGCGCCAGCGCTGGCCGGGCCATGATGAATTACGTGGCCATTACGGGTCGCTTTGACCTGTTTGCCGGGGTGAACCTCAATATTAATTTCCCCTCCCTGGTAGGAACGGTTAAAATCGGCGAGCGCGACGTGGAGTACGGCTACAGTTCAGGCATATATACGAAACACGTCTCCACCCAAACACCCATCCGCTCCGTGCCGGCTCAAGAGGAGATCGACGCTTTAGGCGGCGGCAAATCTATCAAGGATTGGGAACGGCGCTTCGAACTGGCCTATGAGAAATGCAAGGACCAGAACGTCACCCTGGTAGGTGGCGTATGCCCTACCGCTATCCGCTTTGCTCGTTACTTACGACGTGAGCAGGGTGTCTATCCCAAGGACTTGTGGAAGACCCAGATCATGACATTAGGCAGCGTGCCGGGCATCAACACCCATTACCAGTCCAGCCTCAACGCCCTCTATGGACCGGCAGCCATTCGCGAGATTTACGGCGCAACCGAGGGTATGTTTGGACAGCAGCGGGATGCCAAACGTGCCTGGGTGCCCAATTACGACCTATTCTTCTTCGAGGTGCATACGCGCTCGGGGATTAAACTGCTCCACGAGATGCGCCCCGGTGAAATGGGCGGTTTAGTCGTTTCCACGCCGGTCCTGCCACGCTATCGCATCGGCGATCTCATTCTGGCGTTTGAGCCCCCCTACTTCCGCTGTATCGGCAGGGAAACTTGGTGGACGCCTCTGCAGTATGCCTGGGATGAACTGATGACCTTCAATTTGGGCCGCGTATAAGATACTTACCTGCTCGAGCGCGTCAACCCACGCAAAACGATTGACAAACCAATGGCGATCAGGATCAGCGGCCAGATCACATCCCAACCGAACAGGTTCCCTAACCCAATCCCAACCAGGATCACAGCGAAGATCAGGTTGCCAGTCAAAGGCCGGCGGTATTCCGGCAGCAGCAAGCGCGCCACTACCCCCAAGAACACAATCACACCAGCTCCCAAGAAGATCAATGACCAGGCGCCTGTTCCACCCACGAACTCCACGCCGCTTTCAGGAGAAGCCAGCTGCTGCAACCAGTTCAAATAACCCAAATTAACAGCCAGCAGCACCAGCCCGGCCCAGATGAAGATCGCCGCCCAAACCACGGCGTTGACCGGGTCGCGCTGCCACTTCTCGTCCCAGCTTTTCTCCTCGGGCGATTTCTCCTCCCGTTTCTGCATTTCCTTCTCGTCTCGGTCGTCTCCCATATTCTCCTCCTGATCCTTTTTGTAAAGTAGTAATCGATGTGGTGGTTGCAGCTCAATCCGCTTCGCCACATTTACTCCAAACCTGTCCTTGGTCTGACTCTTTTTAATAGGCCTGTGAACAGTATAACAAACAGTGGAGTGCCAGGCAAGCATTTCTAGCCTGCCCGTACTTGAATTCGATCAATCCTCCGCCAGAATCACCACCTGCCCGCTAGAGCCATCAACCTGCACGCGCTGACCTGTTTTCAGCCGACTGGTCGCTTTTGGCACGCCCACTACGGCTGGGATGCCATATTCGCGCGCCACTACCGACCCATGGGTCATCATGCCACCCACTTCCATCACCAGCCCACCTGCTGTCAGGAAAAGCAGCGTCCAGGCCGGGTCAGTTGCCGGGCACACCAGGATTTCTCCAGGAAACAGCTGCACGCCCAGCGGGTCGAGCACTACTCTCACCTTACCCTCTGCCAACCCTGGAGAAACCGGTGAACCTATTAATATGTGGTTGGCATCTCCTTCAATTGCGCTAACTGCCTCGTAATAGGTCCGCCCATCGCTAAGCAAAACCAGCGGCACCTGCCTGCGCAACTTTTCTCTACGGTAAGCCTTGCGTCGTTCAGCGATCAAGGCTCTAATGCCCGGGAAGTTTTCTTGATCCCAGCCTTGCGGGTGACCGTTTGCAGTGGTTATCTCCAATTTTCCTGCCAAATCCTGCAGCTCATTCAGGGTCAAGAAAAACAAATCATCTGCTCGCTCCAACCAGCCCGATTTCTGCAAATCCTGCCCGCTCGCCAGCAAAGCTTGCCGAATGATCCCCATCATGCGCACAATATGAAATTTTGGGCTTTCCCGCAAGCCGATCAGCGCTCGTATGCGCCCCGCTGCCAGGCGCACCAACGGGGCTTTTATCCATCCCCAGGGAGTTCTCCTAACTATGGCAACCAGCTGCGTTGTAGCGGATTCAGCGGTCTTTTCACTTCGCTTGAAAACCTCTTCGGGTGATTCGCTTTCATCCCGGATGTGCAGGTAATTGTTCAGCACTCGAAAGATGTATTCGGGATCTTCTTCCCAGCGTGGTCTACCGATATCAATCTCGCCAACGCCGCGCATCCCAAAACTATCCAGGAATTCCCTGACAGCCCCCTGAGCAGGTTGGGGGAGTCGCCCAGCCAAATAATCGCTCGCCAGTTGGCCCGCCGAGGCGCTTTGAAAGCGATCCCGCCAGGCTGGGTCGGCATAGATAAAGCGGGAGGTCCTCCACAAGACCAGGTCCATCTCAGTGGTCACGTTGTTTGGCACCCCTCGAGTGATTTCCAGCACCCGGTTGGTGGCCTCCTGTCTGTGTATCCCCCCAAGGGATTGTTGCGTCAGGCGGGTAAGTAAATTCAGCAGGCTCATGGAGGCGGCAATCGCCGAAACATAAGTGGGTACTACGGTTGGAAAGGCGTCATAGAGCTGGTAAAAACAAGCCACGTGCCAAGCCAGGGTGGCGACAAGATCGTCATCCCTGCTACATTGGGACTGCAGTAAGTTGATCCTTCGTTCTACCTGTTCCTGGAATTGGGCGCGCCGGCCTTGCGGTGCCAGCCAATTTCGCAATACCCGCCACAGCATCGGCAGGGTAAAACCTGCCAGTCTCCGGACGGTGCCAAATTTCAAACCGTCATCCTTGGGTTTGAGGCGCGCCTCCTCCCATAGCTCATCCAAGATTTCGGCTACGCCGGGCTCGATCATCTTGAGCAATTCGGGAGCTACCTTCCTGCCTACGGAATTGCTTATCACTGCGGTGATATCTCCCCACAAGCGCTCGCCGGCGCTGCGAATAACGCCCTGGCTCTCGTGGCTTACCCGGTATCCCAATAAGCTGGCTCCGCCAGCGAAAATCAGGCGAATGGCGTCCTGTCCCAAGGGTGTCATGGGTTCTAGCATACCTTGAACCGCCCCAAAAGAGAACCACACCCTCAGATTTTCCGCATTTATCCCCTCTGGAAGAGGGTAAAGGGAGGTAATTGGCCGCGCTTGCAGTAAGAAAATCTCTCCCCCCGCCCAGGCCCATTCAATATCCTGAGGGAAGCCAAATTCAACCGAAACTTCCTGGCCCAAATTCGCTAATTTCAAGATATCTCCATCCGGCAATGCCTGACGCTGGCTGGCCTCTTCACGCTCGGCTTGCAGGCCCCCCGCATTCACCCCCCGCATTACCATGGCTTTATCGCCCAGGGATTTTTCTAAGAGAGTTTCCTTATTTACCTCCACCACGTAACGATCTGGCTCTACCAGTCCTGCGACCAGGGCTTCTCCCAATCCCAAAGTCGCTTCGATCACGGTTTCAGACCTCAAGCCAGTGACCGGGTTGGCTGTGAACATCACCCCCGAGGCTTCACTTGCAACCATCTCCTGGACCACCACTGCCAAAGCTAGCTCCTTCTGGGAAATGCCATTGCGTGCCCGGTATCCTATCGCACGCCCCGTCCACAGGCTGCTCCAGCATTTCACCAGCGCTTGTAGAAGGCTGGCCTCATTCACCACGTTCAAGAAAGTTTCTTGCTGTCCGGCAAAAGACAAACCGGGCAAATCTTCTGCAGTAGCCGAGGAGCGTACCGCCACCGCCGGACTTCCCAATTCTTCATACGCCTTACAAACCGGGGACAAGATTTGCTCCGGTAATAGCCCCTGTGAAAACTTGTTTCGAATGGCTTGCGAGAGAGCCTCTAATGAGATGGCTTCATCGAGATTTGATTTTTCGATGGTGTCAAATATCCAAGCATTCAGCTGGTTGGCTGCCACAAAAACCTGGTAGGCAGCAGTGGTAACGATAAAGCCCTCGGGGACACGATAACCAGCGCGCATTAACCTGGCCAGGTTGGTGCCCTTGCCACCTGCCCTTGCCAGGGTGGCTTGATCAGAAGCGAGGGGAAGGATGATCATCTATATAACGTTAGTTCGGGTTTCACCCGACTCGCCCTAATAAGAAGTGGTGTATTGATCCTCATGGTCGTTATCCCAAACCGAGTTTATTTATAAACTCATAACATCTTCATAAGCCTTTTGTAACCAGTGCTGGCTATACGAGCGATTGTATACGACGATGGCTTGCGTCTCGGTGAGCAGGTGAGTACCTGCAGATCAGAGGTGCAACCGCTGGTACCAGACTCACAATCTCATCAAATCATAAATCAAGGAGAAAATCAAAATGTTCCGGAGAATTTCCACACTTTCAGCAGTTTTAGCCCTGAGCCTGATAATGGTTGTGCCTGCCTTTGCCAATCCCGGAAAGCCAAACTTTGGACCTTCCTTATATGGTGATGGTGCTGTCTGGGGGTCCAAAGGTGCCAACGCCATACCTGCACCAAATGGTAAAAATCTAAAGTCCTTCGATAAGCTGGTTGTCTTTTCAGGTAATAACCTTCCCGTCGATCAGCTGCCAGTCGCCGAAGCGACCCCCGGTAACCCGGCTTTTAACGGCGGTCGCTGGTTCACCCATACCGTCACCTGGAACCGGTCATTTATCAACGAGAACATGGGAAATCTCCCAACATTAAAGTCCTATGCAGACATTATGTTCCATGCCAACCAGGGTGATTTAATCATCACCGCAGGTCCACCCCAAGACGGTCCCCCAGCCTACTTCGAGTGCCCTCTGCTGCCGGTGAAGTAATAGCTCGCTGGTACTTACAGATCAGCTGCTCCTCATCGAGGAGTGGCTTGATATTGCCCTTCAAGATCAACAAACTGTATCATTCCCCAATTGCCATCCACCAGCCAGTCAGGGTCTCGCTGGCTTAGCGCATCTGGCTGCCCGGGAGGCAAGCCCGCCGCCACCTCAGATTTGAGCACCCGCAAAGCTGCCAGCGGTGTCGGCAGGTAACACAAGATATCACCGATTGGGGTGGTAAAGGGCCAGTGGCGGTCGCCTAACAAGCGCCGGTAGTTGGCATCGCCTTTACTGACGACCAGGTCAAATTGGGCTAATTCTCGCCACAAGCGCGCCGGCATCTGCCAACCCGCCAGGGGAGAGTTCCAGAAAAAATCGTCCACCAGGGTCAGGCGTCCTGACTGGAGGTGATCTTCCAGGCGGTATGCCATGGACTTCACAGCACCATGATCCATTTCCCTGAAAAATCCGATTGCCTGCAGCACATCCTCCCTCATGGCGTCCGAGACGAATGTGGGGTGAGCTTTCAAACAAAATTGTATTACCATCCCGCCCTGGCTGCTCAACAGGTAATCTGCCAAAGCTAAATCATACACCAATTCCACGCCGGCGTTATCCAGAATGATTTCCACCCGCACCCCAGCCCCAGCCAACCCAATCAGGAATTCGACCAGTGCTGGCGAATCGTCGACCAGCAGATGGGCTCTTTGTTGATCGATATCCAATTGATCCGGTCGTCTCTGACTCTCAGCCGGCCACATGCTCAAGTCAGCCTGGTTCCCCCATAAATTAGCCAAAAGCATACCAGTCAGCACTGCCTGGTGGCCTAGCTTGCCGTTTTCCGGTGCCACCAACCAGCTTTCTAATTGATCCGCCAACATGCAGATGGCTTTCTGATTGGCATGCAAACCCAGCTGTTTTTGCTTGTGAAAAGGATCCACCCCTTGTAGGAACCCGCCTGGTTTAAAATACCCAGTAGCCTCCAGGATACGCCGGTAGAAATAGGTCTCAGCGAAAAACCAGGGCACCTCCAGCCAGTTTTTGCCGGCGTAAGGCATTACATAACGCGCCCAGTCCTTCCAATCGGGTGCCTGTTCGTCCATCAACGGCCGCACCGGACCAGCAGGGATCTCTTGGATCAGACTTTCTAATCTGGATTTGAGATCCTCTGGAAAATCGTTTGTTTCTATTGTGCGCCGCCCAATCTCTGGCAGGCGTACCACCACCGTGTTATGGGCAAAAGAATCAGCCTCGGACCCTCGTATCGGCCCGGGTATAGGCGCTTTCGGTTGGTATTTTTCCATCCAATGATCTCCCGGTGGTACCAAAGCGGCCATAAAATTTTAACCGCTAGCGCTGCGCCGGCAGCCGCCTAGTATTTTGATCACGTAACATAATATCCACTATGCGGTGGCACAGCTCGACTGCTTCCCTGCCTAGATTTAGATAATTACCAGATGCGCGTGGCATTTCGACCGGCATATCACCGATTTACACGACCACCATTGGAGTCGGCCAGGCGCTGGTGTTCAGCAGTTATCTTCTTGGGAATTATAGAGAATTCCTCTCATTCTGGCAATGTAGGGTGATATTATGGCATCCTGTCAGCCTCTAAAGCAAATCAGAACACCCTTAAATGCATCCAATCCTGGGTGAGCGCAGCTTTCGAGGTGATGGTTGCCGCTATCCCCCTTGAGTTTACCAAGGGTACTGCTCAAGAGAGCAGTCTAAAAGGCGATAACGTGCCACATTTTTGACTACAAGACAGAATGGTACCTTACGATATTGGCTGATCTCCAGTCTTCTCTATCACGAGGATAAACCTCGTCTGCGATGATCGAAGACCCTATATGCCCCCAGTTTCAAACGGTCATTAAACAAAAACCACAACAAGGCATAACCCCAAACGAACAACGCCCAGCCCCAGCCGATGGGGGTCATAAACACGCCATAAACGGTGATCAAAGTCGCAATCAGTTGGGTGCCTGCCACCGCTCCGAATAGGACTCTCGAAGGGCGAATCGACCAGAACGGTCCGCGGGTGCGGGTTACAAAAATCGTCAGGTGGCCAGCCACCGATAGCTTCAAATACATCAGTGTCTGGATGAATTCCCTATTAAAATGGAAGATTCGTTCGCCCAGGTAGAACATGCCAAATGTGGAAATCACGCCAGCCAGGCCTAGAACAGTGGCCATTCCCAGCACCACCGGCATGTTCCAGACCTCCGGCCGGTTGGAATAATGCACCCGGTCAAATGCAATGGACAGGATCGCGCCATCGTTGAGCAGTGCCAGCAACACGATCATCACCGCGGTGACTGGATAGAAATTAAAAATAAGGATTGACAAGGTCATGAACAGCAGCACCCGGATGGTTTCAGCGATGCGATAGATGGCGTAACTGTTCATGCGCTGAAAGATCTTGCGGCTTTCTTTAACCGCATCGATGATCACGGAAAGACCGGGCGTGAGCAAGATAATGTCAGCCGCGCTGCGGGCCGCATCGGTAGAGCCGGAGACGGCGATGCCAGCGTCGGCTTTTTTCAGGGCTGGAGAATCGTTCACCCCATCACCGGTCATGCCGACGATATGGCCACGGTTCTGCAACACGTCTACAATATGATATTTGTGCTCTGGGAAAACCTGAGCAAACCCATCACCTTGCTCAATAGCATCGGCTAGCTGTCCGGCCTCGTGATGTTTAGTCTCTGCAAACAAGCTGGCGTCCAGTAGATTTGCGCCCAGTCCCAACTGGCGAGCGATCTCCTTGCCGATTGCAATCTGATCCCCAGTCACCATCTTTACGTTGATACCCATGCTCCTGGCAACCCGAATGGTCTCCTTGGAATCCGGCCGCGGAGGGTCGTATAGAGGTAAGACCCCCAAGAACTGCCATTGGCCTCCTTCATCGGTCCTTGCCACCCCCAATGATCGAAAGCCCCTCCCAGCAAACTGCTCTACTGCCTCCTCAACCTGCCCTCGAATACTATTCGCATTAACTGCCAGCTCAAGGATAACTTGAGGCGCACCCTTGGTGACTTTGAACTGGAGCCCATCCGGGTTATTAACGGTTGCTTCAATACGTTTGTTGACTGGATCAAAGGGCATGAAATGAACTATCTCATATTGGGATCGTATCTGCTCATCTTCCAAGCCAGCCAGGACAGCCAAGTCGATGGGGTCCTGGTTCTCCTCCCTGGATGCCAGTGAAGCGTTAAGAATCAATCCATCCGAGGTGACCCCATCTAGCAAGAATGGTTCGCCCAAGGTCAATTTATTCTGGGTCAATGTGCCAGTCTTGTCCGAACAGAGCACGTCGATCCCCGCCAATTCTTCAATGCTGGAAAGGCGGCTGACGATCGCCTGCTTTTGAGCCAAGATTCTCGCCCCCACCGCCATGGTAACCGATAGAACTGTAGGCATCGCCACGGGGATCGCTGCGATGGTTAAGACCAGGGCAAATTCCAGGGTGGTAAGCATGTTGTCCCCACGGAAGAGGGCCATCGCCAGAATCAAGGTCACCAGCATCAGGGCAATCACAATGAGGTAATTGCCAATATTGATTACAGCCCGTTGGAAATGGCTGGTTGTGTGGGCTGACTCCACCAGTTGGGCAGTTTTGCCAAAAAAAGTGTTTTCCCCCGTAGCATAGATCAGCGCCTCGATCTCACCCTGCTGGATTATGGACCCCGAGTAAACCGCCTCGTCACTTGCGTGGGTCACAGGTAAAGACTCGCCAGTCAAGGCTGACTGGTCAACTTGAATTGGATCGCCATCCAATAATTTGGCATCGGCAGGCACGATATCCCCGATGCGCAAACGGATGATATCGCCGGGTACCAGCTGGCGTGATAAGATCGTCTTCCAACTACCCTGGCGTTTTACCCGAGCGTTCAACGCCAGTTTCTTCTTTAAGGCCGCGATGGCGTTGCCTGCTTGATATTCTTCCCAGAAGCCTACCAGGGCATTCACCACCAAAAGGGTCATGATAATGCCAAAGTCACTCCAATGCCTGACAACCGCCGAAAGGATGGCGGCAGTCTCGATCATCCAGGCGATCGGTCCCCAAAAATAAGAAAGAAATTCAAGCAAAGGGTTGCTTTCTTTCTCGGCGATTTCGTTATAACCGTATTGTTCTAAGCGCTTTTCCACTTCGGTTTGGCTGAGGCCATCCAGGGAGGCGTTCAGGCGCTTTATTAATTGGTCCAGCGGTAACTCTGCCAGTTGGGCACTCGTAGAAGTTCCTTGAGACTCATTAGCCCTTTGGAAATGGGATTCTTGGTTGGCTCTAGTGATCAATGCTGTACTCCTTAATTAGCTTCCCATTCGGTGTGAAAGACCCCTTTCTCGTCAACCCGCTCGTAGGTGTGCGCGCCGAAATAATCGCGCTGCGCTTGAATCAGGTTTGCTGGCAGCCAGCCGCTGCGATAGCTATCGTAGTAAGCCAGCGCTGCCATAAAACCCGGCGCAGGGATGCCCTGCTCTGCAGCTGCGCGGGTAACATCCCGCAAATCATTTTGCCTGGCCTGGAGGATCTCGGAAAAGTGAGGGTGGACCAGCAGATTAAGCAAAGCTGAATCCGAGCGATAAGCATCCCGGATAGGTTCAAGCAGAGCTGAACGGATAATACATCCACCTCGCCAGATCCTCGCCACTGCTTCTAAGTTGAGACCATACTGGTAAGCTTCAGAGGCGTGACTCAGGAGTGCCATCCCCTGGGCGTAGGTGATGATCATAGCCGTGTAGAAAGCCCTTTGTAGATGTTCAATGAATTTGTCGCGCCCCTCCTCAATTTTGAGTGCAGGACCGTGCAATATCCGGCTGGCGACGCTCCGTTCAATCTGCGAAGCTGAAAGATTGCGCATCGCCACCGCCATGTCGATGGTTGGCACTGGCACCTGCAAATCCATGGCGTCCTGCGAGGTCCACATGCCCGTGCCTTTTTGCTTGGCCTGATCCAAGATGACGTCCACCAGATGCTTACCGGTCTTCTCGTCAATCTCCGTAAAGATGTTCGCGGTAATCTCTACCAGATAGCTACTAAGCTCCCCCTGGTTCCATTCTTTATAGATTTGATGTAAGTCTTCATCCGAAAGATCCAAACCGCGCTTCATCAGGTCATAGCTCTCGGCGAGCAGCTGCATAATGCCATATTCAATGCCATTATGCACCATCTTAACATAATGGCCTGCTGATCCAGGCCCAAGATAGGTGACGCATGGTTGGCCGTTCACTTTCGCGGCGGCGGCCTCAAAAATTGAGCGTACCCGTTCATAAGCCTCTTTATGCCCACCGGGCATCATGCTGGGACCGTGTCTGGCTCCGGATTCCCCTCCAGAAATACCCATGCCCAAATACTGGATACCTTGTTTCTCCAGGGATTCACCCCGCAGGTCAGTGTCTTTAAAGAACGAATTGCCGCCATCAATAATCAGGTCGCCGTTTTTTAGATGCGGTAATACGTCACCAATTACTGCATCTACTGCCGCACCGGCTGGCACCAGCATCATCACGGCCCGGGGAACACTCAAAGAGCTGATGAATTCTTCCAAACCCTCAAATCCAAACACCTCCCGGTCCCTGGCGTCTTTGTTTAACTCTTGTACTTTGCTCAAGTCCTTATCGTAGCCGGCCACAGAATAGCCATGCTCCGCCATGTTCAAAACCAGGTTGCGCCCCATCACGCCCAGGCCCACCATACCGATTTGGTATTTCTTATCGCTCATCATTATCTCCTTTCGGTGTCTATAGATATTCATGTGAGTTCGATTTTAGGGCTGACTCGCCATAAACAGATTTGGCATATTAATTTTTGACATAATTGCCACTATTCCTCTCAGAAATCCCCCTTTTTTATCCTGCATTGCTCCTCTAAGTCTTTTTACAGACAGGCTGCTGTTTCTTATTTTCCTTCAGCTATCTCCTTGCCTCAACTGCAATAGATTTTACCGCTATTGGCTACTATTCCGCAATTATGCCACCCTGAGACCGAATTTCTCCAGGGCTTTTTGGGTGGTATCGTAACCAGTATGCCAAACACCTCGTATTCCCAATCCTCTGGCGACATCGACAAACATCGGCCGATCTTCGATGTAGACCACTTTTTCGGGTGGTTCTTGGGCAATATCCAGTGCAATGCGATAGATATCTTCATCGGGCTTTCGGAAATGCACAAAACAGGAAGCAATAAAAAAGTCGATGAACTCATCTAAAGCGAACTGCCTGATGCGGTAGACCGTGAGTTCTCGCCCCTCATTGCTGACCGCGGCTACCTTGAGGTTATACCGTGATTTCAACTCCTTGATCATTTCGATCATCTCTGGGAAGGGCTGGGACTGTGAGAACATGAATCTCTTAAAATCAGCTCTCGAAAAAGAGCGCTTCTCGTAGAAAATCACCCGATTCAAATATTGAACTAAGGTGAGTTTACCCTCCTCGTAAGTATCGAAAGTCAGGTGATGGCGCTCGTTCATTTCTTCATAATCTATCCCAAAGTTATCGGCCGCGCGGCGACGCATGGTATGGTCCCAGCCATTAGTTAGCAAAACGCCGCCGATATCCAAAAACAGGGTGGTGATTTTCACATCTCTTGCCATGGTTCTCAATCCTTTCTAACCGCGGTACCCACGCATCTTCGGATCCAGAGCGTCGCGGAAGGCGTCGCCGATCAGATTGAAGGCCAGCACGAAGAGCAACAGAGCCAGGCCTGGGTAAACCACGATCCACCAATATCGATTTAAGGTTGGGATCCAATTACGCGCGTAGCTGAGCAACTGGCCCCAATCGGCGTAACCCTCGCCCGCACCTAAACCCAAGAAACTCAGCGCCGCGAAGGTGAGCACATAAGTTCCGATGTCCAGGGAGGCCACTACCAAGAGAGAGTACATGGCATTGGGTACCACATGGGTCAACAAGACACGCCAACCCGGCTCGCCCAAGGCCTTCGCTGCCATGACATATTCACGCTCTTTCACGGAAAGCACATCGCCACGGATCAGACGGGCATAACTCGGCCAGCCGAATGCGATCAGGGCGATCATACCGGTGATTAACCCACTCTGGATCTTGGCCCCTAGAATAGTAGCTAGAGTCAGCGCGGCCAGCAAAAAGGGAAACGCCAGAAAGATCTCTACGATGCGTTGGATGACCTCATCCAGCCAACCGCCTACATAACCAGATACGGCTCCCAAAGTTCCCCCGATAAGCACAGTAATACCGGTCACGATCAGGCCGATCTTGAAAGCTGTGCGCGTCCCCCAAATGACACCGTAATAGATATCATACTGGCCTTGAGTGGTACCAAGAGGCTCTCCCGGACCAGGCGGTCGCGGTTCTGCAGAGAAGCCATCCCGAGGGATATTATAGGGCAGGGATGGAATGGGGGGTGGAGCCAACACCGGAGCAAGAATGGCAATGGCAATGAAAAAGAGCACCAGCAGTGTTCCGGCAATAGATACCGGGTTGCGGAGTAATGCTTTTACCCAACGCGGCACTCGCTCTTGTGGTGGCAGCTGTTCGAGGGGAAGTTCCACTTGGAAAGATTCTTTTGTGGTAGTAGCCATCAATTTACCCTTATCAAGACATACGCAGTGGAGGGATTTGGTCTGGGAAGGAGGGATCTAAATCACCGAAATATCCCGCAAGACCTCTGACTGCTGTATCTCCCACTTATTTCAACCGGATGCGCGGATCCAGGTAACTATATAAGACATCGACGATCAAATTAGCAACTACCAAGAGGGCACCAGCCAGGAGCGCAATCCCCAGAATGGATACCGCGTCAAAGTTCAATGCCGCAGTAGCTGCAAAAAGACCCATACCATGATAGTTGAATACCGTTTCAGTAATCACCACCCCATTAAGCAAGCCGACCAACAGCAGGCCCCCAATAGTCGCCACCGGGATCATCGCGTTGGGGCGGGCATGATGGTTAATCACCTGGCGTTCCGGTAGACCCTTAGCCCGCGCGGTCCTGACATAGTCTTGCTGGATGACTTCCAACATCGATGAGCGCGCCACCCGCAAGATCAAGGCCCAATCGACATAGGCCAGGGTTAATGCTGGCAGAAAAATGTGCCGGATGGCGTCAACGAAGATATTAAACCGAAAATTAAGTAAAGCGTCAAACGTCATCATCCCAGTATATTGGTGAAAGGCGTCAGAATAGACAATGGCAGAAGCCCAGTTCGATAGCCGTCCAGGGAAAAACCACTGCAGTTTGGCGTAAAAAAGCATCAATACCAGTAATCCGAACACAAAGGTGGGAAATGAATACCCAATAATGCTGAAAACTCGGGCTGCCTGATCGATGAACTTATCGTGATGGATCGCAGCCTGAATACCCAGCCAGGTGCCGATTACGATAATAGGAATAAAACTCCATAATGCCAATTCTAATGTGGCCGGGAAATAAATTTTGATGGCCTGCAGCACCGGCATCTGAGCCGTTTTTGACCAACCCAAATTGCCGTGCAAAATCCTGACCAGCCAGTTCCAATACTGTACGTAGATAGGTTTATTCAGCCCGTACTTCTGGATGATCTGCTGCAGCGCGGCAGGGTTTTTGGGTACGCTGGTAACGTACAGGGCGGCGCGTTCGATCGGATCCAACGCTTGCAACATTCCGAAAATCATGATACTGAGACCGAACAGTACCAAGGGCAGTATCAACAGGCGACGGATAATGTAGTTAATCATCTATCGATCTCGAGACTTATCTTCTAACAGGTGACCGGAGGATTCCTCCGGTCACCTGCCATCAAGGAATAGTATAGTTAGTTACTTAGATAGAGAGTAGTAGTAAGTCATAGCGTTGCCAAAGATAGGATTGTAATACCAGCCCTTCACCCAGGTCTGTTCATAGTGACGGTCTTGTGGTTGCACAACCCACAGATCTAGGGCATTTTCATAACTAAGGTTCTGCAATTGGGCGTAGATCTTGGCGCGCGCCTGCGTATCGCTGGTAGAGACAGCCTGCGTAATCAGCTGGTCCATCTGGGTTTGTAGATCTGCCGGGAAGTGTTGGAACCCAGAGTATGTGCCACCGCTGGCCAGGAAGGGCACTACCCAATCTTGCGGGTCGTGATAGTCTTCCAACCAGCCGAGCATGTAGATCGGCATGCGACTACCCACAATGTCCTTGAGCTCCAGGGCAAAAGGCTCACCCACCACTTCCATGTGGAACTTGGGATTGACTTTAAGCAGATCTGCAGCCAGGATATCGCCAGCGCTCTTGCGCTGGTCGTTGCCCACGTTGTAGGTATATTGCAGGTAAAAACCGGTGTCCCATAAGGACTTGCCATCCGCAGATTTCCAGGTAGAGGCCTTGAACGCATCCGCGCACTTGGTCAGGTCAAAGCTGTATGCAGCCTGGTTGGGGTCGTAACCCAGCTCGCCTTGGATGATCGGTCCTAAAGCCTGGACGGCCTCACCGTTAAAGACCTGCTGGATGTAAGTATTCCAGTCGAAGCAGTAGTTGAAAGCCTGGCGCACGTTGATGTCGCTGAAGAAGTCAGCCGGGATGCCATTGCCGTCGATTTGACCACTGCCTAGACGGTTATTACCGCCAGTGGTGTTGACCTGCTGGTTGAAGAAAATGGTGGTGGCAGTTACTGAGGGTAAACCTTTAAACAGCCGGGCAGTTCCAGTATGATTCGTCTCGGTGCAATTCCCCTGGGCATCACATGTCTCCTTGACCATGGGATCAACCTGGGAATCATACTGAGTGTCGACGTATACCATATCCGCGTCGCCAGTCTGGAACTCAGCAAAGCGAGTGCCCCATTCGGAGATGTCTTGAACCACGATGCGTTGGATCTGCGCTGGGCCAGACGGGCCACCATCCCAAAGAGGATCCGTTTGCCAGTAGCTGTCGTTTCGCACCAGATCTATTTCCTGACCTGGCAGCCATTGATCCAGCTTGTAAGGGCCGGTGCCGTTCATGACCTTGAAAAGCTCGTCCTGCTCAGCAGCTGGATCATGGAACTTTTGAGCATCCTCTGGTTTGCCATCCCAGCCGCCTTGCTGGATAACCCAGGGCATGCTCACGATGCTTGCCCAAGTGCCAGATAGGAGCTGTAACATAGGACCATAGGGCTGCTTCAGGTGCAAGGTCACCGTCCAGTTGGTGTTATCGTAGGTAACGGCCTGTTCCACTGCCTGAGCGGCTTTAGTCCAATCTCCGTTGAACTGCTTCTGGACTACATCGCCTTCAAAGCTCTGCACGTCCAAACCGAAGAACGGTTGCAACATAATCCATTGTGGTCCGCCGGCGCGATCCTGGATCATACCTCGCCAAAAGCTATAAGCTACATCTTGAGGGGTCAAATCCTGACCATCCTGGAACTTGACGCCCTGGCGGATATGGAAAGTGTAAGTCATTCCGTCCGAGGAAATATCCCAACTAGTCGCCAGCATTGGAACGAATTCCGTGGCTGATTCCTTATTGGGAAACAGTAGCGTCTGGTATACGTTGATAAGGATATTGCCACTGGCGGTGTCATATGCAAAGGCCGGGTCCAGCGACTCAGGTTCGCCGATGGTGGCATCGATAAACGTGTTGGGGTTTTTCACCTGGGAGGGAGGCGCCGCAGTTGCCTGGGGGGTGGCCGTAGATTCAGGAGCAGTTGTGGAGGTTGGTTGACCCGGAGCTGTGGTCGGCGCTTGAGTCGCGGGAGCTTGGGTTGGAGGGGGGCTTGTCGGCACAGTTGTGGTAGCCGCCGGCCCTCCACACGCAGCCGCGATCATGGATAAAGCGACCATCATCGAGATGATCAAAAAGGATTTTCTAATTGGCTTAGACATTTCTTTTTCCTCTTTAAATCAATTATTATCGTTTTAAGAAAAGCATCCCAAGGATGCCACATAGCATTTGTGTTGATAAGTGAAACACATTCGATCAGCATGTTCAATATTCTGGCTTCACCTCCTTAATGTAAAAAATATGCCCAAAGATGAGATAAGAATTTATCCCATTTTAAATAGTTGTATATATAGTCTATTCAGATCAGATTAACTTGTCTTTACAATTTACTAAAGCGCACCTAAAGATATTCTTAAACTCCTACCCCTCTCTTATGACCCCCTAATCTTATTATCAGCCTACCCTTATTTGGCACTGAAATCAGCAAAGAGCTGAGCACTAAAGGCCTCGATCCTTTTCATGTCGGATTGAGTCGCCTGGCTCGTACCCGTTCCATTGAATACCAGTATATTGACGATTGGGATGGTTTGAGACTGGTCGGCTTGACTGGTCTCAAAGGAGTTCAAAGTATCAACCCAATTGTAAAACTCATCAAGCTGGTCAGAATTTAGGAACTTATGACCCAGGTTTTTTGGTTGGCTACCCTGGCAAGAAGAGGCCTGCACTTCTCCATTGATATAGACCGAGAGATCCTCACATACCCCTGCCGTGCTACCCTCCCGGTGCCAGGCAATCACCACCCCGTAAGAGCTATTCGTGCTTCCGCCAGCAGCTTGAGAGACCACCAAGCGGGCCCACTCACCGATCATGCGCTGCTCCGGGCTTTTGGAGATTTGTGCGCCCAACCCCACGAAATTAACCATACCAGAAGCCGTGTTGGCGTAAAATGGGGCGAATGCCCCCATGAAAAAAGCCAGATCCTGAGATTGAGAGCTATCCGCAAAGGGCACACTTGTATTTGTCCCGCCACAGGTTCCAAAACTCACCCCTTCATCCTGGCGGATTACAGCTGAAAGGCATTGCCCATTCGATACCCATTCAATACTTAAACCTGGGACGATCACCAAGGTGCTGCCATCCTGGTTGGTGTGATATTCATAGGACTGCCCATTGGCACCCAGTAGGATTTTATAGCCGGTTACAACCTGTTGAGCACAAACCTGTCCTTGAATACGGACCCCCATACAGGCATCCTTCCAGGTGATTTTATCAACGCTGTTGATGGATATATCCGAAGGTACTATCTTGAGCACCGTAGCCAGAGCCTGCTGAGCGCGTTGTGCCGCCTGTGGTTCCATGCTCAAGGCTTCCGTAGGGGAGGCAGTTACCTGGCTGGTCACTGGTAGGGTAGGCGTGATGCCAGCCACGCTGCCGGAACAAGCCGAGAGCACCCTCCCCCCTAAGAGTAGAACAGGGGTTAATACCCTGAAGACCTTAGTCACGATTATCATTCAAGAGCTTTCTCAATAGCTTCTTGCAGAGCCATCAAACCATCCATGGCATCTGATCCCAGGTGGACCCGGATTACCCGGCGTCCGTGTTTACGCAAGGCTTCCAGGTCACCTAAAGCCTCGGCGCGTTTGAAGACACCAAATGTGTAAGGTTCATCCCGTACCTCGGGGTCAGCCTCATCATCCGCGGTCAATTGTAAAAATAAGCCATTGTTTGGCCCGCCTTTGTGATATTGGCCGGTAGAGTGCAGAAAGCGTGGCCCGTAACCCAGCGTAGTTGCCAGGTGCAAGCTGTCGCGCACACCCATGCGAATTTTCTGGAGTAACTGATCCGTTTCAGGGTTTTCGGTTAGATAAGCCATTAAAGCCAGATAGTCTCCGGGCTTGGCCTGCTTCAGGAATTCAGCCAATGTTTCCGTCGCGGTGGAGGCCACCTTTTCAGCAAAGAGGCTCAGAGGTTTTTCGATGAGATCAGGCTTACCCTCTGGCAAATGCCCTTCCTGGCGCACTGTCTGGAGCAACCGATTGGTGTTATCCTTACTTTCCTGGACATTTGGCTGATCGAAGGCGTTTATGCCCAATACAGAACCGGCAGCGGCAGTGGCGATCTCCCAACGGAAGAACTCATCCCCTAAATCCATGAGATCATCCATAGTGATAGTGGCGACAGGGTGACCAGCTTTGCGAAGTGCTTCCACCGCGCTTTCAAGATACTCATCACGCTCCCCTTTTAGATGAAAATGTATAAAGAAGCGGTCCTTTCCATATACGCTGGGTTTCCCAATTGTTTCACCTACCACTGGTAACAGGCCAGTACCCTCCTTACCAGTGCTCTCGGCCAGCAGTTGCTCCAACCACATACCAAAAGTGGCGATTGACTCCGGCATGAGAAAAGTCACTTTATTTACCCCTTGTCTGGCAAGCTCTCCCATGGCAGCCCCCAGCATGACGCCAGGGTTTTCATGTACCGGCACGCAAGAGGCGCAGGCGTGCACCATCCGCAGAGCACGCCCCAGTAATTCGGGAACGTCCACGCCCATCAGGACAGCGGGTACCAATCCGAAGTAGGAGAGCGCTGAATAACGCCCTCCAATATCCGAGTAGTTTAAAAAGATCCTGCGGAATCCGTTTTCTTTAGCCAGGGCCTCTAATGATGTGCTGGGATCTGTGATAGCGACAAAATTCTCCCCGGTGGGAGGCATTTTATGGGTAGAAACCCAATGGTAGAAATAGTCACCCAGAGCACGAGTTTCTGCGGTCGAGCCTGACTTACTGGCAACGATGAAAAGGGTATCATCCATGGGGATTTGCCGTTCAACTCGTAAAATCGAGGCGGGGTCATTGGTGTCCAAAACGGTCAATGGCAAGCCATTTTCTCCTGGCGCTAAGTTCTTTTCGAATACCAACGGCGCCAGGCTGCTGCCCCCCATACCCAGGTGCACTACATGCTGAATTCCCGCTGCTTTCACCTCCTTAGCGAATTGCAGCAAATCGGGAAGGTTCTCTTCCATCTTTTCTGCAACATGCAACCATCCCAGGGCATTACGGATGACCTCTTGTTCTTTTTGGTCGTCTTTCCACAAACTGGCATCTTTACGCCACAGACGGGCGCTAAACCTTGCTTCTTCCAGGTTAGCGATGGTTTGTTGAACTTCAGTTTTATATTTTCCTAAATGGACCACCTGCCGGTCAATCAGCTCTTCAAGGATGAGATCGCGTTTTTTCTCCAATGTCACCACGACTTTGTCATAGGAAGCGATGAATTTATCCACCCCTTGATTTTCTAACTGCTGGCTTACATCATCGATATCAATGCCCACCTGTTCCAGACCCTGGAGCACTCCATCCGCCTCAGAGATAGCCAACTCCAAGGTCCGAGATGGATTGCCATGGTCTCGGTATGCATTTAACGTTTCGAGTGGTAAGGTGTTGACCGTCTCGGGACCGATTAAATTCTCCACATATTTCACATCGCTATAAGCTGGATTTTTCGTGCTGGTACTGGCCCAAAGCAAGCGCTGTGGTCGAGCGCCATGCGCTATCAATTCGCGAAAGCGTTCACTCTCGAATAATTCCTTGTAGATCTGAAAGGCTGCTTTGGCGCTGGCGATTGCCACCTGTCCATGCAAGCGTGTGGCAATTTCGCCATTGCGACCACCTTCAGCCATTATTTTTTCCAGAATCGGGTCGACCAGTACATCGATACGGCTCAGGAAGAAACTGGCCACAGAAGCAATGTGATCAACTGGTTCACCCTTCGCAAGGCGGGTTTCAAGGCCTTGGATATAAGCTTCAGCCACCTTTCGATAACGAGACAATCCAAAAAGCAAGGTAACGTTAACGTTAATGCCCTCACTGGTAAGCTGTTCGATGACCTGCAGCCCTTCCTCAGTTGCCGGTACTTTGATCATCACATTCGGACACTCCAGTTCATTCCAAAACCGGCGAGCTTCTTCTAAGGTACCAGAACTATCATGAGCCAGATAAGGAGACACCTCCAGGCTGACAAATCCATGGTCACCTTGTGAGCGCCGGTAAAGGGGCAGGAAAAGACCGGCAGCCTCCTGAACATCTTCGACCGCCAGGATTTCATAGATTTCGGCTGGTTCCTTATCCTCAAGAGACAGGGCATGCACAGCTTTTTCGTAATCATGGCTGCCATCGATGGCTTTTTCCAGAATGGATGGGTTGACCGTAACCCCATTTAAGCCATCCTCATCAATCAACCTCTGTAGTTCACCAGATTTTAGAATTCCCCTGCGAATATAGTCCAGCCAGATACTCTGGCCAAATGATTGAATCTTCCACAACGAATTGTTGTTCATTGATTGCCTTCCTTATTTAAAGCTTCTTCTTACTCTCCAATTTTAGACTTGCTTATGGAGCAACCAAAACAAAGTCGGACAATTTGCGACATTGCTGTCACTATGAGCCGCCTCAGGAAGCGAAGAGTCCATGTTACGATCGTTTTAATCGAGCAATTCAGG
>DAOUET010000146.1:0-2834 GCA_034430155.1 Anaerolineales bacterium
CCTAAAAGTTTGTTACCGTAGAGGGGAACGTGGATGGTTATTTGCGATTCTTTATTGGTCTGCATGCTTATTTCTCTTTTCACTAATCCAGGTGGAAGTTACTTTCAAATCGGCTTGGGTTGCTGATCCCTGACGAATCTGGTGTTTCCCCTTCTACTCAACTAAGTTTAGAGTAACAGGTTATAGCCCAATCTTTTTCGATATTAGTGGAATAAACCTAGGACAGCACCAATCACGCTTCCGACCACCACTCCGAAGGCTGCTTCGGAAAATCCATGTAAATAGGTTAATGGCGTACTGGCGCCTGAAGCCAAATGGGCTGCTTCACAAATGCTTATCGATCCATTGAGCCATATCCTCCACTACCTTGACATGCTCTAGGTCATTGTGGGGTTCGTGATAGCTACCCGCATAAATCTTCAATTGCTTGTCCGGAAAGGTGATGCCTTCGAAGAATTCGCTGGTCCCCTGCGGGTCGTTGATACGGTCTGCCCCGCCGTGAATCATCAATATTGGCAGATTCACCCGCGTGGGGTTTGCGCGTATCCAGGCTATGGTTTCCAAAGATTCTGTCCCCCAGCGTGCTGAAGCTTGGCCGTGTACCAATGGGTTTTCCTCATACGCCTTGACAACCAGTGGATCCCGCGACAAAGCAGCTTTTTCCAACCCCAGGTCAAGCGGGAAGCTCGGCCACACCCGTGAGAGCAGTTTCGCGATGATCACCAGGTACGGCTTGGCCACTCCCACTGGCTTTATAGGCGCCCCGCTGATGATCGCCCCCGCCAAATCCCCAGGGTTACGCATGATGTAATCCAGCGCCACCAAGGCTCCCATGCTGTGGCCGTAAAGGAAAAGCGGCTTGCCGGGTTGTTTTTCCTCGATCATTTCGAGGAAATGACCTGCATCAAGGCGATACTCCTCCCAGGAGTTAATATGGCCTCGCTGGCCTGGTGAGCGCCCGTGGCCCCGCAGGTCAAAGCCGAACAATGCCAGGCCATCTGGCACCAGCCCCTCTACCAGGTTCGTATAGCGATCGCAGTACTCTCCGAATCCGTGCACGATCCCCAGACTTGCTCGTGGATCTCCTTCCGGCAGCCACCATCGAGCATAAAGTTTCAATCCACCGCTGCCATCAAAATTGCCTTCACCTTGCTTCATGGTCTTAGCCCTGCTTTCTGATATTTCATCAAGTTATGACTCTATATGATTTATCTGTCTAAATACCGGCTTATTGTTTACACTCTACCGCATAATCGCAATGCATACAAGGCCTCTAGATCGCTGTAGTCGCCTCCAGGGGTGTGCAGCCCACGCCTCAGCAACACCGTACTCTTTTCCCAGGCTGCACAATCAGTGGTCTAACAGATATGGACAAGGTATTTATAGGTTTATTTTCAGGAGTAAAGGATCACCGGAGGTAATCGCCTTACAAGCCCTTTTGTTCTTTGCCAATGAACTAATTGCTATATTCTCTGCTTACTTTGCCTGTCCAGCTGACTTGGCCACACGGTGTTCGGCAAAGTAAGGCTGCCAGGGACCGCAGCGATCTATGAATGGTTGCATCATGGCACGCTCAGCTTGAACGGTATGCATCAAATCATGAGCAGCCCACTCGTGGACCATCTGGCTTAGGGTAACGGTTCCTAACTCTCCGTGGCGAGCTTGCCTCTCCAGATCAAACGGGGTTAATTTCTCTAAAAGCACCAAGCTCTCTTCACGTAAACCGGCGAACTCTCGCGCTAAATCCTTGGGGAGTTGCTCGACACTGGGTAAGTTCCCCTGACTATCAGGGTCAAAGCCAGGAAAATCACGACCTTCCAGAAAACATCGCATCCGCACAGGAAATACCTGGCGTTCGGTGTCGATCAGGTGTATCAGGCATTCCAGAGCTGACCACTCTCCTTGAGCTGGCTGCATGCGCAGCAGCTCCTCTGGCAACTTTTGAACCAGATTTACCCACCGTTCAGGCATAGTACGTAGTACTGCAACTGTCCAGGGGAGCATGTATTCTTGCATGGGTTCCTCACTTATCGATATGGCTGATCAGTTCTTCAGCGGCACCCGGCCGCTCGATGATGCCGCATGCTTGAATGCGCTGGATAAGTTCAATCCAGTAAGCCCGGCGTGGATCATCTTTCAAAACCGGTTTGAGGGTCTCGTGCTACGATGCTGTAAGTGCTAAAAGATTGGCTGTGGTGGATTTTCATAGATTTTTATTTAAGTTCTCCGTCCGCCTTTTAAAGTTGATTGCAGCGCTTCCAAGGCATGCCAGTCACCCAAGGCTGCCAGTTTGGCCTGTTCAGGCCAGGTGGTAGGGTCGCCCAGACGGATGCCGGCCTCTTTGAGGATCTGTTCCAGGTGCTTCACTTCCATCTCTGCCAGCTGGCTGAATGTGGTGATACCAGCTGAGTGGAAGATGCTGGCGATCTTTGGGCCAATTCCTTCAATGAGCTCTAATTTATCGCGCGCCGCCGCGCTAACTTGCTCTACAATCTCATGCGCTTCCAGGTCATGTCCTTCAAAGGGGTATTCGAGTGGTTGTTTGGCATACCAGGAGAACAGGCCCCACACCCCCAGCACCACCGCCAGAACGATCAAAAGGATGGTGAAATCCGAAATAGCCCCGTTCTGGTTGTTGGACTGAAAGAACCCTGCAGCCAGGCTAGACCAAAGACCTGTACCGGCGAATTTGCCGGAAAAAATGAAAAAGGTCGACATAGTTGTTACGCTCCCTTGCTCGTGGTTTTAATGCTTTTAGGACTTACGCAGTTGGTGGGAGGATGGGGGCGTTTGGGCATCGCCCGCTCAAACACCCCCGATTTTCCCCTGAACTG
>DAOUET010000147.1:0-17336 GCA_034430155.1 Anaerolineales bacterium
GCGCGCCCGACGATCGAGGGGTAGTTCTGGCAACTCAGCCAGGATGGCATCTTGCCAGGCAGCGTCGATTTGGATGGGAAGCAAATCTGGTTCCCGGAAGTAGCGGTAATCGGCTTCGGTCTCTTTGGTGCGCATCAAGTTTAATTTGGCGGAGTCCTCATCCCATTCCAGGGTCCAGGCTTCGATGCGGTTACCAGCGTCTACTTCGCGAATCTGACGCTCGATCTCGGTCTGGATGGCATCCCGTACGGCGACGATGGAGTTCACGTTCTTGATCTCGGTTTTGGGGTTGAAGTGATCTGTCCCAGAGTGGCGAATAGATACGTTGGCGTCGATACGCAGGTGGCCCTTTTCCATATTGGCTTCGGAGACATCCAGCCAACGCAGTAGCTGGCGCAAGCGGATAATATATTGCGCGGCTTCATCGGAAGATCGCAGGTCCGGGGCAGTTACCATCTCTATCAAGGGTACGCCACAACGGTTGAAATCGATGAGGCGGAGGCCATCCATATTCTTGGTCTTACCAGCATCTTCTTCGATGTGCAACTTTTGGATGTTGATCCGGCGGATGTAGCCTGCTGACATGGGCAGATCAAGATAACCGCGGCGCGCCAAAGGCATATCATATTGGGAAATCTGGTAGCCTTTTGGCAAGTCCGGGTAGAAGTAATTCTTGCGGTCGAAATAGGAAAGCGGTTGTACCTCGGCGTGCATGGCTGCAGCCAGCAGCACGGCCTTCTGTACGACAGCCTTATTCAGTACCGGCAATACCCCAGGCAAGCCAGTGCAGACCGGGCAGATGTTGGTGTTGGGAGGATCCTCCCACGAATCGGCTTTACAGGCGCAGAATATCTTCGTGATGGTATTCAGTTGGATGTGGGTTTCTAGGCCGATAATGGCTTCGTATTTGGGCATAGGGCTTTATTAATGATTACTGGAGGATCGCAGGGCGAAGTTTTCTCCAATCGTGTGATTCGGTGGCAATCTCGTAGGTACGACCGATGCGCAGCAAGGTGGCCTCGGAGAAGTCGGGTCCAAGCAGCTGGGCACCAATGGGCAAACCTTGCGTGTCGAATCCAGCAGGGATCGAAAGGCCAGGCACCCCAGCGTGGTTGGCGGGTACAGTCAATTGGTCAGCGTATTGCATAAGCACGGAATCACCGTAGACTGCTCCCATAGGGAAAGCGGTGGTCGGGGTCGTGGGGGTGAGCAGCGCAGCTAAGCGATGAGGACCAAGGGGGTCGAAAGCCTGCTCGAAATCCTGACGAATAAGGGTACGCACGCGCAAGGCGCGAGCATAATACTGCTCGCTATACTGGGCGGCACTGACATACATACCCATCAGGATGCGCAGCTTGGGCTGCAGGCCAAAGCCCTGGTCACGAGTTTTGCGGTACATTTCAGATAGCTCTTGTACAGGATCGGGAGTGCGATATCCATATTTTACGCCATCATAACGATGCAGATTAGAGGAGGCTTCCACGCGAGAGATCACGAAATAGACCGGGATGCCGTAGCGGGTGTGTGGCATGGGCACTCCCTCGACGATATCCGCGCCCAACTCAGCCAGGTATCCAGCAACACTCAAGACCGCCGATTCAATCTCGGGAGAGATTGGTTCCTGGTGCAGTTGACCACTTTCACCATCGAAATAAGTAACACGGAAATAGTCTGGGGAAAGACCGATGCGCATGCCACGAACCCCTTCTTCGAGTTGGGTGGCATAATCGCTGACGAGGACATTCGCGGCAGTGGCATCGTGCCGGTCTGGACCAGCGATCACTTTGAGCGCCAAGGCTGCATCCGTGACAGTGCGTGCCAGGGGCCCAGGGCAATCCAAGGAGGAACCAAAGGCGATCAGTCCATAGCGAGAGACGCGCCCATAGGTGGGTTTTAGGCCAACTACACCACAAAAAGCAGCTGGCTGGCGGATAGAACCGGCGGTGTCCGTTCCAAGAGAGAGGGCGCTTTCACCCGCGGCAACTGCGGCAGCGCTGCCACCCGAAGAACCGCCGGGCACTCGGCCTGTGTCCCAGGGATTGCGTGGCGAAGGCTGGAAGGCTGAAGACTCATTAGAAGAGCCGTAAGTGAACTCATCCAGGTTCACTTTACCGAGCATCACGCCCCCCGCGGCTTCCATGCGAGCGGCAGGTGTGGCAGTATAGGGAGCCACGAAGTTGGCTAAAATGCGTGAACCAGCGGTAGATGGGGTGCCGTGAACGCAAAAGATATCCTTGACTGTGAAAGGTATACCTGCCAATGGGCCGGGATCCTCTCCCGAGGCCAGTTTGCGATCGACCTCTTGAGCCTGCGCCCGGGCACGTTGAGGGGTGGGGGTGATAAAAGCATGAATTTTTTGAATCTCCTCGGGCTCCAGATTGCCACCAGTCAGCATTCCAGCGCGCCCATCTATTGCTGCGATGCGCGCCAAGCTGGCATCCAGAACCTCTTCAGCAGATATTTCACGGCTCCGGATCAGTTTGGTCAATTGGTGGGCAGGTAAATCAGTTATTTCCATAAATCACTTAAAAAGGTTTTGTAGCTTAAAATCTTTGAAATCCTTGCTATTTCATTTGAACGCATTTTGTAGTATTGACTCCTGCATGGAGGCTTTATTCTAGTTCTGTGTGGGGGATATCGGGAACTACGATATAGCCATCTTCGATTACAGGCGCCTGAGATATTATTTCTTCCGGATGGCTATATGGCAACCATTCGTCGGGTCGGATAGCTGGCGTGATCTCGGAACTATAAGGCACCCCATGGGAAGTAATGGGCGTTTCTGGATCCAAGGGGATAGCTTCTAAATCATGAATGGCTTTCAGCTGGTTGTTCAATTCCCGGCGAATGTATTCGGATTCTTCTGGGGATAAATCTAGCGCTGCTAAATTAACCAGGTGATTAAAGAGCTCAGGGGTGATTTCTTGAGGGATTTTTTCAGGGGGCATCGGCTATCTCATTTATCCGGGTAGTATATCTCAATAAAGTTCTGGCTTGGAAATCAGATTTATTATCTCATTAATTCTTCTGAACCAGGTATTCACCCGGACAGCCTTTAAGCAGCCATGCTATAATGACGGCGTTAAATATAGCCCTTTAGGGAGGCATACATGGCCAGCAATGGATTGTTTAACCTGACTGAAGAACACGAAATGATCCGCCAGGCTGCCCGAGATTTTGCCCAGAATGAGATTGCTCCGATCGCAGCGGAGTTTGATGAAACCGGCGAATTCCCCAAGGAAACCATCAAGAAGATGGGCGAAATGGGCTTTATGGGAATCGAAGTGCCGGAAGAATACGGCGGGGCAGGGATGGACACGCTGGCTTATGTCCTGGCGCTGGAGGAGATCTCTAAAGCGGACGCCTCCCATGGCACGATCATGTCGGTAAATAATTCTCTGTTTTGTTATGGGCTGATGCAATTCGGCACAGAAGCACAGAAGCAGAAATACCTGCGAGCGGTCGCCTCAGGGCAGGCGGTCGGGGCTTATTCACTCACCGAGCCGATGTCTGGATCGGATGCAGGCACAATGCGCAGCCGAGCTGTACGGGATGGCAACTACTATCTCATCAACGGACGCAAATCGTGGGTTACGAGCGCTCCAGTGGCGAAATATATTGTGCTTTTTACCATGACCGAACCGGAAAAGCAACATCATGGCATCACAGCTTTCATTATCGAGGCGGATAAACCCGGATTTGTGCGTGGCAAGAAAGAGCCCAAATTAGGCATCCGGGCATCCGCGACCAGCGAAATATTGTTTGAGAATTACCATCTCCCATTTGAGAATCGCTTGGGAGAAGAGGGCGATGGTTTTAAAATCGCTATGACAGTATTAGACGCCGGACGGATCGGAATAGCTTCTCAAGCATTGGGCCTTGCGGAAGCAGCCTACCAAGCCAGCGTTAATTACGCTAAAGAGCGGGAGGCTTTCGGCCAAAAAATTGGCGAGTTCCAGGGAATTTCTTTTACCCTGGCAGACATGAAAACGCGTATTGAAGCCGCGCGCCTCTTAATTTATCAAGCAGCCATCGCAAAAGAGCGATCAAAAAAAACTGGGGAGCGATTCACCCTGGAGGCTTCGATGGCGAAGTTATTTGCTTCCGAAACTGCGATGTTTGTGACTCACGCCGCAGTACAGATTCATGGAGGTATGGGGTATTCCAAAGAACTACCCATCGAACGCTATTTCCGTGATGCTAAGATCACCGAAATATACGAGGGTACCAGCGAAATCCAGCGGATGGTGATCGCGCGGTTGGAGACTGGCTTACGGTAGCCAAGTCGATCAGCGCGCTAGGGCGAGCTCGAGCGATTTAAATATCTGTAGCCTTGTGGTAAAACCCATGGCAATGAAGGGCGAACAGGCATCTCACGATCAAGACGAGGCGGTACCATCCCCCGTCCCAAAGAGTACAGTTCCCTCCCGAAATAACCAGCCTGAGGAAGCTCCGTCGCAAGAGGAAATAACCGAACTAAAAGACGACTATATCCAAGCGGGCGCCAGGTCTCACATCGATATCTCAATGGATTTGGCAAAAGGAACGCGCCTCCGCTTTACGATAGAGATTTTACCTGGTTTGGATGGGACAGAAGCAGAAGGGGGAGGGGATGCCATATTTAGCCAGACGATCATATCTGAGGGGGAACCAATCTCGATCAGCATACCCGCCCATCTGCCTGATAAGAATAACCAACCGCGCGAAGGAGGTGCGCCAGGGTTGATGGTGGAAGACGTAAAGCCTCCAGGTGGAATTGTCTCTCGAATATGGTCAGGGTTGCTAGCCTGGCCCTACACCCTGGCTAATACGCTCTTCGGCCTGGCTTTATTGGTTTATCTGTCAACCCGGTTGGTTGGTTTGGTAGATTATCCGGTTTACTTCTTTACGGATGAGGCAGTCCAATCAGTGCTGGCTGCAGACCTGGTCAGAGACGGCTTTAAAAATGAAGAAGGCGTCTTTCTCCCCACTTATTTAAAGAATGGAAATCAATACAATCTCAGCCTGAGCGTTTACCTGCAAATAATTCCTTATATCTTAGCGGGTAAATCGGTGTTTGTGACGAGAGTTGTTTCGGTTCTCCTGACTTTAGTCGCAGCCGTTTCGATTGCATTGATGCTACGGGATGTGTTCAAGATCCATTACTGGTGGAGTGGTGTGCTATTTCTGTCGATCACACCCGCCTGGTTTCTACATTCTCGCACGGCTTTTGAGGCCGTCGAAGCGACTGCTTTCTACGCAGGATTTCTTTATCTTTACTTGTTATATCGCTACCGCTCACCGAGCTACTTGTACGCGGCGATGGTTTTGGGAGCGCTGGCATTTTATACCTACAGCCCAGCCCAACTGGTGGTGGTACTGACGGGCATCTTGCTGTTAATTTCCGACTGGCGTTACCATTGGCAACATCGACCCTTTGCATGGCGAGGGCTGGGTCTATTGATCTTGCTGGCGCTACCCTATGTGCGCTTTCAGATTACTCAGCCCCAGGAAGGCCTGGCTCACCTGCAGGTTTTACACTCTTATTGGATGCAGCCGATACCATTTTCCGAGAAGATACGCCAGTACTTGACGGAGTATGGCTTTGGTCTGAGTCCCGGTTATTGGTTTGTAGCCAATGATCATGATCTTATCCGCCATATCATGAAAGGATATGGACATATCTTATTCGTAGCTTTTCCCTTTGCTTGCCTTGGTCTGTTCCTGGCGCTCAAAAATATTCGCAGCTCCGCTCAACGGGTACTTCTGATTGCGTTATTGGCCGCACCAAGCGGGGCGGCACTGGTGGAGATCGGCGTAACCAGGGTTCTGTTCTTCATCATCCCGGCGACATTGCTCACAGCAATTGGTGTTTCTGCCAGTTTAGAATGGCTGGCTAAAAGAGGCGCGCCGTCGAGACTAATGGCACTGAGCTTGTTCTTAATCCTGAGTTTGATTAATTTCGGAATGCTGCGGGATGCTCTGATCAATGGACCTACCTGGTACCATGATTACGGACTGGGAGGATTGCAATATGGCGCCAGACCGGTTTTTGCTGAAATCAAAAAATATCTGAAAGAGTCGCCTGATACCCACATCGTGCTCTCCCCAGCGTGGGCAAATGGGACTGACCTTGTAGCGCGCTTTTTCTTGCCCGAACCGTTACCAATCAAAATGGGCAGCATTGAAGGATACCTCTTCCAACGCTTGCCTTTAGATGAGAGCATGCTCTTGATTATGATCCCGGATGAGTACCAAGAGGCGCTCGCCAGTGAAAAATTGACTGATATCCGGTTGGAAAAGACTTTGCCTTATCCGGATGGTCGGCCGGGATTTTACTTTGTGCGAATGCGCTACGTGGACAACATCGATGAAATCTTTTCAGCCGAACGCCAGGCCAGGCGGCAACCGCTTGCGGGAGAAATCAATTTGGACGGGCAGGTTGTGGCGGTGAAATATCCTTATCTGGATATGGGGGAAATCCAGGAAGCCTTTGACCTTGACGTAAATACCTTGATTCGCACGCTTGAAGCCAACCCCCTTACCCTGGTGCTGGATCTGCCAGAGGTGCGCCAAATCGATGGGCTCACTGCGTTGGTAGGGGGCACGCCTACGCGCTTGACGGTGCGAATTGAAGGGAGTGCCAATTCTGGAAATTTGGTATATACGGACGAGGCTAGCAATTCACCTAAACCTCGACAAATGACAATTAACTTCGGTGAATCGATCTCAACAAATCACCTGGAGATCGAGATAGAGAACCTCAATGATAGTGAACCAGCGCACGTCCATCTGTGGGAGCTGAGCTTGCACTGGTTTAACCAGACTCAGTAATTTCATTGGAGATGAATAAATGAAGGCCGTTCTTTTCTATAAACATGGGGGACCAGAGATATTAGAATATGGTGATTTTCCAACACCAGAGCCCGGACCAGAAGAGGTATTGGTGCAGCTTAAGGCCGCGGCAATAAACGGTTTAGATCTGTGGGTGCTAGAAGGGTGGCCGGGAATCAAATTGGAATACCCGCATATCATCGGGGCGGACGGTGCTGGCGAAATCGCTGCCCTGGGGGCGCAGGTAAGTGACTGGAAGGTGGGGGACCGGGTGGTTATCAACCCCAATTTCAGCTGTGGGAAGTGCGAATTCTGTCTGGCAGGAAAGGACAACCAATGCCAAAATTGGGAGCTTTTAGGAGAACACCGGCGGGGCACGTTTGCCGAGTTCGTGGTGGTGCCCGCCCGCAACCTCTATTCCATCCCAGATGGTTTCGATGACCGGGTGGCGGCTGCGGCATCGATGGTGTACCACACTGCCTGGCACTCATTGATCACGCGGGGACATTTGCACGCCGGTGAGCATTTGTTGGTGGTGGGAGCTTCCGGAGGGGTAAATACTGCCAGTATCGAGATCGCTAAATTGGCAGGAGCGACGGTCTATGTGGTTGGTTCGACCCCCGCCAAGCTGACTTTGGCGGAATCTTTAGGAGCAGACTACCTGATCGATCGTTCTAAGGAGGAAAATTGGTCGAAAACCGTATACTACCTCACGGACAAACGCGGTGTGGACATCGTGGTTGACAATGTTGGCAGATCGTTTCCTTTGAGCTTTCGAGCCGCTCGGAAGGGTGGACGCATCTTGACAGTGGGCAACAGTGGCGGACCTAAAGTGGAGATAGACAATCGTTATATATTCGGCAAACATCTTTCATTGATCGGCTCCACTACGGGTACACGGAATGAATATAAAACGGTTATGGATCTCCTGTTTGCTGGTAAATTTAATCCAGTGCTGGATCGCACGTATGCCCTTTCAGAAGCTGGTGCAGCTGAAAAGCGGCTACAACAAGGTGAGCAGATGGGGAAAATCACGTTGGTCCCTGAATAAAGCTCTATTAAAAATATTTCCATCTAGATGGTTTTTTTAGAGAATTATTGAAGCTAGGACTGAAGGCGGCTTCTGGATAGACGAGCATCATCGGTGATGTCGATTGACCAAAATCAAAGGAATCCTGCGAACAGAACCAGGCGACCTTTTTCCGTAACGCTGCTGGCAATTATGGTGTTAATAATCACGGGTATTTATTTGATCCGGTTTGTCCAAACGCTGCAGCTGTGGGATTTTCTTTCTGGCTTGCCAGACGTATCACCAGTGTATTTGGCGATAACTGGATTGTTTTGGACTCTAGCCGGCTTGCTCTTAGTATGGGGATTATGGCGTGGCCGTCCTGGAACACCGAGAGCAACTCGCATTGCAGTACTGGCGTTTACCCTTTATTATTGGCTTAACCGTTTACTGCTGGCAAACGCCAGCGAAGATTTTGTCAATTGGCCTTTTACGGCTGCTGGGATAATCATCCTCATAACGATATGTTTTTGGATATTATCCCGACCGAAAGTTAGGACCTTTTTTGGAGAAGGGCATGTCTGATAATCCTAAAATTCAACAATTACGAAAGATGAAAGCCCTGAGCCGCCAGGGAGGTGGCTCTGAACGAATCGAGGTTCAACATGGGCGGGGGCGGTTGACCGCGCGTGAACGGATCGATTTGCTGCTTGATAAAGGCTCCTTCCGGGAAGTTGACGCTTTTGTGGAGCACCGAACACATGATTTTGGTTTAGATCAACGAAAGTACCTGGGAGACAGTGTTGTCACTGGCTGGGGCACCATTGATGGTCGCCTGGCGTATGTTTTCTCCCAGGATTTCACCGTTTTTGGCGGCAGTTTAGGTGAAGTGCACGCTGAAAAGATTTGTAAAATTATGGATATGGCTTTGAAAACCGGCGCACCCATCATCGGGTTAAACGATTCCGGAGGTGCACGCATCCAGGAGGGCGTTATCTCCCTGGGTGGGTATGCCGACATCTTTTTACGCAATACGCTGGCTTCTGGTGTAATCCCCCAAATCAGTGCGATTATGGGACCATGTGCTGGAGGCGCAGTCTATTCCCCGGCGCTAACCGATTTCATCTTCATGGTGCGCAATTCCTCCTACATGTTTGTCACCGGGCCGGAGGTGGTCAAAACTGTCACTCATGAGGAGGTCTCTTTTGAGGAGTTGGGCGGGGCAAGTGTGCATTCTGAAGTCTCTGGGGTGTGCCATGTGGCCGCCGACACCGAGGCAGATGCTTTATACCTGATCCGAAAATTGCTTTCCTACCTGCCACAAAACAACCTAGAGGATGCTCCTTTTATCCTCAACGGGGATGATCCGTTGCGCATGGACGAGTCTCTGGACACCCTGGTGCCAGATGATCCGAGTAAACCTTACGATATTAAAGATGCCATCCGGGGCGTGGTAGACAGCGGACAATTCTTTGAGATCCATGAGAACTACAGCCAAAATATGGTGGTGGGTTTCGCCCGGCTGGGGGGTCATAGTGTGGGCATCGTTGCTAACCAACCAGCGGTGTTGGCTGGCGTGTTGGATATCAACTCATCCGATAAAGCTGCCCGCTTCGTGCGTTTTTGTGATGCCTTCAATATCCCGATCATCACATTTGTGGATGTGCCAGGTTTTCTACCGGGAACCGGCCAGGAGCACGGAGGCATCATCCGCCATGGCGCTAAATTGCTGTATGCTTATTGTGAAGCCACTGTTCCAAAATTGACTATAGTCACTCGCAAGGCATATGGTGGCGCTTATGACGTGATGAGCAGCAAGCACATTCGTGGCGATGTCAATCTCGCCTGGCCCACGGCTGAGATCGCCGTGATGGGGCCAGATGGGGCGGTTAATATCATTTTCCGCAAAGAGCTGGCAGAGGCTGAAGATTCTGATAAACGTAAGACCGAATTGGTAGAGGACTACCGGGAAAAGTTTGCCAACCCGTACATCGCCGCTTCGCGTGGATATATCGATGACGTGATCGAGCCGCGGGAGACGCGGCCGCGATTGATCAATGCCCTGGAAATGCTATCGAACAAGCGGGATGCCAATCCCGCCAAGAAACACGGATGCATCCCCCTTTGAGTGGATTATTCATCCGATGCAACCGGATAGTAAATTCCCCCGGAAGACCGGTCTGGTGGCTGCAGCCTCTGGGCTGCGGTTTATAAATGGTCATCAGCTGTATGTTGAAAGGTATGGTCCCGAATCTGGGCCGCCGGTTGTTCTGCTTCATCATGGCCTGGGATCAATAAATTCATGGAAGGACCAGACTTTACCATTGGTGAAAGCTGGCTACCATGTGATCGCCTACGACCGGTGGGGATATGGCCAATCTAACCCACGCCAGGCCCTTTCGATGCCATTTTTTAAAGAAGACCTGCAGGATCTTGACGAGCTCCTAGGCGACTTGAACGTAGAACGGCCCGCGCTGGTGGGCCATAGTGACGGAGGTACGATTGCTTTGTATTTTTCCGGGGGTTTTTCGGAACGAGTGACTTGCTTGGTGACTGCAGCGGCTCACATCTACGTGGAACCCAAGATGATATCAGGCATTGAGAGCGTCCGTCGCATGTACGAACAAAGTGCTCATTTTCGCAGAGGGTTGCAACGACTACACGGGGACAAGAGGGAGGCTGTGTTTCAAGGTTGGTACCGGGGATGGACCAAGCCTGAGAATCTAGCCTGGGATATGCGAGGGCAATTAAGCAAGATCAGCTGTCCAACGTTGGTCATACAGGGAAAAGAGGATGAACACGCCACTCCTAAGCATGCTGAAGATATCGCTGCTGGGATTCCCAAAGCAGCGTTGTGGCTGGCACCCGACGCAAGCCACATGCTTCCCCAAGAAATTCCTGAGATTTTCAACCGTAGGGTGATAGAATTCTTAAGATATGGTTTCTATGGTGAAGAGAAATGAAAGCGTTCTTGAATACTTTACTTCTCTAATGTACGGGAGTTATCCATGTTCAATAAGGTATTGATCGCAAATCGTGGTGAAATTGCGGTTCGCATTGTAAGGGCATGCCGGGAGCTGGGCATGCAAGCTGTTGCAGTGTATTCAGAAGCCGACCGCCATGCTCTGCACGTGCGCTACGCCGACGAAGCGTATTTGCTGGGACCGGCGCCAGCCCGTGACTCGTACCTGAGAGGCGATAAAATAATTGAGATCGCTAAGAAGAGCGGCGCAGGCGCCATCCATCCAGGATACGGCTTCCTGGCCGAGCGCGCCGATTTCGCCCAGGCCTGCATAGAGGCGGGATTAGCTTTCATTGGACCAAAACCATCTTCCATCATGGCGATGGGCGATAAAGCGGTAGCGCGTAAAACCGTGGCTGCCAGTGGGGTACCGGTCGTGCCGGGTACTGAAGGAGAGGGATCGCTTAGCGATGAAGAGCTGCTGGCCTTGGCTCCAAAAATCGGTTTCCCCTTGTTGGTTAAGGCGACGGCTGGAGGCGGGGGCAAAGGCATGCGAGAGGTGCAAAATCTGGAGGAGATGCCTTCTTTGCTTAACTCGGCGCGGCGGGAGGCGGAAGCCTCCTTCGGGGACGGCAACGTTTATCTCGAGAAGCTGCTGGAGGACGCCCGCCACATCGAAATTCAGATACTGGCAGATACAGCCGGAAACGTGGTACACCTGGGGGAACGTGAGTGTTCCCTACAGCGCCGTCATCAAAAGCTGTTGGAAGAATCACCTTCACCATTCGTCGGCGATGACCAGGATTTGCGCCAGAGAATGGGGAGCGTAGCAGTCCGGGCTGCCCAAGCGGTGGATTATGTAAATGCGGGTACTATCGAATTTTTAGTTGACAAAGATAAGAATTTCTATTTCTTGGAGATGAACACGCGACTGCAGGTGGAACACCCGGTTACCGAGATGGTCACGAGCGTGGACATCGTCAAAGAGCAAATCCGCATCGCACGTGGCCGACAAATGCGCCATACCCAGGAAGAAATACAACTTAGTGGTTGGGCAATCGAGTGCCGGGTTAATGCGGAAGACCCCTACAACAACTTTCTGCCCTCAACAGGTCTTATCAGCCATATGATCCTACCGACAGGCCCTGGGGTGCGAGTGGACACCGGCGTCTACCCAGGATTTGAGGTATCGCCCTATTACGACTCTTTGATTTCAAAACTGATAGTAAGCGGGGAAACCCGCGGTGAGGCGATCTTGCGGATGCGGCGCGCATTGGAAGAATATAAGATCATTGGGGTGCGAACCAATATCCCTTTTCACCAGCTCTTGATGGATTCGCCCCGCTTTATTGGGGGGCAATATGATACCCGCTTTGTGGAAGAACGCTTCTCAATGGAAGAGGCTGAAGAGGGCAAAGAAAACATGACCGAGATCGCCGCCATTCTAGCAACGCTGGTAGCCCACTATCAGACTCAGCGGGCTGCGCAGATTATCCAGCGCAACGAACGCGATACCAGCAATTGGAAATGGATGGGCCGCTGGGAGAGACTCCACCGATGAAATACGTCACCACTCACGAAAACCGCGAAATCCTCATCGAAATCCTGGATGAACATCACGTGGTGGTTGATGGGGTTACCTATGAAGTGGACTTCGAGTCGGTCAGCGGAGAGCCAGTGCACTCCCTACTGGTGAATAGCAGATCTTATGAAGCTAATGTCTATCCCAGCGAGGATGGTTGGCAAGTGCTCCTCCGCGGAGCGCTCTACTCCTTTCAGGTGGAAGATGAACGCGAGAAGCGGTTGCGAACCTCAATAGGGGGCAGACTAGGCGAGCATAGAGAATATCATCTTAAATCGCCGATGCCTGGGCTGGTGGTTTCTGTGCCTGTAGAGGATGGTCAGATGGTTTCGATAGGTGAAGTGCTGGTCATCCTTGAATCGATGAAGATGCAAAACGAGCTTAAATCCCCGCGGAATGGCACGGTGGCGCGGGTACGTGTTAAAGTCGGCGACAGCGTCGAGCAAAGGGAAACGCTGCTAAGTGTAGACTGATGGCAAGGTGCGATCCCATGTGATTGAAGTGGGTTGCAGAGTTTCCGGATAAGGCTGGAGGAGGTGTAAAAAGGAGGGCGTGATGTCAAGTGCAGGTCAGGAATTGGAGGTAAAGCTTTATCTCTCTAATTTAAGAGTATTTCAAGCGCGCCTGGACTCATTGGGGGCATGTTTATACCAGACGCGCACCCTTGAGACAAATCTGCGTTTTGATACCCCTGATAAGGAGCTGAGGCGGAATTTTCAGGTTCTACGCCTGCGCCAGGACAAGGTGGCACGCCTCACCTACAAAGGGCCTGCCGAGGAGATCGGCGGGGTGCGTTCACGCAGGGAAATCGAATTTACCGTGAGCGATTTTGAGGCTGCCCGGGCTCTGCTGGAGGCTTTAGGTTACCGGGTAAGTCTAATCTATGAGAAGTACCGGACGGTATACGAGCTGGACGGCGTTTTGGTATCTCTGGATGAGATGCCCTATGGGGATTTTGGCGAACTGGAAGGCCCAGATGCTGAAAGCATACGGGCAGTAGCTCAAAAGTTAGGGGTGAACTGGGAGAGGCGTATCCCAGAAAGCTATACCGATCTATTTGAACGCTTGCGAGCGAGCCAGGGGTTTACTTTCCGGGACCTGATATTTGAGAACTTTAAAAGCAGCCATTTGACAGCTGCGGATCTAAACGTACAACCCGCGGATACGTGAGCGCTGCGGTTAAATTATTTTGGAGAAGAGCATGCATGGTGGATAATTACCGCCTTGACAGCAGCCCCCTAAACGAAATCCGGAGAAAAGAGTACGCCCGGGATGACGACTGGATCAGCGAGTTTCTACAAGTTGCTAAGGTCGGGCACGTGGCTACTCGCTGGGAGGAGCAACTCTTCATTACGCCCATGACGTTTTGGTACGATGTGGCGCGTCATGAAATCTACTTCCATTCGAACATCACCGGAAGATTGCGGGCCAACAGCGAACAGCATGAGCGGGTTTGCTTTGAGGCGAGTGAGATGGGGAAAGCGCTGCCCTCAAACGTGGCGTCGGAATTCAGCATCCAATACGCGAGCGTGGTAGTGTTTGGCAAGATAGGCGTGCTGCAAGACGATGGAGAAAAACGCAGGGCTCTTTATAACCTTATAAGTAAGTATTTCCCTGGGATGGAGCCTGGGAAACATTACAGGCCGATCGCCACTAAGGATTTGAAGCGTACCTGCGTTTACGCTATCACCATCGACAGCTGGAGCGGTAAGCTCAACTGGAAAGAGCGGGCCGAGCAAAGCCCGGATTGGCAGCCCTTGGACGAGGAATGGTTCAGGTAGGGCCTATGCCAGGGCGTGTTCTTTTCAGGTATGTTCTACCTTGCTCCCAACCCAACGCAACCCCTGCACCTGGCCGCCATATCCCAAAAGATCAGGAAGCAGCTCTTTAAATTGAAGAGGGTCACCACTGGTGGTGAAACGTATGGAGGCGGGCTGCACCTCGCCTATAGCTCGTTCCCCGGCGAGGGGGTGGTGTAATCCTCGGGCCTCCAGCAAACGACCAACCTGGCGAGCGATGGCCGGGGCTGGATCGATGACGCGCACTTGCGGGCCGACGATTTCTTGAATTACAGGGATAACGAAGGGGTAATGGGTACAACCCAACACCACCGTGTCGATACCCTGGGCCAGCATGGGCTGCAAGGCCGCTTCCAGGATAGCGCGGGTCTCGGGCGCCCTGAGATGACTGTTTTCGATCTGCTCTACCAACCCGGGACAAGTGTGCTGCAGAAGGGTGACCCCGTTGGCGAAACGCTCCACCACGGAGGCATACAAAGCTCCCTGGAAAGTCGCCGGAGTGGCCAGAACCCCCACCACACCGCTAAGGGTGGTTTCGGCGGCGGGTTTAACCGCGGGTTCCATACCAACGAAGGGCACATCCGGGAATACACCTCGCAGGTAATGCAGGGCGGCGGCTGAAGCGGTATTACAGGCAACCACAACCATCTTAGCGCCCTGACCCAACAGGTAACGGGTGATGCTCTCGGCAAAGGCTCGCACCTCTTCCAGGGGACGCATGCCGTAGGGAACATGGATTTGATCTGCCAGGTAAATGAGATCTTCGGCAGAATGCGCCTGGTGAATAGCTCTCAGGACTGAAAGACCTCCTACCCCAGAATCGAAGACGCCGATAGGCGACCGGGCTGAAACCTCCAGGGTCATTACAGTCACCCTCCCAAGAGGGGTCGAGCACATGGTGAGGGGGGAAATCCGATATCTGCCAACACGGTCTGTGAGCTAAACATGGGGCGAAGTTTTCAAAGGTTTTTAGTGGCTTTTTTGCTATCCTTTGCGGCCTGCACAAAGGCGCCAAAGAGAGCGAACATAGCCGCTTGATCGATCAGGCATTCAGGATGCCACTGCACCGCCAGACCGAAGGGGTGGTCGGGCAGCTCCAACGCCTCCACCAGGCCGTCTGGGGAATGGGCGGTAGGTCGCAGACCGGCGGCCAGCCGGCGAAGAGCCTGATGATGCAGGCTGTTTACCTGGAGGTCGGTGGTCCCCAAGATGTGAGCCAAGCGGCTGGTTTCCTCGACTTGCACTGGGTGGGCCAGGTAATGGCGCGGCCAACCGGGATAGAAGTCATGTTTCAGCGCGTCAGGCAGCTGGGCCGCGATATCGGCGTAGAGCGAACCTCCCAGACCGACGTTGACCAGCTGGATGCCGCGGCAAATCGCAAAGAAGGGGAGTTCTTGCTGGATGACGTGCTCCAGTATAAGCAATTCTACCCGGTCCCGGTCAGGGTCGACTTCATGAACCTGAGGCAGGTTGTTGGCGCCGTAGCGGGTTGGCTCGATATCACCGCCACCGCTGAAAAGGACGCCATCCAGATGAAATAACAGTTCTTGGAGGGAGCCGGCGGGCAGGACCGAGGGGATGGCGAGGGGGATGGCGCCGGCTTGCGACAAAGCCTGGATGTAGGCCTCAGAGACGCCCATCTGGGGGTAGCCCGCCCGGCTGGTGGTCCTATAGGTGGTGAAGCCAATCAGAGGTTGAGACATACGGGAGCGTTTATGATGGTTATTTAGGAAGATTCTGCTTATGCCGGGCAGGAAAACATAATAAGGTGCAGACCAATCAGGCTGCACCTTATTAAACCAGAATTCCGTGATTTTTTATAGGAGATATGTACTTAGAAGTCTTATAGAGGGTCAAGGCGAACCTGGCTTGCCCAGACCTCCGAGACGGATGCTTCAAGCGCTTAAGTCCGGTTATTGAGAGGTGAACTTTTGCTTGAGGCGAGCGCGTTTCCCGGTGCGTTCACGCAAGAAATAGAGCTTGGCGCGGCGTACGTGAGCGCTGCGGTGGACGGTCACCTTTTCGATGCGGGGTGAGCGCATCAGAAAGGTGCGCTCGACGCCGATGCCGTTGCTGGCGATACGCCGCACGGTAAAATTAGCACTATTGCCACCGCGGCGCAGGCTGATGACCGTACCTCTGAACTCCTGGATACGTTCGTTGGCGCCCTCTTTGATACGCAAAAAGACACTGACCATGTCACCGGATTTAAGGGTGGGGATATCGGGATTTTCAGGAGCCTCAACGGCTCGAATGAGTTCGTCCATTTTGATCTGCTTTCTACCAGATGATTATGTGCCATAATAGCGGACAATATAAAACCGCCCAAGGCGGCACGAGCAAAGATTATACCATGGCAGCGTGCATATGGGAAGAGAATTTGCTTGACCCAACCAGACCAGCGATGGTACAATCCCGCAGCAACATGGTATAGCCCCCATCGTCTAGGGGACCAGGACGTAGCCCTTTCAAGGCTAAAACCAGGGTTCGAATCCCTGTGGGGGCATGATCAAAAAAGAGCGGAGGAAGCGCTCTTTTTTGATTCAGGGGTTTGATCTTCTGGATCAAACTCTACTGAGAAACAGGTTATTTGAACCGCTTGACCGGCATGTCGAGCGGTTCTTGTCTTTAATTCGGTTTGAACAGCGTGAGGATGTCGCAGACCTGGTCTGCGGGGCAGAACTGCCCCGTCGATTTATTGGAGAGCAGTGGGGATGATTTCTTTTAAAGCCTAAATTTCTCCTTTAATGAATCCGAACGGATTTCTCTTAGAAAAACACATCACGATCCAAGCAGCTGCGTGAGTATCTAATATTGGCCGACTATATGCGCAAATATCTAAAAGATATACATACAACAGCGAGCTTGAAGAAAGCTGCGGAGAGGGTGGGACCCCACTCCACGGTGAGTAGGAACCGCTGAGTCGATGAAAGTCGAAAACAGATCCAACCACAGATTTAGCGATATTTGAAATGACGCAATCGGGATGTTTTTCACCCTCCCGGTTGCGTCAATGTTATCACGCGATGGTATTTCAAATATGTCTCAATTCTTTTCATTCACGCAACTTAATGCGTTCAAAGTCCTTGGGAATCCCATATACGGCATACATTGTGTAATCGCATCAATCATCAGTTCCTTGTCGTTTCCAACGTTCAGGTTTCCCTGAAC
>DAOUET010000148.1:0-7494 GCA_034430155.1 Anaerolineales bacterium
TCGCCACAAACGTAGCATACACCCATCTGAAACAGCGTGGCCGATCCGAAATCAGGCTGGATGACCTTGACCCCAGATCCCTCCCTACCCAGCCCTCCATCGCACTCCAGGTTGAGCAAAATGAACTCTTATCAGCCGTCTGGCGGGCTGTCCAGGCACTACCAGAAAAACAAAGCGCGGCTTTTGTGATGCGCAAATACCAGGGGCTCAGTTATACCGAAATTGCGGATGCCTTGCAGTGCAATCGTGATACAGCTCGGGCTCACGTTTACCAAGCGCTTAAGAAATTACTCCTTCAATTTCCGGAGTTCAAATATGAACGAAATCTTATCTGAATCTGATTTAACATCCTGGTTGGAAGGTAACAACCAAAGTGGCGACCTGCCGGTCTTATTACATGCCCTCGATACTATCTATCGCCCTGGCCCCACAGCTGAAAACATCGCTAAAGCGCAAACCAATCTGCACCGGTCAATCCAGGCATGGATCCAGCAGGTAATCTTCTACGACGATTTTTCCCATCCTCTGGTTGGAACGGTCTTCGTGGCGGTAAACAAACATGGCTTGGTAGCTTTGAACTTCGGTGTGACGGAGGAACAATTCATTGCTCAAATAGACAAGCATAACCGAAAAGTCCTCATGCGCTCATCCGAATACACCGCCAAGGTTATACGGCAGGTATACGAATATTTAAATGGGGAGCGTACCCATTTCGAGATATCCCTCGACCTCAGCCAATTGAGCGAGTTTCAAAAAGGCGTCTTATTAACCACCTTGAAAATACCTCATGGTCAAATCGTCACATATGCCGACATTGCCAAGCGATTAGGCAATCCCAAGGCTGCCCGGGCGGTCGGCCAGGCTCTTGGTCGCAATCCGGTCCCGATCGTGATTCCTTGCCACCGCGTAATCGCTTCGAATGGTTCTCTTGGCGGTTACTCTGCTGGGGGTGGATTAGAGTCAAAAGCGAAACTTCTGGCCTTAGAGCGAGTCTCGCTTGTCTGAAGGGGGAGATTTTTTGCTTAGCTTGCCTCCTTGGTATAATTCAGGGCAATAGGCAACAAGGGATTGCGAGTAAAATATAATTATTCCCATCCTTTGTTTCAATTGCTTTTTAAATAATTCTCGGAGCGTTTATGACTCTACCATCTTTATCTGGCAATGAAATTCGCCAGGCTTTTATTAATTTCTTCCTCGAAAGAGGCCATACCTTTGTGCCCTCCTCATCACTGGTGCCTGGTGGGGATCAGACCCTTCTTTTCACCAATGCTGGCATGGTTCAATTCAAAGATATTTTTCTGGGTACCGATAAGCCACCTTACGTGCGGGCGACTAACTCTCAGAAATGCATGCGAGTGGCCGGCAAACATAATGACCTGGAGGACGTTGGTCGCGACGATACCCACCACACTTTCTTCGAAATGCTGGGAAACTGGTCGTTTGGCGATTACTACAAAAAAGAAGCGATTGCCTGGGCATGGGAATTACTTACCGATGTCTGGAATCTGCCAAAAGAAAATTTGTGGGCTACCTGCTTTGAAGACGAAAGGGGTGAAATCGAGCGTGACGATGAAGCTGCTGATTACTGGCGCCAACAGTCTGGCTTTGATCCCACCCATGTGCTCTTCTTCGGTCGTAAGGAAAATTTCTGGGAAATGGCTGAAACCGGACCGTGCGGACCAAATAGCGAAATCCATCTCGATATTGGACCTGAACATTGTAATAGACAGGATGACCCCGAACACATATGCGGCGTTAACCAGGGGTGTTCACGTTATCTAGAGCTCTGGAACCTGGTCTTCATCCAATACAATCGCCAAGATGCCCATACCCTGGTAACCCTACCTGCAAAACACGTTGACACCGGTATGGGTCTGGACCGCATCGTCTCAGTGCTACAAGGGGTAGACTCCAATTACATGACAGACCTGCTCAGCCCACTACTAGATACGATCCAACGACTGACCGGTAACATCCAAGAAGAAAAGAACCTGAATATTACCCCATACCGGGTTATCGCCGATCATGCCCGGGCAATCACTTTTCTGATTGCGGATGGCGTCGTTCCTGGAAATACCGGGCGCAACTACGTCTCTCGCATGATCATCCGGCGGGCAGCTCGTTTCGGCACAAAGATTGGGTTGCAGGAGCCATTCTTAGCAAAGGTAGCTGAAACCGTTATAAGAATCTACGGTGATTTTTATCCCGAACTGAGGCGTAACCGGGCTGCCATTTTGGAAAACATCACCCGAGAAGAAAAACGCTTCCAGCGCACTGTAGAAGCTGGCGTCAACAAACTCGAAGATCAGTTGCATCAATTAGCGGGCAGCAGCACCAAGATCCTTCCTGGCGAGCAAGCCTTCGACCTTTATGCGACTTACGGATTACCTCTCGAAATCACACGCGATATTGCCAAAGAACAAGGACTGGGTGTCGATGAAGATGCTTTCCGCCGGGCTTTGGAAAGGCACCGCATTGCTTCTGGAGCCGGGGATGTTTTTGGCCAGATGGGCGACGATGAAGTGGACATATATAGCCAACTGCGATCAGAGCTGCAAGCTCAAGGGAAACTTGCTCAAGATGGCGTTACTTACGATCCTTACGGTAACCTGCAGATAGAGAGCCCGGTTTTATCTTTGGTTAAAGATGAACGACCAATTAATGAAGCCCATCCTGGTGACCAGGTTGAAGTTCTCCTTCCAAAAACCCCCTTCTACGTTGAAGCTGGTGGACAGGTATCCGATACTGGTAAGATTTACTCACCTCCCTTGGATGGAGAGCCGGGCTGGGAGATTCGCATCGAAGACATGCGCAAACCAGCTGCCGGCGTTATTATTCACACCGGCACGGTTATAAGCGGTCACCCTCGAGTGGGTGATCAGGCTATCGCCTGCGTGGATGCGCAACGCCGGCGCGATATTATGCGCAATCACACCGCTACTCACCTGCTTCATTACCAACTCCGCCAGGTTCTGGGAGATCACGCTCTACAGGCTGGTTCTCTGGTGGCACCCGATCGTTTGAGATTCGATTTCACCCATTCCGAGGCGGTAACACCTGATCAGCTGACTCACATTGAAAGCGGTGTCAACCAGAATATACTTGATAATGACCGCTTGCAGATCGTTCTCAAACCGCTGCAACAGGCCATCGCAGAAGGAGCTATGGCTCTCTTTGGTGAAAAGTATGCCGAAACCGTCCGGACCATCACCATGGGAGATCCAGAACCATTTTCCTACGAATTGTGCGGCGGGACCCATGTTAGTGAAACTGGAGATATAGGGCTTTTCCTGATAACCAATGAAAGCAGTGTAGCAGCTGGCATTCGTCGGATTGAAGCCGTGACCGGACGGGCTGCCTACCGATTGGTGCAACACCGTTTTCAGGCCCTCAACCAGGCCGCTTCTATTTTAGATACCAGCCCCGAACAGGTTCCCGATCTCATGCGGGATCTATTAGCAGAAATGAGTGAAGCCCGTAAACAAATAACCGCTCTGCGCCATGATCTCGCTACGCTTGAATTTGACCGCAGTCTCGAGCAGGTAAAAACTGTCGCCGGGGTCCCGGTACTGACCAGCATCTTACCCGGCGCTGACGCTGAAACTCTGCGCCAGATGAGCGACCGCTTTCGCCAGCGCTATCCTAGTGGAGTGGCTGTGCTGGCTTCCTTGTTGGATGGTCGTCCTATTCTGACGGCTACAGTGACTGAAGATCTGGTTGAACGCGGCCTACATGCCGGAGAACTGGTGAAGGCAGTGGCCAGACCTCTCGGAGGCGGCGGCGGTGGTCGTCCCACCTTAGGTCAGGCTGGTGGTAAAGATGCCGGAAAATTAAATCAGGCTCTGGCAAGCGTCACGGATTGGGTTGAAAGCAAATTAAAAGCCTGATGTTGGAACCCACAATCTAAAGGTCTCCTTGAATTTACGCTATTCCTAATCCCCGGAAATCCCGTGAAAACCCAAATCCTGCAACTGGAACCTCACGACGACGTCATCTCCACCCGAGATAAAATGGGGTGGAGCCAGACCGGACGTATTCTACTCGTCTGGCCTAGTCGCGGTCAAGTGCTCACCAACCGCTTGGACCTGGTTCTCCTTCAGCGCCATAGCTCGAACCAAGGTACTCAATTGGCACTGGTTACTCATGATCCTGATGTTCGTTATCACGCCAGGCAGTTGGGTATCCCGGTTTTTGAAAATGTCCGCCAAGCCCAGGAAATCCGATGGCGGCGAACTCTACGACACAAACCGCGAATCCACCCTGTACACTCGCCAAACGTTGAGGTCACCCGTTCTGCCAAGGTACCCGAAAAACCCCAAAAAACTGCCCTCTTCCCGGGTGCGATCCTTTCACCGGCAGCCAGGCTGGTTTTATTCACCATTGGGGTCTTAGCATTCCTGTCTTTGGCTGCGGCCTTATTGCCTACCGCCGAACTAACCTTAACCCCCAAAACCGAGACCCAGGCGATTACCCTGACCGTCACTGGCAGCACTTCAGTGGATCGTGTTAACCTTTCCGGTCTTGTACCTATTCACCCTATCAAAGTAGTGGTTGAGGGTCGCCAGAGTTTGATTCCCACTGGAACCGTTCTGGTTCCCGAACACACCTCCGCTGGTCAGGCGCTTTTCACTAATCTGAGCGACCGACCGGTTACGATCCCCACGGGTACGGTCGTTACGACTCGCGATTCCACCATTCGTTTCACCACCGACCAGACAGGGCAAGTTCTCGCAGGTCCAGGTCAGACCAAGGTTTTAGCGATCAGGGCGCTCAATCCTGGCAGCGCTTATAATCTTCCTGCTGGTCGTCTGCAAGCCATCCAAGGACCTCTAGGGACCAGTCTATCCGTCACCAATCCTGAGCCAACTATCGGAGGCACTGATCACTCAAGCCCAGCGCCCTTATCATCGGACCGCAGCCGCCTTTTTGACCAGCTGCTCTCCTCTTTGCGAAAAAGTGCTCTGGTAGAGGTTCAAGCGGCTATACAGCCAGGTGATTTATTGCTTACATCCTCCCCGGATCTATCCCACACCATCGAGGAAATTTACGATCCCCCTGATGACCAGCCCGCTAATCAACTTACACTCACCTTGCGCCTGCAATTCCAGGCTTTAACTGTCTCAGGCAACGATCTGAACGAACTGGCGGCCGCGATCTTGGATGCTAACATTCCTAAAGGATATTCATCCCATCCCCAAACCATAGTAATCGAGCATCTGACCGATCCCGAGTTTAAAGATGAATCGACCGTTCAATGGGTACTACGTGCCTCCCGGGAACTACAAGCCCAGATTTCGGAAACCCAGGCTGCCAACCTCTCTATAGGTCTTTCACCAAACCGAGCAAGCCAACGCCTTTCAGAAGTGCTGCCCTTATCGGAGACTCCTCGCATTTATCTGTTTCCTTCCTGGTGGCCTCGTTTACCCATCATCCCCTTCCGGATTCACGTAAGCACGAATGTTAACAAATGATAGCCCTGCTGCTAATTATTTTAGGACTTACGCAGTTGGTAGGAGGATGGGGTGTTTGGGCGGGCGTTGCCCAAACACCCCGATTTTCCCCTGAACTGCGTAACTACTATATTTGATAAACCGTTGCAATGTTCTTCAAGTCGCTTCATCAACATTAATCACTTCACTTCGGGATGACGAACATGACTATCCAGAAAGAGGCACATCTTTTGGGAGATTCGAAAATCGTTGTGAAAACCCATGAGAGTCCTGGCAGTTGACCCCGGCAGTAAACATCTAGGCATAGCCATTAGCGACCCTACCGGGACGATCGCAAGACCTCTCATGGTATTACAGCACGTCTCACGCCAATTAGACGCTGCTCAAATTGCGAGGTTGGCTTCTGAATGCGATGCGGGCTCGATCATCGTAGGACAATCTCTGGACGAGAACGGCTTACCGACTTTTGAGGGTCGCCGGGCTGCCCGACTGGCTGCCGCCATTCGTACTCAAACCACCCTGCCAGTGGAACTGTGGGACGAATATTACAGTACTCAAGAAGCCCGATCTGTCCAAACCAGGTTGGGAGCTTCCCAGCAAAAACGTTATAACCATCTAGACGATCTAGCTGCAACCATTATCCTGCAATCGTATCTGGAGGCCCACACCTCCAACCAATCCTGATCTTAAAGATCGATCAAGGTTCCATAGCAGGCCTCTCACCTCCTCAAAATCGATGATGACCAAATTAAAAAGATCCTGTTTTCCACCTTTCTGCGCCTCCCTGTTTGTTTTATGCTTGGTTGTGTTGGTTACCCTGATTGGGGTGGTATTCATCCTGCCGGATCGCGCTAACCAAAAATTCGGCCCACCCTCCTCCCATCTACCCATCGATCAGCTCATCCGCCTTTCTGCCCAGCTGCTATGGCAGTCCGATGACCTCACCTCTCCCGTAGACTCTTTTGGAGAAGCGCGCCCTTTCCAGATTTCCCTGGGCGAATCAGTCCCGAGGATTGCTAATCGCCTGCAAGCCGAAGGCTTAATCCGGGATGCTGGCGCGTTCAGTGCTTATCTACAATACTCCGGGCTCGACACAAGTCTGCAGGCCGGCAACTATACCTTAAGTCCGGGAATGACCCCCATAGAGATCGGTCACAGCCTGCAAGATGCCACACCCGCCGAAGTGACACTGACGGTCCTGGCGGGTTGGCGCATGGAAGAAATCGCTGCCAGCCTGCCAACTACCGGGCTGGAAGTGTCTCCCCAAAGCTTTCTTAAGGCGGCCAGCTCTCATCCGGCGGGTTATTTTTCCCTGGATGATTTACCACCTCAGTCCACTCTGGAAGGATTTTTCTTTCCTGGCAGCTACCAGGCGTCACGCACTCTCTCCTCCGCTCAGGTAGTCTCCCTGCTGCTGGACAATTTCGAAGCCCAGCTCACCCCCAAATTACAGCGCGGCTTCACCAACCAGGGTTTGAACGTGTTCCAGGCAGTTAGTTTGGCATCGATTGTCCAACGGGAGGCCGTCTCCGAAGAGGAAATGCCGCTGATCGCTTCGGTCTTTTTCAACCGCCTTGCGGCTGGCATGAAACTAGAGGCTGATTCAACTGTTCAGTACGCCCTTGGATATAATCCCAAGCAAAATACCTGGTGGACGAACCCCCTCAGCAGCCAGGACTTACAAATCGATTCGGTTTACAACAGCTATCTTTATCCAGGATTACCCCTAGGACCGATCGCTAATCCTGGCTTGAGTGCTTTAAGAGCCGTGGCTTTCCCAGCCCAAACCCCCTACTATTACTTTCGGGCTGCTTGTGATCATTCAGGCAAACACACCTTCGCCGAGACATTTGAAGAACATGTGGGCAATGAATGTCCCTGAATTTGATTTGGTGATGGAGGAAATCGCCTGTCATCCCAGGATGACAGGTAAACACTTCGCCTCGCAGAGAACTACACCTGCGTAAGGAGGAAATAATTGAACTCATCAACGGTTTTATCCAGAGGGAAGTGGAAGGTTTCCCTCTACAGGCTCACCTTCATT
>DAOUET010000149.1:0-17068 GCA_034430155.1 Anaerolineales bacterium
TGGTCGCCGCCGACCCCAGCGAGTGCGCGTGCGGTCTGATAGGTGACCGATCAATGGGTCATTGATGTAATCCCAGCTGCGCCCAATGAAGATCGCTGCAGCTGCCAGGCTGGGAGATAAGCCAACCACATCGGTCAGGAAAATAGCGAAATACACCCCGATGATGGTCCCGGTGAGGCTGAAACCGGTATCTCCAAAGCCGTATACGAGTTTCGAACGACGCCTTAGTTTCTCGGTCATCTTCTCTCCTGGGGATGACATTGGTAATGCTTTGCATTTAATAACTTGACATCATAATCAACACCTTCCCAAGAATGAAGTTTCGAATATAAATGCTGAGGGATCACAGACTGATAAAGGGGTCATGGTTGCATGAGGAAGCAAATCTAAAATTTGGGAACTTTATTGATATTGGATTCGTCAAGAACTCGGATTGTGTAAAATTACACAATATCTGCATAATCCTCAGTATTATAGAAATGTAGAGACATATCAACCTTAGGAGATTGACCATGTGTACAAAGTTTCGATTTCTGGATTTGGTTCTTATCGGCGCTGCCTTGGTCATGGCAGGCTGCGTTCCAGCAGCGCCACAATCCATAGACCTGTCGGTGGAGATGCCTTCCTCCGATGTATTGGCTGCCCGGAATGCCGTCCTGACCTATCTATCTGGGCAGTTTGGCGATCAGGCTCCTCCAGTTGGCCTGGCCTGGGTCGCCAGGCTGACAACTCCAGAAGGACTGGTAGGGGCGACATCGTTTGAATTCACTTCGGGTAATTGGGTACTGCAGCTCACCTACCCGATTGTTGCTCCCGGGCAGGAGGTTTACAACATTACTGTAGACAATTCTCAAACCGGTTTCAGCTGGAGCGGTCAAGTGGATGCCAATGGCCAGGTGATGGAAGACCAGGCTCCCGCCAACGAACAATCTGACGCGACCCCGGACGCGCTGGTTTTGTCTGCCCGCGACAGAGTCCTCGATTACCTATCCAAGCATTACGGCGACCAGGCACCCGCAATCGATCTGATTTGGGCCTCAGAGCTCACCACCCCAGAGGGGTTACTTGGTAGCATGTCGTACGATTTCACTGCGGGCGAATGGGTGATGCATCTCTCCTATCCGGTCACCAGTCTTGATCAGGTCATTTATCACATCACTCTCGATAACGCCCAAGCGAAATTTCATTGGGTTGGAGAAGTTGATGCAAAGGGGGATGTAAGCGAAATCGAAACCTCAGGCACTGCGCAGCCTGTCATCGGGTGGGTTGGTCATGTCGCCAGCACACCAGCGGGAGCCCAGTTCGATGACTACCTGATTTTAATGCCCGAAGGTGCCGGTGAAGTTGGAGTAGCTGGCGTCACTCCGGAGATCGAGGATGAAATCCAATCTTTACGAAATGAGCAGGGCATCAAAGAATATGCCAGTTTTTGGGGAACGCTCACTTGCGATGTCCCGGATTATGGCGGTTGCCAGCTGCTGGTCACGCAGGTCAAACACGGCCAGTTCCTGACTGAGCCGGTCTCAGTAGAGGGCTGGCAAGGTACGATTGCTTGCAGCCACTTTAACAGTGCCCCAGGCGCGCCATGCGGAACCGCTTTTATACTCGCGGGAGATTTTCCGGTGTGGTACGGCATTCACAGCCTGGATATTGAAGTCAATCAACAGATCGAGAACATACGCGACACGGGTAAAGGGCTGAAGGTATGGGGTGATCTCATCACCGGTGTCCTAGACGTAAACGGTGCCCAGATATTGGTTAACCGCATTGAGGTGATCAACTAGGTTTTCATCTAAATGCAAATCAGAGACGATTGTTTCATACCTCAGCAAACTATTGTCGAGCGCTTTAGATTTGACAGCCATAACCATTGGGTTGGTCTGAGCACGCCTCTTATGCCACCCCAACAGGTCGTTTGTCCATTGCTGTATCAAATCGAAAGATCTTCACAAAGTCTGATCCGTTTAGGCACCCCTTATTTCACTTTGTAAGGCTTCAAGGGCCCGCCATTCACCACGGGAGGCCAGCTTCGCCTGTTCCGGCCAGGAATCGGGATTGACCATATAAAGACCGGCCTCCCTGAGGATTTGCCGCAACTGTTCCGGCTGGAGAGCTGCCAGTTCTGCAAATGAAGTGATATCAGCGGATAATAACAGTTCTTTTACCTTTGGGCCAATACCGGCGATCTGCTTCAAGTCATCTGGTTTAGGAGGCAGCGGTTTTGCACTCCTCTGCAAGTCCGGTTCTCTAGAGACAGGGATTTGTTCACCTTCTCTGGGGCGCAGCCACCACCAAATGCAGACCGGGATTGCCAGCAGGATCATAATCCCAAGCCAGGATGACAGGCTGCTTTTTCCCTCTTTCGCTTCCCACAGGTGATTTTGCAATACCTTGTTCATTGGGTATCCTTCCTGAAAAAAAGTCTGAGTATGCTGAGGTCTACTACTTCGTTTCTAAGCTGGGTAGGGTCAGGATGGCTGGGATCGCCAGTAAGCCTAAGAGCGCGCTCCATAGATAGGCAGCCCGCAAACCAAAGTGATCGCCAACCAAGCCGATCAACACGATCGAGATGGGGCGTAAAAGAAAACTGATGAACATGTAAATGCCATTGCCTACTGCCCGGTGGTCGGGCAAATGTTCCTGTACCATCGCCAACATGATTGGCCCCGATGATAGGGCTGTAAATCCAAGTGCTAATAGGGTTGGAACCAGGAGCCAACCGACAACTTTGAGAAAGAGTAACAAAAAAACGGTCGATAGGGCAGTGGTACCTATTAAGGTCGTTTTGCGACCTAAACGGTCGCTGATGGTCCCGCTAGTCAGCGCGCCTCCAACACCAGCAAGTTCTAGGATAGAAAGCGAGGCGCCTGCTATTAACAAGCTGGACCCCGAGGTACTCATGAAGGTGGGCAAATATGTCGCTAGACTTACTGCCATGAAGTTCCGGAAGAAAACAATAAACAGCAGTGGTAAGAACAGGGTTCGCAGGTGAGGCAAGATATGCCTAACCGAATTGGTCTTATCAGGCCGGGCAGGGATATTTCGCAGACGCAGGAAAAGCACCAGAGAAGCTGCCCAACTCAGCATTGCAGTGCGGTATAAACCTTCAAGGGTCCAGGTTGAAACAGCCCAGACTGCCAGTAAGGGTCCTACCGTGCGACCCAATTCACCTGCTGCCATGAACAGGCTCATCCCGGTGCCGATTTTATTTCCAGAGACACGCCCGATCATGGCGGGAGCGGGTGCATGGAAAGCCGCTACACTGATGCCGGTGACAAACAGGATAATTGCCAGTGAAAGATAATTGGGTGCAAACCCAATTATGCTGATCAATGTGCCCGTCACTGCTGGAGCCAGGATCACGAAGTAGCGTAAACTGACTCGATCGGCAAGATAACCGATAAACGGGTTTAACACGGCTGGAAATTGTAAAATCGCGGTTAAAGAGCCTGCCAGAGTCAGTGACAGCGACATTTTCTCCATTAATACGGGCAGGAGGGGCGCCACGAAGGCCGTATAAATATCGTGGATGAAATGCCCGCTGGAAATTGTCAGTATCTGACCGGTTTGTATTTCTCCCTCAGTGGACTTGGTCAATTGAATCGTTTCAGTGGCCATACGAGAGATAATCCAGGTTTGGTATCAAGTAACAAAATCTTTTTAGTCAGAAATTCATCAACCGGGTATCTTATTGTCTTATCCGGTAGGACCCACAGATTGTACCCTAGCTCAACCAACCCGGCTGAATATCAATTGTGTGTAAGCAGTTTCCGGATTTGACTGGCTGGTCCTTGCAGTCAGCGTAGTTACTATCCCAAGTGCTAAAGAACCAGGGAGCGTCTCCAATTCTCGTAATAGGAATATATTCGAACCATGTCTACTGGTATGGTGTAAGTTTTCCCACGTTTCCGTTTGGTGACCACTACCAATGCCAGGTGTTAACCTGATAGAGCGAAGAGTGAAGAATTTAAGATAGGTTTTTAGAAAGGGATTCCCTGATCGGTTTAGCTGTAAATACCATATCGTTGATTTTCTGGGTAAGGACACCGTAAGAAAAGCAACAACCCCGACGGTTGCGGTCGGGGTTGTAAGTATGCTTAACCTGTTAATATGTAATCACACGTGGTAGTTGCTTAGCCTGCATTATCCAATCAGCAACCTGTGATTGAATCGGCATGCGACGTACTAATTTCTTTATTTTATTGACTTCGATCATCTTCTTGTAGAGATTTTCGGGTTTACGTTGAGCCAGCTCCGGAATTGTATCCACACCTGCTTCTTCTAGCAAGTCTGCATATTCCTCGCCAACACCTGTGATCCGGAATAAATCCACATGGTTAATCCATTCTAGGATCAGGGCATCGCCGATTCCTGTTTTTGCGGCGATATCCTTACGACCTTTTGGAGAAGCGCCCATTTCAAGTAGCTTCTGAGTGGTTGTGATACCTGCAGCCTTGAGCTTCTGGGCGTACTTATCGCCCACACCTTCGATGTCGAGCAAGTTAGCCATTTAATACTCCTCGTTGTTGAGATGGATAGAATTTCATTCAAATAAGAGAAACCGAGCGAGGAAGAGTAGTTGATGTGCTATCGATAAGCTACTTCCGTCCCAGCAAACCTCCTAATCCTTTTGCCAGATCTTCAACTGTCCCAGTCCCACCCAGTAGGTTATCGATCTGCGCGGAAATCGGAGCTGGCAAGTTTTTCTTCAGGTAGCTAATGACCGTATCTACGGCGACCTTGGCTTTATCTTCTGTCATACCGGTCTTCTGCGAGACTAATTTTATTAACTCCTGCATACGACTCCTTTCATTGATATGTATAATTTCCGAATTTTCCAGATGCTCATGAAGAATTTTGTGACCAGTAAAGATATCGAAGTTCAATTGATTTTAAGTGAATTATAAGTCGATATTAAATTCCCAGAAAAGAAGAAACGCGCTCATAAGAAAACCCCCATGTCGGAAGGGGGAAGTCATCTTAGGTTACTTTAGAAACCCTGAGTTCTCCAGAAAAATTCCATTATGGCGCTTGAAGTTGAGAGATCGCAGCTTGGACCGCTTCCTTGGCGGTACCATCAGGTTCCAGCTCGAGGTATGTTTCAAGCGCCTTGATGGCTTCATCTGTGCGCCCTTGTTCATAATAAGTCATACCCAGATTCAGGTGAGCCGTTGCGTAGTCCGGATCGAGGCGGATGGCTTCTTGGTACTCCTTGACAGCTTCATCATAATTACCCTCATCCTGATAAGCCAGACCCAGGTTTGAGTGTCCTTCGGCGTTATTTGGATCGATCTTAAGGGCTTCCTGGTAGGCAGCGATAGCTTCCTGCAATTTGCCCTGCCCGTGTAAAGCCACCCCTAGATTGTTGTATGCTAGTGGTTGATGGGAGTCAAGCCGGATAACCTCGCGATATTCGCCGGCTGCTTCTGCTAGGTAGCCCTTTTTTAGATAGGTTTCTCCCAGATTAGCATGCGCAGGGGCAAAATCGGGGTTGAGTTTGATGGCCTCCTTGAATTGGGAAATAGCGTCTTCGAATCGATCTTGACCTGAATACAAGAAACCCAGGGAATTGTAAGCCTCGGTGTAGGTTGGGTCGAGGCGGATTGTTTCGTTATATTCATCGAGGGCTAAATCCATCTTTCCTTGAAGTTGATAAGTCAAACCCAAGCGATAATGGGCAATTGCCAGGGTAGGGTCGATGCGTAAGGCTTGTTGGAACTCAACTATCGCCTGATCTAATTCGTGCGTGTCCGTATAGGCTGAGCCAAGGTTTAAATAAGCCCATTTATGGTTGGGGTTAAGGTTTATTGCCTCTTGGTACTCCCTGGTGGCTTCTGTATATTTCCCTTGACTCACGTATGCAATTCCCAGGTTATTGTGAATATCCGGGTTGGCGGGTTCGATTTTTTCAGCTTTCTTAAATTCTAGGATGGCTTCGTCAGTTTTCCCTTGCCTGAAGAGAGCTGTTCCTTGAGCCATATGCTCGCTGGCAGAGATGCTGAAGGTAAGCATATCCTGTCTTCCCGTCTCAGAATCGCCTGACGATGGCACTTCGACGGCAGGGTTGGCAACGCCACAGGCCACCAAAAAGGCACTGATCAATATTGCTAACGAGACAGCTGTGATGAATCGTCTGCTAGAGGACACGCCTTGCTCTTCTCTCTCCTGGTAACACATGGACTGCCCCGACCGTTCGGGAGGGTTCCCTAAGAACTCACCTCCAGAAGATTAGTCTCCAATTGAGCCCGAGTATCGTATTAACAAGCCCCTATCGGCAAAGGGAAGCGTATTGTAAGTTTACCATAGTTGTCAAGATAATTTAAGCGTTTTCGGCATTTTATTAATGAAAGGTGGCGCTGGATATTGTTTTTTTATGATTCGAGAGTGAGCTATCCGGAGGTCGTGTGGGCTGAGTCTGGTAATGTTATCCACCATAGTCATCTTCTCCTTAGCGGGTGACCAGATTGTCCATCAAGGTACGGATTGCAGCCGAAACCTCGGATACCGCCTGGTCAAAAGGATCCCGGTTAGCGCGAGAAGGTTGGCGATATCCGGTCACCTTCCGGACGAACTGCCTGGCGGTGGCTTCAATTTCTTCATCGCTGACCGCCCCCCCAGGATAGCGAAGTTGTCTGATATTTCTGCACATAGCGGGTTTCCTCTCTTTTTTCCTGGAACTATCATCCACATTATAATTAAAAAGCTTATAGACCGGTACAAAAAGATGCTTTACAGGCTAACCGGAATCCGCGCCTAAAGCGTTTGGGCTTGTTTCAAGAGATGTGGGTCATCAAAACCTATGGATAGGCGACTCTATAGATATATTCGTGGGATTATCATCAAGGGTCTGTTCTTTTACGATATCTTCAATCCTCTTGTCCAGGAATTTAATATACGTACGTGGGGTTTACGGGGCAAGCCCTACCCATCTCCCCAAAAGCTCAAGCAGCGTACGGTTATATGCTATGCAAGACGTTTTGGTATTGAAACCTTGGTTGAAACAGGCACATATCTGGGAGGAATGGTCTCTGCCGTAAGGAAAGCGTTCAAGCAGATTTATTCTATTGAGCTGGCTTACGATCTTCACGAAAGGGCCAGACGGAAATTTGGTGGCTACCAGAATGTCACCTTGATATTTGGTGATAGCGGTGAAATGCTGCCCCTTTTACTCGATCGCTTAGATCAACCCTGCTTGTTTTGGCTGGACGCCCATTACTCAGGAAGCATCACTATCAAGGGGGAGATTGACACGCCTATCGAAAAAGAATTGGCAGCCATTCTGAGCCATCACATACGCCATCATGTGATCTTGATCGATGACGCCCATGATTTCAACGGCACGAATTTTTACCCCAAACTAGGAGATCTCAAGGCATATCTGCTGGCAAAACGCCCCGAATGGGTTTTTGAGATCAAGGAAGATATCATCCGCTTCCATCCCGAATGATCCTCGGGGAGCCTGAAAAACCAAGAGTTCTCAATTTTTCCAGTAAGGTTTAGTTTTTATCTCGTCTCTGGGGTTGGCGAGCCGGATAAGTTAAGGGGATATATTCCACCGAGGGTCGCCGCTGGACAGTTTGAGGGAAAAGATTCATTAACTAATAAACTTCGGTTGGCACCTGTGTGCTTACTGGCAAGCCCAGGTACCCCCAGACAAAACCTTCAACTTTATAAGTCCTTACATTTTAACTGAATGTCGTTTGATGATGGTTAGGTTTCCGATTCTAGCAGTGCAAAGGCTCGCACTGGGAAAGTGCTGAAATTCAGGACTTTTATTGGCACTGCAAATAATTTAAAACCTGTTATTGGAACCTGCCCCAGATTGCAGAGGTGCTCGACGATGGGAATATCTTCGCCCAACAGGATGGAATGTGCCGGCCTGTAACCATCAGCGGTATCATCGATATTAAGTGAATCAATGCCCACTAGAGTAACCCCGGCGTTTGCCAGATATTCGGCAGCCTGGCGGGTTAGGAAGGGATGATCGCTGAAATATTGCTCGGTTTCCCAATGCACCTCCCAACCGGTATGCACCAGTACCGCCTTACCTTGCAGGTCGAGACCCTTAAACACTTGCCAGTCAATTGCCCGTCTGGTTCGATCGGTAGATCGAACCACCACGCCATCCAGGTTCGCCAGAGAGGTCAACGGTAATTGCGAAAGATCTTTTCCCTGACTCTAGCGGTGGAAAGGGCTGTCCAGGTACGTTCCGGTGTTGGCGACCATCTCGATCTTGCCAATGTGGAATTCGGTCCCACCGGTGTAATGGCTGCGAGATTCTTCCCGGCTCATGTGGACTGTGATGACAGGCCCTGGTAATCCAGGATAGGTGATCAACCCGTTTTTTATGGTATGGCTCAAGTCAATCATCTAGTACTTGGGTCGCTCCATTAAAAATCCTTCTCTCGATAATATGACGTTTTCTTTCCGATCCGCGGTTTCGCCTGGGGAGCGGAATATCTCAGCCTTTATGCAAGCGCGCGACCAAGGAAGGGATTTCTCCAAGATGCTCAATTTGGTAATAGGAATGCTCATCAGAGGGCTGGCCATCGGCGTTTTCATGCTCCCAGGTCAAATTATAGGGGATATAAATGGCTTTTCCACCCAGAGCAATCACCGGCAGGATGTCAGACCTCAGGGAATTGCCCACCATCAGGAACCGGGCGGGAGGTATCTGGTACCGGTCCAATAACCTCTGGTAGCTCTGGCTGTCTTTTTCGCTTAGGATTTCGATGTATTTAAAATACTCTCCCAAGCCAGAACGCTTGATTTTCCGCTGTTGGTCCAGTAAGTCTCCTTTGGTGATCAACATCAGATCATATTGGGAGGAAAGGGTCTCTACAACCTCAAGAGCGCCATCAAGCAGGTGAACCTCCGCTCCGAGCATCTCTTTAAGCGCTTGTAGAATTTGCTGGATGTCCTTACCAGAAATGCGACCATCACTTAGCTCTATGGCGGTTTCAATCATGGATAGCCCAAAGGATTTGATACCGTACCCGTAGTAATCCAGGTTGCGCATCTCGGTATCGTATAGTTTCTGATCAATTTCCTGACGATCGCAATAAGCCTGCAGCAGGCTTCGGAGTCGTTCCTGCGCCCGGGCGTACAGATCTTCATTTTTCCAAAGGGTGTCGTCGGCGTCGAAAGCAATTAAATCAAACATGCTGATATATCCCGCCTCGATCTGGGGACATGATAAGACTCAACCAGGACACTGGGGTTTATTTACCTGCTCTGAAAGCCGCTCCCGAACCGCCGTTTTGATCTGGTGATTGGTTAAACCAAACCTAGGGAGATCCGGCCGGTCCAGCCGATGGGACTATCATTTTGGATGAGCGCCCTGCTCCTGGTCTGGTAAATCTGCAAATCCATCCAGTATGCGGGCGATGTGACGGGCGGCATTGAGAAAATCGACCAAACGGACGTGCTCGTCAGGGGCGTGGGTCTTGTTGCTCCCATAGCCCACCCCAGCTGTGACCACAGGGATATCGCCAAGTGGTTTGGCAAAAGCATAAACCGGGCTGCTGCCTCCTGATAACGGTTCCAAAAGGGCGGGTTTCAGGTAAACCTGCTCTCCTGTACGGGAGGTAAGTTCCACCAGCGGATTATCGGTTGAAGTCTTGGCCGGCCACATGGCTCCCAGGCGGGTAAGCTGAATGTCAGCAAAACCGTGCTGGTCTAAATGGGCGCGCAATTTACCGAAGATATCGTCCGGGTCCTGGTCGGGGACCAGGCGGAAGTCGATCTTGGCGGTGGCTTTGGCAGGGATGACCGTCTTTATGCCTCGTCCCTGGTAGCCGGCTGTCAATCCTTGAATGTTGCAGGTAGGCTCGAAGACTGCAAGGTTGATCTCTTTGCCGGACAAACCTGCGACAAAATCCTTAACCCCATAAGTCTGGCGCGCCCAATCTTCATAATCCGGCAGCGCCTCCAGCAGTTCCAGGTCACGTGGGGATGGGGGATGGGCATCCTCATAGAACCCAGGTATAAGAATGCGTCCATCCGGTCCTTTGAGCACGGCTAGCGCCTGGTGCAATCGCCAGGCAGCATTCGGCAGGTAGTGAGCGCTGCCCGAATGAGCATCTGTCTTCATGGTTTCCGCGCTGAGCTCGACTGCCAAGATACCGCGCTTGCCCAGCACGATGTCAGGCCTGCCGTGCGGGTCTACGCTACCTTCCTCCCAGATAGCTCCCTGGCATTGCAGCAATTCCAGATGTTCGCGCACAAATTGGGCAATATGCGGACTGCTAATCTCCTCTTCGCCTTCCACTATGAAGGTCACACCGCATGGGAGCATGCCTTCATGGACCGAGCGCACAGCCTCGACCGCGGCTATACGAGCCATCAACTCGCCCTTGTCATCTTTTGCCCCCCGAGCGAAAAGGGCGCCATCGCGCAGGCTGGGTTCAAAGGGTGGGGTAGTCCATAGATCGAGTGGTTCGGGTGGCTGGACATCATAGTGATTGTAGAAAAGTAAGCGGCGTTTCGAAAGCCCTTCAGCTCGTCCAATGATGATGGGATTGCCTGTGGTTGGAAAGAGCTGGACCTTGAAACCGTGTTGCTGCAAAGTTTGGGCTACTAACGCGGCGCATTCCTTGACGCCTTCGCCGCTGGCGGAGACGCTGGGTTGAGCGCATAGCCTGGAGGTTTCGGATATGAAGTCCTCCAACTTTTCCTTTAGAAATTCATCGATACGAACAAGATGGTCGCTTGTGCTCATGAGGTCCTTTCCTGAGGGTTTTGACAGGTCTGAATTCCAGGAGAAATGATCAACTTCCTGAGATTCCTTAACGCTTCCAGGTTCTGATAACAGGATCAAGGGATGATCCGGAACATAATTTTTGAAACTGAAATCTGAGCTTAAGGATGCAAAAGGTACAGAACCAAGTGCTTCAAAGGGGTTTGCCCCATGGTTTCAAATCCGGCATTTTGTGCCAGGCGTCCAACCTGCCCTTCTTCCAACCTGTGTTCTAGAGCTGGACCGGGTTCTTCTTGCTGGTAAAGCCATTCGAGCACCGCGACTCTCATCCTGGCCAGGCGGTGAGCTTCCTGGAGCGCGAGGGAGGCATCATCGGTCTCATGCAGCACCAGACCCAAGAATACCAGATCGAAAGCCTGATCAGGGAAGGGTATCGCTTCTGCCGGAGCAGTCTGAAAGCGCCCTTCAGGGACATAACCCTGAGCAACCGCGATCATCTCGGGGTTAACGTCTACACCAGTCACTTTCAGACCACGCCCTGCGAAGGCTTCCGCAAACAATCCGCTGCCAGTGCCCACGTCCAGCACTTTTTTGAGGTTCAAACCCTCCAGGCATAAATCGACGACCCTCTTAACCTCCAGCAGCTCGATTCGCTCCGGAGAGCGCAGTACTTTAATGTCTCGATTAAACCGGCGTTCGTGTATGTCCATACCCAAGATTATTTCCTTTCATGACGGGAGCTGGTCTGTTAATTACTGAAGGGATATGACCGGCCTGGTTACTCCAAGGCTTCCTGGAATTTTTCTACGGCTTGGCTGGTATCCTCCAGGTTCTCGAAGGGAGGTAATCCTAACCTAGGGGAGATGCGCTGCGACTGCCAATGATTCGTCTGAATTCGAGAACAGTTGCCTCCCATATCCTTGCTGCCTGGCTGAGAGATTACCGTGGGGGTCAAACCAACTCTTCAAGGGATGGCAGCCATAAAGGCCAGAGTCTGGATTCATGGAGGGCTTCAATTTCTTCGTGGATAAAGTGGGTGAGCGGTAGAATCTCATCAACCTCTTTGTGGGGAAATTGCTCAAGTTTGTTCTTGAGTGCTTGAAGGCAGGCCATGTAAAGAGTCATCGGGTCAACGGCAATCAGGCGTCGTTCGTATTCCTCCGTTTTTGGCAGCCAGTCTGCCCGGCGTGCAGCCAGGATTATCTGGATTTCCTCCACAAAACTCAACAGGGTTGGATCAGACGGTGTGATATCCAGAATGGGAGCGGGGGATTCCAGTAAACAAACCGTGGTATATACGCCTGAGGAGATCCGTAATTTTCCCCCAAAAGAGAAAGCCTCCACGGTTTTGCCATAGCGATCGATCAGAATAATCGGTCCTGAGCAAACCTGATAATCTACCCCATAGGGCCATGGATGAAACAGGTCTAGAATGCCCAAATGCTCCTTACGTCTGGCGATCGTAAATTGGACTGTTTCCGGGTCGAAGTGTTTTAACGAAGGGCTCTGACGGAGTAGAACGCCCAAACGAGGGTAACCTGGCGCGTGAGGGTATCGTTTAGGTGAAAATATGTAGCCGAGCTCCCTCTCTGGGGTTTCATTTTGCGTTATCAAATTTATTCTCCCCGATGGCGAGTTCCCCCCTGATCGAGATGGATGCCTTCGAAAATTGGATCCAGAGCAAGAATACTCAGCCTGCTTGGGCAGATGGCAGGATTTCGCCCTCGATGGGGTGAAGACTCCTACCTGCCCGGCTCAATCAGGGCCTGGCTAAAAGCCAACCGATCCTTGAAGGTTAAAACTTTAGATCGTTACCAGTTGGTGTGCGATCTTATTACTATGACGGCGTGAACCGGGAGTTATGCCTCATCCTTGTATTTGAAGGATACTTTGACCTTTGCGCGGTAAGCGCGCACCTGGCCATTTTCGATCTGCACATCCATCTGAACTATTTCGGCGATGCGCAGGTCGTGCAGACTCTTTGCAGCTGTCTCTACAGCAGCTGCAGCTGCTTTTTCCCATGACTCGCTGCTGGTTCCAACCAGCTCGATCACTTTATAAACACTGTTGCTCATAATCTTCTCCTTTTAGCCGGGTAAGGCCTCAGCGCTTACCCAACCATTCTTTATTTTTAATATGTCTGACCGGTTACATTATAACCTTATTCAATTTCGATTGCTTATTTTCCCAGATGAGTAGGTGCTGGTATTCACTCTCAGATCCAGGCAGCTAACTAACGGCTGGCCTCAGCCATTAGTGCCTGAATCTCTAATGGTTCCCCTTTCTGCGGATCGCGTTCGAGAGAGAGGGCGCCTTCGTTGCATTGAGAGATGCACACACCACAACCCATGCAAGCGCAGGTGTCCACCACTGCTACGCCATCTACCATTGAAAGTGCCTGGAACTGGCAGGTCTCAGCGCAGGTCCCGCATCCGATGCACAACTCATGATCGACGTGACTGATATATCCGGAGGAAGCCAACATGGGAGTGCCGTGGCGGTGGGCATGCATGGCTCCACAACAGCACGCGCAACAATTACAGATGGCATAAAAGCGCCCCAACATGGCGTCTTTGAAAAAAGCGTGGTGGACATGCCCGCGCTCATTTTCGGCCTGGAGGATTTCTACCGCCTGGTCTGGTGAGATCCTGCGAGATCGTTTGGGATGGTGTTCGTAGACGAAACTGGCGAATGGTTCTCCAATCACCAGGCAGACATCCAAAGGCAGGCAAGGATTAGGGCGGGAGGAACGGCAGGGGCAATCCAAAACGACGATATGGTCGGGATTCTTGATGATGATGTCTCGGGCGCGGGTATAGGGAATCACCTGTTCCAGATCGGTCAGGCGGATTTCCTTACCAATGGTGACCAGCTGTCTGGCAGCTGAGAATGGAACCACCTTGCCATGGTAGCTGTCGGCAAAGGTTACTTCGTTTGGATCCCTGCGGGGCAGATCAGCCGGAGCACCTACGGTGAGGCTTTCACCAAGGTCTTGATGGGATGACTTGTTAGGGGATAACCCATTGAAGAAATTAAGAACGGCTCCAAACGTTTTCGCCAGGGGATGCTCTCCAGTGCCAATGCCGATATAGAGGTAAGGCCAGCGTCCGTAAACGTATCCATGCAGCCAATCGAAGAGGGTATATCCTGGTGTGCTTAGCCCTTCCTTAAAAAAAGACCAGCTGGAGGGTTGGATGAGGCCTTTTTTACCCTTGGGTTTGATTTGGTTCATGATGTCTGCCATACGCTCACCTGCTTATCTTGGGCGTGGATACCATTATATCGATCGTTCAGGTGTTTCTTTGACTAGATTATCAAGCATACTAACGCCAACTTGTTCAGACCTTATAAAGCAGGTCGATATACCTTTTGAGCATATCACTTACCACCCCTCTCAGGGGTAAATTGGCTGCCATGCCGTAAACCGGAGCCATGCCACCCTTTTCCTGAGGGTTGGCTTTGACGTATTCCACCGCATCTTTCAGGTCCATCACGAACCTTTCCGCGATGCCTGGCTGGGTATGCCGGAGGGTCACGCAGATATGGATGGCTGCTGGATGATGAAGACCATTCAAGGACCAGTTCTGGGTTGTCATATAATCCATAATCCGGTAGATATCCAGATTCTCTGATGAGAAGGCGATCACCCAGAGTGGGTCTCCCAGGATGTGCAGATCTGGGATCTCTTCTATTCCCTTGCGGATTTGCGAGGCTGTGTCCAGAATTTTCATGGCGGCTTGCTGGTAACCCTCTTCCCCTATAGTGACGATGGCTGCCCAACAAGCCGCGCTCAAAGCGCCTGGTCGGCTGCCAGCGAAGGTCGGGGAGAAATATAGGCCGCCCGGCCATTCTGAGGTAGTGTAGTACTGGTACCGGCGCAATTCGAGAGTTCGGTAAAGCACTACCGAAGTACCCTTAGCGGCGTAGCCATATTTGTGAGTATCGGCTGATATGGAGGTCACGCCCGGCAGCCTGAAATCATAAGGTGGGATATCGTAGCCCAGCTTTTCAGCCCAGGGAAGCAAGAATCCACCCAGGCATGCGTCCGTGTGGAAGCCAATGCTCCGTTGACGGGCTATCTCGGAAAGTGCCTTGATGGGGTCGACAATTCCGTGCGGGAAGCAGGGAGCGGAACCAACTATCACGATAGTGTTGTGGTTGATGGCTTTCTTAGTAGCCTCTAGATCTGCTCTGAAGTACTTATCTACCGGGATTTGTACTAATTTGATCTTGAAGTATTGGGAGGCCTTCTCGAAGGCCGCATGCGCGCTGGTGGGTACGATCATTTCCGGCTGGGTAATGCCCTTCTTATCGCGAGCCCAATCCCGGTAGGTCTTCATGGCTAACAGGATGCTTTCTGTACCGCCAGAAGTCACCGTGCCACAGATTTCATCTCCGTCGTTGGATGCCGGACCCGCTGGTTGCGCCCCCAACATATGGGCGGTCATGGCGACGATCTCCGCCTCGAACTTGGTGGTACTGGGCCAGATATCGGAGTGTAGTGGATTGCTTTGGGAGTTGATGGCGTACACTTGGTTGAGGAAATCGATATGCCCTTCGTCGCCGTGGTAAACCGCGCCGGAGACAAAGCCATCTTTCCAGCGGGCGGCTTCACGTGCTTTCATGGCCTCCATCTCTTTGATGATCTCAACCCGGGCGAGGCCTTTTGCGGGGATCTGGCGGTAAGTGGGGAAATCACCCCGATAAGGTTTGAGCGACTCCTCCAGATCCCCCATGATGCTCTCGTATTCCCCTTCGATTTGTTTTTTCACCGCCGGTATCTTTTTCAAGTATTTCTCGATTACCGCTACCATACCAGGGTTCAAACGCCCCAAATTCTTAGTCAAGAAATCCATCCAATCCATATTATGTTGTCCTGTTTAACCTGGCGTAAATACCTTTGTTCCGCTGATAAATATTCACGAACTCAGCAAAGATCTGGTCGTACACCTCCCGGTTATCCGGATTCGGCTGGTAGGTCTTGGCGAACTGGATGTGTCTGGGAATGTCTTCGAAAGCCAAGTATCCAAGCGCAAATGAGGCTAAAAAAGCTGCACCGCGGGCGTTTGTGCGCATGGGGTTTTTGACCTGTCTGATGGTGCGATTCAGCACATCGGCGTGTATCTGGCACCAGATGTCAGATCTGGCGCCGCCGCCAACCATATTGATGACCTGCATAGGCCGGTCGATGAATTTCTCCACGTATTTAAGCAACCAACGGGCGTTGTAAGCCACGCCCTCGAATACTGCCCGGATCAATTCTCCTCGGGTGGTATTCAACGATTGGTTGAAAAAACCGCCGCGTACCAGGTGGTCGTCCACCGGTGCCCGCTCTCCGTATAGCCAAGGGGTGAAGATTAATTTGCCACTCCCAGCGGGCGTACTCTCTGCGATTCGGTCGAAAGCCGCGTAGGTGTCCTCGGGTTGTGCTGGGCTTCGTAATTGGTCGTCAGGGAAGAACAGGTTGTCCTTGAGATATGTCAGGCACATACCGGCGCATTCTTGTTCGTTGGTAAGCAGGTAGCGGTTGGGAATAGCCGATGGCAAGGCAGCCATGTTATGGAGCAGGTCTGATTTCTTGAAAGGGACATGGCAAGCCAGCCAGGAGGAAGTACCGATATACAAGTGACCTTCAAAGTCCCGCACCGCCCCAGAGCCTACCGCCGCAGATTGCACGTCTGGCGTGCCAACCACCACTGGCAGGTCTTTCTTCAATCCAAACAGCTCGGCGACCTGCGGTTTAAGCGGGCCGAGGATGTCCACAGCACGCTTGAGGTCGGGAAGTTTATCCCTTTCGACCCGCGATATTTGCAGCAGACCAGGGTTGTAGACCACCTTTGAGATGTCCCGGTTGTCTGTCACCCAATGCAGACAAATTGAATCGTATGAAGCCGCGTACTTACCGGTGAGCCGCAGGTTGATGTAATCCTTAGGCTCGAGAAATTTATAGGTCTGTTTATAGATTTCGGGGAGCTGGTGTTTGATGTATAAGATATGTGCAATAGGATCCTTACCGGCGTGCCCGGGCACGCCTCCGGTCAGGCGAATCCAGGTCAGCAATTTCGGGAGGCTGTAGCCTTCTACTTTGATGGGACCATCGACAATTTGCTCGATGTAGGGTGCACCGCGGGCATCCATCCAGATGATAGCGTTCATCAAGTGGTTGCCGCCTTTATCCACTGCTACTGTCCCCGACCATTGGGTCGAGGCGCTGACTGCCACGATATCATCAATGGGGACCAATCGCTTCGATATTAACCTTTGAGTGGCATTTACAATGCCATGCCACCAATCCTCTGGGTCCTGTTCAGCGCCCCCTCCCGGAAGTAAGGTAAGCCCGGTTTTTTCAACCTCCCAATCCAGCACTTC
>DAOUET010000150.1:0-11819 GCA_034430155.1 Anaerolineales bacterium
ATGCAGGTAGAACCGGTAGTCCCGGCGTCCCCAAGGGTTTGTATGAAGAGCGGAGGGTTTCTAACTTCCTCCTCAGCGCTCTCATCCCCCTCAGTGCGTCAGTGGTTCAAGGATCCAGGCGATTGAACCACTGAGGCGCAGATTTATATGATTACACTGATATGGAGGCAACTCCCATGGACAGGCAAGGATTTGAAAAATACCTGAAAAGGTTCGGCAAGAAACCTCACGTCGTTGAGGGGCTGATCAAACAAGTCGAGCAGTTTGAGGAATACCTGGGGTGCGAGAAGGGAAAGGGATTGGATGCCGCAGACGCAGCGGACCTCCGTGATTATGTGGCTGTTCTCAAAGCTGGTAAACCCGGCCTTGCCAGGATAAAAGTGCGCGGGCTGGCGCTCTACTACCAGTTTTCTGGGTATCCATCGCTGGCCTCGATTGCCTCGCAGATTCGTGAAAAAGAAATCACAAAGACCCGCAAGGTATTCAAGCTCAGAGACTTCCGGGGAGTCAACCAGGATGACATCACGAAACTGGAAGCCATCGGGATCGGGAACGTCGAGCAAATCCTGGAGGCCGGGAAGACGCCGGGTGCCAGGCAGCGACTGGCCAGTGAGACCGGCGTTTCACCGGATGCCATCTTGGAACTGGTGAAACTTTCAGACCTGGCCCGCGTAGAGGGGCTTAAAAGTATTCGCGCCCGTCTTTACTACGATGCCGGTGCAGACATGCTGGAAAAGATTGCCCAATGGGAGCCAATAGAGCTCAGAAAAATGCTGGTAGACTTTGTGGAAAAGACCGGCTTTGAGGGCATGGCTCCTTTACCCAAAGAAACCGAATACACGGTCAAGAAAGCCCGGCAACTACCAAAAATCGTCGAGTATTAACCGCGACTGGCAGGCTGCGATCCCCGGCCAACCCTCAGCACCAGGCGGTCATCCGGCCAGGGGTAGCATGCCCCATTAAGCCCATATCGAATGCATGATGAAAAACTATCTTGAACTAATAGATAAATCCACCCGAGGTCTGCGCTATGACGTCACCCCTATCTTCGCCAATTTCCAGGCATTCTCAGGGTTAGTTGATGATCTCCTCGACCTTTGCGAAGGAATAGATTTCGAGGTCGTGGCGGCGATCGACGCCTTGGGATTCATCCTGGGGACCGCAATTGCGCTGAGAACCCAAAAGCCGCTGGTGACCATCCGAAAAGGCGGGAAACTCCCCGTCGAGGTAGAGCAAGCCAGATTCGTGGATTACACCGGCCTGGATAAATCCTTAGAGATGCGGGCTGATGCGCTGCGCGCCCAGGAACGGGTGCTTATCGTGGACGAATGGATCGAGACAGGCGCGCAAATCAGGGCAGCCATCCAGCTGATCGAGGCGCAAGGTGGAAAGATCGCCGCGGTTTTGACCATCAATGCCGACCAGAACCAGGCCACCCGGGAGCTTGGTCAGAAATACCGCCTGATCTCCCTTACCCGAGATCTATAGGCGCAGGCCAATTCTCACTCGTCGACCCTTCGCTTGCCCTTGGTATTCATGGGAAATTCATGTATCATATCCCTAGCATGAAAAGCGCATATTTCAAGGCAAACCATATTAACGAAGTCGCCAGCGAGATGCTTCGAGAGGCCCAAACCTACCGCAAACGGGGAAGCCCGCTCATCCTGCCTCACAATTCAGCTCTGCTGGTCCTGGATATGCAGGAATACTTCCTGAATCCAACCTCGCACGCTTTCATCCCGAGTGGACCTGCCATCATCCCCGGGGTTCAGAAACTGGCTGAGGCTTATCTCAGTGAGGAAAAACCGGTAATCTACACCCAGCATTTGAACACCCCGGCTAACGCAGGCATGCTGGCGATCTGGTGGTCTGATTTGATAACGGCAGCCAACCCGTTCAGCAAACTTTCAAGCGCTTTGCCTCTGCAAGGGGCTATTATCGTAAACAAATGCCAGTACGACGCATTTTATAAAACCGATTTGGAGCGCATCCTGGTAAACCTTAAGGTGAACCACCTGGTCATCTGCGGCGTAATGACCCATCTTTGCTGCGAAACTACCGCCAGGGCAGCATTTATTCGCAATTTTGAGGTCTGGTTTGCAGTCGACGGTAACGCCACATACAACCGGGATTTCCACCAAGCGACCTTATCGAACCTGACGCATGGTTTTGCCACGCCAGTCTTGATCGATGAGGTCATAGCAGCTTTGAAGCAGCATGGCTAATATTGAAACGGTCACCATAATCGGAGCCGGACCAGCTGGCATTGCGGCGGCCATTCAGCTGGCACGCTACGGTCTGACGCCGCTGCACCTGGAAAAGGAGCGCCTGGGAGGTTTGCTGAAAAACGCCAATCTGGTGGAGAACTACCCGGGATTTCCAACCGGGATACCCGGAATGGAACTGGTACACTGCTTCGAAGAGCAATACAAAAGTGCTTCTCTGGAAGTGCTCAACAAAGAGGTGGTTTGTTTGGATTTTTCCGATGGGCTGTTTCAGATCAACACACCCGGCGATCACTTTACCTCCCGCCGGGTCCTGGTTGCTAGCGGCACCAAAGCGGTGAAGTTCAGCGGTCTGCAAATCCCGCCAGATCTGGACCACAAGGTCTTTTATGAAGTGTATCCCCTTCTAAACCTCAGCGGAGCGAAGGTCGCTATGGTGGGCGGCGGCGACGCAGCCTTTGACTACGCCCTAAACCTGTCAAAACGCAACCAGGTTATCATCCTGAACCGGGGAGAGCGGATAAAATGCCTGCCATTGCTGTGGGAACGCGCCCAGGCAGGTTCCGCCATCCAGTACCTGGCAAATACAGAGGTTATAAGATTGAGGCCTGATCCATCCGGCAGGATGGACTTAGAATGTGCCGGACCAGGTGGCGTCTTCAAGGTTCACGCCGATTATCTGGTCGGAGCGCTGGGGAGAGTCGCCCGACTCGATTTTCTATCCCAGCAAGTGCGTGAACAGTGCGAAAAGTTGACCGCCGAGGGTCGCCTCTATTTTATCGGTGACGTCAACAACGGGCTCTACCGCCAGACCGCCATTGCAGTTGGCGATGGCGTCAGAGCCGCCATGCAAATCTATCGTAGAGAAAAAGGGATGACCTTATGAAAATATTAGCCTCGACCGGTAATGAACACATCGCCCGCGTCTATATTGCCGAATTCGACCCCGGTGAACTGGTGGAGTTCGTCGAAGCTTTACAACCGCCGAAATCACGCCAGGTGAAATGGGTGCTCCTGATTTCCACCCTGTATGGTTGTCCGGTGGAATGCGCCATGTGCGATGCGGGCGGCTTTTATCATGGCAAGGTGCCAGCAGACAAGATGTTATCCCAGATCGATTACATGGTTCGCCAGCGCTATCCCGATGGGTTCATCCCTTGCAAGCAGTTCAAGATCCAGTTCTCACGCATGGGAGAGCCAACCTTTAACCCAGCCGTGCTCGAAGTGCTGAAAGCACTTCCTGAGCGCTACCACGCTCCAGGTTTGATGCCCTCGATATCGACCATCGCGCCCCATGGGCGCGAGGCATTCTTCGAAGGCCTGCTTGAGATTAAAAACCAGCGTTATTCAGGCGGTCAATTCCAATTTCAATACTCCATCCATACCACTGACTGGCGCTTGCGCAGCCAGATCATCCCGGTAAAGACCTGGGATTTTGAAACCATGGCGGCTTTTGGCGAGAGGTTCTACCAGCCTGGCGACCGCAAGATCACGCTTAACTTTGCGCTTGGAAAAGAGATGCTCGTCGAGCCGGAAGTCCTCTTGCGTCACTTCGATCCGGCAAAATTCTTGATCAAAATCACCCCGCTGAACCCCACCCATAAAGCCCTGGAAAGTGGCCTGGCTTCTTACATCGACCCCCAGCGTCAACCTGATGACCACCAGGTCGTGCTGGCATTGAAAAATGCTGGCTACCAGGTCATCGTCAGCATCGGTGAGATTGAAGAAAACCTGGTAGGCAGCAATTGCGGCCAATACGTGATCAAGCACCTCAAGCAAAAACAGGCCATAGCGGGCGGCTACACCTATGAAATTGAACCTTACAACGGGATCTCGCCCAATTCTCCCTAGCAAAGAACACTTTCCCTCTCGATGATTCCCATGGAACCTATGTCCAACTCCCGGCGACCATTAAGATATGCAAGAGCCCTCTGAGCATACCCTGGCTTCGGGTTGGTTTGATAACAAGATCTGTATTTGAGAAATGCCCCTGGGCAAAACAATCGCGACTTTGACCAGCGATCATTAATCTGTGTCGAGTATAGATTATTCACCCAACGGGAAAAATCCCCTACTTCTTTTTCAAATATCCAAGCAATAAATAACCACTGATTTCATTTCCTGTAGTAGTTGTATTCCAAATCATTAAACCGGTCAAGACTATCCACCAATTAAACGCGCCAGCGCAAAGGCCACCGTTGCTGCCAGCCCACCGACCAGCACAGTCTGCGAGCCGCCGCGCAGCGGGCTGAGACCGGTGAATTGTCCCTTGAAGAATCCGAATAGGAACAAAGCCAGGAGCGTCACACCAACCGATACCCACAACGCCATGTTCAAACTGGATAGCAGTATGTACGGCGCCAGCGGAATCAGCCCGCCCCCAATGTACGAGAGGGCAATCGTCAGCGCGCTCTGGCTGGCGCGTTTGGGGTCGGGAGCATCCAGGCCAAGTTCAAAGCGCATCATGAAATCTACCCAGCGCTTCCGATCCTTGCTAAAAGCTGTTACAACTGGCTTGAGTTCGGTTTCGGTCAGACCATATTCCCGGAAGATTTCGGCCACTTCTTCCTTTTCTTTCTCGGGAAATTGCTCGGTTTCGTCCATTTCGCGTTGGCGCTCGGTGGCGTAGTGCTCGTCATCGGTGCGGGCTGCCAGGTAGCCGCCCAACCCCATCGCAATGGACCCGGCGGCGATCTCGGCCAGCCCGGCAGTGACGACGATATTCGTCGCCGCACCCGCGCCAGAGATGCCCGCCGCCAGCGCAAACGGGACGGTCAACCCGTCGGACATGCCAATGACAATATCGCGCACGGTATCTGTGGCGGTGAAATGACGTTCAATATGAGGTGTGGTTGGCATAGGATAATCCTTTCAGTCGTATAAACCTTGGCTATAACGCCTGAGTTCGAGCATAAAGACCAGCGGGTTAGCAACAATCAGCTTGGTCGTGACGATTGGATATCTAAGGGGGTGTCGGGATGCGTCACCGAGTGGGATTAAGGGTTGTCTCCTTTGGATGGTTTCTCTTCTGGGATCTTTGCAAATAGGCTGCAATTGGAAAACCTGCCAGGCTGGGTATCCAGAACGAAATCAATCGATAACCCAACACCACGACCACCGTCGTCGCCTGAGAGACACCCAACCCGTTGTACAGCACTGCCATGCTACTCTCCACCACACCCACACCTCCCGGAATGACAAAAGCCATTTTCCCCAAAAGCAGCGGCAGGCCGTACCCCGCCAGTAGCACGCCCGGGCTGACGTTTTCCCCAGCGGCTACAAACAGCAAGTACAGTGTCAGCATGTCGAAGGCCACGTTTAGGAAAGCTCCTTCTGCAGGGCGATGCCACGCGCCCTGCCACAGCGTATCCCAGGCGCCAAACAGGTCGCTAGCTTCCTGTCGGGAGGCGTTCGGGTCGAAGGATTTTCGACGCAAACCTGCCACACGGCTGGACATCCACATGATGGCCTTAGTAGCCTGGTTCCGGAAGCGCACCGCCAGGGCTACGCTGCCGATGATCAATCCCAGGATCAGCAGGGTCGCGCCGAACCCAATCAACTGGGCTTGTGTCAGGCTGTGGACCAGGATCAGATGAACCAACCCAAAAATAGAGACCAGTACCAGCATGATGTTGTTGAACAGCGGTAAAAAAATACTGGCCAATGTTGCGCCCTCCATGCTGCTCTTGCCTCCGCTTGTCCAGCGATAGATCACCGCCGAGCTGCCGACTATGCCTCCCGCAACCATGCCAATGCTGGTTGATCCAAAAACAATCAAAGTATTAAGCCACAGCGACACCTTCTGGTGAGCAATGGCGAGAATACTTTGCAGCAGAAAGCCGCTACCCAGGTAACTTAAGACTTGGGCAATAAACGCCAGCCCCACAGCCCAAAGTTCCATTGATGTGAGCACCTTCCAGGAATTCTCCAGGGCGGTGATCTGCGGCAGGATCAAATACACGGCAACGCCTAACACCGCCAGTATCCCCATCTTTTGCCAGGCTTGATTTTGTTTTATCAATCCGAATATATATTTCAAACGTTAAGCTCCGTATTTACGATAAAACCAGCGCTTGGCAAATTCTGCTGACAGGAAATACAGGGCGACGATCCCAAAAATGATCAAAAGATACAGGGGTGGCAGCGGCGTAAAACCCAGCAGATTGGCCAACGGCGTATACGGCAGCGCTAGCGTGAAGACCATCACCAGCACTGTCATCCCCAGCATAGCGCGGCTGGGAAGGCTGCGCAGGAAGGGCAGTTGTGTGCGCACCGCAAAAACCACCACTCCTGCCGAAAGCACGGATTCGATGAACCAGCCGGTATGGAAAGCCCCTTCCCCGGCCTTCAACAACCACAGCAATACCCCAAAAGTGGCTATGTCAAAAATCGAACTGAGCGGTCCAAACACCAGCATGAAGCGGCTAATGAATTTGATATCCCAGCGGTGAGGGCGCTCCACAAACACATCGTCCACGTTGTCATTGGCAATGGTCATTTCGGGCAGGTCGGTCAGGAAGTTGATCAGCATAATTTGCTTGGGCAGCATCGGTAGGAAGGGCAGGAACAGCGAAGCCGCTACCATGCTGAACATATTTCCAAAATTGGCGCTGGTCGCCATGAATACATATTTGAGGGTGTTGGCAAAAGTTTTGCGCCCATGCACAATGCCCTCACGCAGTACATCCAAATCCTGCTTGAGCAATACCAAGTCAGCAGCTTCTTTGGCAACATCCACAGCGTTCTCCACCGAGATGCCCACGTCAGCGCTGTGCAGCGAGGGCGCATCATTAATGCCGTCGCCCATGTAGCCCACCACGTGTCCGCGTTTCTTGAGCGCCAAAATGATGCGCTCCTTTTGGTTGGGGTCTACCTCCGCAAAGATGGTGGTTTGCTCCACGGCGTGCCAGAGCGCCTCGTCGCGCAGGTCATCCAGTTCGGCGCCGGTCAGCACCTTGGCATCGCCCAACCCTACCACCTGCCCGGTATGGCGTGCCACCAGTTTATTGTCTCCCGTAATCACCTTGAGCCGCACGCCCAACTTCTCCAACGCCTGAATGGTCTCCTGCGCGCTCTCTTTCGGCGGGTCAAAAAACAACAGGAGCCCGGCAAAAATCATATCATTTTCATCTTTTATGGAATAGGGATGTTCCTGCAGGTTGACAGGTTTGACCGCCACCCCCAGTACCCGGTAACCCTGGGCACTCCAACCCTCGTATCTTTCCTGGATTTTGGCTTGCGCGCCATTATCCAGAGCTTTTTCCTGGTCCTCAACCTGAATCCGTGAACACACCGCCAGCACATTTTCCAAGGCACCCTTGGTGACCATAAGGGGTGAAAGATCATTTCGCCTCACGACCACAGTCAGCCGTTTGCGGATGAAGTCATACGGAATTTCGTCCACTTTAGTATACTCACCCGCCCCCTCTGCTCCCTTGCTGACAATGGCCTCGTCCATTGGATTGGGCAGGCCGGTCTGCATCTGCGCGTTCAGGTAAGCATACAGGCTCACTCGCCCGGATGGGTTGCCGTTCACATCCAGCGCGCCATCCAACTTGACGACGCCCAGGGTGAGTGTGCCGGTTTTGTCAGTGCAGAGCACATCCATGCTGCCGAAGTTCTCGATCGATTCCAGCCGCCGCACGATCACCCCATGTTTGGCCATATCTTGAGAGCCTTTTGACAGGTTGATGTTGATAATGGCAGGCAGCAATTGCGGCGTCAACCCGACTGCCAGCGCAATCGAAAAGAGCAGTGAATCGAGTACCGATTTGTGGAAAAGCACATTGAAGAAAAAGATAGCCAGCACCAGCAAAAACATGACTTCGGTCAGCAGGTAGCCCAGGCGCTTGATGCCACGCTCAAACTCGTTCTCCGGCGGACGTAATGTCAGACGGTCGGCGATCTGGCCAAAGGCGGTCTGTGGCCCGGTCTGCACGATCAGCACTTTGGCGCTCCCACTGCGGACGTTGGTTCCCATAAACACCACGTTCGTGCGCTCAGCCAGCCCGGCGCTTTCAGACAAAATGCCGGACTTCTTCTCCACCGGGAAAGTCTCGCCGGTCAGCGCCGCCTGGTTAACAAAGAAATCCCTGGCTTCGAGTATCAGCCCATCGGCAGGGACCAAACTGCCAGCCGAGAGCAAGACCACCTCACCGGGAACAATTTCCTCGGTCGGCACCGAAGTGGGTTTTCCATCCCGCAATACATCTGTCTTGAGTGAAACCTGGGCCCTCAGTTTCTCAGCAGCGTTGTTGGCGTTGTACTCTTGAAAGAAACTAAGCAAGGCGCTACCCATCACGATCAGCAGGATGATGGAAGCGTTCGCCCAATCTTTGAGAAAGGCTGACATAACCGTGGCAAATATTAGAATGAGCACGACCGGGCTTTTAAACTGGTTGATGAACAGCCCTAGCGGCGTCATCCGCTCTTTGGATTGGATGCGGTTCGGGCCCACCCGTTCAAGGATTTCCTGGGCTGCTGCTTGACTCAAACCTTGAGCGGATGAGTTGACCCTCTCCGCAACTTCATCCGCAGGTTTGGACCAATACGAATAGGTTGTCATCGAACCCTCCTGGATGTGATATAGCCGTTAATTTCATTATACAGTGAACTTCTGGTTTAATATTGACCTATAAAGAAATCGAGAACTTACTTCCCATCTCATCACTTTCGGCGCGATTAGTGCCCCGGTGCAATTCCACAATCGATTTGGCGATACGGTTTGTATATGGAGCACCAGTTCGCCCGCATCCTCCAAAGAGAGCCTACCAAGATCCTCGACAAGATGCCGCAGGTGCTGGACTCCAGCTTGCACGGTCGCGAAGCGTTCGGGCGTGGCAGTGAGTTTGCCATCTTTGAGCGACTCAAGGCAGCCACCAATCACCGTCAGCGGATTGCGCAGATGGTGGGCAATATCGGCGGGCATCTGGTTGAAGGAGGCGGCCAGTTCGCAGGGCGAGATGCCAGCGTGGAGGAGTTCTTCATCTTCGAGCCTCACCACGAGCATGGTCTGGGCCGATCAGTACTTTCAGCTGTGTGTGAGCAAGTCAAGAATCTAGGCGTGGGCGCGCTTCACCGGGAGGTTGCCAGAAAGTAGGAGCCAGCTAAGCAGCTTTATAATTAGGTTGGCTTTGAACCCCGGGAAAAATACCCTTCAATGACCCTCAGGTTATCAAGCAAACTGGCATAATCACGCATTTCCGGGGTAGTTTATAGCGCACAGCTGAATCCCCGTGATCCCCTGCCTGGAAAAGGTCGATTTTAGAATGCTGAAGCAAAGTTACCGGCTCTCCTCCATACTTATCGCCGTGTTTGTCGTTTTCCTTTGGGCCACCTCTTGGGTTTTCATCAAGATCGGCCTGGACGAGATCCCGGCGCTCACATTCGCCGGACTACGCTACACGCTGGCTTTCCTGGTTTTGATACCGGTTCTGTATTTCAACCCAGGCAGATCTTCACTCCTGTCCCAGGTAAAAGGTAACTGGAGGCGCCTCTTCTCTCTGGGACTTCTCCTGTACGCCGCCACCCAAGGGGCCGTCTTCCTGGCGCTCTCGTACCTGCCGGCGGTTACAGTCAACTTGCTTTGGAGCTTCAGCACAGTCACCGTGGCGCTCTTCGGCGCATATTGGCTGGCCGAACGGCCAAACCTTTTCCAGTGGGCTGGGATCGCCCTGGCCTCACTGGGAGCGGTCATCTACTTCTACCCGGTTGAATTCAGGCAAGGTCAGCTGCTTGGGATCGTCATCGCCATAATAGGGATCGTTGCCAACGCCGGGGCCGTCATCCTGGGCAGGCAGGTTAATCGATCCAGAGAGGTGCATCCGCTGGTAGTGACGGTTTTCAGTATGGGCTTCGGTTCAATCGTCTTGCTGGCAGCCGGCCTCTGGCTTCAAGGACTTCCCCCCATCACACTGCGCAACTGGGGTATCATCGTCTGGTTGGCGGTGGTCAACACAGCCTTGGCCTTCACGCTCTGGAATCACACCCTGCGTACTTTATCAGCCACTGAATCCAGCATTATCAACGGCACAATGTTGATATGGATTCCGATATTGGCGGTGACCTTTCTTGGTGAAAGCATTGAGGGAAAGGAGATTCTCGGGCTGGTTATAGCCGGAGCAGGCACCTTGATTGTGCAATTGCAGGGGCCCTCGAAGTTGCTGAACCTCCTGGGCCGGCGGGTGGCAAGCTGATCCGCCGCCAAGCAATCCAATCACCGTCGCCCACCGTCTGGGTAAAATCATCGGAAAGGTTGAATTATGCAAATCTTACCTGCTTTAGAATTCTCAATCAAGAATGGCGGGGGCCTGCTGGCGCTTTATTTCATCGGTTTAATCGCCATGGTGCTCACTTTTCCAAGCGATAAGCGAAAGAAGCTCTTCTATGAGCCCAGCTATCCCAGAGCTGATTGGCGCTGGTCCGTACTCCTGGTTGGAAGGGTCGCAGCAGTTTCATTTGTCGTCCTGATGTTCTTCACACCCTTGAAGATTGGCGCCCCGCTTTTCTATATCGGGCTTCTGGTATATGGTTTGGGCTATTTCATCGTGATGGTGGCGTTGATCACTTACCGCCAAGCCCCCAGGAACCAGATTGTGGGCGCTGGCCTCTACCGGATTTCAAGAAATCCGCAGTGGGTAGGCCTGGTGTTTGTATTTATCGGCTCGGTCATGACGGTGGCGGTCTGGCTGCATCTGATCCTGGTCCTGCTTCTGGTGGGGGCTTACCACTTCCAAATCCTCCTGGAAGAAGGGTCGTGCTTGAATCTCTATGGCGAGCGATACCAGGATTACATGCGTAGGGTTCCCCGTTATTTCCTGGTTTAAGCAGATGGGCCAAACTGGTTCCAGGGAGCGCATCCAGGTCGGCGAGAGGCATTTGTGCTGGAGCCAGGTTGGGATTAAAATGCATGAGGCTGTAAATCTGGTCCGCGCTCCTCGCAGTTTGGGGGCGCGCCGGGGTAGCCTCAAGCAAAGAACACTTATATAGGGGATTGGATACATTACCTTACCGGTCTGGTAGGAGGAGTTGGTTTATGCGCAAAGTGAAAAGTATCCTGCGGCACTGGCTACCGCTGGCGGTGCTCGTCACCGTCATCTGTGGTCTGGTCTATGTAGCAGTGCAGCAGGTATTACGACAAGACGCCAATGACCCCCAGATCCAAATGGCTGAAGATGCAGCCGCAGCTCTGTCTCGCGGAGAGCCGCTCGCCTCGGTCTTACCGGCTGGCCAGGTCGACATAGCCCGCAGCCTGGCGCCCTTCATGATGGTCTTTGACGGTGACGGAAAGGTGCTCGCTTCCTCCGGGCTGCTGCACGATCAGAATCCCAGTCTGCCGCAGGGCGTCCTGGGCTACACCGAGCAGCATGGACAGGACCGCATCACCTGGCAACCAGAACCCGGCGTTCGAATCGCCACGGTGGTAGCTCGCCTTGATGGTGACCAGTCCGGTTTCGTGCTGGTGGGACGGTCGCTGCGCGAGGTTGAGGTGCGGGAATCGCAAGCCCAAACTATAGCCGGTATCGTTTGGCTGGTTGCCCTGGCTTCCACGTTGGTCACGGTTGCCATCAGCGAGCTTTTCCTGGCTGGGGAATG
>DAOUET010000151.1:0-63830 GCA_034430155.1 Anaerolineales bacterium
CGGGCTCTGCGCCCGCCCAACACCCCCACATCTAACCTTTTCCAGGGGGATTCCCAAAGATCCAATTATTTTCGATCTCTTTCTACGTCTGCCTGTGTTATTATTTCCTGAAAGAAATTCGATCCGTATGAGGATAAAATTCGGTGTGGTCATCTAGAATGCCCTTACAGCCTTTTTGGCTCCTCACAAGGCGCTGGATGAGGCAGGGAAACAAGTGAACTTGTGGTCACCTTATTTCGCTTGACCTATTAATCCAATCTTAGGAGATAAATGCCTAGCGCTGAGATCATTACGATTGGAACAGAAATCCTGCTCGGTGAGATCGTCGATACCAATGCCCGTTATATCGCCCGAGCCTTGCGAGATTTAGGCATCGACCTTTACCGCAAAACCACCGTTGGAGATAATGTCAGGCGTATCGCCCAAGCTATCCAGGGCGCTTTGAAACTCTCTGATATCGTCATTACCACCGGAGGGCTTGGGCCAACTGTGGACGATCCCACCCGGGAGGCCATTGCCCTGGCACTGGAGGTGGCTACGGAGTACCGCCCAGAACTGTGGGATCAGATTCTGGCTCGTTTCCTACGTTTCGGTCGCCAACCCACCGAGAACAACAAACGCCAGGCGTACGTACCTGAGGGGGCCATCCCGGTGGAAAATCCTGTCGGTACTGCCCCGGCTTTCATTATGGAAACCTCAGCTCAGGTCATCGTCTCTCTGCCGGGTGTCCCTCGGGAAATGGAATACCTGATGCAAAATGCGATCTCACCATATTTACGCCAACATTTTTCTCTTACAGGCATCATTAAAGCCCGTGTTCTCCATACCGCTGGCGTTGGCGAATCGCAAATAGACGAGCTTGTCGGTGACCTGGAGACTCTCAGCAATCCCACCGTCGGTTTAGCGGCCCACTCTGGACAGGTGGATGTGCGCATCACTGCCAAAGCCTCCTCGGAATCCGAAGCAGATGTGATGATCCAGGCAGTCGAAGAGCAAGTCCGCCAGAAATTGGGAAAGTGGATTTACGGGACTGACCAGGATTCCCTGGAAGAGGTGGCTTTGCAGGCGGTCAGAAATAAAGGTTGGACTCTCTCCATTGTCGAAGCGGGTTTGGGAGGTCATCTCATCCGTCGCCTAGCAGCTCTTCAAGGCCCTTTCCGCGGTGGTGAGGTCCTGGCTGAACGCCCAAATCCTGACGAACTAATGGCTTTCACAGAAGGCTACCGCCAGTCGCGCGGTGCTGATGTCGGCTTAGGTGTCGCTATCTATCCCAGCCAAGAAAAACAAGATGTCCATTTTGTCCTGATTACACCCCTGGGAAAACAGCAATTCACCCGACCATATGGCGGACCACCCGAATACGCCTCCCGCTGGGCGTTGCATCACAGTCTTGATATCATCAGGAATTTATGATGAGGCGACACCAAATGGATAAAACATCCCAGGAAAGGAATTGATGTGATAGAAAAAGCGGATCTGCTCTTCACCAATGCCCTCATCCTTACGATGGATGAGGAGTTTACCAAATACGAACCCGGAGCCTTGGCTGTCCGGGGTGACAGCATTCTGGCTGTAGGCTCTGAAGTCGACCTGCGTAAAGTCATCGATGCAAACGAAATCATCGATTGCGGCGGGAAAGTGCTCATGCCGGGTCTGGTTAACGCCCATACTCATGTGCCCATGACGCTCTTGCGCGGGTTAGCGGACGACTTGCGCTTGGATGTATGGTTGCTGGGATTCATGATGCCGGTTGAGCGGGAGTTCGTATCCCCTGAATTCGTACACCTGGGTACCCTCATAGGCTGTGCAGAATTGATCCGCTCCGGGGTTACCTGCTTCGCCGACATGTATTATTTTGAAGAGAACGTCGCTCAAGCCACCAGTCAGGCTGGATTGCGAGCCATCTGCTCCCAAACCGTTCTGAAGTTTCCCGCTCCAGACGCCCACTCTTTTGAAGAATCTCTGGCAGCCGCACGGGATTTTATCCAGCGCTGGAAGGATCATCCCTTGATTGTCCCGTCAGTCGCTCCCCACGCTCCTTACACCTGCACTGAAGAAATCCTGCAAGCCACCGCTGCCTTGGCCGTTGAGTTTGATGTACCCCTGCATACCCACCTCGCCGAAACTGCCCAAGAAGAGCAAGATTCACGCCAACAGCACGGTATGCCGGTAATTCCTTATGTTAAGAAACAAAATCTATTCGACGCTAAGGTTCTGGCAGCTCACTGTGTCCATATTGATAAGGGTGAAATGTACACCCTCCTGCACCATGGCGCCGGTGTCGCCCACAACCCCTCTTCAAACCTGAAACTAGCTTCGGGAGCTGCTCCTATAACAGAAATGTTGGAGGTTGGCTTGAATGTGGGTATCGGTACCGATGGTCCCGCCTCGAATAATGACCTGGATATGTTTGAAGAAGTCCGCCTGGCTGCACTGTTGGCCAAAGGCATCACCGGCAATCCCACCACTATCCCCGCTCCCACCGCGTTAGCCATGGCTACTCGTTTGGGAGCCAGAGCCCTCCACCTAGGAAACTTGGCTGGCACACTGGAAAAAGGCAAACGGGCTGATTTGATTACAGTTGACCTCAACCAATTTCACAATTCCCCCCGTTTCCACCACAATCCCAATGGTCTGTATGCCCAGTTGGTGTATGCCACCAAATCGTCCGACGTATGCGATGTCATGGTCAATGGACGTTGGTTAATGCGAGAGCACCAGATCCTGACTATCAATGAAGATGATCTCTTGGCTCAGGCAGAAGAGTATGCCCACCATATTGACACTTTCCTGATCCAGCGCGAGCAATCCGTGTTGTCCAAGCTCATCGCTATCGGAGGTGCCACCGAAGCGGAAAGTTTCGAAGTCCAGATCAAGGTCCGCATCAGCGATCCTGAACCATTGCTAACCACCCTTGAGACTCCGCAGATCGAAATCCTGTACACCAGACACTACCATGAATACGATACCTATTTCAAGTTTGCTGATCCAAACCAGGGGCGGGTTCGCTACCGTGAGGACGAATACATCGATGAAAATGGGGATGTCAGCCATGTCCGTTATCGCCTCACCCTGATCGGTCCAACCCGAGAACACCATTTCCCCAGTGACGTATTACTTTCCCGTATCCGTTTTCTAGCCCCAGCTGTTAACAGCCTGCGATTTTATCGTGAATATTTCGACCCAGTTGACGAAGACTACATCGAGAAAGACCGTCGGCGTTGGCGCATCCTTTTCCAGGGGACAGAATTTTTTATCAATCTCGATCGTCTCGACCAACCCGCCCTTGGTTACTTCTTAGAAATAAAGAGCCGGACTTGGAGCCGTCGTGATGCCGAACATAAGGCGCTGGTTGCTGCTAATTTGCTTCGCTTTCTCGGTGCATCTCCTGAGGAAGCGGTCACACAGGATTATCCGGATCTCTTAGAACAGTCCCTTCATTAGGTAATTCAATCGCTACCGCTTACCACCCAACACTTTTTCACCCGTAGGAGCTGGGCTGCCTCCCGTTGGCTCTCGCCTGACTCCGAAAGATGAATAGTCAATCAGTGGTCGCGGCGCGTTCACCCACACCGATCCATGTCCGCCAGGTCTAATAATAAAAACTGTCCCGCTGGTACGCTCTCCATCCCGATGCAACCATAACTGGAGTGGAAATGCTATTGAAGAAATTACTGAATACTGGATTCTTGCATCCTGTCTGCGAATAAATATTTTCCAGCACCTATGTTAAAATCCACCCATGACAACGACTTTACAATTTACTACGATACTTGCTCACCAGGTAGGTGAGCTTCTACACCAGTTCTATTCACCTCAGGGAACTCCTACCGATTTTAAAGCAGATCGATCGGTAGTCACTGAAGCTGATCTTGCCGCCGACCGCATGATCGCCAAACATCTCAAGAAAAACTACCCCAATGACGGTTTGATAAGTGAGGAAACCCATCCTGCTTACCTGCTTGATCACGAAAATTTTAGAAATCCTCCAGAACCCATTGGACTGTGGGTTGTCGATCCCTTAGATGGCACGACCAATTTCAGCCTCGGGTTACACTATTGGGGTGTCTCCATCGCTCGACTGGTAAACGGTTGGCCAGATATTGCGGTTCTCTATTTCCCTCTCCTTGATGAGTTGTACACAGCTCAAAAAGGCGCAGGGGCTTACCTTAACGGAGACCCCTTGCAGGTCAAGCCTCCCCAGGAAAGCCGCATCAGCTTCTTCGCATGCTGTTCCCGCACTTTCCGTCGTTACGATGTCAGTATTCAATACAAAGCTCGTATATTGGGATGCGCTTCCTATACATTTTGCACGGTGGCGCGTGGTATCGCCTTACTGGGTTTCGAATCTACCGCAAAAATCTGGGACTTCGCAGGCGGGTGGTTGCTCCTTCAAGAAGCCGGGGGGGTAATGGAAACATTGGATAATACCCAACCTTTCCCCTTGGTACCGCATCGCGATTACAGCCAGATAAACTTCCCCGTTATTGCAGCTGCGACTGCCGATTTGGCACTCAAGGCGCATGATCAAATCCGACCAAAAGCAAGTTAGTAATCTCAGGGAGATAGCATCAGCTGGCTCTCAAGCTGTAAGTTGCTGAATTCTCTTTGCTAGCAGGCGCGCTCGCTCGGCTGCATTTCCGGTGTGATGGCTGATCTCCATTAAGTCGCGTAGCTCTGGCTCGTCCAAATACCTGCGGAATTGTGGCTCCTGGCAAATCCCTTCAATGATGGGGTTTTCCTGCCCTGCTTGAACAGCCTCCCAGGCCTGCATTGCCAATTGCCTCAGGCGTTCATGGATCACCTGGCGATCAGCTCCTGCTTTACTCAAAGCCATCAGCACCCGCTCCATAGCTGCAAACGGACCGTAGATAGAGATATTGCGCACCAAAGCGCTCTTATCCACCTGCAACCCATCCACAATTCGAAGGGCTGTAATTAATAATTCATCTGTGGTCAAAAAAGACTCTGGCAATAGCGACCTGCGATTCGCCGAGTCATCCAGAGTTCTTTCAAGCAGCGAGTGAGCTGCGTTATCCCATGCCAGCCTGGGCATTTGAGCCAGAGCACGCCCCAACGAATTGATTTTCTCAGCATTGACTGGATTTCGCTTGAACGGCATAGCCGATGACCCCACCTGTTTGCTGCCAAAGGGTTCGTAAATCTCCCCGATGGAAGGAGATTGCAACACCCTTAGATCGAAAGCAAACTTGTAGAGTGAGCTCCCCAAACCTGCCAGAGCGCTTAATATCAGATATTCTTGCCTGCGCGGGTAAGTTTGTGTAGTAATCGGATAGAAAGGCAGGTCGAGCACCGCTGCCAATTGCTGCTCGAAGGCATCCAATCGATCCACCCCGATCAAATCGGCATATGAAGCCCCCGTCCCCACTGCGCCTGTAAATCCTTTGCCCCTCACTTGACTACCGACATGACTTATATTTTCCCAATCTGAAAGCAAATCCTGGGCGTATTGGGCTAAGCGATACCCCAATGTGGAGGGTTCAGCTGGCTGCAGGTGAGTATAAGCGATGATGGGTTGATCCGCCCATCGCAGGATTTTCTCAGCGAAGAGTGCTAGCAGCTTGCCAAGCTTTGCGACGATAATATCCAAAGATTGTCGCATTCGCAGAGCATCAGCGTTATCCTCTATATCCATGGAGGTTGCCCCAAGGTGCAAGGCGCCGCCCCCGACAGGGCACTGCTCTGCGAAGACTTTCAGTTCTGCCATCAGGTCGTGTTGGATTTCAGCCTCTATCTCTAATGCGCGCTGCACATCCACATCATTCCGATGAGCGCGTAGATCATCTACCTGCTCTGATTGCAAAATGCCGAACTCCGCCTCTACAGTTGCCAGGGATACCCAAACACGTCGCCACAGCCGGCGCTTATTCACCTCGCTCCAGATTTGCCGCATTTCGGTTGATCCATACCGCCAAGTGAAAGGGGAAAGGTAATTCTCGAAATCAGTCATATGCTATCCTAAAAGGCTCATATCCGGTTATTTGATTTAAATTAGTAGTTACGCAGTTCAGGGGAGAATGGGGGTGTTTTGGCGGGCGTTGCCCCCCCAAACACCCCCATTCTCCCACCAACTGCGTAAGTCCTATAAATTATACTGAGCGATGGTCAAATTGAGTAGATAGAATGAAACCATAAACCGACATTCCTGCTCCTGTCGTAAAGGTTATACATACCAACCCCACCTGAAAGTAGGGTGTATGTCATTTCTGGGGCAAACGGGGATTGGGAGCAGGTTGTAAACTCGCCCCCAATTCGATCTGCACTCCTAACAGTATTATTATTTGCATAATCGTTCATTGCTGGCTATAATGATGAACGTATTTCTATTGATAACAAGTAGCCAGAGAGGTCGTATCTGAAAACCAAGCGAATCGAGCCAGACCAGGAAAACCAAAGAGAGACAGACGGTCAACTTCAATCAGGAGCAATACTCTCTAACCGCTACCTTATCCAGGAAGCAATCGGGGTGGGTGGCATGGGATCGGTTTACCGCGCCAGAGACCTGCATTTCCCCAATGTTGTCAAGCTGGTCGCTGTAAAAGAAATGATCAACCACGCCCGTGACCCGTTGGTCCGGGAAACCATTGTGCAAAACTTTGAACGAGAAGCTAACATCTTAGCCACCTTATCTCATCCGGCGATTCCTCGGATATACGACTATTTCACTCAAAACGAACGTTCATACCTCATCTTGGAGTTCATCCACGGCAAGGATCTTGAGACCAATTTGAACGATAATCCCGGGGTCTTTACAGAGGAACAGGTCATTGCCTGGGCGATCGAGCTCTGCGATGTGTTGCAGTACTTGCACACCCACCAACCGGAGCCGATTATCTTCCGGGATATGAAGCCTTCCAATGTAATGATAAACCAGCATAATCACGTCGTGTTGATCGATTTCGGTATAGCCAAACATTTCCAACAGGGCGAAAAAGGCACCATGATCGGCACAGAGGGATACTCTCCACCCGAACAATATCGAGGAGAGGCGACTACACTAGCAGATATTTATGCGATGGGAGCCACCTTACACCATTTGCTCACTCGACGAGACCCTCGCCTGGAGCCTCCGTTCTCCTTTGGAGAGCGCCCAATTCGTCAAATAAATCCTCAAATCTCTCCTGAATTAGATGACTTCATCATCACCAGCCTGCAATATGACCCCGAAGATCGTTTTAAGAGTGCTGAGGCGATGAAAGAAGCCTTGCTGAAAGTCGCCCATGAAACCGGCACATTACCCAGGCGACCTGTTTCAACCGCCAGGATCAATATAACCAGCAGCATAAAACCTCTGTGGTACTTCAAATGCGAAGACGAAATCAGGGGCACTTCTCAATTTTTCCAGGGTGTGCTCTACGTAGGCTCTTATGATAACAATTTATACGCTCTAAAAGCTAGCAGTGGAGAATTCATTTGGAAGTACCCGACGGATGGAGGCATCGTCAGCAAACCGGCCATCGCTGATGGTAAAGTCTATTTTGGCTCCGAGGATCACCGTTTGCATGTGATTTCTGCCAACTCTGGTAATATTATTTGGACCTACTATACTGACGGGCCAATACGGTCTTCTCCCCATCTCGCGGAGGGTCACATATTCATCGGATCAGACGACGGTTATTTACACGCGGTCAATATGATCAGTGGGCGTCAGGTTTGGAAAACCGAAACCGGCGCGGCTATCCGGTCTACACCTCTAGTCAGCCACGAATCAATCTTTTTCGGAACGGAAGCTGGCGACTTCTACTGCCTTGATTATCGCGGCGAGATTAAATGGCGATTTAAAGCCAAGCGATCCATTACCTCTTCCCCAGTAACTGAGGAGGGCGTCATCTATTTTACATCCCTTGACTCAACCCTATATGCCATGGAAGCTAAAACAGGTTGGGTCATTTGGCGCTTTCGCATGGATCGAGGCTCCATCTCTACCCCTTTCATTACCAGTGGTCGTATCTTTACAGGAGCAATTGACGGTCAAATTTATTGTATCGACGCCCACTCTTCTAAGGAAATTTGGCGTTTCCCGACTGATCACCAAGTCACGGGCTCTCCTATGGTTTACAACGATTCCCTTTACTGTGGTTCGGTTGATGGCAATTTATATTGTTTAGATTATCAAACTGGTCGTCTGCGCTGGAAATATCTCACCGGAGGACCCATCACCTCCACACCCGTTGCCGATGATAACCTCGTTTTTATCGGGTCAACCGACCATAACCTTTACGCATTTTCAGCTTGAACCAGCAATATTAATACTGGAGGAATCTTCTGTGTCAGGCATTCTACAAAAATTATTTGGTAAACGGAAAACTTCATCTGAGGGAGGCTCTCGAATCTCCCAAGACCGGGAAAAAACCCTGCCTCTTCCAGCTAACCAGCCTTCTGTCATTGTAGAATCTTCTATGCCAGTAGGTACTCACTTGGAACCGCCTCAATTCATCGTCGGTTGCGGTCAATCCATCGGGAGAGTTCGTGACCATAATGAGGATGCCCTTTTCACCCTGACAACCACCTTGGTGGGTGACAGCACAAAAATTCCTTTCGGCTTTTACATCGTTGCAGATGGGATGGGCGGTCATATCCATGGCGAGATAGCCAGCGGAGTCGCCACTCGCGCCATGGCAAGCCATGTGATTCGCAATCTTTACACCCCGCTTTTCAGCGTTTTCCCTCAATCCCCTGAACGATCTTTGCAAGAGATTATGCAAGAAGGTATTCAGGCTGCCCATCGCGCCATTAAGTCTCAAGCCCCGGGTGGTGGCACCACCCTGACAGCCTTGCTCATCCTCGGGGATCAACTAACCATAGCCCATGTGGGAGACAGTCGCGCCTACATCGTACATCCAAATGGGCGTATTGAAGTGCTTACCCGCGATCATTCCTTGGTCAAACGGTTGGAAGAACTCGGCCAAATCACAGCTGAAGAAGCCGCGGTTCACCCCCAGCGTAACGTACTTTATCGCGCTCTCGGACAGGGAGAACCGTTTGAAGCCGAAATATCCACCTCGCCGATTCCTTCCTCTGGGGATTTATTTTTGTGCTCCGATGGTCTCTGGGGTGTGCTTTCAGAGAGTGAAATGTACCAGATCATTTCCGAAGCCAAATCCCCCGCGGAGGCTTCCCAAAAATTGGTCGCAGCCGCCAACGCTGCTGGTGGTCCAGATAATATTACTGCTATTCTCGTCCATTTGCCAGGTTGATCGTATCTGATGAGCACGAGTTCCAATTACTACGCACGCCTAGGTCTGACCAAGGATGCCACGTCCGAAGAAATCCGACTTGCCTACCGCCAGGTTGCCCGCCGCCTACATCCTGATGTCAATAAAGATCTTGCCGCAGGGGAAGTGTTCATCCAGATAAAAGAAGCATATGAGGTCCTTTCTGATCCCGTAAAACGAGCAGATTATGATGCCTCCCCATTATCTGATGACGATTCTACTCCACTCACCCTAAATATCCTTTACAGCCGATCAGTGCTCACCAGAATTAACCAACCTCAACTGGTGTATGTGCTCCTGGAGATGATTCCTGTCCAGGATCGCCTAAGCGATTCTTCTCCCCCATTGAACATTTGCTTGGTGATCGATCGGTCTACCTCCATGCAGGGCGAACGCATGGACGTGGTAAAGGAAACCGCCATAGAGCTCGTGCATCAACTCAGACCGGATGACATCTTATCGATCGTCGCTTTTAGCGACCGTGCCGAATTACTGCTCCCGGCCACACAATCCTCCAAGCAAGATAATATCGAGGCGAGCATCCACATGCTACAGACCGCTGGCAGTACCGAGATATATCGCGGTCTGGAAACAGGCTTCCTCGAAGTCCGTAAAAGTCGAAAAAAAACCTCCATCAACCATGTGATTTTGATAACTGATGGGCGCACTTATGGCGACGAAACTGCCTGTCTGAAGCTCGCAGATCAAGCCGCTTCTCAAGGCATTGGCATCACCGGATTGGGGATTGGCAGCGAGTGGAACGATGCTTTCCTGGATGATCTCACCTCAAGGACGGGGGGCAATAGTATGTATGTTGCTGAACCGATCGATATTGAATGGTTGTTGAAGCGTAAATTCCGCACATTAGGACAGGTATCCATCGACCATATCGTCTTTGACGCTCAGATGGGTCAAAATGTGAGCCTGAACTACGCATTTCGATTAGAACCGGAAGCCAGTATCTTGAATACTACCCCTCCCATTCAATTAGGTAGCATTCCCCAAGACTCGAAATTAAGAATATTATTGGAATTCATCGTCGATCCCTTACCCTCTGGTACAGGCAACGTCGTCCTTGCCGATGGCTATTTCACTCTTGGGATCCCTTCTAGATCTGCCCCGACCAGCATGCTCCAGTTCAACTTGCGCAGGCCGGTAAAAAAATCACCAGATTTCGAGCTGCCGCCTGATGCAATTATCAAAGCCATGGAACATCTCACTTTATACCGCATGCAAGAGAAAGCACAACATGAGGTAGTAGCAGGTGATTTCACCAATGCCACCCGGCATCTTCAGTTTCTCGCAACCCACTTACTCTCGAGAGGAAAGCGCGATTTAGCTTCTGCGGTTATCAACGAAATCGATCACCTGCATCACTACCATAGTTTCAGCGCAGCCGGTGAAAAACGAATAAAATATGGCACTCGAGCTTTGATCCTACCCGAATAGAACAAATTTATATGATATTGTGTCCAAATTGTCATCATTATGAAATGTTTGGAGTGATCTTTTGTAGCGAATGTGGTGAACAGATCATTTATCCTGCCATGCATGGGATTAAACAGGACTTGGATGAATCTTCCGGGTTAGTTACCAAGGATATTGACCCTGCAAACTCTGAGCGCCATCCAAAATCCAATCGGGAGCCCTTCATCTCGCTGCTTATTGTTAACAGCGGTCATGTGATACCTTTGGTTGGGCGGGACGAATTTACCTTGGGGCGCTTCGATCCTAATCAACCCATTCAGCCCGATGTGGATCTCAATCCACACGGGGCTTACCAGAGCGGAATATCGCGGTTGCATGCATCCATACGAATCGACCAGCAGGTCACTCTGCAGGATCTAGGATCTTTTAATGGTACAAAAATTAATGGGGAGGAAATTCCAGCAAACGTCCCTCACCCGCTTTCACATGGCGATGTATTGGCCTTAGGTAACCTGAATATCCAAGTTTTTATCCACATCTAAATGGAGATCTCTATGGCAATCACGGTCCTATTACACTTAACCGGAGCGGAACCTATCCTTGCTGAAATGGATGAGTTGCCAAATCCCACAGATTACCTGATCAAATTAAGCAACCCGCGACGTCTGGATGGTAAGGATTTGCACTACCTTGCGGAAAATGTTGTCACGGTTATCTGGCCTATAGATAAAATTAACTTTATAGAAATATTGCCCAGCGAGGAAGAAGAACGGATTATCGGATTCGTTCGGGAGTAGACTTATGGAAGATAATTTCAAGGACCGCCGAATTCTAGTTGTTGATGACGAAGAACGTATGGTACGTTTTATCCGTCTGAACCTCGAATATGACGGTTTTATAGTAACCGAAGCATTTAAGGGCGTCGAGGCCATTAATAAAATCCGTAGCAGCTTACCGGATCTGATCTTGCTCGATGTCATGTTACCCGACATCGATGGCTTTGAAGTCCTCAGGGTAATCCGGGAGATCAGCAACGTTCCAGTCATCATGCTCACTGCCAAGGGAGAAGAGGACGATCGCGTTCGTGGCCTTGAGATGGGTGCTGATGACTACATAACCAAACCTTTCAGCCCCCGCGAATTGGTCAGCCGGGTCCGGGCCGTGCTTCGCCGCACCGAGATGGTGAGTGGCAGTACTCATGGCTTGATCGAGGTCGACGACCGGCTGAAGATCGATTTCGACCGGCGGGAGGTCTGGGTGAGCGGAGAGTTGGTCAAACTACGTCCAACCGAATATCGCCTGCTTTATCATTTGGTTAAAAACGCCGGGTGGGTGGTTACTCACGACCAATTGCTGGCTAAAGTTTGGGGCTACGAATATCGCGATGAACCTCATTACGTACGCTTGTATATCAATTACCTGCGAAAAAAATTGGAAAAGGATCCCTCAGATCCGAAGTACATCCTGACCGAACGCGGCGTTGGTTATCGCTTCGTGGACTATCGCCGTCTGCAGGGAGATAAGGAAGAAAGGATAGAAAAGGAGAAGGGTGATTAAATTAATCGCTCTTGCCACCTGCCGACTCTCGACTATAATAACTATGCGAAGTGAGCACATCTATGGTCAAACAGAGAATTGTATTAGTAGACGATCATGAAGTTGTTCGATTGGGCCTGAAAGCTCTTTTGGACCGCCATCCGGGTTTCGAGGTTGTCGCAGAAGCTGGCACCGCGCGGGAAGCCATCGAACGAGTTTCGACCTACCACCCAGATGTAGTCGTCTTGGACATTCGCCTCCCTGGGGGTTCCGGGATCGAAGCCTGTGAAGAGATAACTGAAAAATATCCGGACACGAAAGTCATCATGTTGACGTCTTACGCTGAGGACGAAATGCTGTTCTCAGCTATCCGTGCCGGCGCGGCCGGCTACGTGCTCAAGCAGATTGGGGGAGAAGACCTGGTCAGGGCGATTGAAGCGGTTGGTCGGGGTGAGGCCTTGCTTGATCCGGCCGTCACCCAGCGCATCTTCCAGGAAGTCCGCAAAGCCGCCAAAGAAGAGGAAGCCTCAGCTTTTTCTGCATTGACACAGCAGGAACGCCACGTGCTCTTGTTGGTTTCGGAAGGCAAGACCAACCGGGAAATCGCCAAAGCCCTCTTCTTGGGCGAAGGCACAGTCCGGAATTATGTCAGCAGTATATTATCTAAATTGGGGGTTAGCAATCGTGCCGAAGCAGCCGCCTACGCCGTGGAACACAACTTGAGAGATTATATCTGACTCGGGGGCGAATCGAACGTTTTGGATTGTTCCTGGTGAGCGAATTGGTATACCAGACCCCACAACCAATCTCGAAGATAAACCTCGATCTCCTCAAGTAACTGTAATTGCTTGGTCAAGCTAGCAATTAATTCAACAGCATTCTGAAAAAGTTGTAGGCAAGAAAGCTTGGTCTCTTCTTCGATAATCCCCTGTTCATCGATAAAAGACAGGAATAGTTGGGGGTTTAGGTGAGGCAATGCCATTACCTGCTGTTTATCTATTAGGTTTATTCCGTAATCTTTCAAGTTACTCTTGAAGTCAAGCAATACCTGCCGCTGGTCTTCCACCATTTGCATCTTCCGCACCCCGACTTCGGATAGGATTTCGCGCAATGTGCCCAAATTCTCAGGGCCCGCTAAAACCAACCCTTCCACCCATTTCTGGATAGGGTTAGTATGCTCTTCTTCTAGGCAACGCACGATCACATCACCAGCCTGCAAACGCACGTAAGCCCGCTCGACAAACGAATATACCGACTCTAACGGGTCATTCGAATTCATAGCTATTCTCTTGCCTGCATTGAGGGCAGGGACATAACTTCCTCAGGTAATTCCAATTATAAATACCATAATGATGCCCATCTTCCCAGGCGATCGTAATTGCATAAGTACCTACGCCTTCCACTTCTTCCATGCGAGTTGCCGCTATATCATCTTCTGGTAGGCTGAACACCTTTAGGTCCGGCTCAGACCGCATATGTTCATGACCACCTTGGCATTCAGCGCACGGGCAAGCGTTTCGCAATAGAGAGAAAGGGTAAATGCTTACGTGCTTATCGTTCCAATGAATTGTCATTTTACGTTTTTGGCGATCAGCAGTTATTGATGTAGGAGTTAATATAAAAGCCATGAATGTATCTTTCTGAAAAACTTTATAAAGATAAAGATTTTCAACCTGCGTTAAATATCCAATCGCGCTAACTCTTGTGCCTTCACAACTATATAACGAAAATGTGGAAAAAGCAAACGCTTTAAGGGTTTTGCACTACGGCTAGGTAGTCTGAAACTGCCCATCCCTGGCGTGTTTCGTCGAAGGGGGCAACCAGGTACCACCAAGTATGCTCATCAGCCACTTGCGGCCCATCTCTGACCTGAAAGACCTCAGTATCCATCCCTAGGAAAAGTACCTGGCTTTGTATACTTGGTTCAACCCGAAAACGCAAACCTTCGCCGCCAGTCCCGGCGATTTCGATGTATGCTCCAATCGAGATTTCTCCAGAATCGGGGAGTGGGACAGGTGAGGGGGTGGGTGTACCCAGGGTAGCTGTTGGGACTGGCTGAGTCTCTGTAGGCAACCGCACGATTGTAATCGCTGCCGTAGCCATTCCAGAATAAGCTGGTGCTCTTCGTGTTGCCCATAACAGAAAAAAAGTCGCCACAGACAGCGCCAGGCCAAACCCCACAGCGCCAATTATCACCCATGGATCCAGCAGCCAGCCTAAACGGTTTCGATTACCCATTTGCATCCAAAATTGAAAATGTTAAATAATGGTGACATGACAGGCGCCTATGCTGGCAACAGGAAAAATGCAAGGCTGAGAATAAGGTAAATAGCTAGTAGTTCAGCTCCTTCCAACCAGTTTGATTCGCCATCTGATGAAACCAATGCCATGATGATAACACCCGCCACCAACGCCAACAACTCGAATTGATTAAATATCAATTGGAGCGGATTTCCCAATAGCAGGCTGATGAACACCAGAACAGGGGCGACAAACAGGGCAATTTGGAGGCTAGAGGCGATGGCAATCTCCACACTGAGTTCCATATGATTGCGCAAAGCAACTTCAACGGCTACCAGATGCTCTGCAACGTTGCCGATGATCGGGATTAGAATAACCCCCAGGAAAAATTCTGAAACCCCCAAATCCTCTACTACAGGTCTCACCGATCCAACCAAGAGTTCGCTGGCAATCACCACGCCAATTGTTGCCATCGCCAGGATCGTTAAAGCGAGATTAATCGACCAGACAGGCCCCTCATCCGGTATCTCAGAGGGTTTGTGTGCCAGAGGGGCACCATCAGCTTTGAAACTAAATATGAGCGCCAGTGCGTAGAGCAGAATCATCACGGCTGCTATTCCCAAACTGAAAGCCTCTACCCGCAGGCTGGTATCAGACCCAATGGAATGGCTGAATAGCGAAGGAATCACCAGAGCCAATACGGCCAGGATAAGCAAGATAGCGTTCCTGCTGGCCTGGCGACCATCAAAAGACTGCAAACCATGGCGAATTCCCCCCAATAACATCGACAATCCCATCACAAAGAGCAAGTTGCCCAAAATTGAACCTGTAATCGAGGCTTTGACCAGTTCGAGCAATCCCTCACGTATCGCTACGATTGTTATAATCAGCTCGGCCGTGTTGCCTAACGTGGCATTAAGCAAACCACCCATTCGGGGGCTGGTGTGAGCTGCCAATACCTCAGTGCCTTTGCCGATGTATTCGGCCATTGGTACGACACTTATCGCAGAGAACACAAACACCCATATCTCACCCCATTTCCCAAATTCAGCCAGGAGGCTTAAAGGGAGTGCTAGGATCAATACAGATAGTGGGTTCTCGCGCAGGTAATCAATCAGTCTTCTCATCATTTATTGTGCTCACAATGTTGTGGGAGGGTTCCCGAAAAGGGCACGCGGGGCATTCTCTGGCACCAATACCCGTAATGCTCGCGCTTGTACTTCGAAAATGCATTCGCCCTTCCCTTGGGCAGGCTCTCCATCTACTTGAACATACAGAGGTGAGTCTGATGCCAGCCGGATGCGGTTGAACTCAAACCTCCGCACCCGTCCGGATTGCAGGTGACGGCCAGCGAATAAATCCCATGCCCGCTGCACAGTATCGCCTAAGGTTTGGCCTTCAAAGAGCCACAATTCCATAATACCATCGTCCAATTTAGCATTTGGTGATAGCTCCGCCAACCCACCTGCATAGAGGTGTATGTTGCTAACTACCGCCAGGAGAAAGTGACCACTTACCCTTTCATCCTGATTCACCACTTTAAGGTTCATCCCTTGCCACTTGCTGGCAGTCCACACAGCCGAAGTCGCATACTGGACTACCGCGAAATTCTTCTCCCAACGACTGCGTGGTTCGATGTGATGAACGATGAATGCATCTAGTCCTACTCCAGCCCATAACAAGAATGGCGTATCGTTGCACATCCCAACATCCATATCCCATACTTTAGCGCCTGCCAATCGGGTAGCGCTCTCCTCTAACGCCATCAACCGTGTCCATGTAAGTCCCGGTAGCCCTAATTCTTGCGCCCACACATTGGCTGTTCCTGCCGGAAGAACACCTAAGGCGGTTTGTGTGCCGATTAATCCTTTCAAGGAGCAGTTTATGCTGCCGTCTCCGCCAACGACGAAAAAAGCATCCACTTGCTCTTCAGCTGCCTGGTAAGCCATTTGGGAAAGCTCATCACTGTCTCTTGGCTTTTCAATATGGATCTGCCAACCTCGCCTTCTTAATACGTTGGCAGCTCGTTCGGTCAATATCCAGGAAGGATAACGCCCAGCAGCAGGGTTGTATACCAGATAAGCTCTTAACATAAGCCAACCACCCCAATGGGGATTTTATAAAAATATCCCATATTACCGACAACAATGGCTTGATTTTACCCGATCTTCATCTCCGCAGCAGTGGTACAATCTTCAAAATATCAAACAGAGATTATCTCCCTATGCCCGAGATCACACTATTAAACAAACGCTACCGGTTAGAAGAGCAGATAGGCAGTGGGGGCATGGCAGTCGTTTACCGTGCTCGCGATCTAATGCTAGAGCGCACTGTTGCGATCAAGTTGCTGCGGGAAGACTACTCTCGCGACCCAGCCTTCCGGGAGCGTTTCCGTCAGGAAGCCAGAGCAGCTGCCAACCTCACCCACCCCAATATCGTCACCGTACATGATTTTGGTCTGGATGCCAACCATTTGTTCATCGTCATGGAATATATGCCCGGCACCGACTTAAAAACATTACTACATCAACGCGGCCGATTCACCGTCAGTGAAACGATCTCTTTGATCATCCAGGCCTGCGCTGGAGTCGGATATGCCCATCGTGCCGGATTGGTGCACTGCGATATAAAACCGCAGAATATGCTAATTACTCCCGACCAGCGTCTGAAAGTGGTCGATTTCGGTATTGCGCGTGCTTTAGCCAGTATCCATCCAGAAGAAAAAGCTGAGGTCGTCTGGGGTTCGCCTTTATATTTCTCTCCAGAACAGGCTGCTGGGGAGGCACCCTCCCCAGCATCCGATGTCTACTCGCTAGGGGTAGTAATGTTTGAAATGCTGACCGGCCGACTGCCTTTTACTACTGGATCCCCCACTGAGCTTGCCCGCATGCACCGCGAAGATATGCCCACCGAGCCTCGCCAGATTAACCCTGCCATACCACCCGTCCTAGAACAGATTCTCTTGAAGGTGCTTTCCAAAGAACCCTCTGCACGCTATCGCACTGCTGATCAACTCGGGCGGGTATTGATCACCTTCAGCCGCCAATCCAGTGCTGTCACAACCATAACACCATCCAAATCTCCTTTCCCAGACGATAAACCACCCGAGTCCTACTCTTCCAGACCGCGCTTCGAATCTGTTGGTGTTAAAGGTGCTCTCCCTGAAGAAAACCCCTTGGACATCGATTGGATAACGGTCGCATTGGGATTGCTGGCATTAATCGCGGTAGGAGGATTGATACCATTTTCTCTTTGGGTTTATTTTATTTTTAACCCACCCATCAAGTGAAGACCCTCTGCTTGCCAGAAGATATTGTGGATTCTTTCAAAAAGGAAAATAAAGTTCGAATCTAGGACTCAAACTTAGGAGCATTACCATCTTCACAGTAAATGGAGATTGATCCCATCTCCTTGCACCCTTGCCATATCCTCATCCCCCGAGTATCATATTCCCCGCTCCTTGCCGGCTTTATTATTCTCTAGTCATCCTGCTTAAACAAAAATCACAGCCTAAGCTGTGATTCTCCTTGGTAAAAAATAAGAAAGATATAATCAATCAACTGGTTTTCACGAGTGTACGGATACATTTTGTGCAGAGAACTTTCCGAACCTTACGACCCCCCTCATAAACTGTTACTTTTTGAAGGTTTGGGCGAAAAGTACGTCGAGTTGCTTTCTTAGACCAGGGGCGATTACGACCAAATGTCGTGGTTTTACCGCAATGTTCGCACTTTGCCATTTTTTATATGATCCTTTCCAAACAAATGATTGCTTTTCAAGCAAGTTCGCAACGTTATCAAGATCGATGCAATTCCCACATCAATAAATCGTTGAAACTAGCCGAGCAATCTTACCATAAATCGTATCCTATATCAAGCATAGAGGTTAATTAATTATCCAGAGGCTTCTCATGACCGAAGAAATCACACCCATTGGAAGCATCCATATCTCCCCGAGAGCTGTCGCCACCATCGCGTACCAATCCGCATTACAATCTTATGGCATAGTCGGCCTGGCGTCCAAAAACTTGATAAACGGTCTGGCGAACGCGCTGGTTAAAGACCCAACTCATGGAGTCGAGGTGCATTACGATGGTCAGAATCTCAACATCGACATTTACATCATCATTGAATACGGCACTCGCATAAAATCTGTTGCCAATAGCGTGAGCAACACAATACGTTTTCAGGTTGAGAAAACGCTTGGAATGCCAGTAAACCAAGTCAACGTTCATGTTCAAGGTTTGCGCGTAAGTGATATAGACTAGGAATCTATATCCTTCTTTGAAATGAAATAGTCGATCAATTGTGGATGGTTTTTTAGAACTACATCCTAGCTATTCGCTCCCAAAACCATCATCTTGGAGCTTCAATTGCGATGAAAGTAGATTCTCACACTGTTTATCAAACCAAGCGGATCGAACAATTTCGGAAATCACCCATAGATGGGTACGCCTTGCAGACCTTGATCGAGGCTGGCCTTACCTGGTTACGCACCAACCAACAGATTGTCAATTCATTAAACGTTTTCCCCGTTCCCGATGGTGATACCGGCACAAACATGGTACTGACGATGCAAGCGGCATTTGATGAGATCAATAACAACCGTGATCACAATCTGGGAAAAATCGCTCATGCCATCGCTCATGGCGCCTTGATGGGTGCTCGTGGAAATTCAGGTGTAATCCTTTCCCAGTTATGGCGGGGTTTTGCCCGGTCTTTAGATTACAGGAACGAGCTGGACGGTCCCAATCTGGTACATGCTCTTGAGGAAGCTCGTGATACCGCCTATAAAGGTGTTGTACGTCCAGTTGAGGGTACCATCCTGACCGTTGCTAAGGACATCGCCAGTACGGCTAAGGAAACACTCACGGAGAGCGATGATCCCATCACCATCCTAGAACGTATAGTGGTCGCTGCTGACGAATCGGTCGCCCGCACGCCAGACCTTCTGGAGGATCATAAGAAAGCCGGGGTTGTGGATGCTGGTGGCAAAGGGCTTTTTTTTCTATTAGAAGGTATGCTACGCTATATCAAAGGCTTGCCACTTGACTCGGCAATTACCACCGTCCAGCCACTGGCCGCCATGAATTTGGAGGAGACCTTGGAAAATGTTGAGCCAGGTCAGGATTACGAAGTAGTGGTTGATTTTCAACCCTTTCAACCGCTCAATCTCGAACTCTTTTATAACGATCTTCAGAACATGGGCACATCCATTCAAGTTGGGGAAGGAGATGGCATCTATCGCATGCACATCCATGTCCCCACCAAAAAGCGTTACGAACCGATTGACTATACCATGGCACTTGGCACTGTCACGAAAGTGTCAATGGAGAACCTGATCGCTCAAATGGAGCAGATTGAACAGGAAGTTGCCAGCAGCAAAATGAAGATGGCTCCCATTGAATTTGGCGATATTGCTGTTGTTGCCGTCGCGCCTGGCCCTGGCATTGCCAGAGTCTTTGCAAGCTTAGGAGTAGCCGCCATTGTAGAAGGTGGCCAGACGATGAATCCCAGTACGCAAGACATCATCCATGCTTTTGAAAATCTTCCCACTGATAAGATCATCATCATCCCAAACAACAAGAACATCATTCTAGCCGCGAAGGCAGCTGCTGAATTGACGGTCAAGAAAGTTGCTGTTATCCCTAGCCACACAGTCCCTCAAGGGCTGGCTGCAGTGCTGCGTTTAATCCCCACTGGTGATTTTGACAGTGTTGTCGGTGAAATGACCGCAGCCCTGCAGGATGTTCAGACTGGCGAGATAACCACTGCGGTCCGAAACGCTAACGTCGAGGATATAAAAATCCAAGAAGGCCAGATCATTGCCCTTCTAAATGAAGATTTAGTGTTATCTGCCTCTAACCTAGAAGAAGCCTGTCTTGGTCTGTTGACAAAAGCGAACGCAGGAGATTACGAATTAATTACGCTTTTTTATGGCGCGGATGTGCCCAAGCAAGAGGTCAATCGCATCGCCGACCTGATCCGCTCCGCTTACCCGGAACAAGAATTAGAAATCCAGGATGGCGGCCAACCTCACTACCCGTTTATCGTCTCTATTGAATGATCGATCATGGCGTCCCGGGTTTGCATTCTCACGGACAGCACAGCTCAATTTACATCGGCGCATTTTCCCGGTCAAGAGCTGGTAAAGGTCATCCCCTTACAGATTCACTTCAATGGTAAGCATTATCCTGATAGCAGAGATCTGAAGTTAAAGGATCTCCCCATTACAATTTATGATGCCTCACACCCACGCCTTATTCCCCCTACATCTGATGATTTCCGCCAGGCATACCTATCCTTAGAAGAGGAGTTCGACGAAATCATCACGGTGCTACTTTCAGCCAACCTCTCTCCATCTATCGTCAATGCAAAAGAGGCTGCGACTTCTCTCCTCGGAAAAGTATCCCTACAAATAATCGACTCCAGAAGCATTGGGGTTGGATTAGGATTACTGGTGCAAACCATTGCTGAGGCTTTGCACAATGGCGTCTCTAGCCTCGAGGTTCATCTTCTAGCGAGTAATCTCATCCGACATCTTTATAGTTTCTTCTGCGTACAAAGTCTGACCTACCTTTGCCGCACTGCTCATTTGGATCCCGCTCAAGCCCTGGTTGGCGAAATGCTGGGAATTATACCCGTCATTATCCTTGAAAACGGAAGGTTAATGCCGATCCAGAAAGCTCACAGCCCGCGCCAGATGGTAGATCTACTGTATGAATTTGTCTCAGAATTTGGTGTTTTACAACATATTACTTTAATTAAGGGAACCATATCCTTCGATCAGGGAACGCGTCACATTCGCGAGCGAATTTCCGAGATCTTTCCTACTACTTCCTATAGTGAACATACCCTGGATATAGCTCTCGCCTGCATGCTTGGCCCCTGCAGTCTTGGACTGGTGGCTTTAGAAGATTGATATTCCCATTTGAGAAATGCAGAAATCATGAGGATTGCCATCGTCACCGACAGCACTTGCGATATCCCTCCCGGACTTGCTTATCAATATCACATCCATATCGTTCCAAACATCGTTGTAATCGGAGGTGAGAGTATCGAAGACAATCCAAATTTCTCTCGCAGAGATTTTTACGAGAAGCTGCCTGACATGCACCCGATGCCAACCACCTCGACGGCCTCTTCCGGAGCTTACCAAGCCCTTTTCGAAGAGCTTCTAAGTAGTTATGACCGCATCCTGGCTATCCTGGCCTCCAATCATCTAAGCGGAATCTTCAACGCCGCCAGCCTGGCTGCCCAGGGTCTTAAAGATCGTGTGCGGGTTGTCGATAGCCTTCAAGTCTCGCTTGGTCTGGGTTTCCAGGTGTTGGAAGCCGCCCAGGCTGCCTTGAACGGTCTTTCGGAGGAGGCTATCCTGGAGCGTCTAAATGATGTTCGTCGACGCATAAGATTGGTTGCCATGTTGGATACCCTCGAATATCTGCGGCGCAGCGGTCGAGTATCTTGGGCGCGAGCCGGTTTGGGTTCTGTGTTGCGAATCAAGCCCTTTGTGGAATTGAAGGATGGCTTTGTCGAAAGAGCAGGTGAAGTGCGCACCCGCAGAAAAGGTATGGCGCACCTGATTGATATCCTGCGAAATCTAGGATCCCTGGAGAAACTCGGAATTTTGCATTCGAATGCCCCAAACGATGCACGCCAGATACTGGCATCTCTCTCTCCACAAATACCCGACGCACCGCTGATCGTCAACGTCACTACCGTTATTGGTACCCATGTTGGGCCAAATGGCTTGGGATTTGTTGCCCTGCTTAACCAGTCTGCTCGAAACTGGTAAAATAGCCTCGATGAAGCCCTCACTACAAAAACTCCACAAATTTTTAAAATTAGAAGCTGAACGTGGGTTTGATAACCGTGCAGTGGTTGGAGGTCTTGAGCGCATGCTCAGCCCTTGGGAAGCCGAGGCACGGGCAGAGTCAGTGCCGACTGAAATCGTTGAGGCGGTTGTCACGCGCTTGCGCGATTATCAACACCTTAGCGAAACTTCCCGACAGGAAGCTCTGCAAGGTTTATGGCAGCGTATCCAGCGCGATATCGATGACATCGCTCCATTGCCATTAGACCGCCAAGAAACTGGCCAAAAGGATACGGTTTCTCCCTCGGTTGAAACGCCTGCTGCGAGCACCGAGAGATCACAAGCTCCCATCCAAACCACTATCGAGGCCAAAGCCGGGCATCCCGAAACGAGAACAAAAAGATCGGTAAAATCCTCCGTGGTAGCCTCTGCCGACACGGCCGCAGCTCTCAACGCACCCGTCACCGTGCTCTCGGGTGTTGGCCCCCGCCATGCTCAGACATTAAGTCGCCTGGGTCTGCAAACCCTAGGAGATATGCTTTATTTTTTCCCCCGTCGCTATGATGACTACAGCCAGCTAAAATCCATCAACCGCTTGAAATATGGGGATGAGCTCACCGTTATTGCCACTATTATGAATGTCTCCACGCGTCCCCTGCGTAGTGGGCGTACCACGCTCACTGAGGCTATCGTGAGTGATGGCAGTGGGTCGCTACGTGTCAGCTGGTTCAACCAACCTTGGATTGCCAAGCGCTTGCATAATAGAATGCAAGTTGTACTTTCCGGAAAGATCGACCAATACCTTGGTCGTCTGGTAATGAACAATCCCGAATTGGAACAGCTAGATCAACAGAATTTAAACACCAATCGGATTGTGCCGGTATATCCTTTAACAGCTAATATCACTCAACGATGGCTGCGTCGTCTCATGCACCAAGTTGTCACTTATTGGACACCTCGCGTACAAGACCCTCTACCAGAAAGCCTGCGCCGCACAGCTGACCTGGTTGATCTATCCACAGCCATACTCCAGGCGCATTTCCCCGATTCAGAGGATCAATTAAAAACCGCCCGCCATCGCCTGGCCTTTGATGAGATCTTCTACCTGCAATTGGGGATGTTTGAACAGAAGCGCCTTTGGCAGGACCGGGAAGCACGAAGCTTCCAGGCCACTGATGAATGGCTCAAGGATCAGGTTCTCCGTTTACCCTTTGCCCTTACCAATGGTCAAGAACGTATTCTGCAAGACTTTCGTGCTGATCTGGACAGCGGCCATCCCATGAACCGCTTACTTCAGGGCGACGTGGGATCGGGGAAAACCGTTCTGGCTGCCTTGGCAATCGCTTTGGTGGTCCATCAAGGTGCTCAGGCCGCCCTAATGGCCCCAACCAGTATCTTGGCTGATCAGCATTTCAGAAGCCTGCAAAACTTACTCGCCTCGCAAGGAGCAGTGCTCAACGCTGAGGAGATCAAGCTTCTTATCGGAGCTACTCCTGAGGCAGAAAAAGAGCAGATTCGTGAGGGTCTTGCCAATGGTGAAATAAAAGTCGTAGTGGGTACCCATGCTCTCATTGAAGATCCTGTCACTTTCGCTAGTCTGCAATTCGCGATTGTAGACGAACAGCATCGTTTTGGTGTCGAACAGCGCGCTACTCTCCGCAATAAGGGAGATAACCCCCACCTCTTAGTCATGACCGCAACACCCATCCCTCGCTCCTTGGCGCTGACAATTTACGGCGATCTTGACGTTTCGGTTTTGGATGAAATGCCTCCTGGGCGTCAGCAGGTAGGCACCCATGTTCTCACCCCACTTGAAAGGGAGCGCGCTTATTCACTCATCCGCACTCAAATCGAACGAGGACATCAAGCTTTCATTATTTATCCACTCGTCGAGGAGACTACCAGTTCGTCTTCAACGGATCTTGATAGGGAAGCCATGGCTGCGGTAGAAGAACATCAACGTCTTCAAAAGGAAGTCTTCCCCGGGTTTCGACTTGGCCTTCTCCATGGTCGCCTTAAACCAGATGAAAAAGATGAGGTAATGGCCCGCTTCCGGGATGGGGATTACGATATCCTGGTCTCTACCTCGGTGGTTGAAGTCGGTGTAGATATCCCCAACGCCACCGTCATGCTCGTCGAAGGGGCTAATCGTTTTGGTTTGGCGCAATTACATCAATTACGAGGCCGGGTCGGTCGCGGCCAGGATAAATCTTATTGTTTGCTTATACCTCAATCTGTTGAGCATGCCGAAAACGAACGGCTGGCGGTTATGTCTGAGACCAGCGATGGATTCGTTTTGGCCGAGTATGATCTTGAGCAACGTGGCCCCGGGGAATTCCTGGGCACCCGTCAGTCAGGTTACTCCGATTTTCATTTAGCCAGTTTGACGAATGTAAAACTGATCGAAAAAGCTCGCTCTCTTGCGAAGAAAATTTTCGAGGATGATCCGCTTCTGGGAAAACCCGAGCACCAGACTTTGGGCGCGGCCCTCTCGCATTATTGGGGAGATGGAGAACAGTTTCTTGGAGGGGACATCAGCTAAATATCTGCCCCTGAATTGGCCTAATAATTGCAACTTATGGAGATGATAAATGGTTCGTGCAGTATTTCCTGGCACATTTGACCCGATACATTTTGGACACATTGCCATTGCCGAGCGCGCTGCAAATCTCTTCGATGAGGTGGTAATGGCTGTATATGATCGTCCTCTTAAATCCTTACTCTTCTCACCCCAGGAGCGTATTGCCCTGGTGAGCCAGTCATTTTTAGATAAACCCAAGATCATGGTTCAGGGTTACAGTGGCCTGACAGTAGAGTTTTGCAGAAAGATCAATGCTCAGGTTATCGTACGAGGCTTACGAGTGTTTTCCGATTTTGAGTACGAATTTCGGATGGCTTTGGCCAACCACCGCCTAGCTCCCGAAATTGAGGTGGTTGCTTTGATCACCAATGAGGAACACACCTTCCTCTCCGGATCGACCGTCCGTGAAATAGCTTCACTGGATGGTGATGTCAGCAGCATGGTGCCGAAACATGTCGAACGGGCTCTCAAAGCGCGTTTTCGCGAGCTAGGGGACGGGCAACAAATCGTGCCTACTACTTCGATGCGAGATTAATGAGAAGCTCGGTTTTAGCAATTTATATTGGTAAACATCCAGCTAGGCCTGATTTTCCTGTTGACGATTTGAACACTTGCGTGTAATCTATCTATCATAGCTACGAATGCCAATCTACTTGTGCGCTTCGCCCCAGTTCGCGGAGGATTTTTATGGATATTCTGCATTTGATTGACCGCCTGGAAGAATTATTCAACGAAAGCCGTCCTATCCCTTTTACTCACAATGTAATCGTTGACGAAGATCGCATGCTCGATATAATCGATCAAATGAGGGTGGCGATTCCCGAGGAAGTTAAGAAAGCCCAACAACTGCTGGCCCAGCGCGATCGACTTCTGGCTCAAGCTCAGGAGGAAGCCAATCGAACCCTCGCCATGGCGCGGGAGAAGAGCGAGCAATTAGTCGACCGGGATGCGATCGTCCAATCGGCTCAGGATCGTGCCGAGCAGATTGTCGAACAGATACGCGCTGATGCCGATATCACTCGCCAGGAAGCAGATAAATACGTCATCGATACCCTCACCCACATGGAAATGGAGCTAGAACGTTTCTTAAACCAGGTTCGCAATGGTATAAGAACTTTACAAAGTTCACCTCCCGATACCCCAGAATAACCTGGATTACGCTTTCAGCGATGCCGTGCCCTCCGCCCGCGGAGGGCTATTTCGTTAAAATGCATCGTCTCATCCCTCTCGGTGATTCTCTTCCAGGGAAGTCAACAGATAGAATATGAAAGGTTGGCAAAGGGAGGTAAAATGTACTATACTTGGATTCAGGAGGATTTATGTCCGAATTAGACCTCGCTCCACTGTGTTCCGCCCTGGCCAAAATGGAGCCGCAAGGCCGTTCTGCATTGCTGCCCGCCTTACATATCACTCAATCCCTGTATGGTTATCTGTCCGAAGATGTGGCTACCGAAGTTGGACGATTTTTACTTGTTCCTTTGGCCGATATCTATGGGGTGATCGATTTCTACGCCATGCTTTATCGTGAACCAGTTGGGGAGACCATTGTCAGGGTGTGTGGCGACTTAACCTGTGATCTGGCAGGCAGCCAGGCTGTTCTCGAGGCAGTCTGCCGTCATTTTGACATTACACCGGGGGAAACGAGTACAGATGGCTCTTTTACAGTAGAACGCGCCCCTTGCCTGGGTCTATGCGAAAACGCTCCTGCTGTTTTGGTGGCTGAGAGGGCCATTGGACCGGCTGACTCGGCCAAGCCTGCTGAGATTTGCGCTGGCTTCCCATTAGCTCCACAGGCGCGTCCTGGTGGTGATATCCACCTACTGGCCGCCAACTGCGGTAATGGTCATCCTACTTCCCTGGAGGATTATATATCCGCCGGTGGCTACCGGGCCTTGAAAAAAGCTTTAGGTATGCGCCCTGAAGCCATTATCGCAGAAATAAAGGCTGCTGGCCTGGTGGGTCGCGGCGGCGCCGCCTTTCCAACCGGAATCAAGTGGGAGAGTGCAGCCAACGCCCAGGACGAACCTAAATATATCATCTGTAACGCCGACGAATCCGAGCCAGGCACCTTCAAGGACCGGGTTTTGATGCAAGGCGATCCCCATAGGACTCTGGAAGGCATGCTCATCGCCGCTTATGCTATAGATTCAAACCGCGGTTACCTTTATATATGGGGAGAATATCCAGAAGCAGCTAAAATCTTGCAGAATGCCATTCAGGAAGCCCTTCAGGCCGGCTATCTTGGAAAGAACATCCTTGGCCGCGGCTTTGACTTTAACATTGAAATCCGGCTGGGGGCGGGAGCGTATATTTGTGGCGAAGAAACCGCCTTATTTGAATCCATCGAGGGCAAACGTGGCTTCCCTGGCGTAAAACCGCCTTTCCCCACCACCTTCGGTCTCCTTGGGAAACCCACCGACAACAACAATGTTGAGACCTTGGCCAATGTCCCCCTGATCATTTCATTAGGAGCGCAGGGTTACCGTAGGTACGGCACGGATAAATCGCCCGGCACCAAGCTTTTTTGTCTCTCGGGGGATGTGGTCAGGCCAGGTCTTTATGAAGTACCCTTCGGGGTCACTTTACGCAATTTACTCAATGACCTGGCGGGCGGTGTTACCGGCGGGAAAATACAGGCACTCTTATTTGGCGACGCCGCGGGTGCTTTTGCTACCGAAAAACATTTGGACCTTAAATTGACCCTTGAGGATCTCTGCGCCCAGGGTCTTCCTTTAGGTTCTGGTGTCGTCATGGTCTTTAACGACCAACGTGACCTTCGCCACGTGTTAAAAGGATTAGCGCATTTCTTTGCTGACGAGTCCTGTGGAAAGTGTTATCCTTGCCAGTTAGGCACACAACGCCAGTATGAAATCCTCGACCGCCTGGCTGAAGGAAAACTTCTTCAGGGTGATGTCGAACGGTTGAAAGATGTAGGCTGGACCATGCTCGATGCCTCCCTGTGTGGTTTAGGACAGACCGCTGCCACGGCAGTGTTGAGTGCTATTGAACTATGGCCGCAGCTATTTACTACTAATGGAAATAATTAGATGAATAACCCTGTAAAATCTTTGCATGGTTGGGTGTCAAATGGGTGATGGTGCCATTCCCTATCGTTATCATCTCTATAATGGCGAATGGCAAAAGGTTGATGCTGAGGTCATTGAAGAAGGTTTTGTGACCATCTTTACCAATGGTCGTGAGCTTGCCACCTTGATGTGCACCCCGCGTGACCCGCTCCAACTTGCTCTTGGTTTTTTGGCTAACGAGGAGTTCATCAATACCTACGATGAAGTGAGGGTAGCGCATGTCTGTAATGGAGGTGGATGTGTTGACCTCTGGTTATCCCATCCGGTTTGGGATAAACCGCGGCGGAAAATCATCACCTCGGGTTGTGGGGGTGGTCTCACCTTTGCTGACTTGGCTGCCTACCAGGAGCCAATCAAGGATGATCGCAAGATCGATCCAACCCGCTTGGGAGAGTTGATCGTGCAGTTACAATCTCAAGATAGCTTATATGCGCGCGCCCGTGGCGTGCACACCTCCGCTCTGAGCGACGGAGAAAAGCTGCTGTTCGTCGCCGAGGACGTTGGTCGCCACAACACCCTGGATCGTCTGCGCGGGGAATGTTTGCGCCAGGGAGTTGATCCTGCCGGCAAGATCTTATTGGCAACCGGGCGCATTTCTTCCGAGATGATTAATAAAGCTGCCAAAATGGGCTGCCCGGTTGTGGCCTCGCGCACTTCTCCAACCAGCATGTCCGTCGATCTGGCAAGGGAATGGAACATCACGCTGTGTGGCTACCTTCGCCGAAACCGCATGAACGTATACGCTCATCCAGAACGGCTGATTAACGCCCAGCTTGCGGTGCAAACCCCACAATATCTGATTTTAAACCTGAAGCCAATCTTGAGCGGCGATTGTCTCTGAGGAGGTTCAATATTAATGAGCGAATTGTTAACCCTTATGATGGATGAAGAGAAAGTGATTGTTCCGACAGGGACAACCCTTTTAAAGGTTGCCGAATCATTAGGAAAAGACATCCCTACAATTTGCTACCATGAGCACACTACCTCCAACGCTTTATGCCGCACTTGCGTTGTCGAAGTGGAAGGAGCCCAGGTGTTGCTTCCCTCGTGCGTTGCCCAGGTCAGTGAGGGTATGAAAGTCACCACTCGTAATGAACGCGTCGATCGCAGTCGGCGCACGATTTTGGAAATGCTCGAATCCGCGGTGGATATATCCAAATCGCCTGAAATCGTGGAGATGTTGGTAGAATATACGGCCGAGGATCAACAATATCCAGGGGCTGCTCTGCGTCAATTGCCAGTATTTGACGATAATCCCATGTATGTTCGCGATTACTCCAAGTGCGTTCTGTGCTGGCGCTGCGTTCAAGTATGTGCTGATGACGCTCAATACACCTTTGCTATTAATTTTGAGGGGCGTGGCTATAATACCCGCATCGGCACTTTCTTCGACAAACCCATGCCTGAAACCACCTGTGTCTTCTGCGGGCAATGCCTCGATGTTTGTCCCACTGGGGTGCTCAAATCCAAGCGCCAGTGGCTCTTCGAGCGAGGCGAGACACCCGATGAGATCATGAATTTAACCCGCACAGAACGAAAAAAAACTAGACGAAAGAATTGAGTAATTCGGCAATTATCGTCTCACCCTCATCTTGAAGGAAAGCCGTTCGTTGTTGATTTCTCCTTGATCGTTGTCGATTTTCCGCTTGCCATCTGGAGGCGCCCATGCTTCAACCTGATCGAATCGTTGCTACCACCTGCCCTTACTGCGGTGTTGGCTGCCAGCTCGATCTTCATATTAAAGATGATTACATTTTCCACATCAGTTCGCCATTCAATGCTGTTGTGAACCGGGGCAATCTATGCGTCAAAGGGCGTTTCGGCTATTACTTCATCTACCACAAATAACGGGTCACAGATCCCCTCATTCGTAAAACCACTCAGGAACCGGGTGCGCGCACCCAGGCTTTTGATCGATCTGAGTGGCGCCAAGTCACATGGGATGAAGCGTTGGACTATGTCACCGACCGGCTGGTAGGGATTTACCAACGTGCTGGTTCTGGGGCTTTGTCCACCTATCTATGTGCCAAAGCTACCAATGAAGACAACTATCTGCTTCAGAAGTTATTCCGCTCCTTATTCCGCACGAATAACATAGACCATTGCACCCGCCTGTGCCATGCCGGTTCGGTCGCTGCCTTGCTACAGGCTATCGGTTCTTCCGCAATGAGCAACACTGCTTCCGAAGTCACCAAAACCGACTGCTTCATTAGTACCGGGTCGAACACCGCGGAAAACCACCCCATAATCGCCTTACAGATGAAAGCTGCTGTGGAAAAGTATTGATCCAAATTAATTGTAGTTGACCCCCGCCAGTTAGAAATGTGTGAGTATGCCACCTTATGGCTACCCCTCAAACCGGGCACTAATGTGCCGGTCTTCAGCGCCATGGCTCATGTAATCATCAAAGAAAATTTGGTCAACCATGCCTTCATCGCCAACCGCACCGAAGGATACCAGGAATTTGTTGAGACGGTCGAGAAATTTACTCCCGAATATGCCGAGGTGGTCTCCGGCGTGGATCGCAATCTGATCATCGCAGCAGCCCGTATGTACGTTACAGCCGAACGCGGCGCCATTTATTGGGGTATGGGAATATCTCAACTATCCCATGGCAATGCCAGCGCCCTTTCCCTGGTTCATTTAGCGCTGCTCACTGGTCACATTGGGCGGGTGGGCACTGGTCTCAACCCTCTGCGTGGGCAAAACAACGTTCAGGGCGCCTCAGACATGGGAGCCATGCCCTATCACTACCCCGGTTACATGTTAGTTGACGACCCCACCAATGCATCCAAATGGGAAGCAGCCTGGAATGTAGAAAACGGCGCTTTTGCTGACGTATTCTTGCCCGCCACCTCTTGGGCCGAGAAAGATGGCACTTTCACCAATACCGACCGCCGGGTACAACGTGTGCGCAAAGCGCTCGAGCCTGCCGGTCAATCCCGGCCCGACTGGCAGATCATCTGTGATCTGGCTCAGCGCATCGAAAGGCGTCTCGGACGACCCAATTCTGCCCGCTGGAATTACGCCCACCCTTCAGAAATCATGGAGGAAGTCGCCAGTGTTGTTCCTGCTTATGCCGGTGTTAAATATCAGCGCATCGAAAAAGTAGGTTTGCAGACCCCCGTATTGGATGATCAGCATCCAGGTACACCCTACCTTTTCGGTGAGTCCTTCCCGCGCGGCAGAGGTAAATTCATCCCGCTCGAATTTGTCCCTGCTGTCGAGCAGCCGAACGAAGAATATCCCTATATCCTCACAACCGGGCGTGTCCTGGAGCATTGGCATGGTGGCACCATGACGCGCCATTCTAAATTAGACGATCTTTATCCAGAGGCTCGCGTAGAAGTAAATCCAGCCGATGCCACCCTCATGGGCATCTCTGATAACCAGGTGGTGCGGGTGTCTTCCCGGCGCGGTTCCATCGTGCTGCGGGCTTCCGTGACTCCGAAAACATCCGCTGGCGTGGTTTTCATTCCCTTCCACTTCCCGAAGCAGCTGCCAATCTCTTGACCATCGATGCCCTTGACTCTGAGGCTCTCATCCCGGAGTACAAGGCTTGCGCGGTCAATGTCACTCCCGCCAGTCTGGAGGAACTACCCAATCCAGAAGCACACCTGCTCAGAGGGCGCTATTAAACTTCGGATTTTTCTTTTTTCTACAACCCCCCGAATTGCTATAAACCCCTTTCCGGTTTCGTGAAGCGCTGTTCCATCACCCAATCCGTTATCCCTGGGAACAGGTTGTTCATCAAGATTCCGATCTTCATCGGCCAGGGGATGATCAATGCTCTGCGCGGATGGCGGCTCACCCTTAACACCGCCTGGGCGACATCCTGCGCCTGAAGCCGGAGAGCCTTGGGTGTGATGGTTCCCGTCTTCCGCTTAATCCTGGCATGCTCGGTAAATTCAGTCTCAACACTACCCGGATAGATTACTGATACGTGAATCCCCCATACCCCCACTTCACGCCGTAGTGCATCGCTAAAGCCTCTAATTGCGAATTTGCTGGCTGCATATACAGTATAAGTGGGGGTGGCTACCAAACCAGCCAGCGAAGCCATATTGATAATATGCCCGGATCGCCTTTCAATCATGTGGGGAAGCACGGCTCTGGTCAGCTGCACCACCCCCAACAAATTAACTCGGATTTGCGCTTCGATATCCTTGAGCGCATCCAGATTCTCCAACCAATCCAGGCGACCAAAACCCGCATTGTTTAACAAAACATCGATCTGCCCATAGTGCTCCAGGCAGGTTTCTACCAGGTTGTGAATATCCTCTAATTTGGTCATATCCGCAGCTACCGCTAAAGCCTGGCCCCCGGTTGATTGGATTTCATCTGCAAGATATTCGAGCCGTTCAAACCGCCGGGCTGCCAGGACTACCCGATAGCCTTCCTGCCCGAATAATCGTGCTGTTGCCGCGCCAATCCCTGATGAAGCCCCGCTGACAACCATAACAGGTAAGTTTGTCATAAAACCTCCAGAGTCCCTACATTGTAAGAAAGCGAGAATACTTCAATTTACAGAACCTTTTTGAGTCCGAAAACAATTTACCCATTATCTCTTTAATTTCCCCTCATAGTTTATCAAATAATCATACCTGATAAATGGTCGTCGAAAAAAGAAAAACCAGCAAATAATCTATATCCTTCATACATATATATATTTTTTAGCAGTTGATACACACAAACGGGTTGCGCCTCAAGACGGTTGCGGATAGAATAAATTATTTGAATTCGAGTTTAGCGGCGACATGCCATCAAGAGCTGTGCTGTAGTAGTTGTTGAGCACTTAACGCTCAGAAACTAATACTTCTCCTCCTTTATGGATGTTCATAACCCCTGTCCCGAACTGAGGTTCAATGTATATTGTTATGTTAGCCTTTGGAGGCGCTGAATGACCGAAGAATTTCCTTTTGGGGGTGACATTGTTTGGAATCCCACACCCAAATACACCGAAAATGCCCACTTAACCCGCTTCATGCAAAAGCATACTATCGCTGATTTCAACGAGCTCATGAAACGCTCTACCGGGGATGTAGCCTGGTTTACAGAGGCAGTTCTCAAATATCTGGATATTCAGTTTTACGAACCTTATTCGCAAGTATTGGATCTTTCTCGAGGTATCGCTTGGCCTGACTGGGTGGTTGGTGGCAAAATGAATATCATACACAACTGCCTGGACAAATACATCAATACCCAAGCTGAGAAGCGCCCGGCATTCATCTGGGAAGGTGAGGAAGGCAACACCCGCACCTTTACATATGGAGAATTATACCGTTGTGTCAACCAGGCAGCCAACGCCCTGCGCTCTCTTGGATTGAGTAAAGGTGACGCCATTGGTTTGTTTATGCCCATGACTCCTGAGATTGTCATCGCTACGCTTGCGATCGCTAAGATAGGGGGAGTCATTTTACCTCTCTTCTCAGGATACGGTCCCGGTGCAGTCGCTGCCCGTCTGTCCGATGCGGATGCCAAAGCCTTGTTCACCGCCGATGGTTTCTTCCGTCGTGGTACTCCGGTGGTGATGAAACCCACGGCGGATGCTGCAGCCACCCAGGTACCTTCTCTTAAACATATGATCGTATTAAACCGCGCTGATTTAGATGTCGATATGTTTCCAGGACGCGATCGATGGTGGCACGATTTGGTATCTAACCAATCCGAACAATCTAAAACAGAAGTCACCATGGCCGAAGATACCCTCATGGTGATTTACACCTCAGGAACTACAGGTCGCCCCAAAGGAGCCGTTCATACCCATGCTGGCTTTCCGGTCAAAGCTGCCCAAGACATGGCTTTTGGCACGGACTTGCACCCCGGAGAGATTCTCTATTGGATGACGGATATGGGCTGGATGATGGGTCCTTGGCTGGTCTTCGGCACCTTAATCCTTGGTGGGACTTTCTTCATTTATGATGGTGCCCCAGACTATCCCGGTCCTAATCGCCTTTGGGCACTGGTCGAGCGGCATAGGATTACCACCCTGGGTATTTCCCCTACCCTGATCCGTGCCCTGATTCCCCACGGTGAGACACCCTTTCGCAACCATGATCTCTCATCACTGCGTTTCTTCGCATCCACCGGTGAACCCTGGAACCCTGACCCCTGGTTGTGGCTATTCGAAAAAGTTGGGAAAAGCAAACTTCCCATTATCAATTACTCCGGTGGCACCGAGATATCGGGGGGTATTGTGATGGGCAATCCGATCCTACCGCTAAAGCCATGTGCGTTTTCCGCCCCCTGCCCTGGTATCGCTGCGGATGTGTTTGATGAAAAAGGGCACCCCGTGCGAAATCAAGTCGGTGAGTTGGTCATCAAAACCCCCTGGATAGGCATGACACGCGGCTTCTGGAAAGACCCGCAGCGCTATGAAGAGACTTATTGGTCGCGTTGGCCGGATGTGTGGGTTCATGGCGACTTCGCCGCCATCGATTCGGACGGTCTGTGGTACATTTTAGGTCGCTCTGACGATACCATTAAGGTTGCCGGTAAACGCCTCGGCCCCGCAGAAGTTGAATCTGTTCTAGTAAGCCATCCAGCCGTGGTAGAAGCCGCTGCTATCGGCGTTCCAGATGAAATCAAAGGCAGTCAGGTAGTGGTTTTTTGTGTTTTAGATCCAGATCATATCCCATCCGAAGCGCTGAGGTCTGAACTCAAAGGGTTGATTGCCTCATCGCTTGGGAGACCTCTGGCTCCTCGTAAGGTGCTGTTCGTGAGCGATCTACCCAAAACCCGCAATGCCAAGGTTATGCGGCGGATGATTCGCGCAGCTTATCTTGGTCAGGACCCTGGCGATACCTCCTCTCTGGTTAATCCCCAGGCAGTAGAGGAGATCCGGATTGCCCGATAACCTATCACAACGAGGATTGTCATGCCCCTTTGGTGCCCAGAATGCCATGCCATGTTGCCAGAAGGTACCCAGAAATGCCCGCGTTGCGGTGCTCGGCTGGACCTTGGAGAATCTGAAGAACAATCGGACTTCAGCCGCTCCGATTTCTTCTGGTATAGCGCATACACCATTGGCATCGTTTTGATCCCGATCATCATTGCTGTGTTAATCGGTCTTATTTGCATACTTTTATTCCTATCAGGTAGAGGATCCCATCTTATCCTCTACACAATCTACATCCCTTGAGGAGCGAATCAAATGGATTTTGATCTTAGCGAAGAACAACGCATGTGGCGCTCAGCAGTACACGATTTCGTTGCCCATGAAGTCAAGCCACTAGCTCAGCATGTCGACGAAGCCGCCGAATTTAACTGGGAGGCTGCCCGTAAAATGGGCCCTCTCGGGCTATTAGGTTTGAATGTGCCTGAAGAATACGGTGGGGCTGGGGTGGATGCGGTTAGCGCTGCCATTGCCATCGAGGAACTTGGCTGGGGTTGTGGCAGTACCGGTTTGGTTTTGGCAGCTCACAACGGTCTGGGCTGCACGCCCATCGTTCTGTACGGCTCAGATGAAGTGAAGCGCAAGTTTTTGCCTCCCGCAGCTACCGGTCGCGCCGCAGACGGTAGCCCCAGCAATCTAGCTGCTTTAGCCCTCACCGAACCTGGAGCAGGCTCAGATTTAAAGGGCGGTGTGCTTACCCGCGCCCATCGAGAAGGGGATCAGTGGGTGATTAATGGCAGCAAAATGTGGTGTACCAACGCCAGCATCGCCGATATCATCGTCACGTTGGTGCGCAGCGATCCCAAAGGGGGTTCTCACTCATTGAGTCTGATCCTAGTACCCACGGATACTCCAGGCCTTGTCATCGGTCCACCGGAAAAGAAAATGGGTTTAAAAGGCTCCCCCACTCACGCCGTTACTTATGATAATGTTCGGGTTCCTGCTGCATATCTGTTAGGTGAAGAAGGTCAGGGATTGTACCAGACGCTCACCGTGTTGGATGGGGGGCGTATCGGCATAGGGGCGCTGGCTCTCGGCTTAGCCCAGGCTGCTTTTGAAGAGGCCACCCGTTACGCCAAAGAACGAACGACTTTCGGTCAGTCGATAAGCGAACACCAGGCCATTCGGTGGATGCTGGCTGATATGGCTACGGAAATTCAAATCGCCCGTCTGATGGTCTATTACGCCGCCTGGTTTAAGAGCCAAAATCGTCCTTACTCCAAAGAGGCTTCTATGGCTAAGCTGTTCGCCACAGAAATGGCCGAAAGAGTCTGCCGGAATGCCATTCAGATTCACGGCGGTTATGGTTATAGTCGCGAATATCCAGTTGAACGTATTTACCGGGATGCCAGGCTTATGACGATCGGTGAAGGCACCAGCGAAATGCAACGCCTGGTCATCTCGCGTCACATCCTGGGCGAATGAGGTTTAATTTCTAGGTCTTCCGGGTTGGATGGTAAGGTAACCAATATAACCGAATTTAATAGCCCACCACAGGGACTGGTGGGCTATGTTCGGCTAATCCAATCAAGAAGTGGAGGTTCCCCTATCAGGCATTTCGTCCCAGATACACTTTGTAAAGGCTGTTGGTCACCATACAAAGGATCGCTATCACCCCTATCGCTAGCCAATAATCAGGAAATTGGAATACCATCAATCCTGTACCGAGTACGACTCCGATATAAAGCGTGATAGCGGTGAAGAATATGACGAATGTTCCAAATAACCAATAACGCATCAAGTTGAGCTTTTTCTTATTTTCCATAGCAATTCCCTTTAGCAGTATCTATCCGATTCAACTTTTTTGGCAATTTTCATGATTTTATCACATGATGTTAAATACCGAACATACAAGTGTGTTAGCTTGGTGGCTTTATACACTCCTGGCTTTACAAAGACTGGGTCAATGTCCCAGTTCAGCCGCTGGGTCATCCCGCAATAGATGTACCGCGTGTTCTAGCACCGGCAGCACCACTTGCAGGTTCTCTAAGGCGGCTTTAGGGCTACCCGGCAAGTTGATAATCAAAACCTGACCACGAGTGCCTGCCAGCCCCCGGGAGAGCATCGCATGGGGTGTTACCTGCAAACCGGCAGACCGCATCGCTTCTGCTAATCCAGGGGTTTCACGCTCAATCACCGCCCTGGTCGCTTCGGGAGTTACGTCTCTGGGGCTAAATCCTGTCCCTCCTGTGGTCAGAATCACATCCATTTCTCCGCTATCAGCCCACGAAACCAACAAATCTCTTATAGTCCGAAGATCATCAGGCACAATCTTCTCTCGGGCTATCTGCCAGCCCTGGGATACCACTGCGCTTGCTAGAGCCGGGCCTGAAGCATCAAGGCGCTTCCCCTCAGCCGATCGGTCAGAAATCGTAAGGATACCTAAACGCAGATTCATCATATACATCAACAGATCATAAGGAAATAACTCAATTGGGAGCACGACCGCGCTTAGTTAATCCAAATCTTTTCCATAGGCATATAAATCCAGTCGTTGCCAGCCGCGGGATTCGTAAAAGTCGATCGCCTCATCGTTATCCTTGGAAACCAGCAGGTAATAACGGATACAACCTTTTTCGCGCAACCTATCTTCTAGCGCCTGCATTAAGGCATTACCAATGCCATGACTACGGTACGCTTGCGCGACTGCCAGGTGATACATCATCCCCCTGCGACCATCAAAACCACCCAGCACACTGCCTACGATATTTCCGTCTATCTCGGCCACTATAAATAGATCTGGATCGCGCTGGATCTTTTTAGCGATCTCATCTGCCTCATCCGATCGGCGCACATGAATGCCCGCACCGGCTCTCTTCCACAAGGCATAAACAGCCGGGTAGTCATCCAGGAATATAAAAGTGCGCAGGTGCATCGATGGATTTATTCGTCTTCGTGACCGACGATCCCTTTCCAGGGACCATGGATACCATCTTCTGTCACCCCAAAATAATAACGGTAGCCCTTTGGTGTGCTCTGGACCAGATCAAAGCGTTCGCGCTTTCCCTGTTTGTCACGGCGCAGCAGACCATAATCGCCATTCCACTCTATTTTTGCTCGCGACAAATCAACAGGTAAATCTGCATATTGGGTTAGGGCATAATGCCACAAGCGGCGCGCCGACTGGCGGGTCACGTTCTTGACCACGTTGCCATTACGCAGATCGCGCACGGTATAGTAGCGTTTTCCATCCCGCTCTTCCACGGAGACAACTTCCACGCCCGTCCGGGGTGCCAGATCAATTGCTACTTCCTTTGTCATTGGCTTGGCGCTTTCATCCACTTCGCGCGCCGCAGATTCAGTCAGACCCCTCGTCTCCAGTTGTTCTTGTAAACCGCGCTTAACCAAGCCGACGATTTCATCTCGAACCGCTAGACCGGTTTCCGATTCTGCCCTTACGTAGATCTTATAGTCGTCTACGACATAGGGTGGGTCATCTCCCCTGGGCACCAGCACGCGCATTATCTTCAAGCCGTTGGTTGCGTGCATGTCAATGGCGCATGGCAGCGCTGGGCTGATTCGATTACTGATCTCTTTCTCTAACTGCGAGATAGCCTGCTCAGGGTTTGCAATGCCCGGAGCAGGTTTTCGTGAATCGGCGTTTAAACCAACAAAAAGTGTGCCACCGTTCGTGTTAGCAAAAGCACACACATCAGCCACGATCGCGTATAGCCTGCCCCCTCTTACCGACAGACTTTCGTGAAAATCCTGGACGATATTCGGGCCTTCCTCCCGGGCAGCTCGGATAAAATCGAAAGCCGGTTCTTCTTTGTGGCGGTGCGGCCGCGTGCGGGCGAAGTCATTGCTTAGAAATAGGTCCCTCAGTGCTTCAAAACTGACTTCAGGCAACAGCACATCCGTAGGTCGCTCACCCACACCCAGATTCTTCTTACGTTTTGGATCTGCCATCAACCTGTGTGCGTCTGAACCCTGGATGCAGTGCATGCGGCGCGGGTACTCGGGTTTGGTGCCGCTGAAAAACGCTGCGGTTGTTCGCCTCCCTTTTTGCTCAAGATCGGTTACCTCCAGGGCATGCAGATGCGAATCCTGAGTGTATGCGATTCTTGTCTGTCCACCAAAAGCGAATCCTCGCATGGCAACGCCATTGCTGGAATTGGCATGCGCTGCGATCGCCAGACCGCCTGCAGTATCGATCAAACGGTATGCTGTCAGCACGTCGCTGGTCGCTCCAATCGTATCCAAGCCACCATCCAGTTGCTCCGGGTGTATCTGCAGATCCAAGAGCAAGTGTTCAATTTCACGCACTGGTTTGTTTGGTGGAAAGATGCCCAGAATATGAAAACCAAATGTTGCCGTGAACTCGAAACCTGGCAATACCAGGATTCTTCCCAGCAATCTGCGATATTCCATTAATCGAGCTTTTTCTTCCGGTATTAATCGATCTAAGTTTTCTAGAAACTCGAGCCGTTGTATTTCTTCCTGCATGCGACGGTAACCAGCGACCGTATTATGATCGGTGATCGCGATCATATCTAAGCCGCGCGCCTCAGCTCGGTGAAGCAAATCTAACAGTGTCACTGCTGGCTCTTGGTAGTCACCCGAAGCAGGGGTATGTAGATGTAAATCTACCGTCCGCCATTGCATCGGATTACGATTATGTTTTTTTCCCACGTTACACTCTCATTTTTTTTATCAATTGAATTGGACCACCGCCCAAGAAACGTCCCTTGGGCTCGGTGACCCGGAAAAATATCGGGGCAATGTTGAAACTGCCATGGGTTGGATAATTGTTATTCCTTTAAGATCTTTTGAATGCTTTCCATTAATTCATCAGGCATGTATGGCTTTAGAATAAAGCCATCTGCCCCTTCTTGTTTGCATTTGTTGGTGAAATCAATCCCTGAGGACATTAAGACGTGGACACCTGGGAGGGTTATATCCTTCCTTAACCTGCGTAAGAGCTCAAAACCGTCAATTTCGTTTAGGTGAACATCCATTACTAACAGCTCAGGCAGCTCCCTTTGGATGAATCCTAAAATTTCCTCGATGCTCTGAAAATCTTTATTACTATTTAATTGGACGACCTCAAATCCTTCCAGATCTAAGAACATCCTGAGCACCGCAAGCATATTTTCATCGTCTTCGACGAGCATCACCTTAGGCATGGGCGATTTCTTCGATTGCCTTCTCGCTGGTCTTGTTCTTCCGTTTTCTCACTTTCTTGGTGGGTTCCAGGGCTGCCTCCAAAACATCATCAACCGTCTCAACGAACACGAATTTGATATCTTTTCGAACCTCATCCGGCAGGTCTTCAAGATCAGCTTCATTACGCTCTGGTAGTATTACCGTTTTCAAGCCACTACGATGGGCCGCTAAAACCTTTTCCTTGACCCCTCCAATCGGCAGCACCTGCCCTCGCAGGGTGATCTCGCCTGTCATCCCCACGTCTTCTCGGACCGGCTTCCCAGAGATCAAAGATACCAGTGCAGTCGCCATGGTAACCCCGGCTGAAGGGCCATCCTTTGGCTGCGCTCCCGCGGGAACATGCAGATGGAAGTCTGATTTTTCAAAGAAATCGTTGGGGAGGCCTAATGCTTCTGCCCGCGAGCGCACAAACGACAGAGCAGCTTTGGCCGACTCTTGCATAACGTCTCCCAAGGAGCCTGTCAGTTGGAAGCCTTTTCCTCCTGGCATCCGGGTTGCCTCGATGAATAGCACATCGCCACCGGTCGGTGTGTAAGCTAACCCGGTTGCCACTCCTGGAATGGAAGTTCGCTCAGCGATCTCCTCATTGCCAAAGTACTTCGGGCGGCCTAAATACTCTCTGATCATATCTGGTGTTATCACCACCTCTTCGGTCTTCCCCTCGGCAATCTGGGTGACCACCTTACGGCTGACTGCTCCAATTTCTCGTTCTAAACTACGCACACCAGCTTCGCGTGTGTAAGATCGAATGATGGTTTCCAGAGCTTCCGGGGTGAAAGTTACCTCCTGGGTTCTCAAACCATTTTCTCGTAACTGCCGTGGAATAAGATAACCTTTGGCAATTTCTATCTTCTCGTTATCGGTATAGCTGGAAATGTGGATGATTTCCATCCGGTCCCGCAGGGGTCCAGGAATTGGCTCTAGCAAATTCGCCGTCGTAATGAACATCACCTGTGATAGATCGAACGCGACTTCCAGGTAGTGGTCTCGGAATTCGGAGTTTTGTTCCGGATCCAGCACTTCCAACAATGCCGAGGCTGGATCACCGTGGAAATCAAAGGTAAGTTTGTCCACCTCATCCAGCATAAAAACTGGATTGCGCGTTTCAATCCGACGAATGGCTTGTAAAATTCGCCCTGGCATCGCCCCGATGTAGGTCCGGCGGTGTCCTCGGATTTCAGCTTCGTCGCGCACGCCGCCTAATGATATCCGGATGAATCCTCGCCCCATGGCGCGGGCGATAGAACGCCCCAATGAGGTCTTCCCTACACCTGGCGGCCCGACAAAACAAAGGATGACACCCTCTCGCACCCGCCGGATTTCATCTTCGTTTTCAAGCGCTGCTAATTCCTCCCGCCGCTCGTGTCGTAATTTTCGCACCGCCAGATATTCGAGGATGCGCTCCTTGACATCCTCTAATCCATAATGATCCTGGTCTAACACCTCACGCGCATGTGCGATGTCCAGGTTATCCTCCGTTATCACCGACCAGGGTATGGATACCAGCCAATCCAGATAAGTACGGATCACACCGTATTCCGCAGCAGCAGTGGGCAACCGAGACATGCGGTCCAGCTCTCGCCGAGCCATCTTATCTGCCTCTTCTGGCATCTTGGCTGCTTCAATCTTTTGGCGAAATTCCTCAACTTCGGCGGCCTGCTCATCGCCTTCACCCAATTCTCGCTGGATCGCCTTGAGCTGTTCACGAAGAAAATATTCCCGCTGCACCTTCTCGATCTCGGAACGGGCCTCATTCTGGATCTTCTGGCCAATTTCAAGAACTTCCACTTCCCGCGCCAGGATACCTGCCAATTTCCGGAGCTTATCTGAGACCGAGTCGATCTCTAGAATCTCTTGTGCGTCTTTTAGATCCATTCGTTGGAAGTTGGCGATGGTATAGGCCGTCTGAAGCGGATCTTCCAGACTCAACACAGAGGCCACCAGCTCGCGTGGGATAGATGTGATCATTTCAGCAATTTTCTCAAATTGCTCTCGAGCGTTGCGGGCGAGCGCCTCGATCTCGATTCCCTGCTCGACGGTCTCTGGAATCAACTCAATATTGGCTCTCAGGTATGGGTCTAGCTCAAGGAACTCCCCCAGACGAAAACGAGAAAGACCTTGGACCAGCAACCTGATCGTGCCATCGGGCGCACGGAATAGACGGTGCACCACCGCCACTGTGCCTATCGGATAAAGGTCATTGGGTTCAGGAACTTCGATCTCCGGGTTTTTCGAAGCCGCCAAACCGATCAGACGGTTATCTCCAGCCACAACATCATCAACCAACCTTATGGAGCGGGGCTGTCCGATTGTCAGAGGCACAGCAGTCTGAGGATAAACAACCACGCCGCGTAACGGTAAGATCGGCAGAGCAGAAGGGATTTGGCTCTGCAGAACTTCTCCTTTAGAAATATCCTTCTCCTCCAACCCTTCTTCGTCTTGGAGTATGTGTGTCGTGATCGGATTAAGAATAATTTCTTTCAATGCGTAATCACCTCTCAAGTGTGACTTTTTCACTCTTTTATTTGGATTCTCTGCGGGTGCTTTTTAGGAAGTTCGATACGCAAAAAACCCATCTTATAATCAGCCTTGGTGTCTTCCGCCAGGACTGGACTGGGCAGTTCCACTTCACACATGAACTCCCCAAAAAAAATTTCCATCTGGTGAAAAGCACGCCTTTCATTCACATCCGAGCGAACGCCTCTTATCGCCAGGAATCGGCCTGTCAATGAAATCGAAAAATCTTCTTCTTTCATTCCGGCTACTTCCACCCGCACAGTAACAGTATCCTCATTTTCATATACATCTGTTGGAGGTCTCCAGATATGGGAGCGTATCACCTTACGGTGCTGGTTAGCGGCCTGTAAGAATTCATGTGCTTCTTCTGAGCTGTACCATATATTCCGCCTAGGATCAGATTTTAACGATATTTCTACCATAGCAAACTCTCCTTCAAAAATCTATCCAATATATTTGCTAGTCGCATTCTAGCTCTTCTTCAATGCAAGGCTCGTCACTAAATCCAGATATGAAATGTGATTAATTTGCACTAATTTTTCCAGCTCCTCCCGATCTTTGGATCAATCCACCCTCAGATTAAGGCGCCCCCGGCGGGATTCGAACCCACAATCTTAGGTTTAGAAGACCTCTGCTCTGTCCGTTGAGCTACGGGGGCTTGTTTCTGGCAGCTAACATTCCGGGCATGGACGCAGCCCTTTGTACACCCGTATCCCGGAAAGCGTGCGCAAAATCGTCTCAGGTAGTCTACCCAATTGATCAGCCAGCTCCAATGGCGTCATCGGAGTATTACCATTGGCCAGGAAGATGCGGAAAACGGCGTCAACCAACGCGGTCCTTTCACTTATGAACCCATCCTCTCTGGCGCAATGAGTGATCAGCACATGCTGCAAGCCATCAACCTTTTGTACCTCGGCGCTCTCTGGATCCACCCAATCGACCTGTTCATCTCCTTTCATTTCAGCAAATGCTCCCTGGTGTTCCGGACACAGGAGACCGTACAAATATACACGCCAATCACGGTCATGTTGGCCCCACCAATCGAAATCGATATGGTAGCGCGTTTGTAATGTGGGCTTGACCAGACTAAATCGCTTTAATTCGGTCACTTATCTTCTCCCGATCAACCTTTTTTACAATAACCCTTTACAGTTGAAAAAATCCGTCATCATGGATATGAACCTGGTCTTTGCCGGTTAGGCCTTTTCAGAATCGTCAAAACGGAAATGCAGGTCACCAACATGCACAAACCAGGGGCGAGAAGCTAAGAGTGCCAGCATAGGACCTGGAGGGCAACGCCGCACGATGTTGACAGCCGCATATAGCTCGCTGGCGTGTACATGGCTTTGTGGGTTCAACTTGGCAAGCTCACGCACCATATTTACCACTACGCGCTCAAAAGGCGGTTGTTCTCTCTGAGCAACCTTCCATATGCCGTCAACTGCATCCACATCCGGCAGAGCGATAGCCATACGTTCATCGTAAGCCGCGGACACGATCTGTTTAAGCATGGCAAACACGATGCCGCCATCCGTACCTACTAATACGGTGCGAATCCAGTCTCGGCTCGAGCGTCGGGTATCGCTTGTCACCATAACCTCGCCGAGGTTTTTACCTCTTCGCAAGCGCACCAAACTTCCGGGCATCAAACCTTGCTCTTCATACCAATCCTTCAAGCCAAAGACATAGCACTTTTCCCGCACGACCCAGGCAGGAAATTGTTGCCGGCTATCCTGTTCAACGAACATAAAACGAATTCGTGGCGCCTCATAGGCAGTCGGGAACAGATGGCTAATACGCGAAGAAAGCGGCAGAGACCCAACTCTCCAGTGGGGAAAGATCAACCGGACTACTGCTTCTTCATCAAAATTGGGTCCGGTTTCGATTGGCGAGAGCTCATCGTCCAGCTCTTGCTCTAAGGCTAACATCGCATCACTTAGCAGTGAACGATCATACTCCATCTCGTGGTAACGCAGATACCTTGGAGTTTCACGCACTTCCTGTGGCTCTAATCGCTTGAGGAACCACAACACTTTTCCGGCTGGGCCTACTTCATCAAAGCGTGGGTCTTCCTGAAGCGCTAAGTCTAGGGAAAACTCCACTAATTTCGAACTGGCGCTAGAAGGCAGCTCCACCTGTTCAAGTAGCACTGAAGTGGCCAGCGGTCCTCCACTTTCCATGTCCAGCAAAGCTTCCGCTAAGTTCAAATTTCCAGCGTTGACATCCACCAGAAGAGCTCGTGGGAACCAGCGACCGGCTATCCTCACAAAATCCTTGTGTTCTTCCAGGTCTCTTTCCAAACGCTCGGTTAATACATCACCGTAATTTGTCAACACATACTCTTTATCCAGGGTCGCATCTTGCGAGGCGATCTCGGGAGGGTTGTTTAGCACATGATCTTCTAAACCAGAAGCAAACTCGTGTTCCTCCCCGTTCTCCATCATTACATCGATGACATCAAACGGCGGAAGATCCGGATTCATTCCTTGACGGATTCCCAACACCTTTCCCTTGCGCCAATCCAGCGCTGGAAAAACTAGATTCAAACCGATCTCGTAATGTTCTTTTGGGAAATACAGGTCCCCACCTGAACTACGTTGTTGTTCAATCGTACGAATTTCTCGCTGAATACGTTCCTCGACCAGCGCTGCCACCAACTCACCTGGTGTTAAAGGAGTTTCTAGCTCGAGTAGATAGTTGTAAAGAAACTCTATATCGTCTTCATCAAGTTGAAAGGTCTCCCAATAATCCTCTCGGAGTGAAACCGAAACCGTAACCATAAATTGCCTCTAAAAACATCGTCCTGTGTGGAAGAAACCACACATATTCTTTTGCCTTTTTTGTCGGATAATATTATACTCTATGAAGCTTGAAGTAATAGCTAAACCGGTACACTGGGAATAAATGGAGTATTCAAATGCACGCAGAGCATTGGGAAATGGTTGCTCAGGTATTAGGAGAACTACAGGCGGAATTATTGCGCGGGCTGCTTGAAGCTCAGGGCATCCCAGTAACATTGATCCAGGAAGGAGCTGGTCGCGCCTATGGAATCAATGTGGGACCTCTGGGAGAAATACAAATCTTGGTACCCTCTAGTCATAGCCAGCGCGCCCGCCGGGTGCTTGCTGATTACAATGCAGGCTTGTTCGAAACCCAAGAAGATGAATCCGGCAATGACCTAGAAGACACGCAGGATGAAGGAGAGGATTAACCCTTTGTATAGTTAGCGCAGGCATACAGCAACGTAGATCATGGGCGCAAGAGATCCATCGAACTCGACTTAAGGGAAAACCTTCTCTAACCACTCCATCGGGTCGACCTGAACGCCCCCTGTGAATACTTCCAGGTGTAAGTGAGCGCCTGTTACCCTTCCAGTGCCTCCTATTCGTCCGATTAATTGGCCAGCTTCTACTTTGTCGCCCACTTTAACCAGGATTTCTGACTGGTGCATATAACCAGTGTATATTCCCCAGCCATGATCGATCATTGTTGCGTTGCCTCTTACCGTTAACGGGCCAGCAAAAACCACCACACCAGCTGCTACTGCGTATATGTCCGTTCCCACACCGCCGCAAAAATCCAGACCAGTGTGAAAATAAGTGAAGGGACTGCCGTTGTAAGAGCGCCGGTTGCCGTAAAAAGAAGGCCAGCAATTGGCGAAAACCGGTGGAACAGGGCTTTGGAAGGCACCTTGCCACATCCGTTGCGGTGTAGCTGCTGCTGCCAGGCTATCCCACAAATCATCCTCAGGTTTCGTATTTGCCGGATCCAATGTCTCGGGATTCACGGTTAACGTCTCGTAATGATAACCACCATCCGTTATGTAAACCGACTGTGAAAAAGCCAGTGGTATACCGTCCTTCAATGAACCGCTAACCGCGAGGGGATAAAATCCAGGCTCAGTCAGGGCGTGCACTCCCTGCAAAGCGACTAACGAGCCATCTTTATCTTTAAAGAACTGCAGGTCGTGTCCGAGAAATGAACCTGTAATTGAAAGGTCGCTGTTAGTGGTTAATTTGACTTCGGTTGTACCTCCTTGTTTCATCGGGGATGAGGAGATCTCAAAATCGGATATCTCTTCAGGAAATGCTCCCGGCCCATCCTCAGCCCCATCAAACGGGGATCTCAATACATCGCCGGGAATGCCATCCCAGGTTCCCCGAAGCCCGTTAGAGGTGACCAAGCTCCAGGGATTAATCCCTTGAGTCACGGCTAATTCCAACAGCGTTTCACCGGGTGTCAGGGAAACCCGCCGTGCCTTTAGAGCAGTTGCATTACTTTCAGGGAGGATCAAATCAGACCCGCTGTACAATTCATTAGGGCTGGTGAGGTGATTCAAACGCAATAAGATCTCGATTGGGATTTGATAGCGGCGGCTTAAACTGCGTAAATTTTCCCCATATGGAACCGTCCTGGTCTCCAGAACACCCTGCACTCCTTCCAATCCCGGAATAACCAGCTCATCGCCGGGAGAAATCTTACCCGGATCAGCGATTTGATTATAACTAGCCAGCTCATTCACTGTTACGCCAAATCGCCGGGCGATATTCCAGAGCGTATCGCCTTCCTGCACGATATAGATCGGACCAGGGGGTTGCTGTTCTTGGGCCTTCACCAGGCCAACTGGCCAAAGCAACCCAACGCTCAGCATCAAGCCTATGCCAGTTCTAAATGCTTTCATCAAAATGGATTTCATCGCCGATCTTAAAATCCCGCAATCGTTCGGGAGCAGTTTCAAGCACATAGCGAGCTGGCAGTTTCGGCACATAAAGAGGCCGCCAGCGTTTTGCCAGACGGACATCCACTACTTGCATGCCTGTGTTGATCCACACCACAGCCAAGTCCATCAGCATTCCTAACATGTGGATGGCTGCCTCCAGGCGGCTATCACGCCGCTGCACTAACAACAAGCCCTCCTTTGATCCCAGCTGGCGGCGAAACGTCAAGCCCCGCAATTGGCAAGAAAAGGAGGAGCAGTAAGTGGCAACTAAAGGTTGCGCCTCAGGAGAATTTAAATTACGGATGACCACCTTTCGCATAAGGTTATCGCATTCACAGAAGCGCTAGTGGTTTATTGGTTATCAACCTATTGGCTTCCCAATTGCTCTCTATGAGCCAGTACACTTTCAACGCTATCCACTAATTCTTGGGGACTGAAAGGTTTGATTATATAATCGTCTACTTTGGCAATATGCAGTCCAAGCACTTTATCTATGCTTTGTGCCTTGGCTGTTATCACGATCACAGGGATATCCCGGGTGGATACATCCGCTCTTATTTGCTGGTAAACCTCCCAGCCATCCATATCCGGCATCATCAAGTCTAACAGGACCAAATCGGGTAATTCTCGCCGTACCGCTTCCAGACCTTCTCGCCCACCAATTACACCAGTGACTTCGTAACCTTTCCTTTTGAGAATCAACTCAACCAGGTCAATCATATCCTGCTCATCTTCGATATAAATCAAACGCCTGTAAGTGTCTGTCATTCAATGCTCCAGGTTTAGTAGAACTTTCAAAATAGATCAGCCCAAGTTTACCATAAGCGCAAGGTAATGAGAGAGCTGCGGTCCTCGTTCAAAACACATCGCCCTTGCCACGCCTATGACGCTGGACTATAATCCTCCTGTTTTTAACAGTCAATTCTTATAAAGAGGCATTACCTATGATAGATGTCAACGAACTCCGTAAAGGCGTAACGTTTGAATTAGATGACTCAATTTACAAAGTACTTGATTACGAACACCATAAACCCGGTCGGGGCAAAGCCACAATTCGAGTTAAAGTTCGAGATCTGCGTACAGGAACCACATTAGATATGACTTTTCCCTCTGGTGATCGCGTCCAGGATATTCGCTTAGATTATCACAATGTGCAATATCTTTACAACGATGGTGAGTTTTATCATTTTATGGATTTAGAAACTTACGAACAACCTGCCATCCGGACCGATATCCTGGGAGAGGCCACCCAATATCTAAAAGAGGGGCTGGAAGTTAAACTCACTTTTTTTAATAACGAACCTCTCGACATTGATTTACCTATCACGGTTGATTTAGGGGTTGTTCAAGCTGAAGCATCCGTGCGGGGCGACACTGCTACCGGTGTGACAAAGAAGGTAACCACAGAAACCGGGCTAGAAGTTCAGGTACCTAACTTTGTTGAAGAGAATGACACGATTCGCGTCGACACACGTACTGGCGCATATATCACGCGAGTATAACAAATATCCTAGTAAATTCACCTATCTACAAGCCCTTTTTCCTCTCATATCGATTGCTCGGCCTTGCAAAGGCTGGTCTACTTTTCATCAAACCGGTCATTAACCGCAGTTAATAACTTTCCAGGCGGGGAATGTTAACCTGCTCAACATGCTATAATTTACTGATTATGAAAACTCCTGCAGGAAAAGAATGTCGGTATTTTTACGCAGATTACTATCGGGGTCGTAATCATCAAGAATGTCGTCTTTTAGATGATGCTTCTACCCCTCAAGAATGGACTCCAGATCTTTGCTTTAACTGTCCAGTTCCAGATATTCTAAGAGCGAATGCATGTACTCATCTCATCTTGGAAGGAAAAATTAACCGGCCTTTCCCATTCTTGAAAAGAAAGGTCGTTATAAAAGCTTATTGTAGCAAGACCTTGAGAGACGTTCCCGAACCAAGAATCGGCTGTGGTGAATGCCATCCCCTACCACCGGTATTTTCTGGAGAGATTGGTGACACTGACTCTGCTGGTTGATTTGGATGACACCTTATTGGGCAATGAAATGAGCACCTTCTTGCCCGCTTACCTGCATGCCCTGGGGGAACACCTGTCATCCTATGCCGAACCTGAACGCCTCATCTCCACTTTGCTGTCTGCAACCCAGCAGATGATCGAAAACCCGCAGCCCGATCGTAGCTTGAAAGAGTCTTTCGACGCCATCTTCTACGGTTCCCTTGGCATCTCGATCAATGAAATGCAAGAGGCGCTTGATGTTTTCTATGCGGAAATTTTTCCGCGCTTGCAATCCTATACCGTTTTTCGACCTCAAGCGGTTGATTTCGTTGAGCAGGCTCTTGATCTCGGTTACGAGATCGTCATAGCTACCAACCCATTGTTCCCCCGCACCGCTATCCTGCAACGTCTGGCTTGGGCTGGCTTATCCCTCGAGAAATATCCCCTGAGTTTGGTCACCTCTGTCGAGGATTTCCACTTTGCCAAACCAAACCCTGCTTTTTTCGCTGAGATCCTCGCCCATCTGGGATGGCCGGATAGACCCACAGTGATGGTAGGTGATGACTTATATAACGACATCACTCCTGCCCGTCAGTTAGGAATTCCGGCTTTTTGGATCACCCTGGATGGATCTCAGAGTTCCAATGGGCCATTCGGGCCGACCTCTGCAGGCGCCTTAGAAAATGTGCTGCCCTGGTTGCATGCCACCCCTTTTGAAGAACTTCTACCTGATTTTGAAACATCCCTGGCTCAATTGGCGACCTTGCGAGCAACCCCGGCTGCCCTCGGCAGCCTGGCGGAGACTTTACCGGATGCTATCTTGACTGAATGCCCCCAAGCAAGTGAATGGTGTCTCACAGAGATAATCTGTCATTTACGTGACGTCGACAATGAGGTCAATTTACCTCGCATTAGATCGGTGATCTATGAGGCAAATCCTTTTTTGCCAGGAATGGATACTGATCCATGGGCTGAAGAACGCCAGTATATCTGTCAAAATGGTCGTGACGCTCTAGTTGAATTTACCAAGGTGCGTATTGAGGTTTTATCACTATTAGATGACCTGACCCCAGGTGATTGGCAACGCTTAGCCCGGCATGCCATCTTAGGTCCCACCAGTTTACAGGAACTTGTCAACATCATAGCAACCCATGATAGGCTCCACCTGCGACAGATACATCAAACACTTAGCTCTGTAATTATAGTGCATCCTAATTCACAATTTAAAGATCGGACGAATCAAATAGGTTGAATCTGCTCCCAATAAAACTGGTTTCAAGCGCCTCTAATTTCAACTGCTAGTGTTATAACACCCAAAACCACCCTGGCAAAGCTGGCTTATTTAGAGTTTATGGGTGGTCACTCGTCATGTATTCTCCGGGATAACCTGTATCTTAGGTCATCTTTTCATCTCTGCCATAATTATCAAATCTGCCATCGCTAATAATTAAAAGGAGGAAAACATGCCCAACCGCGTGGTGATCACCGGGCTGGGGTGCGTTTGCCCGCTCGGCAATGATGTTCAAACGATGTGGAATAATATCATCTCTGGGAAATCCGGAGTTAGATTAATCACCCATTACGATTCCAGTGAATTCAAATGTAAAATCGCTGCCGAAGTAAAAGGTTTCGATGGTGCCGCCCTTTTTGGTAATCGTGAAGCTCGTCGAATGGATCCATTTACGCAATATGCCTTGGCATCTGCATTACAAGCACTTGATCACGCCCAATTGCAAATCAATGACGGAAATCGTGATCGTATTGGGGCAGTTATTGGTACCGGTATTGGCGGGCTGAACACGCTTCACAAGCAGATACAGGTATTTATGGAAAAAGGACCCTCACGAGTTAGTCCTTTCCTGGTTCCCATGATGCTCCCTGATACCGCCCCCGGAATGGTTGCTATCCACCTGGGAATTCGTGGTCCCAATATGGCGGTAGTTTCCGCTTGTGCCACCGGAACCAACGCTCTTGGCGAGGCAACTGAGATTATCCGGCGAGAGTATGCCGATGTTGTCCTCGCTGGTGGGGCAGAAGCTGCCATTGTCCCGATTGCTATGGCTGGCTTGGGCGTGATGAACGCACTTTCTACCCGCAACGAAGATCCCGAAGGCGCTTCCCGCCCCTTTGATCTACATCGTGATGGGTTTGTTATGGGTGAAGGCGCAGCTATATTAGTGCTTGAATCTCTCAAACACGCTCGTCATCGTAATGCCAATATCCTCGCCGAGATAGTTGGTTATGGCAACACTAATGATGCTTACCACATCTCCGCGCCCGCAGAAAATGGGGCTGGCGCAGCCCTGTGCATGCGAATGGCACTGGATCATGCGGGTTTGGAGGTGACCGATATAGACTACATCAACGCCCATGGTACCAGCACACTGCTCAACGACAAAAGTGAAACAGCTGCTATAAAAACCGTTTTTGGTGCCCATGCCTATAATACCCCCACTTCCTCTACTAAATCCATGACCGGTCACTTGCTGGGTGCTGCTGGAGCGGTTGAAGCGGTAATCTCCGTGCAAACGATGCTGGAAGGCATCATACCTCCTACTATTAATTATGAGACCCCCGATCCAGAATGTGATCTGGATTATGTCCCCAATAAAGCTCGATCTGCCCAGGTGAATAGAGTCATGTCGAACTCCTTTGGGTTTGGTGGTCACAACGCCACTATAATTCTCAACCGCTATACCCCAGCGAGTGGATAACGGTTTTGGAGAAAGATTTATGAACCACTATGCCCATATCACCGGTTGGGGAATGTCTGTGCCAGAAAAAATCTTGACTAATGACGACCTGGCGAAGATCGTTGATACTAATGATGGTTGGATCCGCAGCCGGACGGGCATCTACGAACGTCGTATTGCTGGCCCCGATCAAACTACGGCTTCATTGGCCATCGAAGCATCCTTACGCGCCCTTAGCGTCGCGAACCTTCGGAGCGATGAATTAGATTTGATCATTGTGGCTACCTCCTCTCCGGAGTACCTCTTCCCGGCCACGGCTTGCTTGGTCCAAGACCAGATCGGCGCAACCAAAGCAGGGGCTTTTGATCTCTCAGCTGCTTGCACTGGATTCATCTATGCTTTAAACATAGCCACTCAGTCTATCCGTTCCGGTACTCTTGAGAACGTTTTAGTCATCGGCTCCGAAACGCTTTCACGGCTGGTGAATTGGAAGGATCGCGGCACCTGTATTTTATTCGGAGACGGAGCTGGTGCCTTTGTCCTCCAACCAGGGGAAGAACCCGGCGGTCTGCTCTCGGCCGTAATGCGCTCTGATGGTTCAGGAGGCGATCTATTGTGCATACCAGCTGGAGGCAGCCGCTTCCCTACCAGCGCAACAACCGTTCAAGACGGACTCCACTTTATCCAGATGAATGGCAGCGAGGTTTTCCGGTTTGCATCCCGAGTCATGGTTCAAGCCACCCAGGAAGTTGTCGAAGCAGCCCACCTTGACCTGGATGATGTTAACCTATTAATCCCCCACCAGGCCAACCAACGAATCATCGAATCGGCTGCCCGAGGTTTAGATATTTCCATGGACCGTGTCATGGTCAATCTAGATCGCTATGGCAACACCTCCACCGCCTCCATCCCCATCGCCACATGTGAAGCTATCGAGCAGGGTCGCCTTAAACCTGGAGATCACGTTGCCTTTGTAGGGTTTGGTGCCGGGTTAACATGGGGAGCAGCGGTCGTTAAATGGAGCGGTCCCTTCCCGAGCCCCCGTAAGGTTCAACCCCAACGCTACCGCCGCTTGGTGCGGTTGCGCTCGATCTTCCTTCGCCTCATCCGTCAAATCGAAGGCCTGATCTGGGGGCGCGGAAAATAACAAAAAAGCGCTTTTTGAGGCTAAAATGAACTCAAAAAGCGCCAATAATCCCCTTTTTGAATTTAGCCGCCTGGCACTGATTCTTCTTGCTCCTCAGTTTGCCTGGTCTGATCTGTGCTTTTCTCTGAGCTGGGTGGCGCGGGAACATTTCCTTGTTCAACTTGCCCGCCGTCTTCTAGTTTAAACACTTTCAAAATTCGTTTAACGATCTCGGTAAACACATTTTGCTGGTAACCTGCCAGCCAGGCTAACAAATAGATGACAAAGGGAGAAGCAATACTTTCTGTTGGTCCCATTATGGAAAGCAAACCGGCCCTTAAGATCGCATAGACCACTGCTCCGACACCAATCCCCATTATTGGACTGTTCAAGTACCAGATGCTGTGCTGTTTGTCAAAATCCTGTTCAATCGCGATGTGTTTCACCAGGGCATACCAAGCCCCGATTACACCGCCCAGGCCGCCCCAAATCATGCTTCCAATCAGATAAATAAGATCTGAGGACCCTCCAGAGAACGCTGGCCCACCCAGCCAGTAAATTAAAACTGTTAAGACTAATATCGCCCACACCAATTCATATAAGAACAACCTAATCCCGATCCCGTACGACCATTTCTGGGATCGCTTGTTTACTGCCAGCCTGAATTCAACTTCATTCAAGTGTCGTTCGGCTTCCTCAAAACGACCACTGCCGCTCAGAATCTCGTTGCGGAAGTATTGGATTTCATCCAACAATGATCGTCCGATCTGCAATGCCAAAACTCCCTCTTCAACGCCGGTGGCTGCTTTTTTAGCGCGTTGCCAGAGTTCTTTTAACTGTTCATCGCTGATCAGCAAAGCAGTCATCTCACCTTTAGGTATCCGTGATTTTATCTGTGTAGGCGCTGCAGCTCCTGCTGTTCCTGTAGTAGGTCCTGGAAGCGGGAAAGCAGCTGCTGAGAACAGTGGTGCGCCGCGCATGGATGTACTTTCGTCTGGTTTTATGATATCCTCTGTAGGTAATCCCGGAGGAGGAGGTAATTCCTCATCACGCAGGATTGGATATGCAGCCCCCATTCCCCCTTCTAGTGAGGTTCCAGGTGCTTCCGGGTTTTGCGATAACTCGAGCATCTCGCCAACTTCGTTTAGAGGTTCATAGGCTCGCATACCAGAATTATCTCCCGCCGCAGAAGCCTCGCTTGGCTCTCCTTCACCACTAGGCCTCTCTCCCGGTTTGACATCATCTTGACCTGTCTTTTCACTCTGGTTGTATGCTTCTTTTAGTCTTTTTTCCTCATCAGGCATCCTGCCTTCATCCTCATCACTCATTTCGTCAACTGCCTCCCATGACTTTATAGTATTAGTGCTGTTAGATGTGCTAACTTATCCAAATCAGTATAGTTTAAACCAAATTAGAAGTCAAATGTTAGAACAGCGTTAGAAATCTGATATTATTATGGTAACTTCTACCAGGCAGAGCCATAGATTGGTATAATTTCATTAAGATCTGCGGTCCGTCGTTTTTTTGTTGGAGGTATCTGTGAACCCGACCCGCAACCGTTCATCAATAATTTATTTACTGTTGTTTATTGCCATCATCGTAATGGTAGTATATAACTTTCAACAGCAGGCCACTACCCAAGAGGCGTTATCCATTAACGAAGTAGCAGCTGATATCCAGAACGGTACCGTCAAGCGCGTTACTGTAGACGAAAATCGGCTACAGGTTGTTTTTGCCAACGGATCCGAGGGCACTGCCCAGATGGAATCAAACGCCACTTTTGTTGAACAGATGAAAGCCTTGGGCGTTAATAACGAGCAACTCGCGTCCAGCAATGTTAAGATCGAAATTAAACCACCTAGCGCTTGGTTAGGTATTGCCACAGCTTTGGGATACTTTATACCGTTCATTCTCTTAGCTGGTGTCTTTTGGTTCGTTTTCCGCCAGGCTCAGGGTAGCAACAATGCTGCTCTTTCTTTTGGGAAATCTCGCGCCCGGATGTTCACCGGTGATCAGCCCACGGTCACCTTTGATGATGTCGCAGGTGTGGAAGAAGCCAAGGAAGAACTTTTCGAAGTGGTTGAATTTTTACGCGAACCAGAAAAGTTCATATCTTTGGGAGCACGCATTCCTAAAGGCGTTCTTCTGGTTGGTCCTCCGGGCACTGGCAAAACCCTATTAGCCAAAGCCGTTTCCGGTGAGGCCGGGGTGCCTTTCTTCTCAATCTCCGGTTCTGAATTTGTCGAAATGTTCGTAGGCGTTGGTGCCAGTCGCGTCCGTGATCTCTTTGATCAAGCCAAACGCCAATCTCCCTGCATCGTTTTTGTGGATGAGATCGATGCAGTCGGCCGCCAACGTGGTGCCGGCTTAGGTGGCAGCCACGATGAGCGTGAGCAAACCCTCAATCAAATGCTCGTCGAGATGGACGGCTTTGACACTGACACCAATGTGATCATCGTCGCAGCTACCAACCGCCCGGATATCCTCGATCCGGCCTTGCTACGCCCCGGTCGCTTCGACCGGCGGGTAGTTTTAGATCGTCCTGACATGCGCGGTCGCGAAGCCATCCTGCAGGTGCACGTTAAAGGTAAGCCCCTGGGACCTGACGTGGATTTGGGAGTCCTGGCTCGCTCTACCCCAGGCTTTGTTGGTGCGGACATCGAAAACCTGGTGAATGAAGCTGCCATTTTAGCCGCCCGGCGCAATAAGAAGGTCATCGGTCAGCCTGAAATGGAAGAGGCTATCGAGCGCGTTATTGCCGGCCCCGAACGTAAGAGCCGCCTCATCAACGAGGAAGAAAAACGGATTATCGCCTACCACGAAGCCGGTCATGCCGTGGTAGCCAACGCCCTTCCCGAAGCCGATCCCGTTCATAAGGTCTCGATCACGGCTCGAGGCATGGCAGGTGGTTATACCATCATGCTGCCCGAGGAAGACCGTACCCTTATGCCCCGCAAAAAACTCATCGCTGAGATGGTCGGCTTGTTAGGCGGCCGTGCTGCCGAGGAAATCGTCTTTGACGACATTACCTCTGGAGCCTCAAATGACCTGGAGCGTGTCACCCGCATGGCTCGCGCCATGGTTACTCGCTTGGGAATGAGTGATTCGCTCGGTCCCATGGTTTATGGCCAGAAAGAAGAACTTATTTTCCTCGGACGGGAGATTTCTGAACAACGCGATTACTCAGAAGCTGTTGCCCAACAGATCGACAATGAAGTACGCCGTTTGGTGAACGAAGCCTATGACAAGTCTAAGTCAGTCATAATGGAATACCGCGAAAAATTGGATGCTGTTGCCCAACGCTTGCTTGACGTAGAGACCATCACCCGCGAGGAATTTGAGAGCATTTTTCCGCCTCCTGTACCCAAGAAAAGTGGCACCCCAATACCCCAAGCCGCCTAATAAAATCATGTCTTAGAAACGTAAAAGGGATTGCAAATAGTCCCATTTTGCGTTTCTTTTTATATTTTCAAGTCCTCAGGCAGTAGCATGGTTAAGATAGCCGATTTGCCCGTCTCAGATGATACCCATTACGGGCAAATCGGCTCCACGCCGGTGCTTGCCTTCAACCACTTCGGCCTGGGCTGCCGGTTGCTGGTACCCTCTTCTGGTGAACCTACTGTGATGGCTGCTTTAGCGCGTTCTGGTTCCGAAGCCCTTTCCACCGAAACTTATCAGGCCTTGAGAGTGGAAGCTGGAGTACCATCCGCCAAACACGAGCTTACGGGAGACTACACCCCTCTAGAGACTGGCTTGGCGGAGGCTATCTCCGCCGAAAAGGGATGCTATACCGGGCAGGAAGTGCTAGCTCGTCAGATCACTTACGATAAGATCACTCGCCAGTTGGTCGGTCTGCATCTCACCAGCCAGGCTGTTGCAGGTGACCGACTCTGGTCTCAAGAGGAAGGCAAGACTGTGGGTGAGGTAACCTCTGCAACCAATTCCCCTCGTTATGGTTACATCACTCTGGCGATCCTTAAGCGACCTTACCACCAAACGGGAACGATGCTTACCGTAGGGGAGCTAGAAAAAGGTCATCTTGCAAGAGTGGCTCCTTTGCCTTTTTAAGCCTAATCAGGAAGAATAGGATTTGCGCAGTTAGAAGTATTCTAGGTAATTGGGGTTGTGTCATACGCCCAATTACAGTACAGATCTCTCAATAACCTATGTCCTGAAGAATTCGTTTCGAGAAGAACAGAATGGTTATCTTTCTGATCGGTCTTAGGGCTATAATATACTTATCATCCCTGTCCGGATGAATGTTTGCCAGGTATTCGCCTCTGGAGGATAGATCGTCAAAACCCCGCTCATCAGACTTTTTCTGGCACCTCTGGACATACTATCCAATGAGAAAATTACTTAAAATATCGTTATCCGTATGAGTAATGAAAGCTTGTTCTTTAAAGATAAGATCGTTCTGGTCACAGGATCTGGGCGTGGCATCGGTCGCGCTATTGCCTTGCATTTTGCCCGTGATGGAGCTGACCTTGTCATCAATTTCTTTCGCAACCGTACTACCGCGCAAGAAACTGTCGCTGCGGTCCAGGAAATCGGCCGTCAGGCTTTGTTGGTTAAAGCCAACATCGGTTCGCTTGAAGGTATTGACCACCTTTTTGACGAAGTAGAGCGCTATTACGGTGCTTTGGATATTCTTATCAGCAACGCTGCCTCCGGCTACAACCGTCCCGCTTTGGAGCAAAAACCCAAGGGTTGGGACTGGACGATGAACATTAATGCGCGCGCCTTGCTTTTCTCTTCTCAACGGTGCGTACCCTTGATGGAGAAGCGCGGCGGCGGTTCGATTGTTAGCATCTCCAGCCCCGGCTCGTCGCGCGTTTTGCCAGATTATGTTGTTGTGGGAGCCAGCAAAGCTGCCCTCGAATCCCTCACCCGTTATTTGGCGATTGAATTAGCACCCAAGAACATCGTTGTCAATGCCGTATCTCCAGGAATAGTGGAGACCCAAGCCTTAAAACACTTCGACGTCATGCAAGAAGAAAATTACATCGATGAAACCGTCGCCAAAACTCCTGCCGGGAGATTGGTCAAGCCCGAAGATATCGCTCAGGTCGTTGCGTTTTTATGCTCGCCAGCTGCCAGTATGATCCGCGGACAAACTATCCTGGTAGATGGGGGATACACCTTACCGATTTAAGACAAACACACAAATCTGATCTTAATCGCACTCGCCCCGCGGCATTTCCCCGTGGAGCGAGGCGTATTTAATATTACGCTCCAGAACACTTTCTGTAATAAACCCCACCTTAGCGACTGTAAATCCCCATCAGCTGGCCTTGAGCTAAGATGTGTCCTTGCATTGCCTTCTCCAATGCTGCTTTACTCGCACCTGGTTCAAGACTCAAATTATCATCTAGGGCGTATATCTTGAATAAATATCGGTGCATCGATCCTCTGGGAGGGCAGGGACCCCCATAATTTGTCTTTCGAAAGTCATTAATCCCCTGGGTGCCTATGCCTTGAACACCTTCAGGCAAAGAGGCCAGATTTGAGGGTAAATCGTATAACACCCAATGCACCCACGTGCCTGCCGGCGCATCAGGGTCATCCACGATCAGGGCTATACTTTTTGTTTCCTCAGGAGTTCCCGTCCAAGTCAGCGCAGGCGAGATATTTACGCCATCGCAAGTGTACTGCCGGGGGATGCTAGCGCCTTCGACAAAGGCAGAACTGGTTAATTGTACTGTCATCTGGACCTCTCTTTCCATGGATAGCGTATCGGGCTTTCTATTGCACCCATATGCCGTAGCTAACAAGCCTGACAATAATAATAAAACCACAAAACCCTTTTTGCCCATGGTACCTCGTCAAAACCACCGATTCAAAATCTCGTTGACTGATAAATGATCAACTTCGTCGCTAAACCCCCACCAACCCTGCGCATAGTTCTCAGGGTTATTACACCCCTATAAGGATCGCCCGTGCTGGAGCCCCATCACAGCCAGCAATTTTCAAGGGCAGGCAGTAGAGTGTATAACGACCCTGGGTGATCTCGGACAAATCCAAACCTTCCACGATGATAATTCCTGCTTCAAGCAGGATTTCGTGGGTAGCTTTTGTCCTCTCGTAAGGAGCCACGGAGAGATAATCTATGCCAATTAATTTTACACCCCGGTTTACCAGATAGTCAGCGCCATCGGGACTCAGACCAACATAACCGCTTTGGAATTCGGTCCCTTGTTTCGTCCAGAGGTCCGAATTACGAGTCCTGAATAATACCCGGCGGGTGCGCGGCGGGATTCCAGATCCCTCCAACACTTCCGCAGTGATCTCGTCTGCTTCGGGTAAATGTAACACATAGGCGCGTCCGGTCAGCAATTTGAGGGGGAGTTGTTCTACAGTTTTCCCTTTCTGAAGGAAATGGAAAGGCGCGTCTACATGCGTGCCGGTGTGCACGCACATATTAAGCTTTGAAACATTTGCCTCTGCACCTTCTTCAATTTTCCCGATCCGCTCTAAAACGACTTTTGGATCACCAGGCCAGATGGGCATATCAGGTGAAATCGTCATGGAGATGTCATAAGTGCGCATTTCTCCTCCAGATCTATAAGAAAAGTATATATGAGAGTTTCAAAAAAAGCAAACAAGTTCCAGATTGCCCCTTGACTCTCCCATAACTGGAGGTTGTATACTGCCTATAAATACAAAGCGCCTTATCGATACTCCAGGGTAGTTGCAATTGTATGGAGGTAAACAATGCTCAAAATCGGTGATTTTTCAAAACTCAGCCAGGTTTCTGTTAAAACCCTGCATTACTACGACCAGATAGGACTTCTGAAACCAGCCAAAACCGACCGCTTCACAAGTTATCGTTATTACACTTTTGATCAATTACCTCGCCTTAATCGTATCCTGGCATTGAAGGATCTGGGATTCACCTTGGAGCAGATCGCCATATTGCTGGATGAAAACCTGCCAGCAGCTCAAATACGCGGTATGCTGCGCATGAGGCAGGCAGACATCCACCAGCAAATGGAACATATGCAGACACGGTTGATGCAGGTAGAGGTCCGACTTAGACAAATTGAACAGGAGAATACCATGTCAACTTACGATGTTGTGCTTAAGAAAATTGAACCACAGATGGTTGCCGCCATCCGTGATATCGTTCCTTCCTTCGGGGAACAAAGTTCACTTTGGAAAGAAATGGCTATTTATTTGAAGAATCACAACGCCAGAGCAAGCGATCCTTCGCTGACCATCTACTATGACACTGAGTACCGCGAACAAGATGTGGACCTGGAAACAGCCTCACCAGTAACCAGCCGGCCTCCCAGCACCCAGCGAGTTTCCGTCCGAGAGATAGCCGGAGTTGAAAAGATGGCTTGCGTTATCCACCGCGGCCCGTATGAGGCCATTGGAGATGCCTACGCCGCCCTGATGAATTGGATAGAGGCCAACGGTTACCGCATTATCGGCCCCAATCGCGAGGTCTACTTGCGTTGCCCCGATAATGATTACGAGGATTCTGAATTAATCGGCTATGCTGATTACGTAGCCCTTGACCCTGAAGACTATGTGACCGAGATCCAATTCCCTGTCGATAAGGATAAACCAAACCAACCGTAAAATCTGCGAAAGCGGTACTGGTCATTTCCACAAATGATTAGATGGCCTCAAAACTCTCTGCGGGAGGCGTTTTTCTCCGCCTCCTGCTTCAATTCTGATTGTAGGGTTTATCCTCTTATCGTAGTAGTGGCAATTGTGACGCTTTCCAGCGCTTTTTGGTCAATCGTCACCCCCAATCCAGGCGCTTTTGGGACTTCGATGGTGCTATCAGGGTTGAGGCTGAAGCGCTCCTGGGTGATATCTTCTGTGTAGTAACGTTCAGAGGCGGAGATATCACCCGGTAAAGTAAAACCAGGCAAGCTCGCTAGAGCCAAGTTGGCAGCCCGTCCTACACCTGTCTCTAGCATACCGCCGCACCACACCGGCACACCTTGTGCACGGCATAAATCATGGATCGCCACCGCTTGGCTGATTCCTCCCACTCGACCAGCTTTAATATTTATTACCTTACAGGCTTTCATCTCCAGCGCTTGCCGGGCATGTCGTGGTGTGAGAATGCTTTCATCCAGGCACAAAGGCGTGGTGAAATGCTCCTGTAGCTGGCTGTGATCCCATAAATCGTCCTCCGCCAAAGGTTGTTCAATCAGCAGAAGACCCAATTGGTCTAATGGGTACAGTACTGCGGCTGTTTCTAACGTGTAGGCCGAATTGGCATCGACTTGCAGGCGTATATCTGGAAATGCCCTGCGAACTGCTCTAGCATCGCCCACATCACGTCCTGGCTTGATTTTTATTTTTATCCGTCCGTAGCTTTGATTCAGGTAAGACGATACCTGCCTTACCAGCAACTGGGGTGTGTCCTGCAATCCCACAGAAACACCCACCTCCACTTGCTGCCAGACGCCTCCCAGCAGCGTTTTTAAAGAGCACCCCGCACCTTTGCCGATCAGATCCCAGAGGGCCATCTCCAAGCCCGCCTTTGCCATGGGGTGACCGCGCACATGCGCCACGCTTCCTTGAAATTCATGGCTGTCCTCCAGATCGCGATTTAAAACGGCCGGAATAAGAAAATCTTTCAAGATATGCCAGGCAGTGCCGACTGTTTCATAGGAATATCCCGGATCCCGGTCTGCAACGCATTCCCCGTATCCGCAAATGCCTTCCGAGAACGCCTCGATCAGCAGGCAATCCCGCTCATAGCTACGGCCAAATGAAGTCTCAAAGTGGCTACGCAATTTCATGCTTAGGTGGGAAAGTTTCACCTGGGTGATCCTCATAAGGTACTATCTCCATGGCTTAACACATAAAAGCTGCGTGGGTGCGGTCCTGGTAAATGTACAAAGTCTGTCACCAAGTAACCCCGCTCGAATAAACCTTCAAACAACCTCCGGGTATGCGTCCGCCACTCCAATGCAAGCTCAAGTTTGACCGCTCTGATCGCCATAAAATCAGCCGGGATCTCAACCAGCAATAGCGTTTCGTTTTCATCTTGTTCGTAATCCTCGATGGCAAGAGAGCCTTCCATTGGATGTGACCAATTTCCTTCTTTGGTTTTAGTAGGATTAATTATCTTCGCCCCAGCCGCAAAGTAATGAGCCAAGTCCAACCGGCGCCGTGCCCGGTGGCTAAGCCGCATCTCTACCCGTTTGGTATTAACCCACCAATCGACCTCAAACCGGTCTGAAGGCAATCCAAGGTTCAAATGATCACGCATTTCTCCATAAACCTCGCGCTGGTAAGTGTTACAAACCGCCCCTAGCTTAGCGATATTGAGATAAGCATTGCGGCTGACTAAAGGATCGTAGGTCCAGGTGATTCGATCCAGGCCTTGATGCCGTACCATTTGCCATTGAGCGCGTTTGAGGGCGAAACCAAGCCCTTTGTCTCGGTAATCCGGATGAACGCCCAGCAGATGAGAGCAGTGTTTGGGTCGTGGACCGTCAGGAGTGAAATACATGCCCGGAAACCCAAACACAAAACCGATTAGCTCATCAAATATCTTCGGCTTCTCTGCTTCTCGATAAGCACCAACCAGCAAACCTCCGTTATGGATAGCCGCTACCAACATATGAACCGGCACGATTTCCGTCTCGTTGCCCGGCCAAATCAGCCGCTGAAGGTGCTCCACCGCGCTTATCTCAGCCGGGGTTTCGATAATTCGCAGCCTCCAATCGATCATGATAATTGCACCTTAAATTCGTTAATAGTCACACAGTCGCGATCTTCTTTTGGGTTAGGCGGCTGCGGCCGCCCAACCACCCAGACAAAATCTCATCGGCAGAAGTGATTTTCGTATTGCCCGAATCGTTGGTATTCATGTCGGCCGGCGACGGACAATCGATTGCCATAAGGCCCCCCGCCAGTCACGATCATTTAGATAATCCAGTCGGTAGGGCATACGCGCAGGCATTAGCTGGAAGAATCGGGGAATTGTATCTAATGAACAGGTACGGTTTGTTGCCAGGTAATCAAGCCAATAGACAGAAACCGGCAATGATGGTAATACATTCTCCAATAATACCGTGATTGCCCTCAGATAAGGGGGGCGAACATGCACCAATCTTCGCTGAATTCCCAGCTTCTCCATAACCATGGCAAGCACCTGGTTGAGTGTAAAATATTCAGGACCACCCAATTCATACATCTGATTGCGAGTACCTTCATCATCTAATGCCCAGGTCATACAGGTGGCTAAATCTTCAACCCACAAGGGTTGTAGCAGGGTTTCCCCATCGCCAGGTACCAGAAAGACGGCCGGGAGGGCATGCAACAACTGCGCCAGACCCATCGTAAACCCATCCTGGGGACCAAAAACCACTGCCGAGCGAAGGATTGTATAATCGATACCGCTGCGACGAATAAATTCTTCTGCGATCGCTTTAGCTTTTATGACTGGGTAAGCCGAGGCGCGGTCGGCGCCAAGATGACTGATGAAAAATATCCTATCTACCCCGGCATCAACCCCTGCCCTGACTACTGACTGGGTCCCCTGTACGTCGGTTTGCATTAAGCTGGCATAGGCGCCTCGCCATTCTGCCCCGGCCAGGTGATAGATGGCTTCCACGCCTACCATTGCCGCTCGCAGCCCCCTTTCGTCGTTCAAGCTACTGACAACAACTTCAACTGGCACGCCCCGAGGCAGGTTCGGAGATCGAGAAGAAGGTCGAATCAAAGTTCGCACCTGGTGACCTGCCTCCACCAGGTGGCGGATTAACGCCCTACCAATAAAACCAGTTGCTCCAGTGACCAGAATCATGATTACCG
>DAOUET010000152.1:0-3538 GCA_034430155.1 Anaerolineales bacterium
CGAGAGCCGCTGGTTCGCCCTGGCTGACCTGGTGATGGTTGCCATGGCGGTCATCTTATTGGAACTGCGCCCGCAGCTGGGCTGGCGGCCTCTGCTGGTAGCGCTGATTCCCTGGGGGGTGCGGCTGCTGGCGGGGCGATTTCCGTTCAAACGCACTACCATCGATGTACCCCTCGCATTGTTTCTGGCTACCGCAGGGGTGGGGGTTTGGGCAGCCTACGATCGAGAGACTGCCTGGGCGAAGTTCTGGTTACTGGTCGCGAGTGTTCTCCTGTTCTATGCCCTCGCCGGTCAACCTCAAAAAAATCTCTGGCTCATTGCCACCTTTCTGAGTCTTGTGGGATTAGGAACTGCTTTATTCTTCTTATTTACACATAATTGGCAGGATCAACCTGCTAAAATTGGTTTCCTTCAACAGATCGGACTAAGGTGGATGGATGTGCGCTTCTCTGTTCCGTTAGGCAGCATCCATCCAAACGACTCCGCCAGTGTTATGGCGATGATGACGCCTTTTCTCATTGCGATTGGTGATCGAGCTCGGCGAGAGAAGCGCCGCACCTTAGTCTTAGTGGTATTGTCGATAGGCATGGTGGTTTTAGTCAGCTTCCTCTTGACAACCTCTCGCGGCGCCTGGGTTGCCTCTGGCGTTGCCTTGGCTGCTTGGTTTTTGTGGGTATTGAGCGGATGGCTATTTCGCCACAATCCTATACAACGCAGATCAGCTTTCGGTCTGACGGTTTTCTTGTTTGCAGCTTTAGGGATTGGATTGGTCTTGATGTTCCCTGGGAGCATTGTGAGACTAGCGGGCACCCTTCCCGGTCCCAATCATTCCGTAAGCCGCCTGGAGCTGGCAAACAGTGCCCTGAATCTGGTTGAGGATTATCCTTTTACAGGCGGCGGCTTACGAACCTTTTCAGGTCTTTACTCCCACTATATATTAGATATACCATTCTTTATTACTAATATCAGCCATGACCTCTACCTGGATGTAACGCTTGAGCAGGGAATACTTGGCCTCCTGGCGTATAGTTTTGTTTTAGTGGGCAGTTTTTGGTACCTGGCCTCCGGAAGCTTATCGCCATCAATAGCGCCTCTGAGATGGGCTATCCTCGCTGGCATGATCGTGATGAGCGTGCATGGGTTGGTAGATGATATCGTCTATAACATAGAGGGATGCCCATTATTGTTCTTACTTCCCGGTTTGGCTCTGGCCATCCCAAAATCTCGCCACCAGCAGACGAAAGTAGTGATGCTTGATCGCCAACGCAATTCGATTCTGAGGCCAATAGCGGTCATGGTCGTACTTGTGGCGCTTATCTTGGCCTACAATTTTCGCCAGTCTTTAGAAGCAAGCTGGTACGCTGATCTAGGAGCGGTACAGATGGCTCGCATCGAACTCGCCGATTTCCCCTCGGGTAAATGGACTGATGGCAGTGAATCAGATGCGTTGAAACCGGCTGAAGGTTGGTTCCATCACGCCCTCCAACTCAATCCCAATAATCGCACAGCGCACCATCGCCTGGGATTGATTGCCATGCTGCGGCGTGATTATCCCACCGCAATAGCTCATTTGGAGAAAGCTCACGCACTTGACGGGAATCATCGGGGTATTCGCAAGTTGCTGGGTTATAGCTATGTCTGGGCTGGGCAGCTCGACCAGGCTGCCGATATGCTAGCGGGGATATCTGAAGCAAAGTCAGAGATGCGGGTTTATATCTGGTGGTGGGGAACTCAAGGACGCCAGGACCTTGCCAACCAGGCTGAAAAGATCGCTCAGTTGCTCAGGGATCCCCAAGGTTAATCGAGTGGCTTCAAGATTTCGACTGCTGAATAATATGAGGAGTGGTATCCAATATCTTAGAAGGTTGATCCCGAATATCATCTTGGCGACTGTTGGGTTGATAATCATCACTTCAATCAGCGGGTTGCCTGCAGCTGCCCAATTGGGCGATGAAATCTGGTCAGAACCCGAAAATCTTTCACATTCTGGCTCAGCCACGAATCCAGTGATGGTGGTTGATTCTAATGGGCTGATTCATGTATTTTGGCAAGATGCCTTTGAAGGGACCAGATATATAAAAAGGGAGGGCGATCAATGGGACCAACCGGTATCTGTGAACGTGCCTTTTGAAGGCTTTATTCCTGTATTGGTCCCAGATAGCTCCAGCGACATATTTGCCTTTTGGCGAGACGATGAGAATTCATTGTTCTATAGTCGCACCTCTGCCAACCAGCCGCCATATTTTGAGTGGACCGAAACCCTGCGGCTGTCAGATGAGGTCTTGGATTTTGAGGTCCAATCGGATCGATACGATCATTTGCACGTAAGTTTCGTGCGAGGAGGCAATGACAGTAATTACCCGGCTGGGGTCTACTACCGCCAGTCGAACGCCAGAGGGGATACCTGGTCAACTCCGGTAGGGTTGTATCAATCGCCTTATTTTCGGGCGCTTTCACCTGCGGAGGCCCGGGTAAAGTTAGCGATCGGCGATGCCAGCGAGGTTCAGAGGGTTTTTGTAGGTTGGGATCTGCGCTCGCGCGGCAAGGAGTTTTTGATCAAGTCCGGTGATGCAGGGCAAACCTGGGGACCACCTGAGGAGGTGTTCAAACCCGAGGAAGGTGTGGGGACATCAGACCCTGCCAACATAACCGTTTATACCCAGGCTAATGAAGTCCTGCTCCTCTGGCAAGTAGGAACCAGCCAGTCAAGTTGTGTGCAGTACTACCAGTGGTCGCTAGATGGGGGTGAGACCTGGCAACCACGCCAGCAACTTACCAATACATCTACCATTTGCCCCGAGAAGATCCAGATTCTTCACGGGAATGATGGCCCCATTCTCATGCTGATGGGGTTCCAGGTGGCTTTACAGGCTTGGGATGGAAACCGGTGGAGCGACCCGCAATCTCAAGCCCCTTTGAGCAGCTTCATTGATCCGGAAACCCAAAAGACTGTGGATTTTAGCTGTCTCCAGGTCATTCAGGGTGAAGGTAATGAATTGTTTATAACCGGTTGTGATGCGGGTGGTGGCGGGGATATTTGGTGGATGAAACGGCAGCTGTCTGACGTCGCCGAATGGTTCCCAAAAGAAGCGCTCTGGCAACCGGTCACCAGCATCACTCGCAGCGATGGAAAAATCACCTCCCTGGCTCTGGCCAGCGATGGGAATGGCCGCATCCATATATTTTGGAGCCAGGCGACCGATGCCGTCACCCATGAATCCGAGGCTGCCATACATTACATGCGCTGGGAAGGGGAGAGGCTCTGGTCGCAACCGGTCACCATTTTGAATTCCCCCGGGGAGGGAGTTGACCGACCAGCCGTGGCGCTGGATTCTGATGGCAATTTGCTGATCGCCTGGCAGGCGGGCCAGCCAGGCCGGATCTACTTCAGCCGGGCGGACGCCAACCGGGCGGTGCTCACCTCGGCCTGGTCCGAACCGGTGGTTTTGCCATCTCCGCAGGGTATCGGCAATTCCCCAGCCTTGCTGGTCAATCCAGGGGGTGAAATTTACCTGGCTTTCTCCATCCCGGTTAATGA
>DAOUET010000153.1:0-4137 GCA_034430155.1 Anaerolineales bacterium
CGGATCTTCCAATAATATTTCACAGTTCTACATGATGTAACTTCCCAGGATTAATTTAATTTCCGTTCGGAGACGAGTTTTTTCCTGGTGGCTACATGTACTTTTCGTAAAGGTAGTGCTGATGGCAAATTGATATGAGCAGCATCGAGTAGATGCTTATTTAATCCTGTCGGCTCTGGGACACTTTGACAGATGCCTTGACCGATTCTTATTTCTACCCCTCTCAGCGAACTCAACTCATCAATGCCTTCTTCTACACTCACCTCCAAACGACGCCAATAGTTGTACAGCTCCCGCTCCAAAAGATAGGCCAACATCACAACAAACACATGACCTCGGGTGCTTTCCTCCTTTCTCACAAACGCAGGCCGAACCTCCAGACCACTCTTAAAGGTGCGAAAAACTCGCTCAACCTGGGCCAAATCTTTATACCGATCGTGAATCGTCTCGGCTGTCGCTACCTTATAAGACAAGTCCGTCTTGATAACATAGCATCCATCCAATTGGGCCGCTTGCTTTTTAACCTCTTCATCAATGATTAATTCCATGGCACGTCCATTGGTCACAACATCCACCCATTTATCTATTTTTAGACGCTTGGTACTTTCTACGACCTTTCTTCGGGCTACTCCTACCTTGGCGCGAGAGTGCTCAGCTAAGTATAAATTGTTCTCTTTCAATAACTGCTTTATCTTCGTAAACTTGCCTTCGCGATTGTTAGCCAATTCTTTTGCTCTTTCCGGGTTGCGTCGTAAGATATAACGAACATTGTCCCATTTTAATGTGCAAAGCCTCTCATCAAACAGATCCATCTGGAACACCCCATCTGCAATGAGTTTCTTGATCTGTGGTTTGGTGATCGCAGTGATATAATGAAAATCCTTGTCATTAATGAGATTGATTTCCTTCTGTTTAAGCATCCCCCGATCACCTACCAACGTAACCCCCTTAACTCCGAATGAACTGGCAAGAGTACGTACCTGTTCCCCAACTGTTTTGGGGTCCTGGGTATTGCCCTCAAATACTCGTACCGCCACCGGAGTTCCGTCCGGACCGGTAAGCAATCCGATCACCAGTTGCATCTTTCCTTTCTTTCTATCCCGGTTATATCCAAAAGCAGCCAAGATGTTCTTAACGCCCTCAAGATATGAGCTGGTCACGTCGTAAAGAAAAAGCTCGGGAGCTTTATCACCATAGCGTTGCCGAAATAATCGCTTCTCAATGGCCTCTTGTTGCCCAGATAACCATGCCAGATTATTGTACAGGTTATCTTCGTTGAAAGAATCCAAGCCAAGAATGTCGCAGGCTGCATGGCTTTCAGCAAGCCGAACAGCACTCAACCGAGAACCCTGGTTAATCAGCCTGGCAATGATTTGCCATAAAGCAAGACGTCCCTGTCTATGGTGACCAAGCGCCTTTACTAATCCAATACGTTCTGAAAGTACGTTCACAGTGTAAACGACGCCAATACGCGTACCTTGCTTTGTTTTAATATCTTCTGCCGTACCAAGCGCAGATAGGTTACCCTTGTGCTTTAAAGCAAGCTTTATTGCAGCTATCTCCTCGTCAGTACAATGAGACAGTTTAGCCAATGTACGATGTTTTACTTTTCCTTTATCCCGATAAGATTCCCGAAGCAGGTGCCGGCAGTAGGTTTTGCCCCGCTGGGTGGAATATGAAGTGTCTATATACATAGTGGCTACAGTATGTAGCATTACTAATATTATATGTCAAGTATTATATATACTTTATTTTACTTTATTAGTGGCTACATATTTATAGCAAAAATCACCATATACTTATATATATCAACAGGTTATCAGTATTTTGGCCTGGAAGATCAGTTAAAAGCCGTATTTTTGGGTTTGTCCTTCCAATCTTGGGGTGGGTATACCTGCTATGTTTCTGCAAATATCAAGGCCCTTGAAACCCTGGGATATGCAGAACATATATGCAATTATTTAGTCATTTAAGATAGTTGGTTTTATGGCAAGAGTACCAGGATAAATGTCAAGAAAAAAACTACTTTTTTTTGAGACAACACTCCCCCATTCCGATCCAGGTCGGTTTTTTTGAAACGGTATTAGACCAGGCCAAGCAATCACAATCTCAGATCCTCGAGGTTCAGCGTTACAAGTGGTAAACCCTGCCCATATTGCCCGATCTTGGCAATCTGGTATGACGAGATCTCTTGAATTTTCAAGGATCAGAGCACCTTGGAGCCATAATTATGAATTCGGACGGACAGGGTTAGGCAGTCTTGCCAGAGCCGTCAATGACTCCATCAAGTTTGTGGAGCACTGCGACAGATATCACGTAGCCATCCTGTCCGCCGAAACCGCGAAACCCTTTGATCGTAAAGGCTAAGCCCAGTGTGAGTTGGGCTTATAGTTTAAGTTTTATGTCATAGAGCTCCTGCACCCTATAGCGCCATTGGCCCAAAGGACGATCCTTTTCAAAGGTCGCCTCAAGTGCCCCCAACTTATACCATTTTTCCCGTATATAGGGCCAAGTCATCAAATAGTAACTGCTGCGTTGTTGCACGTCGACTCCCTTTTTTCGCAGCCGTGACGGCAGATAGATTTGCGATGTCCGCATTAAACACATGGCCATCCGAAGATATCTTCGGGCCATACCGAAGTCAGCGTGTTGACCGGCTGCGTCACGACGTTTGTAGTCAGCCATCAAATCTTCCGGACCATGCAAGCCCAGGTGCAAGCCCGACTTAACGACATAGTCTTTGAGGATACGATTGCACCGTTTTGCTACTTTGCCCGTAAAGGTTTTGCCTTCAACACCCCCAGACTGTTTGACCCTGGGAATAATGCCTGCGTATGAGGCCAGATTATTCAATGGTTTCTGTACAGAAGGATCTCCAATTTCAGCAGTTACTCCGGCCGCCAAAACAATTCCAGTACCGCGAATGGTGGTGAGAAATGCTCCTTGTGTTTGGCTCAACCATAGGGCAATCTCCCTTTCCATTTGCTTGATGTTTTCTTTCAAGCACCTAAAATGTTTCACATGCTGAGCCAGTGAAAGCTGCAGAGTGCTCATATATTCTTTGGGAGGGATGAGAACTTGTCGAGCATACTCCTGAAGCTTAGCCGCTGTAAGTTCGGGCTTTGAGGTGCCATAGCGCTTCAAAATTTCAATCAATCGATCTCGTTTTCGCCGATGGATTTGACGCGCACTAAAGCGGTTTTCCATCAAATACAATGAGCTATTGGTAAAAGACACGATGCCCGTTTTTCGCTCATCCAAAAACCCGGGAAAGAGCCGATCCACCACTGTGTGAATTTGATTGCGGATTTCCGTGGACATAACAACCAGCTTTCTTCTGTGACGAACCAGGGTCCGCAGGTTACGATAAATACCAGATTGGGCAGGTGAGCAGTTTGCTCTGCGGTTCAGCAGCATCGAAGCAATACCCATCAAATCCAACCGATCCGTGCTGGCTTGAATATTGGCCCGTTGCTTTTTAGCATCATGGGCGTTGACACCAGCCACTATCCATCCTTTGACCCGCAGCGTGTTTACAAAGTTCTCCGCATAAGAGCCCACATCCTCACCGCCTAAGAAAACATGCTTTGAGTTAATCCCGCGATGACGGCAGGATCGCCTTACCTGCTCAGTTAGGTACTTGACACCCTCCGGGGAGTTTTTCACCGAAAAGGGCTTTCTCAAAATATCGCCATATCCGTTACAGAACATCACAATGTGGTCCTTTTTCGCATAGTCAATAGGCACACACATCATTTTGGAATTGTTCCCTGCCTCCTCAAAAAGCCGAAGCAACTCTTGACTTTGGTTTGAATAGATGGTTTTCTTTTTCATGGTGAAGTTCCTCCTTTTATTGATTGCAGCTGCATCATTGCAGACTGCGCATTCATTATGCCACCGATATTATCCGGATGGCTATAAGGGGAGCTTCACCAAGGTATCTGTCTATCGGCAAAAAGTTCAATGGCGACCTGAGTTATCGAGTTGGGGAGGCTCGCGAACTCACCCTAAAGGGCTCGCTCGCCTCCCCAACATCTCTCCTCAGAATGGTACCAGATATTGAAATGATCCATGGCCTCAGTACCGCGTTTTTCATGGATACCGAAGAAGGTTAACGTTTTTGTGCTTGCAGTGTGC
>DAOUET010000154.1:0-7793 GCA_034430155.1 Anaerolineales bacterium
CGTCCCGCCCACCAGCGGGTACCGATTACTTGCAGTGTCAAGGCTTGGGATAGGTAGTATTCTGAACAGAGCCTTTGAAGATCTCCACGGCTGTGAGAGCAGCCGTTTTTTTATTTTTCGTCTTGGATTTCTTTCCCAGGGAATGCTTCGCCCCCCCCCTCGCCGCCTGATTTCGATTAACTCAATCCAGGGATTTCGCGCCGGAGGTTGAATTTCTTGATCCAGTTTTTCATTCAAGCCCGCTTTAGCAAGCTAAGCCCAATTCCTCCATCCGTGCCAGCACCTCTGCTTTCGGAGCCACCCGGCGTGGCACATTCTTGCGCACAAAGCGCGTGATGTCGGTCTCGACACCCAACTTCATGAGCGCATATTTGGCGAACTGTTTGTACGTCAAGCCCATGCGGACGTTATCATCCAGGTCCCAAGCCAGAACCAGCATCTTGTACGCCAGGTCCTCTTCGCTGGCGTGGACATCGGTCTCTTCCTTGCTCAGCACATGCCAGACTGCCACCAACAGTTTCCGTGCGATGACCACGATCGCCTGGTTGGGTTTGCGCATGCGGCGCAAGTACTTCTCGTATTGTTCCTTCCAATACGGCGAGATGCGGATCGCTCGCCAGGCCGCTTCGACCAGCGCCCAGCGCAGTTCTTTGCGCCCGCTCTTGGTGATGCGCTTCTCGATGTGTTCCTTGCCGCTGTCATGCACCCCAGCTCCCAAACCCGCATAGCCCACCAGTTTCTTGGCGCTTTCAAAGCGGGTCACATCGCCGATGGCTGACAAGACCGTCATGCTGATCACCACGCCAAACCCGGACAGTTGCAGCAACCGCACGGCCTGCTTGCTCCATGTCTCCCCCAGGCTTTGTCGTCCCAACTCCGCGTCCACTTCTGCTTTGTGCTTGGCGATCTCCTCCAGCATGGCCAATTCCTGGCGGATTTGGATCTTCTCCAGCCCACTGATCTGCTGTGCCTCCCACCAGGCCTGATCGGTCAATGCGCCTTTGGGCAGAATCAGGTTGTGGCGATGGATCAAACTCTGCAAACGGTTTCGTATCATCGTACTGGTTTTCACCAGCCGGTTGCGATACGAGATCATTCCGCGCAGCTCGCGTACATGTGCGGGTGGTACCCACACTTCCGGCACAATGTCAGCAATCAGCAACCGCAGTAGCCGTTCGATATCTTTCTTGTCTGTTTTCACCCGCGCTTCAGCGATCTGCCGAACTCCACCAGCATGCGCCACCACAGTACGGCTCACCAACGGTGCAATGATGTCGTAAAGATCCCACACATTGGTGGTCGTCTCGAGGACGACCGCGTCTCCTTCTCGTAGATTTGCAATCGCCCATTCCTGGAATCTTTCCATGCTGATTCGTCGCGGCTGCATCACCCATTCCTGCGCAACATTTTGTCCCCCGGCCAGTACATATTCTTTGTGGATGTCCAACCCGATGTACCTGTCTTGTATTTCCCTTGCTTTTCCTGTTCCTTTCATGCTAAACTCCTTATGAGTTTTGTGATTGGGACGTGGATTTTTGGGTTTGAGTTGCAAGTACCGATGCGGGTTCTGGCTTTTGCCGTCCCAGATTAGTTTCCGCGAGAGTCCAAATAACGCAACGGGCTTATGATTTCTTGCAGTGAAATCTATCCCATACCGGCTTCCGGACTCCCAAATGCTCACGCCCCGTCAGCATTCCCGCGGTGGTATCGCCTCAAGGATACACTGACGCCACGTCCCTCACAAGAACATTCTAATAACGCTAACCGTTAGCCGCCTGACTCTTTCACAATAAGAGCGATATGAGGAGGTAAGCACGATGGTATCCTCAAGAATCAAGAATTTGGACCTTGCTGCACAGATTGATGAGGGACAACTTGCGTGGCATCGGTACATTACACCCATCACTGAACATTACGTGCGTCAAATCGCTCAACGAGATTATCGTGGCAAAAGATTGGCCTATTGGGGGCATATTACAAGGCAAAATACTATTTCAATGATGTCGGCCTTGAAACAGGCCGGTGCTGAGATTATGATAGGAGCCTGCAACGTTGACAGCACGGACGATGTCGCTGCCGCCTATGCCGTTTCAAAGGGGATCAGTGTTTACGGCTGGCAGGGGATGAGCCAGTCAGAGTATCAGGAGAATTTGGCGATCGTCCGTAGTTTCGAAGCCGATTATCTCTGCGATATGGGCGGAGAACTGTGCGTAGCGTATCTCGATAAAACCCCTCCAGTCAAGGGCGCACTCGAAGCAACAATGAGTGGGCTTCATCTCTTGAAAAAACACAGGTTGCCGTTTCCTGTATTTGATTGGAATAGTATCCCGCTTAAGGACCTGCATAATCGCTTTCATGTCGGGGATAGTATCTGGCCTGCATTTAGCCATGTAACCCAAATGGGGTTGTTTGGGAGACGTGTGCTGGTTGTTGGGCAAGGCCCTGTCGGAAAAGGGATCGCTGAGCGAGCACGTGATTTGGGAGCGATTGTGCAGGTGGCTGATTTGGATCCTGTGCGCCTTTTGGAAGCACGTCATCTTGGGTGTGAAACGGTTAGCTTGGATGAAGGGCTTGCTCGTTGCCACATCATCGTGACAGCCACAGGGGTCGAGGGAGCCTTGCGCGAAGAACATCTTCGCCAGGTAAGGCCTGGAACCATTCTTTTCAATGCCGGCCACTCGAATCGTGAAATTGACATAGACTGGCTATATCAGCAACCACACCAGCGACTGAAGGCCCACATTGAGCGGTTCGACATTGGAAAAACATACTTGTTCCTGTTGGCGCAGGGAAGTCTGTTGAATCTGGCTGCTGGAGCAGGCCCGTATGGCATTGACCAGTTTGATCACTATACCGCTGTGATGCTTTTGGGAATTGCCTGGATGTTTGACAGCATTCCAGAGGATATAGTGCCGGGGCTGCAACGGTATCCAGCCCACTTGGAGCGAGAAATCGCCGAGCTATCTGTCAAAATTCACTGCTAGCCCTAGCGTGCTTCTACCAGCAATGGCGGCTAACCCGCGCATACAGCGGACAGCGGCGCCGCCGCTGAGATATGCACAACTTCACGAGCAATGCGCGATAATTGAGAAGGAGTCTTGGCGGTCCCGCAGCTGCCGCTGAACCAAACCGTGAAGCCCTAGGCCTGCGGATCGTCCGCAGCCCCGTTGGGCCGCTTTTCACCATTATATGAGGCAAAGGAGTCTTCTCTATATTGCTTGCTGTGCGGGTCTAATTAATTCCACCTGCGGCGATTTTCAAAGTGAGAGATCTGCTATGGGTAAGAAATCGTTCCTTCTTCTGTTAGCAGTATGGATGATGTTTCTGATGGTTTCCTCATGCACTTGGGAATCACAGCATTTTTACGACAACGGAGTCTCCGACGAGGAATATATCTCTATCGCGCGTGGTCACGATGATGCTCGGGCGTTCTTAGAAAGATATCCCCAAGCCAAGACATATGTGGACCGAAGTGGCACCCTTGCTGTCGATTTCCGCGTAGCTAAGCACCCATTGACTAGCACAACCCAACAATGGGAAGGAATAAGACTTCGGGTATTCATAGATCCCAAGAAAAATCAACCTACTGAAACTTTTATTCAATGTGATAACAGAATATTAAAGAACAACTTGCAGCAATATTTGGGGCAATATTTCGCGACTCAAATATGCCCTTAAAATTGTTGGACAGCGTAGATCGAACGCATGCCAATCGTGTCACGTAAGAGATCATGTCAATGAATATGGACAAAAAACAAGAGCGAGCTAAACAATCATTGGAGCGGACCCAGCAAGCTCAGCGCTTTCGGCTAATAGTGTCTTGACCAGGCGGATCAGCTCCGGTCATTGGGCGGACTCAAAGGATTGTGAACTTGAAAGGATCTCTCAGAAGGAGATGGAGTGATTAGACCACCAAGATTGCAGCCCGGAGATACAGTTGGCCTTGTCAGTCCCTCCTGGGGTGGGGCAGGTATGTTTCCCCACCGCGTCGAACGAGGTGTGCAACACCTGCAATCGCTTGGCTTCAAGGTGAGGATAGGGCCTCATACCCTCAACCAACTTGGGTTCGTCTCCGACACGCCTCAGAACCGAGTTGATGACATTCACAGCATGTTCGGCGATTCGGAGGTCAAGGCGATGGTGGCGGCGATAGGCGGAGACCATTCCTGTCATTTGCTGCCGCTGTTGGACTTTGACCTGATACGGAAGAATCCGAAGGTCTTCATGGGATTCTCTGACATCACGGTGCTCAACGTGGCTATCTGGAAGGAAACAGGCTTGGTGACCTTCAATGGGCCAGCGCTGCTGACAGATTTTGCCGAGTATCCCAGGATGTTTGAGTACACGGAAAGGTACATGCTGAAGGCGCTGTGTGAAGCGAGGCCGATTGGCGTCTTCGAGCCGTCGACTTGGTGGACAGAGGAGTTCCTTGATTGGGCACAGAAAGAGGATCTGAAGCGGCCGCGCGCACGGCACAGCTCCGCAGGCTGGAGTTGGCTGAGGGGAGGTGTGGCGGAGGGAGTATTGATAGGCGGATGCTTGGGGGCATTGGAGCATCTACGAGGGACAAGGTTCTGGCCGGAGTGGCAGGATGCGATCATGTTTTTTGAGACATCGGAAGGCCCACCGTCTCCAGAAAGGGTAGATGGCATGCTGATGGATTATGAGAATATGGGCGTTCTGCAAAGGTTGAAGGGGTTGATGGTTGGTCGGCCAATGCGCTACACCGAGGAAGAGAAGCAGCAGCTTCGAGAGGTGGTCTTGAAGCGGACGAGAGGATACACATTTCCTATTATCACAGACATGGATTTTGGACACACAGCACCGCAATTCACTGTACCAATAGGATGCCGTGCTCGGATTGATGCGGAGAATCAACGATTCGAGGTCATCGATGCAGCGGTCGAGTAGGCAGTAAGATGTGGGCGAATCATGGGTACGCTTTCATCTGAGGAGTCTGCCCAACAAGCGCATGAAGCCGACCTTGCTATCGAGGATTTTTGCGGGGATGTTTTCGGTTTTGAAGCGTATTGCGTCCAGTTTGATCGCACTGCGCAAGCCGCAAGGCGCCTTATGTGCGGGCCGTTAGGCCGCGATCAAGGGTTCAAATGGATAAATAGCAGAAAGGAGTTCGAAATGCTTGAACCATTATTTTTCACCCTCGGTCTTTTGAATAATGGATTTCTGATTTTTATCTTTCTTATTCGCAAGAATCACCTTGCTCTGCTGCGAAAAATCGGCTGGGTATATTTCTTTTTAGCAATTCCAGCCATCTATGCGATTTTCCTGGTCCAGCAGGAACAGAAATCACCGCGATACACTATCTTTCTGGGAATCTTTTTAGCATTTCTAGTAATTGAAGCTCTGTATGATTGGATATGGAAGCTTCCATTCCGAGAGGAAATGGATTGGAGGCAGTTGATGCCATATGTTGCACTCTACATCTCGATGAATTATGGATTTGTAGTCATGGTTTGGAAATTTTATTCCGTGATAGGTGGGATCATAATGCTTGGTCTTTTTGTTATCCAAATCATCGCCAATATATTCTCACATCCTCGATCTGCTACCAAAAGAAAGTGAAAGTAGGATTGATTGTGGTTGCCGCCCAACCCAGCATAGACCGTGACCGCTGCTAGGCAGCGCGGGGAAGCGGCGCGATTTTGAGCATTTCAACCGGAGCAAACAGGCTCTCGGGTTCGCACCGCAGCGGCAGCTAAGCCAATCGTTAGGCGGCGGATCAGCAGGAGTGAAAAATGAATAAACTCACCGATTGGATTAAACAGCATCAAATCGTTGCCTTCTTTGTTATTACCTTTATGATTACCGGGGGGCTGGGGTTCTCCTATGGTGCGGTCATGAACAAGGGGAGCGAATTGCTGATCCCCTTGGCTTTTGTCGCAACGTGCGGCCCGGCGCTGGCAGGGATCATCGTTACTGCAGTTTCCAATACCCAGCCCAGGCAAGGGACACGCAAAACATTCTGGATCGCTTTCTTCGCAGCCTGGGTTGTGTCGACGCTGGTATTCCTTGCCAACAACATCTTCATCAACCAGGCTCCGTTCTCCATCGGCATGGTCATATTCGTCTTCATTGCGGTTGCGCCGGTCGCCTTTGTGATCAGCATGGCTTTTTCGCGCATTCCAGCTGTGAAACGCTACCTGTCCTCGTTGATTCGCCTGCGTGGCGTTTGGGGATGGGCTCTGCTCGCCCTGGTGCTGGTCCCGCTTGCGGTCCTGCTATCGATCGTGATCTGTAACCTCCTTGGCAGGCAGTCCTACGCAGTCCACCAGTTCTCGGCGACAGGTCTGGTATTGATCGGCCTCATCGTAGTTAAATTCCTTTACCAGCTATTCTTTTTCAATGCTACCGGTGAGGAGGTTGGCTGGCGTGGGTTTGCGTTACCGAGGTTGCAGTCTGTTACCAGTCCCCTGGTTGCTTGTCTGCTGATAAATCTTATCTGGCCGCTATGGCACGTGTTTTACTGGGTGGCTGAAGGGAAGCCCGTCCTTTCTCCAGGGTATTGGGGTCATACATACCTGGAACTTCTTCCTGCCACAGTGATTATTAGCTGGCTGTACAACCGCAGCAAGGGGAGCATCCTGGTAGCCGGCATTACCCATGCGGCAGCCAATACTGCCTATGCCTTCTTCCCCAACCTGGACTGGCAGGTTTTCGATTGGACCGTGGCGGTTGTGGCACTGGTGCTGGTTCTGGTCGACCGGATGTGGAAGAAGCTGCCCCCCGAGTACCCAGCGGTATACAGTTTGCCTGGACCCGCCGCCCAACCCAGTGTGGAGCCGACGCCCACTCTTGCGCCATGATCCATCGTTTCGTGCACAAGGTAAGATGATGATTCAGGTAGGTCTTGTAAGCGGGGGCGGGTGGGTGCGGCGGATAAGCCGCACCGTTGGGCTGCATTTAAGGATAACTAACTTGGTTTCGTTGAGGAAAAATCAATGGAGCTGTTTCCAAACTTAGAAATCGGATTGTTCAACGGATGGATACTGATTGTTCTCCTCTTTGGGGCTTATGGGGTCATGTTGATATTCTTCCCCAAAAATGCGATTGCGAGGCTCTATTGCCGATCGGGTCAGAGAGAGCATCAGCTACTTCGCCGCTTATTTGTAGTGATCTTAGTATTGGTGTGGTTCATTTTTATGAGTTTGACCCCCCCCTGAAAATTGGTGATGTGGTGTTTATGATAGGAATTTCAATATATTCCCTTGGGTTAATTGGATTTGTAATTGCCCTTGACAATTTTAAAAACACTCCGGTTGATCAGCCAGTTACAAGTGGGCTCTATAGGATCTCACGGCACCCTCAGCAATTGGCCGTCTCCGTATCCTTCATGGGTTTTGCGCTTCTTCCTCGGCTTATAGCAGTCCAGCTGCTTGGCCCGTTTGATGATCGTAGTCACCGACACCGATATCCCTTTGGCCGCCAGACGATCTTTGATGGCCGTGTAGTTATACCCCGATATGGGCAGATCCGCATCTTCCACGATTTCCTTTTCTTGCCTCAGGGCTCGTTCGATCTCCGCCTCCACGGCCGCCGATAACCGAGCTGGCATCGATCGCCGGTAGGCCAGACTAAAGGTGGCCGAATCCTGGCGGTACTTTTTCAGCAAAGCAAAAAAGCGGGTCTTGCTAATGCCCAGCATCTCTTGTAGATCTGCCCGACTCAATTGTCCTTGGACATAGCCTTGAAAGAGAACCCTAACCTGCTCATCCGTGAAACGTTTGTGTAGTTGTCCCATTGATTCCTCCTTTTGAAGAAGGAGAAATCTACTG
>DAOUET010000155.1:0-2644 GCA_034430155.1 Anaerolineales bacterium
CGATGTTCTTATTCTTCCCTTTCCGCACCGCTTTCTGGTTGGATCACGATGAAGGGATAGAGCTGTCTAAGGCCATGTTGCTCTTGCGGGGGGACCATTTATATACCAGCATTTGGGATGACCAGCCACCAGTGCTCACCTATCTCCTGGCAGGTGTTTTCCGTATCTTCGGTCTTCGTATTAACATGGCCAGGACGCTGGTCCTATTCCTAGCCTGCGGGTTGATTTGGGCATACTTGCAATACTTGCGTATTGTATGGGGGAGCTGGCATGCGGCCGGGGGAGCGCTTGTGCTGTTCTTACTGCCCCGCTTCACGGACCTGAGCGTATCGGTGATGAATGCCATCCCGGTGCTTACCTTCGCTCTCTTTTCACTCCTGGCGATAACCTATTGGCATAAACAACCAAAATACCGCTGGTTGGTCTTATCCGCAGGGTTCTTGGCGCTTTCGGTGCTGACCAAGCTTTTCACCGCATTTCTGGCAGTTATCTTCCTGGTTGGACTATTGGTGGAGGGGTATACCCACCAGCGAATATCCTTCAAGCAGCGTGCCTGGTGGCGACCAGTCCTTATCTGGGGTGCCAGCTTTTCCCTTTTCTTAGGCGCACCGGCTCTTCTGCTGATCGGAGCTGGAAACTTCAAGCAGCTCTACGCAGGGAATTTGGTCGCCAACAGCCTAGAGGTTTACCGTTCTGATCCGGTCTATACTTTAGTCTGGCAATTACGCCAAGCTCAACCGGTCCTGCTGCTCGGGCTGCTAGGTATATTGTATACACTGCTTGGCAAGCGCTGGTTATCCCTATACATAGTGGCCTGGATGGCAATCGCTTACTTGTTACTCTTTCGCCACGTGCCAGCCTGGTCACACCAGCAATTGTTGATCACCATACCTGCCGCGATCTTGGCAGCTGCCGCTTTCGGGGAGGGGTTGAAGGGCAGCAATGCCTGGCTGCACCAACCAAATCAGGTGACTTGGCGACATTTAATCCACCTGCTCAGCGTTGGATTATTCCTCTATATCCTGCTTATGCGCGGGCCCGCCACGCTATCTACATTCACTCCGCACCCGACCTTCCAAAATCCGGGGATCACCACCACCTCAGCCGAGGCACAATCCTTAAAAGAAATCCGGCGATACGCCTCAGAGACTCATTTATTTGTGACCGATTTACCCATTTACGCGTTTTATGCAGATCTCCCCATACCACCCGATCTGGCGGTCTTCTCCTCAAAACGTTTGGAAACAGGCGAGCTGACCGAAGCAGAAGTGATGACCATTATCCAGCAGGGTCAACCCGAGCTGGTCCTGTTCGGCAGATTCGATTTTCCGGCCATAAGAACCTACCTCCGGAAACATTACCGGCTGGTCAATGAGCGGGAGGGACAATATTTATACGTGCTGAAAGGGCTTACGCCATCGAAGACCCCATAAGGTAAAATTAACCCTCAACATTTAATGTGACAGTCACCCTTCTAAAACCCAGGATGTGCCAGGAAAAATCAGATCCAAGAAGAAACGACCAGTTCGAAAATTTAAGGAAATTCATCGCTCACGAAGTCGATAAAGATCCCTGAAAACCCCAGGCAGTTCGCCAGCCGCAAGGCACCCTTGTCCATATCCTGGCTGCGGAATGGATCTGGCGTCTGCGGTGCCAGGAAGGCCTCTCCCAGCCGGTTCGATATATCACCACCATCGGGGTACCTTTTGAAAACCACCTCTGACAAATCCTGTTTCACCTGGTAAACCACGGGACCCAATTCCGCAGCGAAGCCGGGGTGCTCCTCACCCAGTACGGTTATTCACCTGGTGATCTCGATTTCATTGCCTTCGCCCGGGTACGATAGGAGATATTGACCGCCAGGTATTCGCCGGTTTTTTCCAATGACCTCATGGCTTGTCGATGAACGTGAAGGCTTACCTCGAAATAAAAGAGAAGCTAAATGGCGAACGACAGCAATTTGCCTGTGTCCTCATGGAACAGGAGGTAGATCAAGTCGTAGTGCTATACCGCCTGGAGCGCTTCTGGCAAATCGAGCGATTATCGCTTCCCAAAGGTACCCTAAGTTTCGGTTATTTCTGGACGGATAAACCATACAATGCCTACCACTGGCTCCAGCCTGAGGATCAATCTATAGGTGTTTACTTTAATATCAGCGACCAAACCCGTCTCAGCCACGACCAGGTTTACTGGCGAGACCTGAGCGTCGATCTGCTGGTTACTCCTGATGGCGTGTACCACTGGTTGGACGTGGAGGAGCTGCCAGATCATCTGGACGTAGGGTTGAGGCAATATATTCTGGCTGCCAGGAAACAGCTGCAAGGAAATTATCAAATACTTGTAAAAGAAATCGAGCGCCGGTCGAGCGCGCTGCTACCCAATACCCTCCACCTTGGTTAATACATTAATACGCCTGCCCGGGTTTCCTCGCAGCCCTGCAGATGCCATTACGTTTATCTGGATCCAATTCAGAAACCGATTACTCGTAAACCTTGATCTAACGGAGTAACCAAAACAAAGTCGGACAATTTGCTATATTAATGTCACTCTAAGCCGCCTAAGGAAGCGAAGAGTCCATGTTACGACCGTTTTAATCGAGCAATTCAGGGATTCTTCGGTCGCTTTGCTCCCTCAGAATGACACC
>DAOUET010000156.1:0-35039 GCA_034430155.1 Anaerolineales bacterium
TCGGGGAAATCCGCCGCCCAGGGGCGCGCCTGGGTAGGGCTGGCGGCCTGTCGCCTGCTGAAACGTTTCTATGGGGATTTTGTATTGGGGGTGAAGCCAGGTCAGCACCTGGAGTAGACCTTGGGGATAAATCTCCCAGCTCGTTTCAATGCCCGCCTGGAAATCAAGGTTAACCAAGCCGAAGGCTGTCGCTTCTGCCCAAACTCCCAGTCTTTCCAGGCTGTCCAGATCGACTCGGGGGTAAAGCAGCCTTGCCCGTCGGCCTTGCTTTGCAGGATGTCTAACATTTCGCCCAATCGGGGGTCGTTGTTCAGCCATGGGAAACAGGTCAGCACATCGATCAAGTTCAAGAGATCGTACCAGATCAGGGGTGCCTTCAACCTGCTAAAATGTGTGCCCATGGCGAATAGATACGGCCGCCGCTCTTTGCGTTGTTCCCACAGACCAAGCAGTGTCTCTGCCCCCACAGAAGCGACCTCTTGATCCAGATCAGGGCATTGGGAGAGCATCTTCAGCATGGTCAAATTTGCATAGGGGCAGGGATCGGCTTTCCGACCGGGTCCCCGGAATTTACCCAGGTCAGGCGATACCGCACAAGGCCAACCGTTTTCGCGCACCAGGCTCGTCAGGTATTGAACCGCAACCCGAACCCGCTCTTCATCGTGTAAACCAAACTTCAGCAAAGCATAGGTGACCAGTGGCGCGTCACACAGCATCCAGGCCAGTTGGTCCTTTCCTGTGCCGCCGTAGGCAGGCTTTATATTGACCAGCACCTGAAAGGCGCCTTCCGGGGAGCGGTGTGCCAGGATGCGCTCTATCACAGTGTCCATGCCGGGATCACCCGCATTCAAGCCAAGATCAGCCAGGAACACCAGTTTATGCAGCAGGTGATTAGCGTCATTATGGCCCTTCAGGACCGTTCCCGGCCATTGCGCCAATTCGACCATCAGAGCCTGGGTTTTTGGATCAGCCAGCATACTTTGCCGGGCGGTTTGCACCCGGTCATCATCTTCTGGCAAGTCCAACAGGTCCACAAATGCCCGGTAAGCCACCCAGGGCGGCCCGGCCGTTAGCCAGGTAGTCACCTCATCCATTTTAATTATGGACTCGTTCCGAACTGTACTTCAACGCTCATGCCTGCCCGCAGACCTGGTGGGAGCGTGTCCAGTTCGATGGTAGTCTTGTAAACTACGTCTCCCCCGAGCGTATTGGCCAGTGGAGATATATCGCGCACCCGCCCCAAGGCATCCTGTCCCAAGGCTTTAATCGAGACCGTGACCGCTTGACCAACCTCGACCTTGGGTACGTCTCGCTCGCTCAGGTCGGTGGTTTCAACCCGCAGGTTATCCAGGTCGGCCAGCAACAGAACCGGCTGACCCGCGATGAGCCATTCACCGCTGCTAACCTTGACCTCGGCAATCGTGCCGGCAAATGGCGCCGTCAAGGTCAAATGATCCAGCGCCGCCTGGCTGGCTGCCAGTTGAGTCTGGGCATTTGCCAGGCGCGCTTCCGCCAGCCGGACCTTATCCTGATCTGGTCCCGACTTTAGAATCTCGGAATCGCGCTGTGCTTTTGCCAGTTGTGCTTGTGCCAGCGCCAGGTTGGCTTCGGCTTGATTCAGGTCGATGGGATTGGCTTTCCCAAGCAGGTTGTTGTAGGTGCGCACCGTGGCATCATAGTTCTTCTGAACCTGGGCAAGCTTGCTGAGCAATGCTGCTCGTTGCAGGTTATCCTCCGGCTTATTTTCATAGGGCTGGTAATCATCGCGAGCGCGCTCCAGGCGGTCCTTAGCCAGCAGCATGTTGGCATAAGCCGCCTCCAGGTCTACTTGCTGTGCCGCGCTGTTCAGATTGGCAATCACACGTTCAGCGTCGCGCACCGCGTCCTGATAATCGGCAATCGCCTTGAGAGCTTGCGCTTGCTGCACATCCAGGTCTTTATCGAGGGCCTCGAGCGCCTGTTGGGCTTGCTCCAGCTCGTACTGGGTCGCGCTGACCGCCGCTTCCAGGTTTTCCTGGCCTTCCAGCTGCACCAGCACCTGACCGGCCTTTACTTGATCGCCAACCGCCACCTCCACCCTATTGACCTTGCCGCTCAACGTAAAAACCAGTTGGGCTTCCTGGGCAGGCACCATAATCCCCGAAGCGGTCGCCCCCCCACCCGCACCTGGGAGTGGGGCTTGGTTCGTTGGGCTGGTTTCACCCAAAACGATGGTTGGCAACGCCTGAGGGGTATTCCTTGTAAAAGCATTGCATCCGGTCAGGGTCAAGAGAATCAGCAGAATCGTAAGTGCCTTGTTTTTCATGATGCTTTTTTACCATTGTTCTCAACGATGGTACCATCCCGCAGCGTGATGACCCGCCGGGCATATTTGATCACGCGTGGGTCGTGTGTGGCAAAAACAAAGGTGACGCCGGTCTCCTGGTTAATCCGGGTCATAATTTCCATTACCTGTTTGCCGTTGGGGGTGTCGAGGTTGGCGGTGGGTTCGTCTGCCAGGATGAGGGTCGGTTTCGTCGCCAGGGCGCGAGCTACAGCCACGCGCTGCTGTTCTCCTCCGCTCAATTGATCCGGGCGATGGTGGGCGCGGTCGGGAAGGTCGACCGCTTCGAGTAACTGCATCACCCGCTTATGGCGTTCGCTTCCGTTTTGCCCGATCAGGAGCAGCGGCATCTCGATGTTCTCATAGGCCGTCAGGGTCGGGATTAAGGCAAAGAATTGAAAGATAAATCCGATCGTTCCGCGCCGCATGTCGGCGCGCTGGTTGCGGTTGAGATCGCTGACATCCTTACCATTGATAAAAACGTACCCGCTGGTCGGTTGGTCGAGGCAACCGATTAATTGTAACAGGGTGGTTTTACCCGAACCGGAAGGTCCGACCAGGGCTGTAAATTCACCACTCTCGATGGAAAGGCTGACGCCGCGCAGGGCGCGGGTTTCGACTTTGCCGATCTTATAAACCCGCGTGACGTTTTCGACTCTTGTGACTTCCATATCCTTCTCTCCTTGGAATTATTCCCCGCCGCGCAGGGCTTCGACGGGTTCCATCCGGGCAGCCAACATGGCTGGATAAAGACCGGCCAACAACGTAACGACGAGAGCCATGATGGTCAGGGTGACCGTGTCTTTCAAGGTCAGGTCTGTGTAAATGGTATCGCTGATCAGGATGCCGGTGATTCCCATGTTTCCGATGTAAAAGCCATATTTGGCGAAATAAGCAACTACCAGCCAGCCGAGTATCAGCCCCATGATGATGCCTCCCACGGCCAGCAAGCTGGATTCGGCCAGGAACATCCCCATGATGCGGCGGCCTTTCATGCCAATTGCCGCCAGAATGCCGATCTCGCGGGTACGCTCGAATACCGCCATGATAAGGGTGTTGATGATGACTGTAGCGGTAATACCCAGCACGATTAGATAGAGAATGAAGATGTAGCCATTCGCCAGGTCCTCGGTTTGGATAAGCAATTCGTTCATGGTTGTCCAGGTCAAAACCTGATAATTAGGACTTTGCAAGGCGGCCGCTACTGCCTCTGTCTGGGCCCTGTCTTTCAGCAACACGAAAATCGTGCTGGCGTGGTTTTCCGTCTGGGTGATAGCCTGTGCCTTGGCGAGTGGCATGAATACCGTAGTGCTGTCAAAACCACCGGTTTGAGTGGAATAAATCCCCCGGATGGTAAAAAGCTGCTCATCTACATCTCCGTTGGAGGTATTGATCGAAAGGCTGATCTGGTTGCCGACGTTCAGGTTTAATTTATCAGCCAAAGGCTTTCCGATGAGGATGCCTTGGCGGTCGTCCGCGGTCAGGAATTCCCCGCTAACCAGGCCTTCTCGGTAAGGAGCGTTCGCTTCAGAGGTAGGGTCAATGCCGTAAATTCTAACGCCAGCCGATTCATCGCCCACGGCTATTATCCCGCTGGCAAACAGTCGAGGTGTGGCTACTTCCACCGGTGCGAGGGAAGCGATCTGTGCGGTGATTTGATCTGGATTCTCGACCAGATCTTCCCATTTCAGGCTGGTTTTGCTCTCATCGTAGGATTTCGCCCGAACCTGCAAATGACCGCTTTGCAACCGGATGGTTGAGTCTACCGCGCCGCCCATTTCTCCTTGGACAAAAGCGGCTAGTAGCAGCAACAGCGCTAACCCTATCGCCAATGCCAGCGCTGAGAAGAAAGATCGGCGACGGTTTCGTCCCAGGTCACGGAAAGCCATCTTGAAGAGTTGGATCATGGTGAACCTCACACGTAATGCAGGGCTTCAGCGGGCTCGCGCTGGGCGGCTTCGCGAGCCGGAATAAGTGCAGCCAGCGAGGAAATAATCGCCACAGTCAGCCCACGCTCAAATAGCTTGTCAACGCCCCAATCGGGGTAAACCCGTCCGCTAATCAAGGCCGTATAACTGGTCACATTCGAGAATTGACTGTAATCAATGCCGACCCGCATGAGCAGGCCGTTGAGCGACAGGCCCAGCAGGATTCCAACTGCCACGCCAACCAATCCTATCATGGTCCCTTCTAGAACGAACAGCAGCGAAATCTGGCGGGGACGAAGACCCAGCGCGCCAAGCAAACCGATCTCACGCGTCCGCTCGTAGACAGCCATCAGCAACAAATTCAGGATGCCAATGCCGGCGATCACCAGGATCACGACGCTGAAGATGTTCATAACTCCCCCTTTTGTACTCAGGGCTTGCTGAAGTTCGGGAAAATTGGTTTGCCAGGAATCAATCTCGTAGCCGGGCAAACTGGGCTTTAGCGCCTCGATAACCGCAGCTTCATGCCCAAGCTGTTTCAGGAGGATGCACACCTCGGTGGACTGCCCGGTTAAACCGTAGAGGTCTTGCGCTTCGCTCAAGGAAATGTAGATGGTGCGCTTCTCGATGTCGGGCATTCCCAGGTCATAGATGCCAGCTACCGTCATGGTACGGCGGCGCATCTGTTCGTGCGTGGAACGACCGGTCATGGTGATACGGTCGCCGACCCCCAAGCCCATGGCATCCGCCAGTCCCTTGCCGATGAAGACCATATCGCCATCACCAGAGGTCAAATAACGCCCGGCGATGACATGCTGGGCCGCCAGGTTGACCTCCGCCTCCTTCTCCGGCTCGATGCCGGTGATGCCCACCGCGAAAGCTCCCTCCGGACTGCTTACCAGCCCACCGGTGTTGATCCGCCGCGTGGCTGCCAGCACCTGTGGATTGGCTAATGCAGCCTTCACAACCGCCAGGTCATCTGCCAGAGGCAGGAGCGGGGTCTGGTCTGCTTTCGCCCGATAACCATCTGCGTGGACCTGGATATTCCCCCCCAATACCCTTATGGCATTGCCATAAATGGCTTGGTTAAAACCAGCGACCAAACCATCGTAAAACATCATCAGCGCCAATCCGAGGGCCATGGCCAGGACGATGATAAGGGTGTGGCGTCGATGCCGCCAGACATTGCGCCATGCCAGGCGTAAGGCTAACTTCATATTTAAACCTCCTCACTGCGTGGGTAGGGTATCTGAAATCGATTCAAGATCTCCATAAGGCTGGTCTTCTCCTGTGAGTCGAATAGTGACCCATCCTGATTTGGGTTCTCATTATGAGACTATCCACTCCTTAAGTATTTGAAGGTCGAAGAGGTGGACCGAATCTGGAGGGGCTCCCAGAACCCGCTCTAGTGCATCGGTATAGGCATCTACCGTGCTTTGGATGCCTACCAGATCATCAGACCTGGGTTCGTCCGAGAATAACCAACGGGCAAGGGTTTCATTGAGCCCCTGCAGGATATACAGGACCACTTCGCCGGCCTGGTCGGGGTAAGAGGTCTTCAAGACGCCTTCCTGGATGCCTTGGTGGATGATTTCCGTGAGAATGGGTGTCGCAATTTCGAGGGAGGCTGTAAAGGCTTTCTGTCGAAATAAGGCATTGTCGTCTGCATACCACACTGACAGGAGCGCCAGGAGAAAATCCTTCTGTGCGGTTTTCCAGCGGCGGAGTGCCCCATCTGCCTGCAAGAACAAGCATTGAACGTTCTCCACTATCCAAGATGAGCTCTCTTCCGCCAATTGATCGATACTTGGTGAGGCTGATTCTTCTCTGGGTTAGTGATGGATGCCATACGGTTTGCGGCTCAACGGACGGGCCACACGGAACAGGTGAGACTCGAATACTTCTTGCCACGAACTCAGTAAATGGCCCAACTAGAACATTTTCGTCACAAACACAGAGATGAGGATTAACAAAATTCCACTCAATAGACCCAGTATAACCATACGTACAGAACTACTTGCATTAATTATAGAGTTCGCCCGCTCACTACTACTCATATCGCGAAAACTTTCCGCATAGAGCAACTGAAAATTATTCCACTCTTGACCTGCTCCTAGTCGTGACAACCCGCCAGCGACGATCGCCAAACAACCAGCGATGAAAAATGCGTCGCTATATGCAAGTGAAGTATCCCACTTATTCATATTGCCAATTACTCCGATTACAATTCCAGCAATAATAGTAAGCAAGATAGCTTCTCCACACATTTTGATTATGGCCATAATGACTAATCGTTTCATATGGGCCTTGTCAACCTCTTTCAAGCGAATTTACTTGAGTCTACGTCCGATAGGATAAGTTTACTGCAAAAAGAATATAGCTACTGACCAATCTCCCCACAGCGCCCAACTACTGCGTATAACGAAACATTGCGGTATATTTGCTTATACACAGCACTCTAATTTTATCTGATATTCACCAGGATGATATCCAGTATCTCATCATGGCGAGACTGCTCCAATTCCGGAGTCTTGAGTTCTTCGACCAATTGTCGGAGTGTGCTTTGTTGAGTCAGTCTCAGCCCACTCATAGATAATTTCTCAGAACCAGGATCCAGGGTTGCAATGCCCTGGTAATAATCCTGCCGGAGCAAGGGATCTGATACCTCAGCATAAATCATAGTGGTGTCGAGGTGTTCGTGCCCCAAATAGCGTTGAAGGGAAGATGCTGGCATACCAGCTGTCAACATCTGGCTTGCGAAGGTGTGTCGGAGGCGTTGAGCCGTCACGGGTACTCCACATTGGCGAGAATAATGTACCAGGCGTCTTTGTAAACTTCGTGGATGCAGAACTCTATGCTGGGTGGTGAAAAGATGCACGGAGTCCGGGTCAGGGCGGATGGCAAGATGCTGTTGCACAGCCAACGCTGCAGTATCACTCATGTAGGCAATCCGATCCTTGCGTTCCTTGCTGTTATGGATGAACAGTTTGCGCGCATCCAAGTCAATGTCAATCAACCGCAGAGAGCAAACCTCGCTGATACGCAGCCCGCAGTGCCACAGCAGATAGAAACAGGCTAAATCTCTGACGGCTAACATCGATCCGAACTCAGTTTTTGCTTCCGTAATGGCTTTTTGAACCCCGCGTGTTTGCCAACCGGCGCAAAGCCTCCCCACCCAAAGATTGAGATATGCTTGGGGGAAAGGAGACCGCGGTCAGAGGAGATTTCCCTGCGAGACCGCCATCCTCGCTGGTGAGATAGGTCCCAATCAGAAACGCTTCGGTCTCTTTGGATATGGCTGAAAAGGCGTTCGGGGTTCCATACTCAACCAATCGGTTCGAGCGTCTAATCGTGAAAGAGATCGCAAGATGTCAAAAGTGATCCAACGAGATACCTCCGGGTAGCGTTTATACTCCCAAAGTCCATAAGGTCCTTGCAACTCCCTCACAAACTTGACGTTATCCCCGACTCGCAGGTCTTCAGGGCTGGCGCCGATCCGCCAGCACAGGTCGAGTATCTGGGCGAGGTCATAGCGTTTGAAATAAGTGAAACCGCCCCGGGGTGGTTCCACCCCGATGATCCGGGCCACCTCGAAGCCAAGTGTATGTGCCTGGCGATGTTCGTGAGCCAGCAGCAAGTCCAACCCGCGCCGCGCCGCCCGGCTGGTCCGCCGGTCTGGGTGGAGTGCCAGGGCGCTGACCGCTGCAGTGGTGTTGGTCCGGCAGCCGAACTTGGAGTGGGCCAATCGCCGGTAGCCCCCTGGGAAGATGTACTGGTCCTTATGCCTGCCGGATGGCCAGCCCCCTTGAGGCAGTTCCTCTTTGAGCAGCCACTCATAAGCCCTTTCGGCGCGGGGGTCGGTCGCATAACCCGCCCAGGCCAGCCCAAGCAGCGGTAAAGCAGTTTGCAAGGGGATCATGTGGTACTTGACATCCTCGTTTACTTCGCCCCCATCCAGCTGTACGCCTTGGTTTATTAACGGAAACCCCCCATCGGGTCCTTGCTGCGAGAAAATATATTGGGCACCTCGTTGGATGGCGGGGTGATCCCTCCCTAAACCAAAGTAACCTAACCCCATCAAAGCTTGGGCCGTGAGTCTTAAAGACCCCAACGACCCACCGCCGCCCTCTCCACCCCGAAAAGAGCCATCCTGGTTTTGTGGCGCCAGGAATTTCATCACCATTGGATCGTTTTCCTGGAGGCCCTTGAGCTCTCGGACTTCGCCATCCGTATCCGGTCGATCCATCAGATAGCGTAAAACCAGGCCTCGCAGGCTCGGCGAAGGGTCTGCCAGTAGAAGGGCTGCCCAGGTCATGCTGGTTCCTCCAGCAATTCCCGGAGATAGGGTGCGGTGGGGGTATCCATCCTCATCACTTCCTGCGGGGTTCCCTTGGCGATGACTTTGCCACCCTGGGGTCCGCCAACTGGTCCAAGCTCAATGATCCAATCACAAGCAGCCAAAAGATGGGGATGGTGTTCCACCACCACGACCGTATGACCTGCCTCCACCAGCCGATTTAAGACTTGCACCAAGCGGGCAACATCCTCCAAATGCAGGCCTACCGTGGGTTCATCCAAAATGTAAAGGGTTCTATCCTTGGCCTTCTTCATCAGTTCCTTGGCAATCTTCAGGCGTTGTACCTCCCCACCCGAAAGGGTATAGGCGGGTTGTTTCCAAACCAGATATCCCAGCCCTACTTCTTGCAGGATTTTAAGAGGCTCGGCGATTTGTTTTTCATCTTTGAGAAGGTCGTAAACCTCGTCCAGAGTCAGCGCGTTGATCTCGGGGAGAGATACGCCTTCGATGCGCACCTGCCAGGCTTCCTGGCGAAAGCCGCTCCCCTGACAAGTTTCGCACTCGACCCACTCATCCGGCAGGAAGTCCATGACGATGCGGATGGTGCCCTGCCCCCCGCAAGCGCTACACCTCTGGCCGAGGTCTTTCTCGGTCAATCCCAGGGCTTGGGCGTCATCACCGTCTGCGTAGATCTTGAATAAAGCTTTCTCTAAACCAAGATAAGTCGCCGGGCTGCGGATTCCACGCCGGGTTTGGTCCACCAGGAAGGCACGCTTTGGCGGATTATCGATGCTATCATGTTCACCCGGCTCGAGTGGCTCGCGCGCAAAGGATGAAGAATGTAATTTCTTCACCAGTGCCCTTCCCACGGTATCCATCAGCAGGGTACTTTTTCCGGAGCCAGAAACTCCGCAAACGCCAGTTAATATCCCCAATGGGAATGCCACATCTTCTCCTCTCAGGTTGTTCGCTCGGGCACCTCTTACTACCATCCAATCCCGCGCCTGACGGTGACCATTCGACTTTTTCAATGGTCGGAGACCATCTCGCCGGCTACCCCTGTATAATTTGTCTTCCTGCAGCCATTTCCCGGTGATCGTTTCCGCATTGATAATGTCGGCAGGTTTTCCTTGGGCCACAATTTTCCCGCCAGATGCCCCCGCTCCGGGACCGAGGTCGATGATATGGTCCGCAGCCCGTATCAGGAGGAGATCATGTTCCACCACGATGACGGTGTTCCCTTCATCTCGCAATTCCTGAAGGGCTTCGAGCAGTGCTTCTAACTCTGAGGGGTGCATGCCTCGGGAAGGCTCGTCAGCCAAAATCGTCAGAGCTGTAAGTTCACTCCCCAAGAGACTCGCAAGTTGAATTCGTTGCGCCTCCCCTGCCGAAAGGGTTCCGGTAGGACGATTCAAATGCAGATATCCGATTCCAACCTGCCGTAAGAATCGCAACCGCCTGAGAATTATCTTCAGACTGGTCTCTACCAACGGCATCCGCGGGGGGATTGCAGGAGTTGTCTTCAACAGGGTCTCCAGCTCGACCAACGTCATTTCACTCAATTCAAAAATATTCTTGCTTTGCAGCGTTACAGCCAAAAATTCAGGCCGTAAACCCGCGCCACCACAGTCAGGGCAGGTCACTTGCCGGGTGTAGGTGCCATGCACGTCCCAGTCGAAGATCCAGCTATCTTTTCCATAGAACCCCCGCCAGGTCCAGGTCGAGGTCCGTTCCTGCCCCTTGGTTCGCCCGGTTGACTTGCTGATATAGGTCCAGGTGTATTTTCTCCCGTCGCCATACAGAAATGCTTTTTGGGCCTGCTCGGACATTTCATTCCAGGGTGTTTTCAGGGGATCAAAGCCGTAGCGTTTTCCAATTTCAGCGATGATGGGCTGATCCTTGCACAGGTAACTTTGTGGCCAATAACCTGGCGAGTACATGGCCCCCGCGCAAAGAGGTTTCTCCGGATGGGTAATTAGCTTTTCCGGTTGTGGCAGGTGTAGTACGCCCAGCCCGTTGCACTTTTTGCAGGAGCTCGACCAGTGCACAGTCGAGAGATGTCCCGCTTGGGCGATGGGGGCCCTGGCATGGCATCCTGGACAAACCCACTCATCGCCCCGATCCATCTTTCGCCCACAATCCAGGCACTGGCGTTCACCCACCGAGGCCAGCACATTGGCGAGATGGAAACTTAATTCTGTGATGGTGCCGACACTGTTGCGGCGGGTAAATTGGGGTATATGACTCCACAAATGGGCATGATGGGGAGATACCGTTAAGGTAACCCCTAATCCGGAGATCGAATCAACCAGAGCCTCCGCACCTTCACGCAATCCCTGGCGCTCGTACATCGAGAGTGACTCCAGGTAACGACGCCGCGCTTCGGTTTGCAAGACATCTCCAACCAGGCTGGATTTTCCAGATCCCGAGACACCCGTTACCACCGTCAACTTCCCTTTTGGAATATCGACGTCCACAGCCTTGAGGTTGTTCGCTCGCGCCTTGCGGATCGAAATGGCAGAAGCAGCAGCATGGCCTGGTTTTATGAGGGGTCCTCGTGGTTGAAGGTAACGCTCGTCTTTGAGAGCTTTCCCTGTAGCCGAAAGTTCCACATCGAAAAGGCCATCAGGTGGGCCCTCGTAGAGCACCTCACCACCCTTTGGCCCCGCTCCTGGCCCCAGGTCAATGACCCAATCCGCAGCCCGGATAAAGTCGGTATTGTGCTCCACAATCACGATCGTGGCGCCTTGGCGAACCAGACGGTCTAAGACCACCAGTAAGCCGTCCAAATCTTGCGGGTGCAGCCCAGTGGAAGGTTCGTCGAACACCAAAAGGTGGTTGGTCAGGTTATTCCTTCCGAGATATTTGGTCAGCTTGACACGCTGCGCTTCACCCCCTGACAGGGTTGGGGAGGGCTGGCCGAGTTCAAGATATCCCAGACCGACCTCATTGAGCGCCCGTAAGATCCGCCTGGCAGATTCAAGTCGGGCCGGAGACAACCACTGAGTCTCCCCTATAAGATTATCGATTTCTTCGATGGGCAATCCATAGAGATCAGCAACTGATAGCTTTTTCCCACCAAAATCAACCACCGCAGCCAGGACTTCCTGACTGAATCGCTGTCCCACACATGTGGAGCAGGGAATCCAGATGGAAGGCAGGTAGCGCATTTTGATTTCCGAAGCGCCGATCCCTTTACAATCCGGGCAGGCTCCCTCCGGGCGATTGAAGGAAAAATAGGATTTGGATAGGCCGATAGCCTCGGCGAACAGATCGCGGATGGTATCCGACAATTTGGTGTAAGTGGCCGGATTGGAGCGTGGATTCCGCCCAATCGGAGATTGATCGACCATCACGGGTTTGATCTTCGGACCTTCAATTTTCCTGCAACCGACGGGCTTTCCTTTTTTCAGCGTGGGCACCAGCACATGTTCAACCAGGGTGCTTTTTCCAGACCCCGACACACCGGTCACAACCGTAAATCGCCCTACCGGAATATGTAGATCAATTCCCTTCAAGTTGTACTTCTTTGCCCCAAGTACTACCAGGTACTCTTCTGCAGGAGGGCGCGCCTCTGGGGTCATCACGCTTTCACGCAGGCTGAAGTACCGCCCGGTTGGGGTATCTGTCTCCCACAATTTAGCTGGGGACCCCTCAAAGACTACCCGGCCCCCCGCTGTCCCGGCTCCTGGTCCTAAATCGATCGCATGATCCGCGCAAGCTGCTGCCACTCGATCATGCTCAACGTAAATAACCGGCCCAGCCACATCCCGGAAGGCGGGCAGAAATCGGGCCACATCGGCAGGGTGTTGCCCTATGGTTGGCTCGTCCAAGACGTGAAGCATATCTTCCAAACGGTTGGACAACGAAATCGCCAGACGAACGCGCTGGGATTCGCCTCGCGATAAAGTGGGCGCCGCTCGATTGAGAGAGATATAGCCCAGCCCCACTCGCTGGAGAGCATTCAACCGCCGTTGAATCTCAGAGCGTAACCGATCCGCGGTCGAGGGGAGCACCACTTTGGAAAACAGGTCCTGAGATTCCTCAACGGAGAGGGTCAACAACTCAGGTAAGCGCATTCCTTCCCAGCGGACAGACGCGGCCTGGGGGTGCATTCCGGTCCCATCACAGCGTTCACAGCCTTTCGCCTTACAATAAGGACATTTTTGGTTGAAATGAGTGGCTCTCAGCTCTCCCAGCCCTGCCCCGCAAGTCGTGCAGGTCATGGTTGTGGCGAACGCCAAGTTAATGCCCTCACCTATCGCCCGGACAGCTCCAGCTCCCAAGGCCGTGGCCTGTTGGACCAATTCCCGCAGGCTGCCTACAGAATCCGGACCGGCAATGGTTCCAGTCTCGATCTCTATCGAGTGGCTTGCAGAGGCATCCAGGGGTTTCGAATCCCAAGTCGATCCATCAACAATCAAGCGTTCATCGCCGAACTCGCCAGCTAAGACTGATAGCAGGGTCTGATGGCTTCCCTGCAATTCGTGAATGTAGGGTACATACAACTGCAACGGCTCCCGTTGAGACAGCCTGATTAAACGCTCTATGATTTCATCCTCTGAAAGCACGCTCATGGTATTGCCGCATCTCAGACAATGCCGCACGCCATAATTTGTGTATAACAACCGTAAGAACGGGTGCAATCCTGAGGCGGAAGCCAGCGTGGATTGCGGATTGCGATTGAGCAAATTTTGTCCAACCGCCATAGTGGGCACCAACCCCGTGATCTCCTCGACTTTGGAGGGAGCTAATCGCCCCCCACCCCGGCCATACAGGTAAATATCCAAAAACCGCCGGTGGGCCTCATGATAAAGCGTGTCGAACACCAAAGAGGTCTTGCCGGAACCGGATACGCCGGTAACGACAGTCAGGCCATCACCAAACTGTACCTCGATATTTTTCAGGTTGTGCTCTTTTGCGCCTCGAATGTGGATATCCATCTATCTTCTTTTCAGTTCGCGCTTCCTTGCCGGTCGTTTCTGAGAACGCCGGTGTGAAGGGGGTAATCTCGTTGACTTATGGTAGGGTGCGTGCCAAATGCGAGTCTCTTCAGGCTTGCCGTTCTAAACAAACGGGGTGGAAGTTCCTGCCCTTCACCTTCTCAGGGAGGCTGCCATGCGGTGCCAGGTGTGCCGGCGGCCGCGCAACGACATCGACCAGGCGCTGATGTTCTCCGGTACGGCCATGCCCATCGTCCCGGCGTCGCCGATATGGTGGATATCTGCCCCGGTCATCTTGCTCATCAAGGCCAGTTGTTCGATTGTCGTGATACTTGCGCCCTCCTGCGATGTCCCGATGCCGCTCATTACCAGTAAGTCCAGGTTATGGGCCTTTTCCACCAGGTTCCGCACGCTATCGACCGTCATGCCGGGCACCGTCCCCGGGGCTGGCAATACTACCCCGTCTGCTCCGGCATCCGCAAAATCCTCCAAGTCCACCGCTCTGGTGACTGCCTCATAGGTTCCGGCCGCGTGCATCTTCCCTGCAAATATCACCAGCCGCGTTCCAATTTTTTCTCGGATGTTCTCGAGGGCGCTGACCAGCCCGGCGATGGTCACACCGCTGTAGGGATTGCCAGTCAGCACGATGAAATCAGCGCCCTGGTCCACCGCAGCTTGAGCGTTCTCCGGCGAAGCCAGCCGGCCGGGTGTGGTGAGCGCCTCCGGGTTCTCGATTGGTTCCAGGTTGATACCGACTGGTCGCCCGATCCATTCCTTAACCAGCCTCAATGTAACCCCGCGACCCAGGGAAAATCTTCCGAAGGCAGGCGCGCCTGATTGAACCGTTTCTCCTTGGTCGGGGAAACCGCTGACCGTCGGCATGGAGACATCATATAAATTCAGCAAGATCATATCTGCCCCCATACCTGCCGCCAGCTCGGCGTTGGAGATTTTGTCGACCAGGGGCGCTGAAGAGGCTATCACCTCCGCCAAGACCACCCGGCCCTCAGAAAGGCGGATGCTCTCGATCAAATCATGAGCTGTCATCCCCCGGAAATCTGAAGCATTCGCATCCAGCAGGCGTTTGACCATCGTTTACTCCTTAACCACTGCTACCATATCTTCCAGCAATAGCTGCGTCTTATAAGCTTCCCACCCGGAGGTTTGCGGCACGGCCCTGGTTTGGACGCAGTTAAAGAAATGGGCGATTTCATCCACAAAACCCCGGGCTTTCAGGGTAGTCTTCCAGGCAGAGGCATAGCTCTCCTTCCAGACCTTTTGCTCATTTTCTGTGACCAGCACTAATTTGCTAAAGGCGTCGATATACATCGACGTGCTTTCTCCGTGCAAGGCGTAATTCTCGTACCAGTGACCCGCCTGGAGGCTGGTCAACACCATGCTGTATCCACCGTGGCGATAAGCGACCGTGCTCGCCGCGCCGACCAGTTTTTCATGCTCAACCTGGTAGCTGGTGTGCACTGCTGTCCCATCTCCGCAGAAGAAACGCAGCGTGTCGATGATATGGATGGTATCATCGATGTAGTTCTTATACAGGTCTGGGTGGTAGGCGCTGCTGCGGTTCTTTTGCAGCACTGCCATTTGTATAGGCCGGTCGCCCCACAATTGGCGCGCCTGGCGATGCAGGGGTGCATATCGCCGGTTGAACCCCACCATCAACACCTTGCCCTTTTGGTCGGCAAGCTCCGCCAGGCCGCGGGTTTCATCGAGACTCAGGGTCAGGGGTTTCTCCACGTAAACATCGATGCCTGCCAGGAGCAGTTGTTCGACAATTGCCCGGTGAGTACTTGAAGGGGTCAGCACCAGGGCTGCCTTGGGACCCCAATCGATGAGCTCCTCCAGGTTGGTGCTGCCGCGCTCGATCCGGTATTGTGCCTGGATCTTTGCCACGCCGGCTGGGTTGCGACTGCACAAAAGCAGATCAATCCCTTCCCAGGCTGATAGGACCGGTAAATAAGCCTTTTGGGCAATAGAGCCCAGGCCGATAATTGCCACTGACATTGCCATGACTGCCTCCCTGGTTGGATGAGTTTATCAATCTATGATTGCCGCGCAACGGTATTAATATTTTACCCCTTCCACAAGGCTTGACGCGCCCGCCATCCTATGACAAGATTCATCTAGAGCAAGTTCATCTATTAAGGAGAGCGTTCGGAAACTACTCTGGTATACTGATCACTTATGGAAATATCCTTCTGAAATGTCATTCCGAGGAGCCGGTGCTCTTTCCGGCGACGACGAATCTCGCTTCTATTCCGATTGGAGAGATTCTTCGTCACTCCGGTGCTGGAAAAGAGCATCCAGCACCTCCGTTCCTCAGAATGACATGACCGAAAAATGGCCGACTTGAGTTTCCGAACGCTCACATTAAGAGCATATCTTCTCTGGGCTACTCGTATATACCCGGGGCGCGCAAGCCAGGGTTCACGCATATCTATCCTTGTCGCCCTGCAATCGATCTAATAAGGAGTCGCAATGAAAACGATCAACGTTGGTCTCATCGGTTTTGGCTATATTGGCAAGGTTCACACGATTGCCTATCGGGATATTCCCCTCTGCATCGGTCGTCCTGAGGTGCGGGCGAATATGACGGCCCTGCTCCGTTCCCAATTGGGTACCGAGCAAGCTTCCATGGATGAGGCTGGTTATCGCTTGTGCACCACTTCACCGGACGACTTTTTTTCACAGCCACTTGGTCTTGTGGATATATGCACGCCCAACCACCTGCATCTGGAGCAATGCCAACGGGTGCTGGAGGCCAAGCTGCCGGTTTACTGCGAAAAGCCATTGGCAATGTCGTTCGAGCAGGCCCACCAGCTGGCAGAGCTGGCGGAGAAAGCTGGGGTGATTACTCAGGTGGCTTATGTGATGCGTTACCTGCCTGCTGTAAGACAGATGAAAGCCCTGGTGGAAGCCGGAGAAATAGGTGAAGTGCTCAACTTTCGCGGTCATATGTTCCATGGAAGTTATCTCGATCCCAATCGACCCATGTCGTGGCGATTGAGAAAATCCGAATCCGGAGGCGGTGCCTTCATGGACCTGGGCGCGCATTTGGTAGATCTCGCCTTCTACATTCTGGGAGAGGTAAAAAGTGTGAGTTCCCAAATGCGCACCTTCATCTTGCAGCGCTACGTTGTAAAAGGCAGCGACCGGTGGGAAACGGTCGATGTTGACGATTGGGCGCTGTGTACCTTAGAGCTTAAAAATGGAGCGACCGGCGTGATCGAGGTAACTCGCATGGCTGCCGGAGCCAGCGAAGAATCTGGATTTGAAATTTACGGTAGCAAAGGGGCCTTGCTCTACCGCGAGAGCAACCCCAATACCGTGCGTTATTATAGTATGCAGAAAGGTGAGTGGATCAGCGGCCCCCGCGACGTCCCCCCTGTTGCAGGCGAGCGACCGGTCGATAAGATCTGGCCCACCTCCAAGTACGCCCAGGGTATGATGACCAACGCTCACATGGCTGCCGAATATGATTTATTGCTCAATATTGCCGAGAATAAATCTTCGTTAAATGATTTCCGCTCTGCATCCAAAATACAGCAGGTTGTCGAGGCCGCTTATCTCTCCGCCGGACGAGGAGGAGAGCGCTACAGGTTGGAGTAAACTACCTTGCCTCGCACGATCGTCAACCGCACATTTGCATCCTGGTCGATGGCCGTAAGATTGGCTTGCTTGCCTGTGGCGATGCTGCCCAGCCTGTCGGCGAAGCCCATGGCTCTGGCCGGTATCAGAGAAGCCATCTTGACGGCTTCCGGCAGCGGCACTCCCACCAACCGGTTCATAATATGTACGCATTGGTTCAACAGTATCGTGCTTCCGGCGATGGTCCCATTTGCGAGCGTGGCGCGCCCGTCTTTTACGGTTACGGTTTGACCCACCAGGTTGTAGGTGCCGTCTGGCAGGCCGGCGCCAGCCATCGCGTCGGTGATCAGGGCGATTCGGTCTGTGCCCAGGCAGCGCACCAGTACCTTCATTGCGGCTGGATGGGAGTGGACGGTATCGGCGATTACTTCAGCGGTGATTTGATCGGATGCCAGGATCGCTCCGAATACGCCCGGCTTGCGGTGATGGAAACCGCTTTGGGCGTTGAAGGTATGGGTTATATGGGTGTAATTTCCCTTGAGCGCTGCGCTGGCCGTATCGAAGTCGCTATTGGTATGTCCCAAGGACACCACCACCCCAGCTGTTCGGTAAAGCGCCGCAATTTGCCCGGCATTAGGCAGCTCCGGGGCCAGGGTCATCTGGCGTATCCAGCCCTGACCAGCTGCCAGTACCGCCTCGGCTTCCTCCATTGAAGGCAGCCGCAGCCATTCTGGGTTAAAGGCCCCTTTCTTCTCCTTACTGATGAACGGTCCTTCCAGGTGGATGCCAAGCGGTTCGGCACCCGGGGCGCCTGCCCTCATCGCCTCGACGTAACGTCCCACCAGATCGACCAGAGAGTCAGCATCTGCTGCAGCCAGCGAGCACAAAAAACCGGTGACGCCGGCGCTGGTGATCCATTCGGAATAGGAGCGCAGCTCTTCGGCAGAATTTTCTGTGCCTCCAAAGGTGACTCCATTCCCTCCATGAACGTGTATATCAATGAAGCCCGGCACCACCCAAAGACCCCGCATGTCCAGGCGTTTGGTGGTGTCCTGTGGGGCACCCTCCATAGATCCCACATATACGATCTTGCCTTCATCCGAAATCACAATTGCACCAGCGCGAATCACCTCTACTGGTGTTAGAATATTGGAATAAAATAAAGTCATTGCCATCGTATGCCTCCAATTGATAGATAATCCTATGCCTAATTATAAAGCAGGAATGTACCTACTGGATGAAATCTCCAGCCAGGATCGTGCCTGGTCCGAGCTCATCCCAATTGTCCTTGAACAGCGCCAGGCCATCCATGAGATATCTATGGGCATCGAGAATGTGATCTTCACCGGTTGTGGTTCGGCCTTAAACGCTTCTCTCACCGCCGCACCCCTCTTCCAGATGCTGACCGGCATCTCCGCTATAGCCATACCGGCAGCAGAAACTTACCTGTTTCCAAGCGCATATATGCCCCCTGATAAAAGAACTTTGGTGATCTTGCTTTCGCGCTCCGGGAAAACCACCGAAGTACTTCACAGTCTGGATTACTTTCGCAGGCACAAAATCCTCACCCTCGGCATAACCTGCACCTCAGAAAGTCCGCTTGCCCTGACAAGCGATCTCGCCTTGGCGCTCACTCCGCTAACCGAGCGGGCGGTTGCTACAACCCGTTCGCTAACCGGCATGATCCTGACAGTCCAGCTGCTCTCAGCCATCGTCGCCGAAAATGCATCTTACCTGGAGCAGCTTCAGCGATTACCCGAGGTCTTTGCTGCAAAAAAGGAAGAATTTCACTCCTTGGGCAAATTGATCGGCGAACAGGATACCCTCAACCGCTATGCTTTCGTCGGTAATGGTCCCTTGTATGGCTGTGCGCGTGAAAGCCAGCTCAAGATCAAGGAGATGACCTTATTGCCGGCCGATTCTTATCCAATGTTTGACTTCCGCCACGGGCCACAATCCAATGTGAGTACGCAAATGCTTGTGACTGCCTTTCTCTCCGATACTGCCCGCCAGCAGGAAACCCTCTTCGTGAAAGACATGCACTCCCTCGGCGGTGCAATTTGGGTGATTTGCGAGCAGGCAGATAAAAGGCTACAGACCTATGCCCAACACGTGCTCGAGCTCAAGTCGAATTTGAGCGAGCTGGCTCGCCTGCCGCTCTATCTACCAGCCGTCCAGTACATGGCTTATTACCGGGCTCTCTCACTGGATTTGAATCCGGATGAACCCCGTAACCTGTCTTATTGGGTTGAGATCTCCTGATGAGACCGGTTTAGCGCCAGCTTAGGAGAGTATCAATGCGACCAAAAACACCAAAAAGCGACGCCCGTACTGAAATGGGTCGAAATCTCGCCAGGAAATTATATGATGAAAAACTCAACAAATTGGTGCACATGAGCGAGACCGAAAAGGCCAGATTGATGGCCGAGTACCCCAAGCTTGGCGCAGCTGAATTCAATAATGTCTTGGAGCAGGTGATCGCTGCCCGGCGTTATCAACAGGAGCGTATCGGCTGGCAGGCTGTACCGCATGATGTCACCGTCCTAGTGTTTATTGCGGTGACCTACCTGGTGAATTTACGCATGGGGGTTATTGTCGGAATAGGCACGCTCGTCCTGCTGGAAAGCCTGTTCCAATTCTACTTTGACCGGCGTCTGTACCAGTATTTGAGCCCTTTGGTCTGGCTGACTTACCCGGCTTATGCCTTATTGGCTTACGTGTTGTATCTGCGGGGATATACGCTGGTTTGGATCGCCATCGCCATTGCCCTCACCTGGGGGGGCGCTTTCCTGCTTGGAATCGTGGCGCGCCTTCCGGTTCGCTTCATTATGGAAGCGAAAGCCAAAGGCGCTGAAGATGCTGCCCGTCTGAAACAGAATTGAATTTCTCCAGAAAAAGGTTAAACCCGACGCTTACCTTTTTCGGCAATACTTTATGAAGTCTTCCACTTTGCAATTAAGTCCCGCATATCAGAGAAACTGGTGGCGGGGATATTCTTCTGCTTGCAATAGTCCAACAGCTCGTCACGGGCATAGATGACATCCGCCACGGTGACCGCCTCAATATCGCTCAGACCATCCCCAATAAAGATTACCTTAAAGCCCTCGGATTTGTAATTCTCAATGATGCGGGGCTTGGATACCCCGCGCCTGGGAGTCACCGGATCGTACCATGGTGTCGTGATCTGGTAGCCATCCGGTAAGAAATTGATCTCATTGGCGTAAACTTCCAGGCCGTCGATGCCATAGCGGTCCAAGACATAGTTGATGTACCAACTCAGCCCGTCGCTCAATACAGCCAGGGGGTAACCCTGTCGCTGGCAAAATTGGACAAATTCAGGAAACCCGGGATCGATCTGGACGGAATCGAGCACGGCCTCCATCTCCTCCCGGGAGGCTTTCATGCTCGAAAAACAGCCTCGAATCTCCTGGGGGGTGGTTATCTCGCCCTGAATCCACCTTTCCACCAGTTCCCAACAGTTTGGCTGGGCGAATTCTTTATAAATGAGGTCTAAAACGCCACCTATGGTGATCGTGCCGTCGAAATCGCTTAATACCGCGATGGGTTGTCCTGTGCTCATTTATCGGTTCTAGATCCCGCCTTTGGCTTGGGTCTGCCCTTCCCAAGCGACCCGGCCCAGGCTGCAACTTTCTGCTCGCTTGCCACGTGGCTCTCCCAGTCCGGATCTTCTTGAGCCGCCTGTTGCATTGACTGGTAGGTCTTTTCGGGATATGCCTCAATCCAGCGCACCCAATCTGGTTTTACAAATGCTGGTGGGCGAACCATCCACCATATCGCCACCATTACCGGAATAGCATAGCCTACCTGGTAAATCCAAAAAAAAGTTCCAAGGCGCTCTCTTGCCAGATCGTTAAAACCATAGAGTAAGAATATCACCCCTACGGGGATGTAGCTGTAAACCAATCCCCGGGAGCGCCAGTACCATTTTTTCCAGATGCCGAGCCGGGCAATGATTCCTATACCAATGAAGATCAACCCGAAAGTCCGGAGTAAGAATGGAGTGTCGAAGTTAAATAGGTTATTCATTCTTTAATAAGTCTGTGGCAGTCGCACGTAACATGTCGGCGACATCCGCGCCGTAAGGGCTAATCAAAGCTTCGTAGCTGCCTGCCTCGATTGAGAGAGCATCTGGAAAATAACCTTGGTAGTCATTTGCGTAGCTGATGACCCCGGTGAGTGGTTTGGGGCTCTGCTCCTTGATATCTAGAACGGTATGGGTGAAGGGCTCCCCCGGTATCCCGATCAGCCCCAGGTCGCCAATCGACAGCATTTGCATCTGGCTGCTGTTTGACGATTGTCCGGCGATTTCTTTAGCCATCAGCACCTGACCGGTGGCGCCTTCCACCCGGGTGATGGCTCGGCGGACCTCCCCATGGGAAGATCCCGAGGCTTTCAATGCCTCCAGCTCGGCCTGAAATCTTTCTAATTCAATCTGGGCATCTTCTGGAGACGGGAAAGGTCGGAACTTCAAGTCCAAGGCTGTTGTACGTGCCTCGAGTTCCACCTCCGGCTGGACCTTTATCGCCTGCATGATTTTTAATACCTCTCCGGCCAGCAAGCGACCCATGCGTTCCACCTCGACGAAGGATTGGTCACGGCGAGTAAAGCGGGTACTGACGTCGCCGGAGGCGCCATTGGTGAAAAGGAAGATGGTCTCATTGTAAATTTGACGCAAGGTAGAACGCGCCGCGCCCGGAAAATCTGCCGAGAAGAAAAGGTTTTGATAACCTAGCACGGTAGGATGGCAGCCGAAGTTCATCATCACTGCTATGGGTTTACCGGCTTCATTATCGACGCGCAAGACGATGACTTCTTGGTCGACTAAGCCACCCTCCGGGTCATTGCGATTGAGTCCGATGCCGGCTACAGAACCACGGTCAATCCCAAGGTAAGCTGGTTGCAGGAGCTGTTTAGCCCAGATCGCCGCCCCTACCAGCTTGCGGGTTACCAGCCGCTGGAGATCGGGGTCCTTAAAAGAAGTGATACCCGGGTGATAAGGCAAGAATCCGGCCGCTCCTGAGTGAGTGTGCGAGCAAGTTGCCATGGTGAAATCGACCGGCACCTCAATGGCCTCTGCGATGCCCTGGCGCACCTGCTGGGTAAAATCCAGGCTGGTACCCAATAAGTCCAGGCTGATCAAGACCATCTTTCTTTGGCCGGATTGGAGTAATAACAACTGCCCGAGCAGGGGGTCATGGATGCCCAGGCTATTCCCCTGGCGGGCGGCATAGCCATCAAACCCGGTGCCTACCGGTGGGGTGATGTCGATTTCTACCGCGCTGGCGTAAAGTGGATGAGGAGCCATATCTGCTTACCAGACTTTCACCCGGCCTCGATAGCGCGCTAACAAATCATGGTTGAACTCGTCCGCGCCGTCCAGGTTGCCGCTCATGAAGACGGGGGGTTGGATGCCACCCTCTAATAAATCTTGGATGGCCTGGACGATAATCGTATGCATGATGAACATTCCGGCAACGCCTGAGCCGGCCCCCACGGGTACCGGTAGCCCATCCATGTGGATCATCGCATCCCCCTTCGGGCAGAGGTTATCGATCACCACGTCGGCAATCTGATAGAGTTTTTTTCCGCTGGAATGGCGAGAAGTCGTCCCCTGGGAATGCGCCAGGGAAGTGATGGCGATTACCGGTACGCCGCGCCCCCGTGCCAGCTCCGCCATTTCGATAGGAGCCGCGTTCCGCCCCGAATTTGAGATCACCACCAGGGCGTCGCCTGAGGAAATGCCGTAATAATCGAGGATTACTGCGGCCATGCCCTCTATGCGTTCCATATATTCGCTCTGGCGGACTTTCTGGTGGCCTGTTAGAGAGGCTTCCAGGATGGCATCTACCGGAGCCAACCCGCCTGCTCGATAAGCCACGTCTTCGGCAATCACGTGGGAATGACCAGTGCCAAAGGTATAAAGGATGCCATCGCCGGCGATGGCATCCGCGACGATCTGAGCTGCACGCTCGATATTTTCCATCTGGCTCTCAATGATCTGCTGTAAATGCGATTGCATCGCCAGGGCATATTCCAATCCCTTGCCAGGCATTTGGACCTCCTTTTAACGAATTACGGGAAGAGGGCGTGGGAAGGGGCAGACGTCCCCATGCGCGCCCTCTTCCCTGGGCTATCCAGGTAAGACTGTGCATTAGCTGAAGGTTGTGTTTTTTCAGCTTATTTCGCCCATTCGGGCAGAGCTTTCTCTAGCGTTGGCCAGTAATCTGTATCGGCGTCGGAAGGCATCATGCGGCAGGTAACGCGCAGGCCTCTCTCGTGCAGCGATTTCAAGGCTTTTACTCCTGACTCGGTCAGGAAGACGGTATTCGAGATTTTCTTTGAGCCGCGCACGAAGGCCTGGTTGCCCAGGTTCAGCTCAGGCATGTTCAGGCCCTCCTCAACCAGGGCAAACCCATCCTCAGGAAACTTAGCAATAATAAATATGTTTTCTTTTTCGGCCTCGGGGCTCTTACAATACGCCACGCAGTCCTTGATCGAAAGTACGGAAACCTTCGCCGTGAGAGGGGCTACAGCTTTAAGCAGGGTCACCTGGAGCGGGTCGCTTGCAACCCTATCGTTGGTGACAATGATGTGCTCGATTTTGAAAGCTGAGTTCCAGGACACCAGGATCTGTCCGTGGATGAGCCGGTTGTCCATTCTGACGTGTATAACGGGCATGGATGATTCTCCTAAAGATGGTATCTAAACCCTACAAGGGTTAATCGCTCTTCAAAGTCTGTGATAGGGTCCGGATGCTGGTGGTCCCTGCTTCGAGTGCAATTTTCGTCACCGCCTTGAGGTCCTGACCCTCGCGTTGCACCGCCAGCTCCAGCAACATTGGCAGGTTCATACCGGTGATGACTTCAATATTCTTACGGTTCATCGCCAGCCGTGCGCTGGCGTTAAAAGGGCTGGCGCCGAAGGCGTCCACCAGGACTAGCGCCCCGTCGCCCTTATCTACCTCGATCAGGGCTGCCTCGATGCGCGCCATCAGGTCTTCTACGGCATCCATCTCTTTCAGGCTAACCGAGACAACGCTTTCCATATCCCCCACGATCATTCGGGCAGCATCGATCATCCCTTCTGCCATATTTCCATGGCTGACCAGTACGATCCCGACCAGTTTAGCTCTCCTTAATGAATACCGAAGACTCCCGGGATAATCTTATCATAGCGCGCCATAACCTGCGCGTTGTATTCGTCCGAGCCGTCCAGGTTAGCGCTCATCAGTATGGGCGGCGTTCCGCCCTTATCCAGCAAATACTGGATCGCTTCAACCATCACTGCGTTCATTATAGCAGCCCCAAGCACGGTGGATAATGCCCCCGCTTTTACATCCAACCCTTTGAAGCTCAGGCAGGCGTCGCCTGGGGGTGCTCCGCTATCCAGAACGATCTCCCCCAGTTCGTAGAGCTTCTTGCCACTTGAGTGCCGTGATTCTACACTTTTAGAGTGAGCCATGGAGGTCACGGCAATGACGTGCAGGCCCATCTCCCGGGCGATCATGGCCACCTCGATCGGTTCCGGATTCCGGCCGGAGTTTGAGATAACGAAGATCGTCTCTCCAGCCTCGAGCGGCATGCCCTTCATTAAAACCTCGCCCATACCTTCCAGGCGTTCGGCGCGGCCCCATAGTGGGTCCACGATCTGCATCACCGGGTATAATCCGCCAGCCCGGGCATGCACTTCTTGGGAAAGTAGTTGAGAATGGCCGCTGCCGAATGTGTATACTAACCCACCAGCCAGGATGGTATCCCCGACCAGGGCTGCGGCTTGGCTGATCGCCTCTCCTTGCGTTTCCTTCATTCGTTGCAGAATGTTGCAGGCCAAATCCAGGTATTCAATATACATATACGCTCTCTAGCTTCCTTTTGGGTTATCTTTCCCGATATTATAATGGGAGTTTTTGGCGGACGATGCCGCCAAAAACTCCTTTACAACATTTTTCCCTGCCCTGATGTTTGGGATAAGGCAAGGTCCCTTTTAGCCGAGTAGACCGATCGCACCTCCGATGAAACCGATCACAAACAGGACGCCCAATACAGCCACCGGGCTCCAGCCTCTCCTGAGCAGCCAGTAGGCCAGGGCGGTAATTAGCACTGGTAGCATGAAGGGCAGGATCGCATCCAGTTGCTGCTGGATATCGATGGTCGTGGTTGCAGCTTGACCCTGGACGGTTGTGGTAATCGCTGGTTTCCAGGCTATCGCCATCCTCACGATAGAAGGCGCAAAACCGCCGACGACGACCAAACCCACCATGGTAGCAAACTCCGTAACCCTGGCGATCAACCCGCCTCCTAGTGATGCCACTAGATTCGACCCTTGTTGGTAAGCCCAGGTGAACTGCCAGTAGCGTACAGCCAGGTATGGGAAGAAGACCAGCAAGATAACCAGGATCGGGCCTAGCACGCTGCCGCCCAATGCCATCGATGCTCCAATGCTGAAGATGACGCTGTTATACAAAGCCCACACCAGGGTATCCCCCACGCCTGCCATTGGGCCCATCAAACCAACCTTTAGACCTTCGGTGGTCTCTAATGCTGCCCCGGCTTCTTCCAGTGCGATGTGCGCTCCGATGATTAGTGGCGCGCCTACCACCGGGTTGGTATTGAAGAAGTTCAGGTTGGTGAGGAAAGCTTCCTTGAATTCCTCCGGATCTGGGTGTAGCTTCTTTAGGATCGGGAGGATCGAATAAGCATATCCAACTGACTGCATGCGCTCGTAGTTCCAACCGCACTGGAACAAGAAGACGTAGCGCCAGAAGGCTCTCATTAAATCTGCACGGGTGAGTTTTCTTTCAACTGTTTCGGTAGTCATGGCTCATCCCTCCGCCGTCCGATACTTAATCTGTTGGAAAACCAGAGTGATGGCCACTGCCGCAATAGCAATACCCACCAATGGCATCTTCAGGTATGCATACATTACAAACCCTAGCAATAGGAATGCCGGGTACTTCTGAATAGGCATGATCTTGAGCAACATCGCAAACCCAAGAGCTGGGAGTATGCCGCCGACCACAGATATGCCCTGATTGATCCAAGCGTTATTATTGAAGAAGGTCGTGACCGCAGTTACGGCCGGTTCCCCGAAAGCGACCGCCAGGAAAACCGGAATCGCCCGGGTGAAGCCCCAGATCATATGGCTGAATACCACCATCATTCGGTCAAAACCGCGTGAATCGCCCGCCTCCGCATAGGCATCCGCCCGGTGAACGAAGACAAAGTTCAAGAAACGGTTTAGGACGTCTAGTTGGGTAAGCAGCAGAGCAGCGGGGATGGCCAGCGCAAGACCGACCTCAAATCCCTGAGACTTTCCAAAGTACGTGCCCAGGATGGCACCCACTGAGTACTCGGGGATGGTGGCGCCGCCGTAGGTATAGACACCCAGAGCCATCAGTTCCAGAGTTCCGCCGATCAACAGGCCCATTTGGACGTCTCCAATGATTAAGCCTGCAAAAAATCCGGAGATCAACGGCCGGAATGCCAACGTGAAATTTGGGCCAAGGATATCGTACCAGGCATAGTAGGCTAGAGCAGCCAGGACTATTGCATATACGATAGTCATATCCTTATTTCTCCTTTATTCGAAAATAATGAACGAGATAACTGAGACAAATGGACTGAAAAGGGTTTCATTGAAATCAGCGATAGTTAGGCTCCTTTCTTGGTATCTTCATGATGCCAACCGATAGCTAGTGAAAAAAAAGAATTCCCACATTAAATTAACCCCAACAATGCTCGGAGGATACGAGATTCCTACGGAGAGTACCTGGCACTCCTGGTACGGATTGTTTCATAGGATCGAATCGGAGAGCCTTCGTTTTTCTATGTGGGAAAGTAAAGAAAGATTGCGCTGCTGATTCAGCAACCAGATGATGGTTGGAGCAGGATGAGTACACTCGCAAGAGCATGCCTGCAGTTCCTTTGATGACAGCCTAATTCGTTTTGATAGCACCTATGTAAAACTCAGTACAGGATGACGCAGAGTGGTTCGGCCAAGCTCATCTTGGATGCGCTTGAGCGTTCAGATTCGACCGACTAAGAGATCGCTCGCTACAAAGATGGCAGCCTCGTTCGGTTTCCAGGAAATGCGTGGAAGATAACTCCTGCTTGGGGTCCCCCTTACCTTTTTTCCTGAAATGCGAGCGCAGGCAATCATTCCGGCTTGAAGCCAGCCTTCACACCGCTTCATGCTCCGGGCAAAGCCTCGAAGATCGCAGTGCTCTGGTTGCCGGCCAATGCCTCTTGGCTAGATCAGAACGAGATTGAGTTGAACGTCCAACAGCCAAAGCTGCTGCCACCCAATGGCTTCGAGAGCGTGTCTCAATTGGCAAAAGATTATGGAGTTTATAAGGTGCGAGAGCCGTACGGCGTACCCAACCATGCACCTATAAGTCGAAAAACTCGAGCGAAAACCGATAATGCACCAACCCGAAACTGTACTAAATGCCATATCAGTATAGCATGCTTTTAATTATTTGCAATGCCCTTTAACGCGCCGAGCCAGTTTTTCTGAGGTTTGATAGTTCATCCTTGGTGCTCTTGCTCCCGAACTTCTTTTAAGGCTCATCTCTAGGCCTAAAAAAGTCATGCCCTGATTGAAGCTTTCTTCCAATACCAACTAACTGGCATTCGCCCGGCGAATTATTCAAAAAACCTAGATCTATAATGGGTATTTGCTTTCCAGCCAGCTTCTCACCGCTTCCGGGCTGTCCAATTCCAGAGCTGCCTGGGCTATCCCCCTGGCTTCCTCCAGCGTCAGGTTGCGCAGGATTTGCTTGGCAAGCGGGATTGCAGGGGGGTTCATGCTTAATTCGTCCAGTCCCAGCCCGAGCAAGAGCGGGATGGCGAGCGGCTCACCCGCCAGCTCACCACACATACCCACCCATTTACCGTGCTGGTGAGCTGTATTGACGATGTCCCGCACCAGCCGCAACACGGCTGGCTGGAAAGCGTTCGCCAGGGCAGAAACCGAACTGCTTGTGCGGTCCGCCGCCATGGTGTACTGGCTCAGGTCGTTCGTACCGATAGAGAAGAAGTCCACCTCTGTCGCCAGCTTGTCGGCCATGATCACTGCCGCCGGGATCTCGACCATGATGCCAATCTCTATTTGGTCTGCGATGGGCTGCCCGCTGCCTGATAGCTCACTGCGGCATTCTTCTAGGATGGCCCTGGCCGCGCGCACCTCCGCCACGGTTGCGACCATCGGGAACATTAGCTTTAAATTATGACCGGCACCCGCTCGTAATGCAGCTTTCAATTGAGGCTTGAAGATCTCGGGGCGCGCCAGGCAAAGTCGGATCGCCCTCAAGCCCAGGAAGGGATTCATCTCCTTTGGCAGGCTCAAGTAGGGAAGGTTCTTGTCCCCACCGATGTCCAGCGTACGTAAGATCACCGGTAATCTGCCGAATGCATCCAGGATCGCCCGGTAGGCCTGATATTGCTCTTCCTCATCCGGCATGTGCGCCCGCTCCAAGTATAGGAACTCGGTACGCAGCAAGCCTACGCCTTCTGCCCCGCTTTCCAGCGCCACCCTGGCCCCTTCCACATCGCCGATGTTTGCCGCTACCTCCACCCGCTGACCATCGCGGGTCACTGCTGGATCACTAGCGTGCTTGCGGGCTTTGGCGCCTTTTTCTAACTGGCTTGCTGCTTGGGCGCGCTTCTTCGCCAAGGTGGCTGCGTCTGGCTCCACCAGCAGCGTCCCTTCATCCCCATCCACCACCACCGCGCTCAGGTCCGGGATGTTTAAAATGTCAAGCCCCATGCCGACTACCGCCGGCAACCCCAGCTGGCGCGCTAGGATCGCCACGTGGGCAATGGGACCGCCTCCAGCAGTGCAGAAACCCAGCACCAGCGATTTATCGAGGGAAATCGTATCCGAAGGAGTCAGCTCTTCCGCCAGGATGACTGCCGGTCTATCCAGGCCGCTGATTGGCGAGTCGCCCAGCTTGAGCAGGATGCGCACCACCCGCATGCCCACATCTCGGATATCGGCAGCCCGGGCTTGCAGGTATTCGTCCTCCATCGCATCTAGCATCTGTGCGTAGGTCTCAGTGGCATCCGCCACGGCGGCCTCTGCGTTGAGTGCCCCACTCTTGATCTTTTCCTGGATTGCTGCCAGGAAATCCGGGTCTTCCAGCATCAGGGCATGGGCTTCGAAGATCGATGCCGTCCCGGCATCCGTCTCAGCCTGGGCTTTTTCCAGCACCTGAGCCAACTCCCGGCGAGCCTGCTCCAGAGCCCCCTCGAACCGCTGGATTTCAGCAGCCGGGTCTTCCACCTGGTAGCGCACGATGCGTAGCTCGCCTTTCTTAAACTGAAAGGCGGGTCCGATCGAAATTCCCCTCGAAGCAGGGATACCTCTCAGGATTTTCACGACTGCTCTCCAAAATTACCTTCAACCAGCTCCCGCAGACCGGAGAGCGCCTGTTCGGCATCGCTTCCCTCTGCCTGGATCGTAACTTCCGCCCCTTGGCTCGCCCCCAGCGTTAAAATACCCATGATGGACTTGGCATTGGCTTCCCGCTTCCCATGTTGAACCTTGATAGCCGCTTTGTATTTATTGGCAGTCTGGACGAACATCGCTGCTGGCCTGGCATGCAGGCCGGTCTTATGGTTGATCCTCAATGTGATCTCGGGCATGGTGATGCTCCTTTGTCTCTCCAAGTACCGGGCACTTCGTTAATCCTCGCTTGAGTAAGGATAGACTGGAATGGTTATTCCGCAGGTAAATATATCTTACTCCAAAACAAAAGGCAAGAACTGAGTGGTTCTCCTGTTATTGTTCAGCGAAATTGACACCATCTAAATGTTAAGTGAAAATGTCACCCTATGGACAAAAAAGTGACATTGGGCAGGAACCAGATCAAGCGATAGGCTGGTTTATAGAGAGTCGCATAGGTTGTTGAGTGATGAGCCGGAGGAAAGTTGTGCTCCTCCAGCAAGTTGGACAAAGCTCTAACCTGAGCAGCCGAGATCGTTGGGAAGTGGCCTGACTCAACTTGATCCATGAACTCATACCAAAGTTGGCTTAATTCTTGTGATGTGCCCCATGAACGCTTGCCGGTCTCCAGACAGGCATCAACCAGCCGGGAAATATCCCGACCTGTTGCCAGCCAGGGCCGGAGGTGGATCCGGCTCAGTGTGCCATTTGGCCGAATGGATTCCAATAGGGGTTCGCTCGGATCGGGTTGTAGGGAAGCCAGTTCATCTATCAATCGGGCGGTAAAGATTTCTGCAGAAGGTATGATATGCTCGGGTCCCAAAACACCCTGATATAACAGTTTATATACATCTCGAGCCCTCATGGCGGGATAGCGCTCGAGATGTTTTTCGATAAGCGCCAGCCACCCGTCAAAGTCATTCGATTCAATATTGTAAATACTCATGGACTAAATACCCTTAATCGGGATCGCAGCAAAAATTCCTGTCAGCCAAATGGAAGCTAAGATTAAGTCGAACGGAATTCGGGTTCCTAGCAGGCTGGCAAACATTTTTAAACTGCAGTTGATGAGCATGACCGCCAGGAAAAAATCCATCCCGGTCACGAAGGCGACGAAAATGACCGCCCTTTGGAAGGGAGCGACGTAGTTGAACATACGGAAGTATACAATTAATATACCCGTAAAGGGAATTGGCGCGTTTGCCGAGCAGGCTCAAAGCAAGGGATTCGATATATTCCTTCACGACCATTGCAAATGCGACTCTCTCACCCGAAAAGATGCTCATCTTTCGATCAAAGTGCAACAAGTAGCGTTCACGATACTCTGGGGCGCCAACATCCTCAATCAACTTCAAGCCTCTCTCATAAAGATATTGGGGTAACTCGGCTTTATTGAAACCAAATATCCAGGCTGACCCCATGCGACTGGCAAACGGGACGATGCGTTGCTCCACATCCGTACAGTCAGAACCGTCGATGATGCCGTGGGGAATATAGGTAAATACGATGGTGCTTCCAACTGCGGCAGCACTTGAGACGAATCGAAGGGTCGTATCCACCGCTTCGGCTGAGATGTATTGTGTCACTCCTTCCCAAATGAAAAGTGTCTTCTCTTCGTTATGGCAGCCTGCGGCTGCCATAACCTCGCCCAGCTCCTGCCGATCGAAATCTATTTCTACCCAAGTCACGCCTTCTGGCAACACACCCAAGACTGCCTCAACACGGGACTTCTTCAGTTGGATTGCTCCGGGAATATCGACTTCAAAACAGTGTGCCTGATCAATAGCTTCAATCCGATAGGCCCGGGTGTCAAACCCTGCTTCGAGTATGACTACCTGTTTTACCCTCTCTTGCAATGATAGCTTCAGTACGTCATCGATGTAACGTGTTCTGCAAATAAGACTACCCAAGACCCCCGGGACTCGACGTTCGCGGAGCGCTAAAATTAGGTCGCGGATCCCTGGCAGGAACACCAGCCTCATGAGCAGCCGCCACCTAAAAGGAAGAAGTTCTAACGCAAGTGGATCGCCGAATAATCGCTTTCCCTCTGGATAATACAACTCGATGGCTCGATTTGCTGCCGTTGCCAGTCCTGCAAAGCTCTCATTCATCGTTTCAATATTCCTGCGCAGTCCTCATGCGGACCACATAGCCAGATGCTTATTTTACAGTCCAGAAAGGGTTTCTATAACTACCGCCTGGTACTGTTTCTTTTCATGATGCCATGGCTTCCAGATCATCTATCACCCGTTGAGCGGACAGGCGACCTGATACCATGGTGGTCGGCAAGCCGGTGCCAGGGCGTGTGCTGGCACCCACGAAGTACAGGTTGTGGTAGCGAGGATGCCGGTTGGATGGGCGGAAATAGCCCAGTTGAGTCAAGTTATGGCAAAGACCGTGGGTGGAGCCTTTCATCAGGTTATAACGCTTGCGCCAGGATAGCGGTGTGAAAGAGGTCTCAAACTTGATGTGCCTTTCCAAATCGGTGATACCCAGAGTCGCCAGCCGGCGGAAAACATGCTGGCGCGCCTGGTCTCGGATTGCCCTCCAATTCTGATCGCCATTCTCAGACATGTGACCGACCGGCACAATCGCGATCAGGGTGTCCTGTCCCAGTGGGGCCATGGCTGGGTCGAGCCGCGCCGGGGCATGGAGATAAAGACTGGGATTGGCAGGCAGGTCCAGGTCGTGAATGATGGTCTCAAAGTTCTGGCGGTAGTCATCTGCCAGGAAAAGGGTGTGTGGACCGAGGGTTTCGTATGGCTTATCGACACCCCAGAAGAAGCTGATGACCGAACAGGAAAAGCGCTGGCGGGATAGTTTTTCGGACAAGTCGTCCTGCGGTAAGAGATCCCGGTAAACATAAGGCAGATCTGCGTTGGCCAGAACCACGTCCGCCTCCAGGCGCTGACCCCCGGCAAGTTCGACTGCGCGGGCCCGGGTTCCATTCACATCAATTTGCTCCACCGCCGTATTGAAAACGAATTGCACCCCTGCCTGGAGAGCCAGGAACATAAGCGCTTCCACTATGCTGTACATACCGCCCCTAGGATACCAGACACCATGCGCAAATTCGGTATAAGGCATCATAGAGAAGGTGGCAGGTGCTTCAAAGGGACTCAAACCCATATACATGTCCTGGAAAGTGAAGGCTGCCTTCAAACGCGGGTCATCGAAATAAGCAGACATATTGCCATAGTGATTGACCAGTGGCTTCAGTTGAAAAAGAAGGGGCAAATTGCCTAAGTTAAAGAATTCGGTAATTTTTCGGAAGTCTCGATTGACCAATTTTTGCATACCCAAACGATAATGACGCTGGCCTTCATCCATATAGCGGGTCAATCCCTGAAATCCGCCCGGTTCGATCGATTCGATCTGCTCCTGCAAAGCCTTCATGTCGGAAGTAAGTGCCAGTTGACTGCCATCGTCGAAGACCAGGTGATAGGTCGGATCAACCCGCTGCAGATCCAGCAGGTCGTGCATGCAAGCGCCCAGAGCAGAGAATTCCGCCTCGTACAACAAGGGCATGACCAGCAGGGTCGGGCCAGTATCAAAGTAATGACCCTCTCGGCTGAAGCGGTCACAGCGCCCGCCGGGATGAGAATTTTTCTCCACCACGGTCACATGTAAGCCGCGCTTTGCCAGATGAATGGCAGCGCTGATCCCACCGACGCCTGCCCCAACAATAATCACAGATTTAGGTTTCATCGTTCATCATATTGAGCTGGCTGAATGGCCAGCTGACCAGATCTAGCCTTCTGCCTGTGCAAGCCCAATATGGATGACAACGTCCTCCAGACCATCCATAACCCGGCTCGCAGGCTTTTCCGTTCGGGATATGCAGCCCGCAGGCGATAGCCATCCCGCACGATCGCATTCAGGGTCCATTCAAACCGGGCTATATAAGCGAAGCCTGCCAAACGACAACGGGGGTTTTTTACCTGGGAGAGATAATCCCTGCCAATCCTGAAATACATGCGGGCCAGCCGCACTCTGTTGGAGACCCACTTTCGATAAGAAAGGTTGTTCACATCTTTAAAAGAGATGGCATGCGTTTCTAAATATTCACCCGGAATATTAAAATATCCAATGGCAGTATCCTCCACCATATCGCGCAACATATGGACGATATGGGCACCACGAACTGCCAGATAACGGGTTTCACTACCAGGTGGGGAACAATTATGACCGATAAAATAATGCAAGGCCTCCGTGACCGCGGTTGCAAGCAATCGTGAATATTCAGATAGCTCGGCTTGCGAGATCAAGCGGCCGCGACGCTCCACATCGAATTTCATTACAGCCATCATATTGCGGAGATAGGATTGCAGACCGCGGTTCTTTTTTCCATCATTTCTGACTAAATCCACCAGCATCTGTTCTTCAACGCTGAAATTGCCAGGTGCCTCTCGGCGAGAACAAGTCTCCAGGAGGGACTGCTGGCGATTGACAAAAGCGATCCTTTCAGACAACCAGCCTGTTTCGGCGTCGAGACAATCGTCTACCCAGCGGAAATATGCGTAGGCCCGGTAAGCATTGGGGACGAGTTCGCGATCCACGAGAAAACGAATCGTATAGTAGGTTTGTTTACTGGCCGCCCGCGTAATTTCGATAGCCAGAGACTGGCTGGTGTTTGTTTTCATCTTCACCTAGATTTGCAAACCTTAGGTAGCAATTGTATCTTTTGGTACACATAAATATATACGGAAAAAAACCCGCAAGGTTGCTTATTGAGGTTAATGGGATATCCTACCTCCTGGAAATCAGAAATAGACCTGGCAAAATGTACTTATCGATCGGCAAACCGGCAGCTTGATGCGAGAGAATCAAGAAACCGGCTCTCACCCTAGCCTGTGAAAACTCAGGTTCAGATCGAGAGCCGGACGATAATTGCTTCGCCTTACTTTGCGCTGCTTTCTCACGATATTTACCCAACAAACCGTGCACCTGGCGAGGCTATAACCCCAGGTGCTTGGCCGCTTCTGTCACGCTCAGTTGCTAGTCATCCATCTGCTGCATTACTGACAATCGCTTGATTTCGTTTCGAGCAGCGAGAGAAGCTGGCGGAATTGCCAATTGATTGGTCGAATTTACCGAGAGAAAACCGGGGTTTTTTGCCTTTTTCTAAATCTAGAAAACCTCATCCAGCGGGCTGCGCACGGCTTTGGGCCCGCGATTGAGCACATGGGTGTAGATCATGGTGGTTTTGACATCTTTGTGCCCGAGCAATTCCTGGACGGTGCGGATGTCATAGCCTGCTTCCAGCAAGTGGGTGGCGAAGGAGTGCCTGAAAGTGTGTGGAGTAACTCTTTTGTCTAATCCCGCTTTTTGAGCAGCGCGCCGGACAGCCTTTTGCACTGCGCTGGGATGTAAATGATGGCGTCTCACCACACCCGATTCCGGATCGGTGGACCGTTGAGAAGCAGGAAAGACATACTGCCAAACCCATTCCTTGCCCGCATTGTGGTATTTTTTACTCA
>DAOUET010000157.1:0-16554 GCA_034430155.1 Anaerolineales bacterium
GCCTAAGGAAGCGAAGAGTCCATGTTACGACCGTTTTAATCGAGCAATTCAGGGATTCTTCGGTCGCTTTGCTCCCTCAGAGAATGACACCTTGCCATGTCAATTGTACGACTTCAGTCTGATTCGTCAATTAGATCAAACTATGCGTCTAATTGCGGAGCACAGAGGGATCGTATGGCTATGCAACCTCCCAGCCTGACAACCAAACAGATGGCCGACGTAGATCGGCTGATGACCGAACAATACGGCATCCTGCTGATCCAAATGATGGAAAACGCAGGACGCGCCTTAGCCATCCAGGCGCAGCGCATGCTTACAGGGGATCTCACCGGTCAGAAAGTTGTGATCTTATGCGGCGCAGGTAATAATGGCGGTGGTGGTATGGTTGCAGCTCGCCACCTGCATAACTGGGGAGCACGGGTATGGGCGCTCTTGGTCAAAGAGCGAAATAGCTTGAGGAAAGTGCCTTCTCACCAATGGGATATCCTGCGGAAGATGGGTGTCCCTGGTACAAAGCAGGCTTCAAACCCGCCAGAGCAGCCTGACCTGATCATTGATGCGATTATCGGCTATGGCTTACAAGGGAATCCAGTCGGCGCGGCGGTTGAGTGGATAAATTGGGGGAACAATCGGGAATGCACCATCCTGGCCTTAGATACTCCTTCTGGGTTGGATACGACCAGCGGAATTCCAGGCACGCCGTGCATACGTGCCACGGCAACTTTGACACTGGCCTTACCGAAAACCGGTTTACGCTCCCCCCAAGCCAAACCTTTCGTGGGCGATCTTTACCTGGCGGACATCGGTGTGCCAGCAGATCTTTACCGCCGGATTGGTCTGCAGGTGGGAGCGATCTTCGCAAAAGATACCATTATAAGGCTGGCTTGAAAGCATATTTTTCGAACGGACCTCAGGCGGATACTGCAGAGCCCAGATACTCAAAATCGAGGGGCAGCTAGAAGTAATTGTTGAGGCAGTGTCATAAATAAGATGGATCAGTGATGCCCCCCGCACCCCCGCAACCAGGATCGCCCATGGCGGGCAAGGAAATCATCGGCTGCTGAGGGCCCCCAAGTACCTGGGGTATAAACCTCAAGCGCCGGCCCTCCGGCTGCATGCATACCGGCGATGATAGGGTCGATGAGCGCCCAGGCTATCTCGGTACGATCATCACGGGTGAAAAGCGCAGGGTCACCATGCAGCGCGTCCAGCAACAAGCGCTCATAGGCTTCCGGGATTGCCATTGGGCCAAAAGAATCGCGGTAATGGAACTCCATGTCTACTGAGCGCATGCTAGCCGCCGTATCCGGAACTTTTGCTTCGAAACGCAAATGAACGCCCTCATCGGGTTGCAGGCAAATAGCCAGCAGGTTGGGCGTGATCCCTTCCCCTGGCGGCATCGGGAACATTAATGATGGAGGGCATTTGAACTGGATGATGACCTCCGTGCACTTCTCAGCCAGCTGCTTCCCGGAACGCAGATAGAACGGGACCCCCTGCCAACGCCAGTTGTCTACAAACAATTGTAAAGCCGCATAAGTGGCGGTTTGCGAATCCGGTCTAATCCCAGGCTCTTCTCGATATCCATTATGTTGGCCACGAACCAAATGATCTGAAACCTGCTTAGCCGGGATGGGGCGGACAGCTTTGAGCACTTTCACCTTCTCATCCCGGAGAGCATCAGCCTCGAAAGAAGCAGGGGGTTCCATCGCCACCAAAGAAAGCAACTGCAAGAGGTGGTTTTGGAACATATCCCGCATGACACCGACGCCGTCATAATAACCCGTTCGATGACCGACTCCAACTTCTTCTGCCACAGTGATCTGAACATGATCGATATAGTTGCGATTCCATACCGGTTCGAAGATGGCATTGGCGAAGCGGAAGACCAGGAGGTTCTGGACGGTTTCCTTACCAAGGTAGTGATCGATTCGGTAGATTTGCTTTTCTTCCAGTTCCTTGTGAACAGCTTGATTAAGCGTCCGGGCTGAATCTAAGTCAGTGCCAAATGGTTTTTCGATCACTACGCGACGCCAACCATCCTTTTCCTGAACCAAATCGGAACCTCCCAGATTAGCGACAATATCTGAAAATAAACGCGGTGGAGTGGCCAGATAATACAAGCGGTCAGCCGGGCCACCTTCCAGATCGGCGAGGGTTTGAGATAGCCGCTTGAAATCTTCAGGGTCAGTAAATTGCCCCGAACGATAAAAAAGACGGGATTCGAATCGAGACCATTGCTCTTCTGTATATTGAAAACCAGCGAAGGCCTGTACACCGTCGTGAACTGCCTGGCGAAAGTCTTCATGCTTCCAACCTTTAGTTGCAGAACCAAGGATGAGACAATCTTCCGGCAAGCGACCCTTGCGATACAGGTTAAACAAAGCCGGGATGAGCTTTCTCCTGGTTAAATCGCCGGAGGCTCCGAAGATCACGATGGTAGTTATGTTCGCCATTCTTTTTCAATCCTTTCAGGAGCGCGGTGCTACTTCTGCCAATTCAGCCCTCAGCTTCCCAAGAATTTTTTCACCCGTTAAAGAACATTACTTATGTCTGCCGCGGCAGCGTCCGTAACCGATTCAACTACGACGCCGTTCCAAAAAGCTACATAGCCCTGAATCTATCGCGCCGCGGGGCTGGGTTGAGCGTAATACCAGGCCGCGCTGCGGTTGATATCCCCATCTACCTCTAAATCGTAATAACTGGAGGACTTGCGCAGTTGGTGGGAGGATGGGGGTGTTTGGGCGGGCGTTACCCGTCCAAACACCCCCGATTTTCCCCTGAACTGCGTAACTACTAAACTGGTTACACCTTTCCAGGGGCAGATCGTGTGGCGCTCGTTTTCATGAAAATACTGCTTTTTAATCGCATCAAGCGGGAAATTATGATTGCCCTCCACGACGATGGTCTGGTCGCTCTCGGCCACGACTGTGCCATTCCAAACGGCTCGCATGCGCATTTTGATACCTCCGATTGATTTTACGCTTGTTTTTCTGTATTTTAATTTGGCGGTTCATCCAGTTCAAGCGGCTGCTCACTCACAAATGTTTAACGAGCCGGGCTGCCCTAATCTTACAGGAAGATGTATCCCCTGCGTTTCTTAACCCTGGCTAGGATTCGGTCAGCTGTGTAGTGCTTTTTTGGATCTTAACCGCCCTTTAGCGGTCGTGTTTCCAGCAGGATGGTTACTCGCCGCCTTCACCCATCAATGTCGGCGCGCTGATCTGGTAGACAGATCTGGCATACTCAAGCAGGCGTTCTTCCGCCTGGCTGTCTCCCATCAATTCAGCATAAGGCAAGATACTTCCCTGCCAGCTATCGGTAAACCAGCGAGCCCCTGCTGGGAGAGGTTTATTCACCAGAGCCTCTTTCTCAAAGGGCCAGGGGTTGGAGTAAAAATACGGCTTGGGGTGGCTGGAATCGCCCGGCGAGAAACCTAGGTTGAGTTGTGCAGGCGATTCTTTCTCCTTATCATTTTCTGTGTACTTCACCAAGCGCTTTCCAAACCACTCAAATGCCAGGTCGAAGCCGTGCGGCCAAAGCTGAACCGGGCCGCGCTCGCCGCTCAAGCTATCGCGGTGCTTTTTAAGAATGCGATCAACATTCACGATGACGGTAAGATATTTCCCTGCATGCACCGCATCATAAGGCCGGGGCTTATCGCTTTCGAATTTTTTACGGACATAATCAGTTTTAAGACCCAAGTCCGCCAGGGCGCTCAACACCTGGTCGCCAAATGCAGAAGCAGAGGTCCCATTCAACATGCTAAATTCGGCCAACCTGATTTCCTTCGCGAAGAGGATCACCTTGTGGTTCACCAAATCCATTTTCAACCAGAAAGTGCCGCCATCCGGTAAGCGCATCCGGTCGGTTGCCAGACCATCCGGCTGCACCTTCAAGCTGATGTGCCACCACCTGGGGTGGAATTCAGCATGGGCGCGAGGGATTACACCTATTACCCGGCTATAAGCGTGCAAAGTATCGCGGGTTGGTTCCCAACCCGTTAAATTGGGAAAGATCGCCTCCGTGGACATCAATTTACCTCTCTAATATAAACATGAAATACATCGTGACTTGCTCAAATATCAACTATTGGCCATCCGTCCGATTGGTCATCAATCATCTCACCCAAAGGCGTCCCCTTACGCACGTATGCTTTGGCTTGAGCGTTTATAGCTACAGCCTGCCATCAAGACGCCCTAAGGCTAAAATTTCTTACAAAAAAGGGCCATACAAACATACGGTCAAATTCGGGGAGAGCAGGCTAAGAAGTGGCCCTTACGGACTTCATTTTGGTAAGAAATCGTGCAACCAAGAAGTCTACTATAATGAAGACTAGACCAAGGAGGAATATTGTGGATTTAAAATCATTCCGTTTGAGCAAAGACAAATTTTTCGCCGACCACCCGCAAAGCCCACTCACCCCCGAACAGAAGCGCAATTTTCACGGGCTGGCTTATTTCCCTGAAAACCCTGACCTGCGATTGGAAGTGCCGGTAGAAGAGTTTCAAGACAAAACAAAAATTCAGATGCAGACCTCTACCGGGGATATCCAGAATTACCGGCGCTACGGCAAGTTCCGCTTTATGGCAAATGGGGAGCAAGCCGAATTGACCATCTACGTCAACGACCAAGGCTTCTTTTTGCCCTTTGTGGACTCTTTGGCGGGAAGCGAGACCTACCCGGCAGGGCGCTATCTGGAACCTGAAGCGCTGGTCAACGGCAAGTTCCTAATAGATTTCAACCTGGCTTATAACCCCTACTGCGCTTATAACAACCACTGGTCATGCCCGTTAACCCCATTTGAAAATCGCCTGAAAGTCCCTGTCCAGGCAGGAGAGAAAATCCCCAGCGTAGCATGGGCTCAAAAAGCATTTCATCCGGCGGAAGATTAAACTGATCTTTCAACACGGTATCTCTCATAGGTGCCACCCAGCCTCGCTATAGGAACTGGGTGGCGCTTTGGGTTAAACAAAGGGATAACCAACCAGGGGTCAAATGGCAGGCGGGGCTCCACTCAAGCCTCTATCCTTCCAGAGCGCCGATGCTATAATCAATAATAGCGGTTATGCATTTCCGGATGAAGCTCCCTTGCAATGCCCGAATTTATTTTAGCGTAAACACCTAGACCAACCCACGCAATATGCAAATTCAGACCCGCATCTACCTCAAGTCTCGCCTGTTGCCCACAGTGGTAGGATTGCTGCTCATCATGCAATTTATCGATCCCTCCCCTATCTGGGTAAAACTCATCGTGGGTCTGGCCGGATTGTGGTTGATCAGCTTCCTATGGGTGCGTTTGTTGGCTCGGAATTTAGGGTTAATGCGTGAAATACGCTACGGATGGGCGCAGGTAGGGGACCGTTTGGAAGAGCGCTTCACCCTCAAGAACGAAGGTTGGGTGCCAGCGCTATGGGTGGAGGTAATGGATCACTCGAACTTACCCGGTTATTGTGCCAGCCGGGTGAGTGGCGTCGATGGCAATGCCACTAACCGTTGGACGACCAGAGGCGTCTGCCAGCGTCGCGGTCTATTTACCTTGGGCCCTACCACCTTCAGCAGCGGTGATCCCTTTGGGATTTATACCCTCGAAATGCATGACCCGGTCCAGGCTACCTTATTGGTTACCCCACCGATCGTACCTCTCGCCGACATCGAAGTGGCTCCCGGAGGCAGGAGTGGAAGTGGCCGCCCGAGGCTCAGCGCCTTTGAAAAAACCGTCAGCGCTGCCAGCGTACGGCAGTTCATCCCAGGCGACAATTTACGCTGGATCCATTGGCGCACGACCGCCCGGCGTGGTATAACTTTCATCCGCCTTTTTGATGGCACACCCGCTGGAGATTGGTGGATTTTTCTAGATCTGGATAAAAGTGTCCAGGCTGGGCAAGATTGGGATACTACCGAGGAAAGCGGCGTCATTCTGGCGGCTTCCTTAGCCGATCGCGGCATATGCAAGGGCGAATCGGTCGGGTTGGTGGTGACTGGCAAGCAGCTGGTTTGGTTATCGCCCCAGGCAGGCGACAGCCAGCGATGGGAAATCTTTCGAGCGCTGGCCACCGTCAGCCCAGGAACAGATTCGCTGGCTGATCTCTTCAGACGCAATAAACCGGCAATTGGTCAACGCAGCAGCCTGGTCATAATCACGCCCAACGTCCGGGGGGAATGGATCGAGGCTTTGATCCCCTTACTATGGCGCGGCGCCGTACCTACCATCATACTCATCGATCCGTCCTCTTTTGGAGGCAGGCAAACGCCCGACGCATGCGTGGGGCTGCTGGCGGATTTGGGCATGGCGCGTTATGTCATCACTCGCGATTTGCTCGACCACCCCGAAGCACGACCAGGGGTAAAAGGTCAGTGGGAGTGGCGTGTCAGCCTCACTGGACGCGCCATCCCGCTAAAGACACCTGCCGACACGAGCTGGAAAGTGCTTTCATGATCCTGGAGGGATTGCAACGGTCATTCCGTTGGTCACTTGATAAGATCGGTACGTCATCGCTCCTATCGCTGATCCTGATCGCCCTGATCATTTCCAGCCTATTGGCGGGTCTAAGCGAAGCATTAAAGAACCTCGATTTGGCTGTATTTGTGCCTCTCTCGGCCTTCGGGATGCTCTCGGGGTGGTGGTTCGCCCGCACACGCTTATCAGACCGGGTGGGGAGTTCCCTGACCTTGACAGCCGGTATCCTGGTTATCCTGGTGTGGGTTGGTCGTCTATCCTTCCCCTTGCGGGATGTGTTGGCAACATTGGTTAACCTTACGGGTCATGGCTGGCCATGGCAGCTTGATTGGACCCCGTTGTTGGAATCCCTGGTCCTATTAGGGGCTAGCTTTGTGACTTTAGTGACTCGCACCAGCACTTGGATATGGGGGCTTTTCGGAAGCCAGCCAAATTTCGATCCAGTGGCCACCATCCTGGTGTGGAGTTTTGCCATCTGGTTCGTCTGCGCTTGGGCCAGCTGGACCGTTCGCCGCTGGCAACGCCCACTGCTTGGCGTGCTTCCTGCCGGGGGGTTATTGGCTGCTAGCCTTAACTACGTGCGTGCCAGCCCGACGACGATACCCCTTATGCTCGGCGGGACACTGCTTCTAATCGCATTAACGAGCGCCATTAACCAAGAAAAAACCTGGCAAGCGAAGCAGGTGGATTATTTTGAAGAGATTCGCTTTGACATCACGATATTATCTGTTTTTCTAACCATCGTGCTGGTCCTGGCCAGCATGCTGACCCCCTACTTTTCAATCCGGCAGATCGCCGACCTCTTCCACAGGCAAACCATCAGCTCAGCCAGCCCAGCTGGTGCGATGGCAGAATCCTTAGGGTTCAAACCGCTCCCCCAACCAGCTAATCCCTTAGACGGACTATATTCAGCCGGTTTGCCGCGCCAGCATCTGCTCGGTTCCGGGCCTGAGTTGAAAAAACAAATCGTGATGCTGATACAGACCGACGATCATGCCAGCGGTGCTCTGGGAGAAACCCCAGAGGCTTCCCCCCCGCGTTATTACTGGCGCAGCCTGACCTATGACCATTATTCAGGTCGGGGTTGGTCGACAAATAAAACCAGTACAACTGCCTATCGGGCCAACCAATGGGCAATCAAGCTGGATGATCAAAACGGGGTAGCGAGATCCTCTGGCTACCGCCTGTTAAGCCAAACTGTAGTGTTAAATGGGAGCGGCGGAGGAGGCTTTCAGCCGATTTATGCGGCCGGGCTATTGGCCGCGCTAAACCAGGATTATTCGATCGCTTGGCGCCCTACCACCCAAACCAACCTCCCAGGAAATGAAACCATGTCTTCGCTAAACCTGGATGTGTATGATATCTTTGGCGCGCTTACTTCCGCCAGCACTTACCAGGCTGAATCGATTGTCCCAATGGTTGGCACATCACAACTGCGGAACGCCGGAGAATATTATCCAACCTGGGTGCAGGAACGTTACCTGCAATTACCGGCTGGCCTTCCGGAACGGGTGCTCAACCTCGCCCTCGACCTGACCGCTACCCAGCCAACACCATACAACCGGGCACGCTCGATTGAAAGTTTTTTAAGGACGTATCCATACACCCTGGATATGCCTGATCGCCCGCCAAGTGGTGATATCGTCGATTACTTCCTCTTCACGCGAAAGCGTGGATATTGTGATTATTATGCCAGCGCCATGGTCGTGCTGGCGCGCGCCGCAGGATTGCCAGCGCGCTTGGCAATCGGATACGCCAGCGGAACTTATGACGCCCTGAATGACCGCTATATCGTGACCGCCGCGGATGCCCATTCCTGGCCAGAAATCTTCTTTCCCGGTTACGGGTGGATCGAGTTTGAGCCGACTGCCGGACTACCCGCCCTGGATCGACCTCAAGATGAACCAGGATTCGAACTACCGGAGGTAAACGCCGGAAGCAGGGTTGACTCAGGACAGGTTACGTTTCACATCTGGCAATATTGGCTCTATGGCGGAATCGCCCTGTTGTTATTCCTGCTGCTGGGGTTGAGCACACGCCTATTCATCGACATCAGGGGCCTGAAGCGCCTCACCCCCCGGGCTTTATTTTATGCAATATTCAGGCGGCTTTGCAGCAACGGGCAATACCTGGCGGTGCCATCCAAACTCGGAGATACACCTTATGAATTCGCCACTTCGTTTGCCTTGCGCATAAGTAATTTCACATATACAAGGCGTTTCACCGGGGTTATCTCGCCAGCTGCCAAAGAAATTCGCCTTCTAACCGAATGGTACGCCCTTTCGGCATACAGCCCTCACCCGCCGGACGCTGACAGCCAGACCCAGGCTATCCTCACCTGGAGGCAGCTACGCTGGCGCTTATGGCTGGCACGCCTGTTACAGAAAACCCCTCTTTCCCGCCCTAGATCCAATCGCATCAAATTCGAAAAAAGACTTTAAGCCGTGCCCAGCATGGGCACGCATTTAAACCCCCTTCAAGCGAGGTTCTGGGAGTAGCAACCCTTATATTCCAAGGTAGCTGCCACGGGATATGCACCTGTTGAATCCACAAATTTCCCACCATTGATGCCCGTTGACGAATAACAGGACGGCTTACAAGGGAGGGTTGGCAGCAGATGGGGAACTCAAAGATTAGGCCTCCTCGCCTAAAGAACCAGCTTCTCAAGGCTAGGAAGGACCACTTATGCTTTTACGAAATTTCGCCCGGGCTTCAACTTCAGCAAGCTTTAGAGAGGCATAGCTTGAAGCTTCTTTCAGCAGCTGCTTGGCTTCTTCTTTGGGTAAAACCTGAAGATCATCGATTCGATAGCCCTTCTTCTGCAGATATTCGTTGATAAGCTTGCGCTCTAATGCAGATTGCGGCCCTTCTGAGGCGAGTTTTTCTATTTCCTTGGAAACGCTCCAATCATCCATAGGTGCCTCCGCTATTATTATAGTTGGTATTTGCTCGCACTGCTGGATCTGGCGGCAGGCAATCTTGTAAATGCCGATGTGAGAATTGACGCAAACCTTCTTGCGGTAAAATGCCCCCAATTTTTTACCGGTAGAGAAAGGATTTTGCGGGTTACCAAGGGGTCATAAACTTCTTGAGCACCACATGCTTGAAGATGAGCCTCGCCCCTGGCCGGGAGAGAAAGCGGCCAGACTGCATTTAAGTTACAAACCATACCACTGGCGTCTCAACGCTTTATCGAAGTAGAAACTGGCCAACACGTTAAGAGCATGGAAGCAGTCAGGCCCACTCCTCATTGGCAAACCACCTGCCATTTTATCTGTGACAGATAAGAGATGATTTCTATCATCAAAATTTAATCCAATCCGGGGTGATAAAGAAGAACCATAAATCGTCTGAGAGGTTGGCACACAAGTTGCACTCATGGTTATATTCAAAGTATCCCGATTGGGTAAACGCTTATTCATAGGAATTCCTGGTTACCAGGAACTCCTTCAGCGAGCGAGGAGGGGCCTGCCTTCCCCCCTCCTCGCTGTCCGCCGATTGATGATTTTCAGCTAATGTTGCATTTTAAAAAATACCTTGTGACCCCAGCATGAGTAAGCCATCACTTGCTGCAACCCGAAGCCGAACCTTACCGCCAAATTATGGAAATTCACAAACTGGCGGAAAGGTCTATAAAGGGTAACGCTGGCTTCTATAAAATTCGGTAAATCCCCCAGATGCTATCGACTAATTAAAAATCGACCTTGAACCAGAGAATTAGGGGTAAGATCTGGTCTAGTTATCCTATCTATAACTTACCTGCCAGAAGAAAGATATTGCTGATTGCAGAGGCCACAGCAAATATAGGCATTCATATATCCAACCAGGAAATTTTGCACATGAAACCAAATAATAGTGAAACAAATCTCGTCCCGAAAGGGAAGCAGATAGCCACCCTGGCGGGCGGTTGCTTCTGGTGTCTGGAGCCAATCTACGCGGACCTGAAGGGCATTGAAAAGGTGGAAGTAGGCTACTCAGGCGGTAGGGTGCCTAATCCCAGCTACCAGCTGGTCTGCACGGGATCTACGGGGCATGCCGAGGCCGTGCAAATCCGGTTTGACCCACAGGTTATTTCTTATAAGGAAATCCTGGAAATCTTCTTCACCTTCCACGACCCGACCACGCTTAACCGGCAAGGAGCGGACGTAGGCAGCCAATACCGCTCGGCAATCTTTTACCATACCGAAGAACAAAAAGCCACCGCCAATCAAGTCATCAGAGAAATGCAGGCAGCTGGCATCTGGGATGGACCTTTCGTGACGGAAGTCATACCCTTCGAGACCTTCTTCAAAGCTGAACAGTACCATCAGGGATACTTCAAACAAAACCCCGGCCAGGGATACTGCCGGATAATCATCGCGCCAAAAGTTGCGAAGTTCCGCAAGAAATTCACCTCCAAGTTAAAGAGTTCGGGGTAACGCAACTTTTGGCAAAAATAGTATTCTTCTTCAGGTAGCGAATACGAGTCCTTGTCTCCAAATCCAGATTCGCTTATACACCTGAGGCAATCGGGGGGTCGCCAATCCATTCGGATATTTCGACCTCGATGATGCCTCTGGCAGGCTTATTCTTCACGTCTAAGCCACTACCGTTTAACACCTCCCAATCATCGACGTTCCAGTATGCCAATTTTAGTTTCTTAAGATTAGCCATAACTGTTATCTCCTTGGATATAATATGTTCAAGAATTATGTGGTTTATGGATTTTTCTTGGGTGGGCAGGCCTCACTGACCTCCCAAGAAATCTAACTGTGTATCTCCCGATTATTTTCTGGAAAGGCCTTCCCACATTTCGATGAGAGCGAGATGCTCAGGAACATTCTCCAAAAACGATTTTCTCCAGTCGGGATCACTGATCTTGTCGGCGCGTTCCATCAATACCCGGTAGCCCACTTGGATAGCTGTAAGGGCTTTTTCCCCGTCTCCATGGCTCTCAAATATATCTGCACAAGTTATATAAGCTAATATAGGGAACTCCATACCTTTCTCCCCCCGATGTTCTGTATAATCCCAGACGTACTGCGCTTCCTGCCAGGCAGCCTCCTGTTGCCTCTGAGCCTGCCAGCAGCGAGCCAGCCCGGCGGAGGCATCGGCTGCGTAATACACCCGCTCATAAGTCACTCTCCCAAACACGCTGATCACCTTCGCAGCCCGCATTCGCTGGTAACGCAGTTCCCCACCGCACGGACAGTCGATCTCGCTGCCAGGGGTTGCTTGCATGGAACTCAAGAATATCCCCAAGGCCTGCTTCCCAATCTGCCTCAAGGCTTCCCGCATGCCGTTCTCGATTTCTGCGATGAGCGGTGTCCCTGTGCCCGCTTTTTGTCGTTCCATGACCGCCACTTTGAAGATTTCGGCCAACTGTTGTGCTAGCCCGTTGATCGTTTCAATGTTATAGTTCATCTGGAGCCTCCGGTAGTTTGGTCTGTCAAAACCTTATCCTACCGCAGGCTCCTTTTTCCTGACAACATTTGCGTGCGCACCATGGGGGTTTCCCTTTTGACAGGAGAATCACCTTGATATATACTCCTTCAGGGATCCTGGAGAGACCACGGCTGAGTTGCAGCAGGAGGAAAAATGAACCTTACCACTGTCAAAATCGAGAAACCCGAAGAGACCAACTTCATACTGGGCCAGACCCACTTCATCAAAACGGTCGAGGACATGCACGAAGCCCTGGTGACGGCGGTGCCAGGGATCAAGTTTGGCCTGGCTTTCTGCGAGGCCTCCGGCAAATGTCTGGTGCGCTGGACAGGCACCGAAGCGGCCATGATCGAGCTTGCCAGGAAAAACGCCCAAGCGATCGGGGCAGGTCACAGCTTCATCCTGTTCCTGGGCGAAGGCTATTATCCGGTGAACGTGCTCAACACGGTCAAGATGGTCCCAGAAGTGTGCCACATTTTCTGTGCGACCGCCAATCCCGTGCAGGTGATCATCAGCGAAACAGAGCAGGGACGCGGCATTCTGGGCGTGGTAGACGGCTACCCTCCAAAAGGGGTAGAAGGCGAAGACGACATCGCCTGGCGCAAGAGCTTCTTGCGACAAATCGGGTACAAACTTTAAATGTGCCTGATTCAGAAGCGCCCTGCCAGCGCCCTTCATGTCGCTCAGGGCGCATGAGGGCAGAGCAGCCAGCCAACGATAGCAGAAATGAAAACTCCCAGCCAGTAACGGGATGAGATCACCCGAGCCGGTAGGAGTAAAATTTTTGGGAGGGGATAACCGTTTGTGGGCTACGCCAGGTTTAGTGGAGAGCTGACCCGGGCGCCCGTGAACGATGAGGCCCGCAGAAAGCCAGCACAAATTGAAAGCCGTCTTTATCTTAATCGGTTTATCGATAACCTTTGACATCTTAAACGGGCTGCGCGATGGCAGCAATTTCGTCTCGACCGTAGTCTCAACCCGGGTGATGTCCACCCGCAGAGCGTTGAGCATCGCAGCCGTGGCAGAATTTTTTGGCCCCTTCATTTTTGGGGTGGCAGTGGCGCGCACGTTTGGGCAGGATATCGTGGCAACCAACACGATCACGATCTACGAGATTTTGGCGGCATTAGCCAGCGCAGTGGCCTGGAATCTGTTCACCTGGCTGGCTTCCATCCCGAGCAGTTCGACCCATGCGCTGCTGGGCGGCATCTTGGGGGCGGTGGCGACGGGCACCGGCTTGCAGGTGATCCGTTTGGGTGGTTTGATCAAGGTCCTGTTATCGTTGTTCATCTCACCCCCCTTGGGCTTGATAGTTGGCTACTTGGTGATAAAAGTGGTTTACCATCTGGCAGCCGAAGCACCGCCAAGCATAAATAATCTCTTCAAACGCTTCCAAATCCTTACGGGGATCATTCTGGCATTGAGCTATGGCGCCAACGATGCCCAGAAAACCATGGGACTGATCTCTCTCGGATTGGTGATCAGTGGCGTCTTGCCCAGCTTTCGCGTGCCTATCTGGGTGATGGCGCTGAGCGCCGGATCTATCGCCGTGGGTATCTTTTTCGGTGGGCAACGATTAATCAGGACTCTGGGAGGCTGCTTTTATAAAATCAGGCCCGTGCACGGCTTTTCATCGCAGCTGGCGGCCACGACAGTGATCCTGGGGTCTGCCCTGCTGGGGGGACCGGTGAGCTCCTCGCAGGTAGTCACCTCCAGCATCCTGGGAGTGGGCGCGGCCGACCAGCTGAACAAAATTCGATGGGAAGCAGCCAGCAGAATTGTCGAGTCCTGGCTGTTAACCATCCCGGTCTGCGCCGGGCTGGCTGCTGGGATCCACATCCTGATGGTGCGTATAGGGTTGTGAGTCTCGGTATGGGAGGGGAAAGCGCTCGAGAAAATGGGCACGGCTAGCCAGCTGCTTTGACGGCCACCAGGGTGATATCATCCTCCTGAGGGGCCACACCGTGATAATCCAGCAAGGTCTGAACCAGGCCGTCACAAAGCCCTTGAGCAGATGCCTCCACGAGCGCAGGCAGGGCCGCCTGCAATCCGTCGAGTTCGAAGAATTCACCTTGCCCGTTCCTGGCCTCGGTTACGCCATCCGTATAGAGCAACAAGGTACTGCCAGAGGCGACCGGTAAGCTCTTGGTTTCGAGGACCGGATTGGGAAAGATACCCAGGGTTTGGCCACGACCCAAGCTAACCGGCAAGGCTTGCCCGCTTCCCGCCTGTAAGATAGGCATTTCATGCGTCGCCCTAACATAGACGAATTCCCGCCTGGTGCGCTGTAAAACCTCATAGAGCACGGTGACGAAAAACCCCCGGGCGTTCATGCCCAACAACAGCTGGTTGACGCGCTGCCAGGTTATCGGAATCCAAAGGAATGACATCGAAGAAATCTCCACCAACCATGTGAGCCGGCAGCATGCGGGCGCCCAGGTCAAAACCTTCAAAAATGGGCAACTCTCTGGGGAGCATGCTTTCCTGGATCTCGCGAGCCTGGAGTAGCTCACGCTCCAGGATTTCTTTCTGAATGATCTGCTGCTGGGCGGCTTTTAGATTGGCGTAGGCCTCGGCCAACCTGCGGTTCTTTTCCTTCAACTCGCGGATGGATTCGTTATGGGCCTGTCGCAAGCGATTGCTGAGAACGCGCAACATCTCATAAGCGATGGTGGGCTCACGCCCCAGTAGGGCATCAAAGTCGCCGCGGGTCATTTCCAGCAGGCGCGCATCGCTATGCAGACGCACGCTGGCGGTACGCAAGCCATCGGGGTTGAGCAAGCTCATTTCACCAATGAATTCACCAGGACCACGGATGGCCAGAAAGCGCTCGTTAGGGGTATCCAGAGCCTTGAGGATGGCAATCTGGCCTTCGACGACGATATAGAACCGGTCGCCATACTCGCCCTCACGGAACAACACGGTTTAGGCAGGATAAGGTCGCTCTCGAAGGGTGGTGGCGAGGGCCTCGATCTCGGCAGGCGGCAGGGTAGGAAAAAGAGGTACCCGGCTGAGGATGGATTTATCCATACGGGCTTAAACCAGATGATCGCGTTTAAAAGAGTCTCGTAAAAGTGGGCTGGTGGCTAGAATTTACAGGGCACCAGGTGAGGTTATCGGTCAGAAGGAAGCGATGGCTTTCTTGTAATCGTGATGGATCTCAAGGAACATATCATAGCCAGCTGTTTTCAGGACCTCCAAGACATGGGCGGAAGGGTTGAGCAGTTTAAGATGGGGTGAGGTGAAGGTGCCGGCGACAATGCCCTTGGTAACGAATCGATCGCTCTGTACGGGCGTATCGCGGCGTAACATATTGAATATCTGGTGCAAAGCGCTCAAGCTCGCACTGCTCATGTATGGCACGCCAGCCAGATCGAGCAAAATGAAGCGGGTATCTACCTGGTAGGCCTGGCGGGCCTGGGAGAGCAGCTCTTGCTCCGAAGTCAGATCTCCCTTGAGGTGAAAAACGGTGACGGGCACGCGCCCCTGGTCGTTTGATACGGTAATTTCCATGATTAATTGCCTCTCGTGTAACGTTAAATTAGAAGGAGGCCAATGCAGCTGGCAGGTCGCCATAGACCTCGAAGAATTCGTCTAAACCGGTTTGTTGCAGGGTGAGGGTTACTTTGGGCTGGGGGTTGAGCAACTTTACATAAGCCTGCACGCCGGTGCCGCGCTCCCGGTCGATGGCGTGAAAGGCCTCCCAGCCCGATTGGCGGTCAAGGGGGGCCTGGTCGCGCAGCAGCAGGATGAGGCTGTGTAAAGCAACCACGCCGGAACTGCTCATGAAAAGCATGTCACTGAGGTCCAGTAGCAGGCGCCGGGTGCCCGCCTGATACAGCTCTTTGCCTTTGGCGATGAGGTCCTGGAAATTGGAAGCGTCCAGTTCGCCATGGATAGCCAGGATGGCTACCGCCTGGCCTTCCCGGGGGTAATCAACCGTCATCTGCATCTTGGTGCTCCTTTTGTATCTCGGGGTAATGCACCCTTTTCACCAGGGTGAGCTGGTTTTGACCCTGGAGGGTGTAACGATAGGTCACGCGGTCCATAAATTCCTTGGTCAGGTAAATGCCCATGCCACCCAAAGGGCGCTTCTCCAGGGGCACCCTGATATCCGGAGCGGGCAAGCGCGTTGGGTCGAAAGGGGGCGCTTGATCCGTCAGGCGGATCACCAGGGCATCCCCTTTCAGCGCCACCTGGATCTCGAGTGGACCGGGCTGGCCCTTATAGCCGTGCACCAGGATGTTGGTGACCATTTCGGTGACCGCCAGGAGCACATCGTAGGTGCTGGATGGATCGATCTGCAGGGCAGTGGCCTGGTCTTTGATAAAACGCCGGATCTCAGGCAGATGCCTGATCTGGGCGATGAGGTGGAGGGTGGGCTCATTTGGCATGTTGGGCTGTACCTCTTAATTTACCTTATATGCTCCGCAATGTCAACATTTTTAGGGGCTGTGTCATCTAAACTTTAAAAGTGAACTGTTTCCAGCTGAAAAGTGAACACCCGAAAACCTGGGCTGCCAGCGGGATTTGCAGTAGATTTCTCCTTCTTCAAAAGGAGGAATCAATGGGACAACTACACAAACGTTTCACGGATGAGCAGGTTAGGGTTCTCTTTCAAGGCTATGTCCAAGGACAATTGAGTCGGGCAGATCTACAAGAGATGCTGG